>CAYFLR010000003.1:112373-122171 GCA_964343805.1 uncultured bacterium | reverse complement strand
CATGCTTCTCATGTTTGTCTACTCTCTGGGTTTTTCCACTTTACTCCTCGCTCTCGGTTTTGGAATAATGAAATTAGGAAAACTGCCCCGCGCAGGAAACTGGCTACGCTATTCTAAAGGAGTGAGTGCGATTTTATTAGTGGCAGCCGGAGGATACTTTATCTATTCCGCATCGAGCCAACTTATCGTCGGGAGTTGATACTTTTTTGAAAAAGAGCCTGAACTTTCTTATAAGGGTTTCGTAGTTTATTGACCCGTTGAAAGGATACATTATCGGTAGAGCTAGGCCGTCCGCTACCTTTCGCTGAAAGTTTAGGGTTCACCCCCGTTCCCTTTTCATAAATCTCTACATGCAACATACAAGTCTTATGGACTCTCCCATTAATAATGAGCTGCCCTAGGGTTCCGATCTTTTGACCGGCTTTTACTTTAGTTCCTACACTTATATTTGCAGCTTGTATCGATGCAGGATCTAACTCTCCATAACGGACGGTGTAATTCTCATGTTTAATTGTGACTTGGTGAGTTTGACCATAGAAATCTGATACCGAGAGAACCTCACCCTTAACCATAGAAACTACATCTTGTTTATTGGCACAGCTTCCATATATATCCACACCAGCATGCAATCTGGTCAGCGATCGCACAAAACCAAAAGAGCGGGTCCAGGTTTTTATCTCTCCCAAATTGGTAATCCCTTTAACCGGAAAAACCTCCTTTGGGTCACTGGTAGAATTATGATCTAACATTGCGGGCACCACCACTTTATCGGCCCGTGCTTTCACCTTATCAAAGTAGTCTTGTGTAACCTGTTTTCCTTTACCAGAGATTCCATACTTCTTCTGATCTAAACGCACCGCCAGAGCTACGGCATTATTATATCTTCCATTTATCTTCAGAAAGTTATAACCCACCTTAACTAAATTGGCTTGTAAAGTAGCTACCATGGGTTTTTTAGCTCTGGTTTTTCGATATCCATCTCGATGTTCTAAAATAATAGGAGAGCTAGAAAGCACCAGATTAAAAGATTCCTCTGGTTCCTCACCTTCCCCCTCTAATTCTGTCAGTTCTGCTTCTAATTGGGCGAGCATTTGGGGCGATTCAAAAAGATCTTCACTATCATCAAAAGTCACGCCTCGGATCCAATTAAGAAAAGTAATGGCTTTTCCTTTCATTTGAGCATAGTTAGCTGGAGGGGCTGGAAATTCCCCCTTTTCTCCATCAAATAGGTTATGAAAGTAGAGAACTAACTTCTCGGTGTAATCTCTAAGTTCTTTGGTTCTGGCATAAAAAGCTTCACAGTCTTTTACGATGGAATAATCATTGTCTGCAAAATGCTCTTTGGCCAAAGCATTGTAAAGAGCGATTCTCTCCTTTTCCATTTCGGATTCAGTAGCTAAAGTTAAATCACCAAAATCTCCTTTAAGAACAGAACCTTGACCTGATTGCCGGATAGTTAAAAAGAAGGTAGCCAACATATCATTTGACTCTGGTACAAAGTAATTTAATTCATCCTCACTCGTGGTTAGAGCAAGATAAATATCCACCATTTCCCTACTTTCCAGCTCTAGCAAGGCTTTGAAGTTGACCGGATCTCCCTCTTCGGCCTCTATAAAAGCGGCCTGTAACTCATCCAAACGAATGATCTGGTCATCGAAATACCAAATAATCTGGTCAATGAGGTCTTGACTATAATCACTCTCTTCAATAGTGGCGACCTTTCCATCCCCGACTTTATTTATAATTTCAGCCATTTGCTTTAAATGAGGAAATTCACCTTCCGACTCTTCAGCACGATTCATTCCGTAAGCTGACTTGCTTTCCGAGTCACCTTCCGACTCCTTGCAACCTGTTGGAAACAGAAAGATAAGCAAAACAAACATCCATCTCATAATTTTCTCCTTTTAATCCTTTTCGGAAACTTAGGAAATTAGTTAAGTGAATGTTTAAAAAGGCTACGGGACCATATAACAGAAGGCACACTCTTTAGAATCGAGGTTCCATAAATGAATAGAACCTCCCTTGCAGATTTTCAGGTGTTTGCATCCTTTGCAGGAAGTATTTTTCACCCATTTTCTTTGGCGCATGTCTTGGAATTCATTATCCCAAGTGGTTTTAAAATCATCTTTTAAAACGTTTCCCTGATAAAAAGATGAATGATTATTACTACATCCAGTGATGGTGCCATCACTTAAAACGGAAGCGAAATTCACCCCTGATCGGCAAAAGAAGGGAAAATCACGAATCTGCTGATCGATATTCATAGGGACCCACCCCTCACAGCTGGCTCCCAAAGAGAGTCCCTTTTGCTGATAATAAGGTCTCTTCTCTTTAATCCAATCCAGCAACTCCCAGGTTTGATCAAAACTAAGCAGAATATTGTCATTGTCAGCGGCTCGGCCCGATGGAAAAATCCGGAAAATTCTCCACCTATTCACTCCTAATCCAATTAAATGCTCTGCTAACTCATCCAACTGGCCTAGAACAGCCGGTTGGGCACAAGTGACTATATCAAACATAGGGATATCTGAACTCGTCACAATTTTAATGGCTTTTACTGCCTTTTTATAAGAGTCCTTATGACCTCTCAATCTGTTATGAATAGACTCTAAACCATCCAAACTGATGGTGATGCTATAAAGACCATTTTGACGAAGCTGATCAAACTTGGGCTGGGTTAAGGCAAAACCATTAGAAACCATCCCCCATCTCATGTTCTTTGAATTTATATGGGCTGTAATTTCTAATAAGTCTGGATGAAGAAGAGGCTCTCCTCCCGTAATGACAAATACTACCTGATCGCCAAAATTCTGATGAATATCGTCAATCACCACCTTCCAATGTTCGGTGGTCAGCTCTTCTTTATGAGTGCTCTTTTTACAGTCTGACCCACAATGTAAACAGCTGAGGTTACACTTTTGGGTAATTTCCAAAAAAAGATATTTAAGGGGATGAGTTTGAATCTCAAGCGCCTGATAAAGGCGCATGAGCTGAGTACGGACTAGGTTGAACACTCTTTGACCATCCTAATTTCATAGACATCTTGATCTTCAGACAAATAAAACTGTTCTGGCTTAATACAACTCTTTTCCGAGTCAGGATCCGAAAACTTGATAGAATATTTGGATATATCTTCCGAGGCTGGGATTTCAAAAGTTTGCTCACCAGAACCATCAGTTACCTTTTCTTCTTTGAGCTCATCATTATAATAGAGCCCTAACTTCATCCCACCGTCATAGGAATATTGACCAGTTGATCCTTCGGTAAGCCGGATGGTCTTAGTTGTGGAAGGCTCTTCCACTTTGGGAGAAAGAACCACTTTATAGCTTTTAAACTTCACATCCTTTCCCAGGATTTTAAATTTAGCCGAAGCAAAATCGCCTCCATTTTCCTTGCCATCTTTGTCAGTGATTTTCACCCATTTTATCTTTTCGTAATCAGCGACTTCCACTTTCCCTTTTTCATCTGTCTCCATTGTTTTAAAAGTTTCACCGTCTTCATGAAGATTGACTTCGAGCTTGGGTATTGGATTGCCTTTGGCATCTTTCACCGTAAAATCGAGATACTTACTATCAGAAGAAGAGGTTTTATCGGAGTCCGTTTCGGGCACACCACCTGGATTAGTAGGTTCAGGCTCTGAAGGCAACTTTGGCGAGCCATAATCTTCCGAAGGCACCCCATAACAGGCTGCCAAAACCAAGGAAAAAGACCCTGAAATAAGCCATATTAACAAGAGCTTAACTTTTTCAATGAGCTTCATATTCCCTCTCCCTTTTTATTTACTGTAACCCCTATTATACCATATTGCCCGGTAATTTTCTTCCATCAAACTCTAGGGCTATGTTATGATTTAGGTATTCATAAACACTATCGGAGCAGGAACTAAAGATGATTAGATCAATATCAATCAGACATATTAAACTTTTAATAATACTGCTATTTTTTACTTCTCTCCCCCCCCTCTTTTACAATACTTCATCTATTCATGCTGCCAACAATTTAACCGCCCAAACAGAGCAGATCGAAAGCTTTCTTAAGCAGCAATCCACAATTAGAATACTCATTAACCAAGCTCCTGGAATGGGACATCAATCTCACACCCTGCTGTGCATGAAAAGACTCCGCCAATTAGGTTTTGCAGGACATTTTGAGGTGATCTATGAAGGAGCCAAATCTAAACAACAGCTTGATAAGTTAGAAGTCCTATTTCCAGGGTTTAATGGGATTGATACCGATAAAAGAGTTGAAATTCCCCATCATAATACCTCTTTGCAAAGTCGAGACTATTTTAACAAAAGGGCAAAGGTTGAGGTCCTCCCCTTAGCATTAACTGGAGGAATTGATGGCAAGCTTTATAACGGTCTCCACACCACCCATTTCATTGCCCTCAATCCCCAAAGTTGGATTACAAAAGATGCCTATTATAATGAATTTTTAAAAAAGAAAGAATTGGTACACTTGCATCACCTTGGGGCTCTTAACTTGATTCCTGAGGTCACCAATTGGGAACAATTTGTTCGCCAACACCTTTCAAAAGAGACATTTCAAGAGAAAGGCAAACCACTTTATGAGCTTTTTCAGGCTATGGAATCATCTGAAAGCATGACCTGGTATGGAGTGGACAGAAGTACCTTTGATCAAGCTGGCAGAGAGAGAACAACAGAAGCCCTGATAAAACTCATCAAAGAAAACCCAGGCTCCTTGAAAGGGGGAATTATTGTCCCTATAGTAGCTCAACTTTCAACATCTCAAGTGGGTTATATGAAGAAATTCATCGCCGACTCACCTGAAGTGAAGCAAAGAGTGAAGTGGATGGCGTTGGCCGATGCCCAGCTCTCCACCCAATTAGGATCCATCAAATCAGGGGAAATATTGATGGTCAATGTGGGAGCCGTGCCTCAAGATATCTTTTTTCAACTCTTTCGTTTGAGTTCACTCCCCCCCACCACTTCTGGCAAAGGGTCGAAGCTACTGGCTGAAACCCTTGGTAAGCCCTATATTTCAGCATATCCTTTAGAACGTGAGATGGACAGAGAGCAATATCTCTATGAAAAAAAGGATCCTTCTCTTGCAAGAACTCATGAAGTGAGCGAACTTTTTACCAGACCCAGATCCACCGCCCAGCAAGTGGACTTCATCTATCAATATCTCCTTGATGCGAAAGATCCCCTATCCGAGCTTAGCAAGTTTTATGGAACTCTCAGACAACAACGAATCAACTTAGAATATGATCTGGTATTTAGAGCCTTGAACGAACTCCTTCCCATAATTAAGAAAGGCTCTGCTTTACCAAAGAAAGGACCGGTTAATTGTCAACCTCTCTGGGCCCAGGGGCAGGTTTTCAATTTGCCCATATAAAGACCTCTCCTTCTTTTGCGCCGGTTATTATGAGTTCATCACTTTTGGTAATTCTTAAACTATGAATTATGGCCTCTTTCGGCACGTTTTCTTTTTGCCATCTCGGTTGCCATTTGGTGCCATCCACCGGTCTCGAATAAATAGTCCCACCCACCTGCAAAAAGAGAACTCCTTCCTTGTTTATATCGAGTTGATGATTGGCAATTTGACTCTCCCCTTCATAAACTAGATTCTCTTTTTTCAACTCTCCCTCTTCATTTAATTCCGAGACGGCTAGTTTATTATTACCTTGGAGAACACTGACAAAATATCCATAATCTTTCTTATAGACTATATCCAAACCCTGTTCCTCAAAATGGGATTCGATGGCCTTTGACCAAAGTTTCTCTCCTTCCGAAGAAAAATGACTGAGGTGGATCTGCCCCTTACTTGTTAACAAAGTGATATTTCCATCTCTATCTGCCACTACTGCTTTACCCACTTCTGATTGTTCGCTCCCGACTATTTGCAGCCAATTTAGCTCACCCTCCGCATCATATTGAGCCACAAAAGCATCTGCCTCTCCTGAGTTATTATGATTGTCCAAAGCAGTATGAGTAAAGCCTGCCATTACCACCTTATTATCGATGGTTTTAATTAGATCATTGACACCATATTGTTCATTGGTATTGTCTGCATTTCCTAAATACTTGTGCCAAATTGGGTCACCTGACTCACTGTACTTAGCAATAAAGATACGATGGCCAGTTATCTCTTCACCCCCAATACCTTGAATTGTCTCACCAGCAATATAAATATCACCAGCATTATCAACTACAATATGATTTTTCCCCGAGAGGGACCGCGCTCCGATGTCTTTAAACCAAGAAATGTCATTACTATTATCTAGGTGAGTTAAATATAGGGGATTATTTTCTTCTCCCTCTAGAGAGAAAACACCAGTAAAATAAAAGCCATAATTCTTGTCAGAAACTATATCAGTTCCCCTTAGCAATTTCGGATGCTCCCCTTTATCAATGGGCCGAGCTCCTACAAAAGGGCAGGTATAATTAGACATATGAGTTTTGGTTATCATCATATTAATTACTTCATTAGAATTCTGTCTTTCACCATCTCCTTCAGGAGTCAGCTGACAGAAGAAAGGTGTCTTCAAGGAACTAAAATGAAGATTCTCTAATTCATCCATGGTTTCGTAAACAATAAAAGAGTTCGAATTGTTATTCAACACTAAGCCTGGGAGTTTAGTTTCATCGGAGGTAATGGAAAGCCAAGCAGCTGACTGAACCTGCTCCTCACAAAAAAGCATGCAGGTGGGATGAATGCTATTCACATTTATGGTTATTTTTTCGGATTCCAAAACCCCCTGTTCCATTTTCTTTAGAACCTGAGGCTGATCCAATTTCATTTCTACCTGTTTAAAATCACGGGATTTGGATTCTATATAGAAAATAGCTTCTAAGGGATTTTTGTCCGCTTTATCGCATCCTTTTTTTGAGAGTCCCAAAAAGGCGAGGTAAAACTCACCAAAATCTTTATGGTAGGTTCCTTGTGACAGGTCTTCTTCTGAACGAACAAGGTCAAAGGTTTCCGGATTTTTCCTTATTTCTCGAACACTCATCTTTAAAGTGGTTTTCCCTTGGCATTTGCATGGATCATTGCAGGTCGATTCTAATTGCTCCAACTTGATTACCACCTTTTGGGAGGCAATGATCGCAGAAGAATCCTCTGGTAGGATAAAGGGTTCATTTAAGATCGCATACACATCTCCTGTAAAGAAATCATTGGGCCGTTTGCTTTTGTTATCCATACCCTTAATATTATGACTGCAGATGAAATGATCACATTCACATTGAAACACTTCAAATTTATGATTCAGACATTTATTACGAAAGGCGACCTCTTTGTCATCATCTACCGTACACTGATCGCTCCCCGCTCCCTCACATTTTTCCTTTTCACCCTCTTTATTAAAGCCCTCTGCCATATCCTTGGTACAATGAGCAAAAGCAAACCCTGCAAGAATGATTAGAAGAGCGAAAAACTTAAAAACTGGCTTCCCTTGTAACATCTGCTACCTCCACAAAAGCTAGGAAAAGACTATCCTATCATCCCAAAAGGATCAAACCAAATAAAATAAAGTCGCATCTTCCCCTTAAAAGTTGTATGCTGATATTTCAAGACTCTTACAAATGGATAAAATAATGAAAGACTTAAGCCCCATCCTTGTTGAAGCTCAAAGCCAAATGAAAGAGGGTCACTATAAAACTGCCATCCAGTTATTCAATGAACACTTAAAAGATCAACCAAAGGATATTAAATCCCAACTCCAATTGGGAGTCTGTCACCTTCTCAATCAGGACAAAAATGAATTCATCTCAATTTATGAATTAGTAAAAATAAAACTCCCACAAATCGAGCAATTGGAATCTGAAGTCAGGATATTGTGGTTAGAATACCAGAGCCTGTTCAAAAAGATTGTTATGGGCAGTATGTTCATCGCTCAATTAACTCAGACTTCATGCAGTGACGTAATGGATGATGGGGCTGTTATGAAATATGGAGTACAGTTCAGTAGACCTGTATACAAAGCTCATGAACATAGCCTAGATAGATTTTGGATCCAAGTGATAGATACCGAACTTCTCCCCCTCCCCTCTATTAAAATCAATTTTCTTGATGAAAATGAGAAAAAGATTGGTGAGGAGTACCGGACTTTAGAACGTGGAATCTCGCTAGACACATTCGATCATGATCTTATCCCTGAACGGAAATCAACCCATATTACAGGAGAGGATCCTGATCAATATCTTCCGGTGAAAATCATGGACACCTTTTTAACTGGGCGTGTTGTGGTTCTAACAAAGGATATTCCAGATGATGAGATTTCTAATAAAAAAACAATTAAAGTATTAAATGCCTTGGGAGAACCCCTCCTTAATAGAAAGGTGGAAGTTTATAAAGTTGTTAACAATAGAGAAGAATACTTTAAGACCCTTAATTTCAATGGAAAGGAAGCCAGTTTTGAAGATAAAAAAATAGATCTCAAATCCACCTACCGATTCACCTTATTTGTTGAAGATGATAATAAATACATTAAAAGTCATAGTCGCTCCTTCAATTCTCTCACATTAGAATTTTCCACCCGACAAAACACCTACACTATTATTGATTCAATCAATTTTTAAACCCATGAAGCATAAACTAAAAGAAGTCATCTTCGAAATAACCAACCGCTGCAACCTACGCTGTATCCACTGTGCCTCCAACTCTGGAGAGACACGTCCTGATGAAATGAGTTTTTCTGAAATTAAAAGTATAATCATTCAAATCAAAAATTTGGGAGCACATAGAATCACGTTACTGGGTGGAGAGGTTTTCCTTCGTTCTGATTGGCATATGATCAGCGAGGAAGTCAAAAAACAGAAGATGGATTTAAATATTATAACTAATGGTTTACTTATTAATGGTGATATTATTTCAAAACTCACCCAACTCCCCCCCCAAGTAATCGGCGTAAGCCTTGATGGGGCTTGTGCATCCACTTATAAAAAAATTAGAGGGGTGGATAAATTTGAATCTTCATTGCAGGCCCTTCATCAAATAAAAGAAGCAAACATTCCCGTCACTGCTATCACCACCTTTATGAGTTGTAATCTCGCAGATTTTGATCTTTTTGTTGAGTTACTGCAAGATACAGGTATTGGCTGGCAAGTTCAACTGGCCCATGTAGGAGGAGATCGCTTTAATCATGAACAGGTGCTAAATGAAGAGCAATACACGCTCTTTACCGAAAAAGTAAAAGATCTCTTACAAAATAAATCCCACCGAATCAACCTTCTATTAACTGATGATTTTGGTTACTTTCCTTTGGATCCGACCTTTCATTTCTTGCATCAAACCTGGAACGGCTGCAAGGCGGGCCGATCCGTTTTGGGTATTAGAAGCAATGGAGATATCCTCGGATGTCTGTCTCTTGGTGATAAGTTCATCGAAGCCAATGTGCGAAAAACCCCTCTATCTAACATCTGGAATTCTAAAACCCATTTTGAGCAATTTAGGTCTAAGACTAAGTACTTGCAGGGAACCTGTGCCAAGTGCCCATTTGCCAAGAAATGCCTTGCCGGTTGTACTTCAATGGCTGAGAGTGGTTCGGGGCATATTGGGGATAACACTTTTTGTCTACGAAGGCGAGAGACAGAGAGTCTTTTGAAAAGTTTTCTATAAAATCCTTATCTAGACTTAGTTTTATATCTTTTTTTAGAAAACTTCTTCTTTCCCTTTTTAACCTGCTTTCTAAAACTTTGCAGCAGATCCATCTGCTTCTTTCGATCTTTAAAGCTTTTAGCCACAAATAGAGGTTTAAAGGTTTTAGGGTGAAGACCGCTCCAATAGATGGCTCCCGCTAGAGTCATAGGCAGAGGAATAAAGTTTTGCACCTGT
>CAYFLR010000003.1:81500-112363 GCA_964343805.1 uncultured bacterium | reverse complement strand
AGTTTTCTTTTTCTAGATACTTAGAAAGATCTTTCATCATTTCTGGAGTGGAACCAGGCAGAGAGCCTATGAAATAAGGAACTAGATACTGATTCTTACCACACTCTTTGGACATCCCTTCAAAGAGTTCTTTAAATGCTAAAAAGTCTTTGAAAGAGGTTTTGTTCATTAAATTTAAAACTTCATCATCCATATGCTCAGGAGCTACTTTCAAATGCCCCCCCACATGATCTTTGATAAGTTTTTTTAAATACTTTTTATCTTTCATAGCAAGGTCGTAGCGAACTCCACTGGCAATCACTACCTTTTTAACTTTCGGCAGAGCCATGACCTGATCTAATAATTTAATCTGCTGTTTATGATCGGTTCGGAGATTGGGACACATTTTAGGAGCTAAACACGAACTGCGTGTACATTTTTTATAGCTGTCATCTTTGCAACCCAGATCAAACATATTGGCAGTGGGACCCCCCAAATCTGAAATAAAACCCGTGAACCCATCTTGATAGGACATGGTTTTCGCTTCTCGAACAATCGAAGGTATGCTCCGCGACTGCACCTCTTTTCCCTGATGTAAAGTGATCGCGCAAAAAGCGCATCCTCCAAAACACCCTCTATTTACCGTAATAGACCATTTGATCATCTCAGCTGCCGGAACTTTTTCCTGATAAGAATAATGCTGTTCTCTGGTAAAAGGGGCATTGTAGATATGATCTAGTTCTTTAGTTGTTAAAGGAAGAGCGGGTGGATTGACCACTACCACACCTTTCTTACCTTTTTGCATAAGTATAGATGACAGGTGAGGATTGCTCTTGTTGAGCAACATTTTAGTGTATCTTAAGAAGGTCTTTTTATCCTTTTTCACCTCTTGAAAGGAGGGTAAATTGGTGCTGTCTTTCACTTTAAATTGTTTATCTTCTTTAAAGTAAGCAATCCCTCTTAGCTGTCGAAGCTCCTCTCTGGGATCTTTTTCAGGATCTGCTTGTTGGAGAATTTTGGCAACTTCCAGCAAAGGACCTTCTGCCATTCCATAAATCATGAGGTCTACGGGGGACTCTTCTAAAATAGAAGGAAGTATTTTATTTTGCCAGTAATCATAATGGGCCAAACGCCTTAAAGAGAACTCGACTCCGCCACCTATTAAAAGGGTATTGGGAAAAGCTTTTCGAGCCACCTCTGCAAAAACCTGACTGGCATAATCAGGTCGATGATCGCCCTCTTCTCCCGGTGAGTACATGTCGTTTCTTCGAAACCTTTGATTAGCAGTGTAGTTATTGATCATCGAATCGAGAACCCCAGATGAGATTCCCACAAAGAGTTTAGGAGTTCCTAATTTTTTCAGATCAGCATAAGTCTCTTCTTTAGAATACTGTCTAAACCGGGTATTGACTTTAGGCTGGGAAATGATACCAACCCGATACCCCTCTTTTTCTAAAAGCCGTGCCAAAAGAGCAACTCCAAAACTCGGGTGATCCACATAGGCATCCCCATTAATAAAAAGCACGTCCAGTTCATCCCACCCTCTGGCTTGCATCTCTTGGGCCGTAGTGGGGATAAACCGAGTTAAATTTTCTTCTTTGGATTCCATAATAACCAATCAGGTTAAAAACCTTAATACTGTTTTTGCAATTTACGATAGAGGGTGGTTTGATCGATGAGTTGAGGGTATTGATCATAATCTATACCCGCATCAATGATATACTCTGTGAGCAGCTGTTTAATTTCGTCTAACAAACTATCTGTATCCCAAGGCTTTTCAACATAACGATCCACCGAGGCATGATTGATGGCATTAATAGTATCTTGATGAGTTGCCTGTCCAGTCAAAAGAATCTTCTTCGTCATATTAAAACGTTGATCTTCACTCACTTCAGTTAAAAACTGCACTCCATTTTTACCCGGCATCACATGATCACATATAACCAAAGCCATATTTTGCCCAACCTCATCGACCTCTTCCACCACCTCCCAGGCCTCTTCAGCACTTTCACAGGAAGAAATGTCACAACATTCAGAAAAGTAGGCTAGCTCTTTTTCCAAAGTAGCCAACACCTCTCTTTGATCATCTACACATATTATATTAAGAATTGACATGATCGCCTCCCAGCGGAATCTTCACAGTAAAAACAGTATGTCCAGGTTCACTCTCTACAATGACTTGACCTCCATAATCTTCCACAATATTTTGGACAAATGTCAACCCCAGACCTAACCCAAAAGAAAGTCCTGAAACCTTGGTGGTCATATCTGGCAAGAAAATCTTAGGTAAAATTTCAGACGGAATACCCGGACCATTGTCGGTTATCTTGACAACAATTAAGTTCCAAACATGCTGGGAAGTCACTTTAATAGTGGCACCCTCTGTTTGAGCAGCCACTAAACTTTCCACCGCATTACTTAACAAATTCATCCATACTTGAACCAATTCTCCTTTGTTCGCATCCAACAAAGGAAGGGGCTGTAAATCAACATCCACCTTAATATCTTTCAGTTTTCCATGGATCAAAGAAAGGGCTGATTCTACACAACCATTGATATCAATATCAGGAACCCGCTCCAAATGTTTCGCAGAGAGAGACTTTACCGATTTGACCACATGATGGGATTGATTGGCCGCCACCCGCATATCGAAGAAGGTAGCCCCTAATTCCCAAACATCTAAAAGTTCAGATGACACCTTTTTAATATCCCCAAGTTCAGCTAGTTCTTCATCTGATATCCCAGTGCCAGCAATCTTCTTGGCCATATTGGTTGAAAGATCAAACTTTTTTCTTAACTGTTTAGATCTTTTTCGAGCCTCCGTTGTGGACAGCCATCGTCCTTTTTCTAATCCCATTTCAAAGAGATGGGCAAAGGAAGAATAGGTACCCTCAATATTGCGCTTAAAAAATTTAATCAACCAAGGAACATTACTCTTCAGGACTGAGATAGCATTATTCAGTTCATGAGCAATGCCAGCGGATAAATGACCTAATAGCGCCAATTTTTGATGAGCCTGCAATCTTCGGTAGGCCATCTCTCGTCGATTTGCAAATTGTTCAATTCGCTTATTTCGATCGGAGAGTTCTGAAATCACAATAGGCATAAACTTAGCATAAAAACGACCTTGTTCTTCCAAGGTCATAGACTGTGGATAATCCATATAAGCAATCTCAGCATCTTCAATGGCGATCACCGTGGCAAAAGTAATATGAGATTGAGAAAAAAAGCTATGAACTCCCAGCACCTTTCCCTTCTTGCTGATCCATACATCGCAGAAATTGCCCTCGGGGTTTTTATATTTGGTGACTAATTCACCGCTTATGACTAAGTAGAGCCGGTCATTAAACTGCTCCTGTTCTAAGAGACATTCCCCGGTTTTTAAATGTATCCTTTGCTCGGGGTCATCAAAGTATTCATCCACCCGCGAGTAATAGGTGGAAAGTTCGTCGCGACTATTCATAATCAGACTACCTGTAGTTTATAAAGTATAAATATAAGCACATAGTTCATTATTAAACCGACTGCACCAATGATAACGCCCACCTTAGCCATATTTCCCCCTTTGATCAAACCACTTGCATAAGCAATGGCATTTGGTGGAGTGCTTACAGGAAGAGACATAGCTAAAGAACATGCTAAGGTCACTGCAATAATCAAAAGGCTGCTATTAATATTAGTTGATGCACTCACGGCAGTGCCTAATGAAAATATAATTGGCAATAATAAGTTAGCGGTGGCCGTATTTGACATTAACGTCGCCATCACAATAGCAATAATCGTCGTTAGTAAAATCAACACCAAGGGTGAGATATTCTCAAAAGGCAGAGACGCTACAAATACATTCGTTAATCCACTTTTTTCTAAACCCAAACCCAAGGCAATTCCCCCTGCGACCAACCAGAGGACATCCCAACTAATGAGTTTAAGATCCTTAGGTGTAATGATTCCGCTTACGACAAAAATAGTCACTGGAAATAGGGCAATAACATAGGAATTCATACCATGTAGAAAATCAGTCAACCATCCAAGTATGGTAAAAGCAAAAGTGAAATAAACGATATAAGCCGGGCGAGTCTTTAGAAATTTTCCCTTGATGGTCAAACTAATTTCCTTGGTTTTAAAAGGAAACACCCTCCCTAATAAAATCCACAAAAAAGCTATCATAACAGCAACATATGGAATTGCAAAGCCCATCCATTGACCGAAAGATACTAGGTGATCCCCCTGCAAGTACTTCATGGCTAAAGCGTTCGGTGGAGTGCCTATGGGGGTACCAATACCACCAATATTAGCAGCAAAAGGGATACCTAAGGCAAAGGCCACTTTACCAGTGTCCCCTTTATCAAACAGCGCCAAAATAGGAGTTACAATAGCAAACATCATGGCAGTAGTAGCGGTGTTACTCATAAACATAGAAAAAACGGCCGTAATCAGCATCAAACCTAGTAAGACATACTTTGGATTTTTGCCAAATGGTTTAACCAAAACCCTGGCAAGGTTCATATCAAGCCGATACTTGGAGGCCGCAATGGCCAGAGAAAAGCCCCCTAAAAATAGCATAATTATGGGAGAAGCAAATACACCCATTATCTGTTTATAGGGAATCAGATCGCCTAACTGATCTGGAGACAAGGAATTTCTTAGACCGATAAAGCTTTTATTAGATATAAAAACGAGCTCCAGTAGGACTATCATCATCGAGGTGGCAAAAGCCGGAATAGGTTCTAGCACCCAGAAGAGACAGGCGAGGATAAAGATCGCCAACATACGCTGCCCTACGGGAGTAAGACCTGGAAGAGGTATTAGTTCTAGGGGAAGAAAGAACACCACCAAGGGGATTATAATTGCCAAAGCCATTTTCAATTTGTTCAAATTCATATCGCCTCTTAGCTCAAGGCTAATAATAAAAACCAGGGGATCTGTCAAGTCGCTGCTTCTAGATCCAAAAGTTTTGAGGATCCAGGGTTGCCGAATCGGATTCAATTGCATCGGTCAACCTCATTAAATAATGAGTGGTTTTTATTGGACATTGGTAATACATGTGCTATTTTCGATAGCTATGCGAGAAAGAATAAGAGCCTCAGCCCTGTGCATTTATAATGAAATGATTTTAACCGTCAAGCTGGAAGATCCTACCAGTAAAGTGACTCGTTGCTACTTACCGGGAGGAAAGATCGAAGAAGGTGAACATCCCGCCAATACCGCAGTACGGGAAACCTTTGAAGAAACAGGCTATTTGGTTCGAGTGGATCATCAAAGCGAGAGAAAAGCTCAATATCCCTTTTGCTGGGATAACGAAATGATAAATGTAACTACATATTTTTACAAAGCTTCCCTGATAACAGACTTTGACTCACCCAACGAAATTTCGGACGCCCATTATCATCGAGGAGTGTTTTGGATACCTCAAGCACAGAGAGAAGAACTTTTTAATTGGAATCCTGATATCTACAAATTGGTAGGAGATTTCTTCTACTACTAAACCTCGGTTCCCTCAGTAGGAACCTCACTTTTTTTCTTCCGCTTAAGTATTAATATGACCGCCACCACCACTAGAGCGATGCCAAAAATCACCACATTTCCCTTTTTTACATACTCTATAACTGGTTTCCCTAGTTTATAATAGAGAGTAAAAAATAGGGAGCAAGATATGGTGCAAGCCAGCAAATCAGAAAGAGCAAATTTGAGGATATTCATCTTGCCAATGCCAGCAGTGAGGAAAAGCGCATTACGAACTCCAAAAGGGATAAATCGCCCTAAAATGAGGGTAATAATTCCATATTTCTCATAAAAGAAGCTCACCTTGGTGATTTTCTCCTTTTTGACAAAGCGCGAAAAAAAACTACCCGGAGTCAGTAGATAATCTCCAAAGTAGCGCCCTAAACTAAAACAAATGAGATCGCTAAAATAAGCCCCCGCATAAACTCCCAAAAAGAGCCCGACGAGATAGTCAGGGTAAGAAGCCGCTAAGGTGGCTGATATAAACAGCATGGCATCTTCAGATATAGGGACATTAAAACCAGCTAATAGTAGTAAACCGAATATAACCCAAGGGGCCAAAGTGATATTTGACTGAATAAACTGAACAATTTGATCGAAAAATTCCATAGCGCAATATACTGAAAATTAATTAATAAGAAAAAACCCAAGCACAGGTTCTCAAATTAAGGGAAGAGAAACAAGAGATTTCATTAAACCCTTATAGCTGGAGTGCTTCTTTGATTTGAAATGTCCAATTTGGAGTAGTCTTCTACTGCATCCTCTTGAAAACATTTGGTATCACTAATGGTGACCACCGCATCTTCTTGGACATAGAGAATGATATTGTCTGTGTATTTTGACCTTGAGACAATAAACTTGGATTGAGAGTTCTGCACTTCCTCACCAGGCTTCAGTTTGTCTCCTTGAAACACAATATGGTAACTGCCGCCCTTTTCACGCCAAAACTCACCATAAAAACCGGTGTTAAACTGAAATTCATAACCTCTGTTGCTGCTTCTTTCTATACAGGCTTCTACATTATCCTCATATTTGATGTTGTATCGGGGAACTCTCTCTACATCGAGCTCGATGTACTGACCCTTACTATAATTTCGTGTAATTTTTTTAGGAGAAATGGAGAAAAACAGTTCAGGCATAGCTAATTCATCATCCCAAAAAATGGTGAAAAAGGATTGATAGGAAGGCTTTCCCACCTTTTTTTCATCCATTACAAAGCCCCCTAAGAGAGTTGCTTTGTAGGCTACATGCTGACTTTTCAAACTGACAATGGCATAATCTTCCTCGGACTCTTTGATAACCACCTCATTATTTTGAAAATACAAGTTAAATTTCTTCTCTTGATAATGGATGCAGGTAGAAATACCTCGAGTCAGTTGATGTTTTTTCATGATATCCCCTTTCGAAAAAAAACACATTCGTGACACATTTATAACATAACTTTCAAGCTGTAACACAATAATTAGAAAGAAATTTGTATTTTTCTCAGTAAGTTTTTGAAATAATACCTATAAAAAATTATTATAGGGTAAGCTCATTGTGGGAGAATTACTTCAGAGCATTTCAAGAGCAATCACCCCTTATTTAGGGGTATTGTAAAACGAAAAGTGGATCCTTCACCCAGTTTACTTTCTACCCAGATTTTACCACCGTGTGATTCCACAAATCTCTTTACAATAGCTAAACCTAAGCCAGTACTCCTTTCTCCGGCAGTTGGCTTGATGCTAGTACGACTAAAGGACTTAAATAAGAGGGATTTTTCTTCTTCAGGTATCCCTTGTCCCTGATCATTGACAGAAAAGATGGCTTCATCATCACCGGTTTTAGCCAAAATGGTGATTTTTGAGCCTGATTTAGAAAATTTGATGGCATTGGAAATTAAGTTTCCCAAAACTTGATTAATCCGTTTCGGGTCAAATTTAAGATCAGGAAAGTTATCCTCCACATTCAAATCGATTTCAATTGATTTCCCTGAAGCTAACAAGGAACTTTCATTTCTAACTTTCTGTAAATAATCATGTACTTTGACCTCTTCGACCTCCAATTCAAGTTGACCTGATTCAATCGTACTGACATCTAAAAGATCATCAATCAGAACCAACATCTCGTCACAGACCCGTTCCATATTAGTTAATACATCTTTTTGCTCTTGATCCACTTTACCTATATGTCCGGCAATAAAGAGAGCTAAGTAGCTTTTTACTATGCCTATGGGGTTACGTAAGTCATGAGCAGCAACTCCTAAGAGTTTATTTTTGGTATCATTCAGATCGGAAAGCCGGTTATTCTGAGAAACTAATAAATTCATCAATCGCCACACAAAGAAATAAAGAACCAATCCTAATACCAGAACGACCCCGATTCCTAAAATGGTTGAGGTCTTTCGATTAATAGAAAGAAACTTCATCGTCTCATCAAAAGGCAGAGTCACACTGATTCCACCTCGAATATCTCCCTCTTTATAGCCTTGAAAAGCATGGCATTTAGCACAGCCCTTCTCATATTTAAGAGGGCGCATAAATCGATAGACTTTTGCTCCCTCCTTCTCGGTAATTTCTGTAGCTTCTTTCCCTCCTTTAGCAAATTGCTGCAAAGCTAATCTTTCCCAATCATCAGGCATATTACTTGGATTTATGGGGTTTAAACTGGTTATGTGATATTCAAATTTCCCATCTTCCAATGCGTATTTGGAAATTTCCCGAGTCATCAGGGCAGGGTTCTTCATAGTGTAGATGGTTCCATCATCGGTCTTTATATCAGGATTCGTCAAAAAAGGATTGGATTTCATACCTGGATGCTTTTTAATAAAGACTCCACCGTAATTGGCATTCCATCTTCGAGTGAGGGTAATGTTCTCAAAAATACTTTCCGCTCGCGAGTAGATCTGGTTAAGGATGAGTTTCTCTTGATGCAATGACATGCCCAGCAAAACGGATAGAAAGATAAGGATCAGTATGATCCCACCAGATAACAAATAACGTTGGACTACTTTATTTTGAAACATAAATAAATTCTAACATGTACTTGCTAAAAAGCACATAGTTTCATAACAATAGAAGGTGCAAATAAATTTTTTATAGCTAGAGGTGATCATGGCGGACTCACGTAGATTTTTTTTGAAGCAGTTAGGACTGATCAGCGGAGGTTTATTAGCCCAGCCCCTCTTGGATGGATCTTTAATGGCTCTACCCAATAGTTCAGGAAAAGCCCCTAATCAAGCCATTCCTAAACTCACCGCCCAAAAAGTAGAGAGCTACTTTTACCCCCTCTATTCAGTAGAAAACCCTGTGGGACCATCCCCCCTCGCGCTACAAGCAATTAACGAAATCCCCACTGAGTTTTCTCATCGCTACGGGATGCAAGATTTTTTTGAAGGAGAATTAAAAAAAGAGCTCAGTAAAACCATGGGAGTTCCCGTGGATCATCTCTTTTTGAAACCTGGCAGTACTGAAACACTGCGCATGATCACCCGATCTCTTTCCACTCAAGAAAAACCTATCCTTATGAGCAGTCATGATTATGGTTTTCTCTTTAGTTTTGCCAGAGAATATAATTCAAGAATAAAACTTGTACCCGTGTCAGACGATCTCAATGTGGACCTAGAGGCCCTGGCCGCCAACAGCAAAGGGGTCGGATTTGTCTATCTATCAAATCCTCATATGCCCTTATCTGGTGTACACACCCCAGTAGAAATTGAAAAACTGATTAAAAAAGTTCACCCAACACCCGTGGTGGTAGATGAGTGTTACATTAATTATCTAGGAAAGGGATTTGAAAAACAATCTTGTGCTCCTTTGGTCACCAGGTATTCTAATTTAATAGTGACTCGAACTTTTTCCAAATCCCATGCATTGGCTGCACTCCGAATTGGGTACCATGCGGTTTCCAAAGTTTTATGGAAAAAACTTGATTTACAAACAAGAGAGATGAGCCCTATCTCAGTGGCGGCAGCCATTGGCTCTCTCAATGATCCCACCTACTGGAACAAAGTAGAAAAGCACTGTGAAAAAGCCAGAAAAGTAATGGGGGATTTTGGTGACAAGAACGGCTTAGGTTATCGAAGTGTAGGACCCTATCTGATTTTTACCACCACTCAAATGACCGCCGCCAAAAGTAATAAATTAGTCAGACGGGGGATTACTTTTCAACCTGTGGTAACCAAAAACAAAAAGCCCATCTGGTACACCATGGTCACTTTAGCAAGAGATAAAGAGGTAGAGGCCTACCTTTACGATATGAAACAAGGTTTGAGTTAAATTTAGGTTTATACCGGGGGGATATGGAATGGAGGAAATGGTTTTATTAGGAGATGAAGCAATTGCAATGGGAGCTATTCATGCAGGTATTTCCACTGCATATGGTTATCCAGGCACACCATCCACCGAAATTATTGATTTTATGTTGAAGCAGAAAGATGAACCCAACCACCCTTATGTTTCTGGGAGGGCCAAGGAAAAAGCCGCCTATGAAGAAGCATTGGGAACATCAATGGTAGGGAAAAGATCATTGGTTACCATGAAACACGTGGGGCTCAATGTAGCAGCGGACCCATTTATGAACTCAGCCCTCCTCGATGTTCACGGCGGTTTAGTAGTGGTCGTAGCGGATGATCCCGGTCAGCATAGTTCCCAAAATGAGCAGGACAGTCGATATTTTGCCGATATGGCTAAAATTATGTGCTTAGAACCCACCAACGGCCAACAAGCCTACGAGATGATCCGAGAAGCCTACGATCTCTCAGAGCAATTCAAGATACCCATCATGATCCGCTTAGTAACCCGAGTGGCCCATTCTCGCTCAAAAGTAAAGTTCACAGCTCCCAAAGCCAAGAATGAACTCTCCAAATTAACCAACAGTCGCTCATGGACACTGCTCCCTGCCAACAGTCGAGTCCAATGGAATCAATTGGTCAACCAACAAGATGAGTTCAAACAATTCACCTGCACATCAAAATACAACACAGTAACTCATGACTCTTCAAATGAAGAGCAGGCCGTCATTACCACAGGTATCGCAAGCAACTTTTTCTTAGAAATCAACTCTGAGAGAGAGTCGCCACTTCCCCACTTACACATTGGGGCTTACCCCATTCCTGAAAAAATGGTGCAAGAATTTGCCTCCAAACACAAAAACCTCTTAGTGGTAGAAGAGGGCTACCCTTATGTTGAAAGATTATTAAGAGGCATCTACCCAAACGAATTAAACATTAAAGGAAAGGAGAGCGGTCACCTCCCTATGACCGGTGAGTTAACGGTCGAAAGAGTTGCCACGGCTCTTGAGTTACCAGAAAAAAGCTCCACATTAAAAACCCCCAGTGATTTACCCAACCGCCCTCCACAGCTTTGCAAAGGGTGTCCACATGCTGATAGTTTTAACGCTCTGAAGGCAGCGCTGGCTGAATACAAGGAAACTCTCGTTGCCTCTGATATTGGCTGCTATACTTTAGGAGCCCTTCCTCCCTACTCCGCAATAGAAAGCTGTGTTTGTATGGGAGCTTCAGTTGGACTAGCGAAAGGAGCTGCTGATGCGGGATTTTTCCCAGTTATTGGAGTTTTAGGAGACAGTACCTTTTTACATTCGGGAATTCAGACTCTGATTGGAGCAGCAAAAGCAAATACCAATATGACCTTAATGATTTTAGACAATGAAACAGTTGCCATGACGGGAGGACAAGAGACCCTGGTTCCCTCATCTCAATTCAAAGATATTGTAGCAAGCCTAGGGGTATCTCCTGAACACCTTCATGTAATCAATGCTCACCCAAAACACGATAAAGAAAATACTGCTCTTATAAAACAAGAAATTGATTATCGAGGACTCTCAGTTATTATTGCGGTGCGCGCTTGCATTAAAAAACCACGACCCAAAAATCCTACAAAGTGAGGTTAAAATGAAATTAGATATTGTAATGTGTGGTGTAGGTGGACAAGGAGTTCTATCTTCAGCATTTATAATTGCAGCAGCAGCTATGAAAGAAGGTCTAGAAGTTAAACAATCGGAAGTTCATGGTATGAGCCAAAGAGGGGGAGCTGTTGTGGCTAACCTTAGAATTTCAGACAAACCTATTCATAGTGATACCATAGCCAAACACACGGCTGCTATGATTTTCAGTTTAGAGCCCCTGGAGAGCCTTAGATATTTGGAATTTTTAGCCCCAGATGGAACACTGGTCACCTCCAGTCATCCCGTAACCAATATTCCCAACTATCCTCCCATCGATGATATAAAACAACAAATCAACGGTTTGCCTTCCGCTCAGTTAGTCAATGCCGATGACATTGCCAAAGAAGTTGCCACATTAAGGGCCAGCAATATGGTAATGGTAGGAGCTGCTTCTCCTTTTTTGCCCATTTCAGCCAAATTGTTAGAAGAAGCGATTGCAAGACAGTTTAAACATAAAGGGGATAAAATAATAGAGACAAATTTGAGAGCATTTCAAGCCGGCAAAAAGGCGGTTAAGTCTGATTAATCAAGCACTTCGTTAATTGTCAGTTGAATATTTTCCAAAGATGACTTATAAGAAATAAGAAGCTCTTTAATTTTTAGTTGGAGACCCATATGAACCTCAAAAATATTATTACCTCAAAAATGCCCCAAGGTTTTCAATACCAGGAGGCAGTTAAAGACTTTGATCAAATTAGTGAGCATATGCAGAAGTTCTCCGTAGTCCTCGACCGATTTTGCAAAGTAAAAGATGCTCTCCGGATGATGGAAGTCTACGGAGTGAATCATATCCCAGTAGTTGAATTAGATAGAACCGTCATTGGTTGTGTTTCTAAGAAAGGCTTAAATCAACAGGTTGCAAGAATCCAAGCTGAAACCCATAATATTCGAGAAGAGGTTGAGGGAGATACCACCATAGAAATGGTAATGGAGTTTGATTACCCCAAAGTCTACGGAACCACCAAAATCAAAGAGGTTAGAAAGCTCCTCAATGATGTTGAAGGTATTTGTTTATTGGTCATAAACCCTAAAGGTCAACTATTGGGAACTTTCACCCAAGACCAACTCTCCATCTCTTCAGATGATCAAATAAAACTATAAATAAAGAATGAACCCTTTCACATCCTCTAACGGTGATCTCAAAGTAGCACTTCCTCCCCCTCCCCAGAAAGTTGAAAATCTGGTACTTGGCATTGTCATATCTTTTGCTGTATTTGGTTTTTTTAGTTGTATCAACCGAACCGGTGATTTCATCGGATATATCCAAGTGGGCAATATTCTCCTCAATGGTGGACATATCTATTTAGAAGCTCCGAAAGGCACAAACACCTGGCCTCCCTTTTTTAGCCTTTTTTGCGTACCTCTCTCCCTCCTCGATCGTCCTACTCCTTATCTGGCTAGAGGAGTTTGGTTATTATTCAATTTTTTCATGCTCTGGGCGGTCATTCGCTTAACCGTCAAAGTGGTCTACGGACAAACCTTGCAAATTCGAGCCTCCTCTTTAGGACCATCCATTGCAACAATAGGAGTATTGGTTCCCATCTTCATGACCATCAGGTTCATAGCTAGTAACTACCAGCATCTGCAAATAAACATCTTTATATTCTTTCTTGCTCTTTTAGGGCTGCATGTTTTTAGTCGGGGTAAAGATTGGTGGGGAGCTCTGTTAATCGGTTTCGCTGCCTCCTTAAAAGTTATGCCCGTGCTCTTCATTCCTTATTTTATTTATAAAAGATATTGGAAAATGGCTTTTGCAACCTCTGCAGTCACCCTTGCCTTCTCCGTCAGCCCCATTTTAGTTTTTGGTTTTGATAAATATGTCAATTTCTTAAAAGCTTGGCAGGCCAATGTAGGATGGAGTGTCGGAAAGATGAATCAATCCATGTTTGCCATGTTCGATCGCATCGTGGGTCATAAAATATACCCCTTTACCTCCATCGGCTATGATGGATTAGCTCCTTCCAAACACCCCATGGTTCCTATCCTAATGTACATTGCTCTAGGTATTGTATCTTTGTTCGCCATCTGGTACTTTCGTAAACCTACTCAAAAGGGAGATCGAGCCGAGCAGATAGAATGGAGCATTGTATTTATAGTCGCTGTCTTATTTGGAACCGTCACTTGGAAGTACTATCTTATTGTCCTCCTCCTGCCTCACACTTTGCTATTTGCCATGTGGTATTCCAATTTTAAAGAGGGCAAAATGTCCTGGCTACTTGCGGGAGGAATGGTTTTGTCGTTTCTTTTAGGAAGCTTGGGAACTCCAGAGCTGGTAGGGAAAAAAGCAGCTGGCTTTTTGGAGATGTCATCTACCATCACCTATTCAGTGCTCATAACCCTCGCTCTCTGTTTTTTCCTAAGATCGAAACTCTCATCTCGATAGGTCTGTAATAAACTACTTACCGTATTCGACCCAATGCATAGCTGACTGAACGAGCTGAGCCGCATTATCTAAGCCGAGTTTTCGCTTAATATTTTCACGATAGGTATCAATGGTTTTGGTACTTAAGTGCAACTGTTTGGCGATCTCTCGAGTGGGATGCCCCTTTCCAATATATTCAAAGACCTCTATTTCTCTGTTACTCAATCTTTCATAAGGAGATCTTTCCCCTTCATTATTCATGCGAACATAATCTCTTACTATTTTAGCCGACATCTCCTCGCTTAAGTACATATTGGATTCCTGAATTCTACGGATAGCTTCCAGTATTTTTTCTGGTGGTTCACTTTTCATAATGTAACCATTGGCTCCCATACGAAGGGCACGTTCAGCGTATATTTGTTCGTCATGCATGGACAAAGCCAACAGTTTGATATCTTCATCTTCTTGTCTAATACGTCTTATAAACTCAAGGCCTCCCGATTCTTGCAAAGAGATATCGACGATAATGAAATCAAGATTTTTTTCTTGCCAATTGGCAAAAGCACTATCAGTGGTATCAGCATCAGCCACCATCTCCATATCTTTCTCTTGGTTAATCATCCGAGTTAATCCCTGTCTTACAATGGGATGATCATCTAAAACCATTACCTTCATTTTTTCATTTTGACTCATGGCAATCCTCAATTTATTACTTTTAACAGTTGGTAAGAGTGCAAGTAACTCTTACCCCCCCTTCTCTTCGATTTTCTATTTTAAACTGGCCACCAATGGCCTCACTACGATACTTCATAATGGACAAGCCGATTCCTCTCTTTTTATATTCAGGAGTTAAGCCCACACCGTCATCCTCAATAGTTAAAGAGTGCTTTTTCTTTCTTAAAATTTCCATTCTAATAGAGATGGAATTCGCTTTTCCATGTCTCACAGAATTGGAAATGGATTCCTGAGCAATAAGATAGAGTTGGCGAGCAGTAGCTTCGGGAAAAGAATCCCAAGGCTGATCCATTTGGAATGGACATCTCACTTGATAAACCTTTTCTGTATAGAGAGAAAGACCTTTAAAAGCGGTTTCAATTCCACCCTTTAGATCCACTGGATAAATTCCTCTTGCTAAATCCCTAGCACCACCAACAGCGTCAGTAATTTGACCGCTAATATCATCTAATTCTTTAGCGTCTATTTTATCTCCAGAACTCATACGATTACTCATGGCCTTCAGCATATAGTTGACACCCGTTAACTGCTGAACAATTCCATCATGAAGAGTCTGACCAATCCTCCGTTTCTCTCGCTCGCTGGCTTCTAAAATTGCACTCTGTGCATCTTTAATTATTTTTTCATTCCTCTCACGTTCAATCAGTGTAGCCATTAGCTGAGCCATCACGTAGAGCAGTTTAACTGTATGATCAAGCCACTCTCTCTTTCTCACCACCTGATCAAATCCAATAAACCCGAGTAACTCTTTTTTACAAACTACTGGGACACAAACAAGGGATTTAATATCTTGCTCTATGAGGATAGACTTTAATAGCCCCACTTCTTTCTCAGAAAGATCCTCGACATTGGTAATATTGACCGCATCGAAACTTGACATTTTTTCCATCCACCACCCTAAATCGGCAGTGGATAAATCTTGTAAATTCGCTTTTTGTGGTTCAATACCTTTTGCCACCCACTCATGAGTATTACTCATCCTGGTTCCATCAGGATGAATACGAAAGAGATAGCTTCGATCAGAATAGGTAAAATTGCCGATTTTTGACAAAGAGAGATTAATCCAATCATCCACCTCTTTACCCCTCTTTAAAGAGACAAACTGACTTAAAATGGAAATAATCAACTCTTCAAAATGGAGTTGGTAGCTAGAATTGTCGTTAGTTATGTCCTGCATAGAATTAAATTTAGCTCTCAAAAGAGGTCTGAATAAAAGCTGATGCCAAACCCTCTGAACATAAGTCAAATTACGCTCTTCATCATCCCCATGAGAACCTAATTCTTGCGAGTTACTTTCCCGAATGAAGAGCAACTCTACAAATGCCAGAAGGCTTGACATCGAAAGCATGAAAAGAAGCTAACTTATCTCAAAAGATAGAGCAATCCGGTCTCTTCGGAAAATATTACCCTAATTTACCCACCATGTATAGGTATTTTCCCTAGGGATTTTTACTGAGGTCATAGTGATCATTTTCTTTGGCAATATGAACTTGAATGCTAGAAGGGATAGACTTTGTGGAAAGAACTTCATCAACATAGTCGAATAGATCTTGGTCTTTGCGACCAATCCCATGATGAAAAAGGTGAAGTTGACCAACTTCAGCCTTTATTCCATTATCAATTGCAGATTCTATAGTGCTGTGGCCGAAGCCAACACGATTATCATACTCTTTTTCAGTATACATTGCATCATGTACTAGGATATCTGCGCCTTTACAAAAATTAATGAATGGCTTGTTTATTTTAACATCAGCCGCTTCATGATCGGTGGCATAAACCACAGAGTACTTATCATCGGTTAAACGGTAGGCAAAGGTAGGCGAGGTGTGATCCAATAGAAAATGGGTCACATTGACTCCCTGTACCTTGATTCCCTTTTTCGTTATTTTCTTAAATTCCAAAGTAGAGGGCAGATTATAAAGGGATTCAAAAGGACTGTAACAACCGGTAAAAATGTCTTCTATGGCCTTTTGGGTCTGCTTTTTAGCAATGGGACTGTATATATAAATCTTGGTTGTTGGATAATAAATAGGTCTAAAATATTGAAGCCCCTGAATATGATCCCAATGAAAATGAGAAAGAAAAATATGAAACTCATTGGTCTTGCTGAGATCCATCCCTTCTGCAAGTCGATTCCCTAAATTAATTATGCCAAATCCAGCGTCAAGGATAATAACCTTATTAGGTTCAGGCTGAAGTTCGACGCACAGAGTATTGCACCCCACTTTTAATTTATCACTACTAGGAACACTTAAACTGCCACGGGTACCATGATATATTAATTTCATAACTTGACCCTCAATCCTTCATAGGCGGTTAACACCTCAACCCCTTCAGATTCTGATCTGTCCTTCAAGCTCTCTCCCAAAGCAGCTACATCTTTGTCATCGTAAAAAGGATTATGGTGAAAAATAAGCAGTCTTTTAGCATGAGCATCAACAATAGTGTCAAAGGCCTGATCAATGGTAGAGTGACCCCAATGTTCCTTACCCTTTATATCATCAGTAGCAAAATGACAGTCATGCAATACCATATCTGCATCTTTTGCCAAGGCACGTAAGGATTTATTAAATTGATCATAGATATCTTCTGGTAGAGAATCAAATTGAGCTTTCATTCCTGTTCCCAATAGATTGTTATCTATGGGACCCGTATCGGTAATGGTAGAAAAAACCTTTCCATGATCTTCAATTCGATAACCGATCACTTTACCCGGGTGGTTGAGCTGAACCGTTTTCACCAGAGCATCACTAATTTGAAACTCATCACCTGGTTGAATCTCATGAAACTTGAGTGTAGCGTTCATCTTTTGAGTTTCAACAGGAAAATGAAGCTCCGTTTGCTGACCTGAAAACAGTTTCTCTAATGAATCACAGGCATAAACCGGAGCATGAATATGCCCTTCTACATTCGCCTCATGAAAGAGCTTAAATAGAGGAAAGCCCATTATGTGATCCCAATGTGTATGAGAAATAATTATATCAAGTTTAAATTCAGGAACCGCTCGAGACTTCTTTATCAAGTCCTCTCCTAAATTATAAATTCCGGTTCCGGCATCAAAGACAATGTGATGTCCATTTTCTAATTCTATTAATACGCAAGTGGTATTCCCTCCAAAGCGCATAAACTTCTCATGTGCCACAGGATGGGACCCTCTTGCTCCATAGATGGTAATCTCCATACAGATACCCTAATTGGATTGACGGAAGGACACCCTTTTATTATACGGACTAAGAATTTAATTTTCAATTTATTATTAGGAAGATAGGATTCAGAATTAATTCTTACGAAGGATAGTAGGTCTCATTCCCACAATGAGGATGGTAAATAAAACGAATAACCATCCTAAGCCATTACTCTGTGTACTATTTCCAGAGATAGAGCATCCATCGTCACTTCTCCGTGTAGCAGCTTTCTTTTTGGTGGTGGCTGTCCCACTCACTGAACTGGATGGAGCAGTTGGTTTTGTGGTGATATAACGTGCACAGGATGGCATAGACTTCACCTTCTTAAGATGCTGATATTTTCGACACCAAGCGGCTAACTCTTGAACCTTCTTTTGATATTCAGCATCTTCTTCTTGAAATTTCTTCTTAGCTGCAGCAAGTGCTGCTTCAGCATCTTTTCTTACTTCTGACTCAGTAGTTTGCAAGCGAGCTTGCTTATCTTGATCCAAAGCAGCTTGACGAGCATCTGCTTCATCTTGTCTGATCTCAGCCCAAGCTGCATCAATAGCGGTTTGTCTAGCAGCGTCGCTGGCAGCTTGTTCCTGAGCAATACGATCTCTCATTTCATTCGAAACTAAATGAGCTTCTGATTGAATTTTTCGAAACTCTGCATAAGCACCAACAGAGGTCTGTAGGAGTCCTCCCCAGTCAATTTCTCGTTCTGGAACACGGGTACGAATTTGAGCCACTTGACCGGTACTGGTTCTAATATCAGATCTTGAATCGGTTCCTACTAAATTGGCGGATCCACTTTTTAAAGTCTCTAAAGCGGTCTCAGCTTTAGTCAATTCAGATTTTGCTTTGGCACAATCATCTGCAGAGATAAGAACTGTTCCTTTGCTGTCCTTGCCTCCTTTGTCACTGCAAAATGTAGCAATTTCCTTCTCGTGTTTTCTGGCTTTTTCTACCAATTCTTCTACATCACCTAAAGTTTCTGCCGCACATTCGAAAGTCACCGCAACTGTTTGCCAATCACTCACACTCTCTTTACAGTACTTTTGATAGATTTCTTCCATTCCACACTTTCTAGGTAATCTTAATGAAGACCAAAGCTGGCATTGACTCACGGCAAGAGATTTAGCCACATCACTGGCACGAGATGATTCAAGTTCAGACAATATTTTCTGTAATGCCTTCTCTCCAGGAACGACGGTTTGCCCCTTACCCTCTTTTTCAATATCAAATTCGATTCCCATAATGGCAGCTGGTAAGCTCGCATCGTCAACATTCATAAAGGCAGCGCCTTTCACCTGAACATTTCTATTTAACTCAAAGTCTCCCTCTTTAACCTTAGACATAGATTCTAAAACTCCCGCTTTTCCTCCCTCAATAAAAACATTGTGAGTGGCATACCATCTACTGTTATCAACAAACATTCCATCTTCAGGAACCGCATCCTCAACAACCTCATGGTAATCGAATGCCACTGCAGTGACCTTTTCACCCTCTTTTTCAGTAATAAGCGGAATCAACGCCACGGTTTGAAATGTTCCTTCTGCTATATCTTTGGGATCATCTAATCCTTCTCGACCTTGTTCATAGATGACAGATTTGCTGGTATCCACCTTCAATAAAGTCCAAGGATGATAGTCTTTAGCAAAGTAACCAGTTTTTACTACTTCAAAACTCATGGAAGGAATTTGCCCAGAATCAGATTTACGACCATAAAGACGTTGACCTAAAAAAGTTTCCCCTTGAATGGTAAACTTTTCTTTAGAACTATCACTGGAGCTAAGGTCTATTAATGGACAGCGGTTATTATCAACATTCTTGGTATCTCTAAAAAACCCTCTGAATAAAACTAAATCAGAGGACAACCAGTATCCAATGTAGGATTGACATGTGAAAAAGTTATCATTGATAGGAGTTTCAACAGCTGTTACCTCTGGATCTGCTTTTACTTCAGTAGGCTGCTGGGTTGGTTCTGTAGGGTCAGCGGTCTCTCCGGTATCGGTTGATTCAGCAGTTTCAGTTTCAGTCTCAGTCTCAGTTTCTGTTTCTTCACTCTGAACTAAGTCCATTCCACCAGAATCACCCTCGCTATCAGATCCACCTACATCGGTCCCCCCTGTTGTAACAGGGCTAAGAACACTGCTATCAGCAACTTCGGATCCGACTTTTCCTTTCTCTATAACATCTCCATCATTCACCACTGCAGGTTCTGCAACAAGCTCGCCATCCTTATCTAATCTCACCACTGTGCCACTCACCGCCAGATAACCTTTAGCATCGGTTCCAGGAGAACTGGGGTTCTCACTCCCCCCGCTGTTAATCAATGCATTTTTAATGATAGCCTCTTTATCAGCATCACTCGACCCTTCAATTTCATCAATCGCCTCTTTGCTGAGTTTGCTTTCCGTATCAGCTAATACATGACCAATGGCTTGCACTTTGACACTTTGAAAACGCTCAGTAAATGCAGGCTGAAAGAAAACGACCTGATTAAGAAAGAATATACCTTTTCTTTGAGATAAATAGTCCTGGGAGTTCTCTTCGGTCACTCTGACATTTTTAGTATCAGCATCATCCTCTTCCTTACATGAGGTAACATTCATTAATATGAGAGCTATTGTAAGGATGTAAATCTTCCAAGAGTAAAGATATTTAGGTTGCATAATATTTAACTCCTTGACTTAAAGGCGATTCACTCTTAATATCCATATTCTGTCTACTGATCATGAATACTATCATTAGTTTAATTGCATATCGGTTTTGACCTAAAAAAACTTTAAGGAATTTCTATGACAGTCCAATTTTATAACAGTTTAACTAATAAAATCGAAGACTTCACCCCTCTAAAAGATGATGTTGTGACCATGTATAATTGTGGACCCACCGTTTACGATTATGCCCATATTGGTAATTTTCGCTCCTTCCTTTTAGCAGATCTAATCAGACGAGTTTTAGAATTAAACGGCTACAATGTCCGGCAAGTTATGAACATTACCGATGTAGGTCATATGACCCAAGACGATACCCTCAGCGAAGAGGGCGAAGACAAAATGGCCGCCGCTCTCAAGAAAACTGAGAAAAAAGATGGCTACAAAAGTCTCAACTTCACCTCCCCATGGGATGTGGCTGATTACTACATCAAAGCCTTTATGGAAGATTTTGAGAGCTTGAATCTAAAGAAGCCTATCAAGTTTCCAAGGGCTACCGAATATATTGAGCCCATGCTGGCCATGGTAAAGATCTTGATAGATAAAGGTCATGCCTATCAAGCCCCTGATGGTTCTTATTATTTTGATATTACAACCTTTCCAGAGTATGGCAAACTTTCTAATAATACCCTTGAAAACCTCAGGTCAGGCGCGGGCGGTCGAACTGATGATGAACAGACTAAGGGCAAACGAAACCATTTTGATTTTGCCCTTTGGAAAGTGGATGATGCCCATCTCATGAAGTGGGAGAGTGAGTTAGGAACGGGATTTCCAGGTTGGCATCTAGAATGCTCAGCTATGAGTAAAGACTTACTAGGCCAATCAATTGATATTCATACCGGTGGAGAGGATAATAAGTTCCCCCATCATGAGTGTGAGATTGCCCAATCAGAAGGAGTGTCAGGCGAGAAGTTTGTCAACTACTGGCTCCATTCCAAGTTTCTCCAAGTAGAGGGAGAAAAGATGGCTAAAAGTAAAGGCAACTTTTACACCATCCGTGATCTGGTGGAAAAAGGCTATCATCCTTTAGCTATCAGGTGGGTTTTGATTTCGACTCATTACGGCCAAACCCTTAACTTTACCTTAAAGAGCTTGGATGATGCTCAAAAGAATATTGATCGACTTTATACTTTCAAACAGAATTTAGAAGAGTGGAGTAAAGCAAACAATCCATCTGAATCCAAAGAAGATATCTCAGTACTTTGTGAACAAACCCTTGCTGAATATAAAGCGGCCCTAAACCAAAACATTAATATCTCTGGAGCCTTAGCCACACTATTTACCTTTGAAGGTAAAGTCAAAAAACAGCCTCTACTCAATGGAGAAGAAGCCAAGCTTTGCTTAGATACTTTAAAAAAGCTCGATTCGGTGCTAGGTGTGGTTTTTGATTATGAACCCAAAGCTGTAGATGAGGGGGACGCCGCTACCATTGAAGCTATGATCGCTAAAAGAAACCAAGCTCGTAAAGATAAAGATTGGAAACTCGCCGATCAAATGCGAGACGAGCTGGCCAAAATGAATGTGGAAATCATGGACAGCAAGGATGGGACCACTTGGAAAATGAAGTCTTAAACTAGAAACAGAATGTCACATCATAAGTATTCACTTAGCCATACCTCGAAATAGCACAACTTTTTCGAGGTATAGTAAAGACAATCCCACTTTAATATAAGAGAAGAATCATTTCTGTACTATTTCTCTCATAATCAGTAACAAAATAGACAAGTTTGTCCTACACCCCTCAAAACGCTTCCCACAAACCTTTGATTTCTAAACAGTTTTATTATCATTTTTTATTTAATTCCATGGCCTGATTATTGCATATCCTAATAGATAGGAGAAAGGGTTCGTAAAAGGATCAAGAAGGAATTAAATGATGAACTCAAATAGCAAAACAAAACCAATGAAAGCTCGTGAGAGGAATATCATGAGTCTTATCATTCCCTTGCTTCTCCTAGTCATAACCATGTTACTTACTTGCTGCGGCAAAGAATATACTCCTACGAAAAGCAGCCTGCAAACTGTGGTAGATAACTCTCCCTTAGAAAAGCCTTTAAAAAACCCTGGCACCAGCCAGTCACCAGATAATGATCTGAAGCAGTTATCAAAGATTGCGAAATCAATTGCCCTTATCAAGTTTTCTAATGGGTGGAAATGCTCTGGCTTTTACGGCAGAAAAGATCAGAGATTTGCCTATATTCATACCGCAAGGTTCTGTGATGAAAGGCTATTTAAACCCAACTTAAACTTGACGGCTCAGGTGATACTCGGTCCTCAAACCCGTTCAAATGGTAATTACAAACACTTTAATACCCTTAATAGATGCCAATTTATTAAATACAACACCAGCGATAACCAACTTAATGCATATAACTTTGCCACTTTGAAGTGCCCTAAAACACGCTTTCGCATTCCCAATCGTCTTCCCAGACCTATTCCATTAGTTAAAGAAGGTTTAAATCAGCTTAAAGGGAGATACGGATGGGATAATATAGATTGTTCTCAGTACCCAACCTATTGCCCAGATGGGGTTAATAAATGGAACGCTAAAAGCCAGATGGTTTTAATGGGGGTTGATATAAAACTTCAAAGCCCTCGTCCTGCAAACATCTTCATCTCCCGGAAGTGGCCCATTGCCAACCGTTCAGCCTTAGCAAAACAGCTCTTCAAAGGTGAGGAATGTAGAGTCTATGATAAACAATTTCAATATGTTACCCATGGAAGCATGAGATATCCCAAAGATCCAGCGAAATCTTTCATTGGATACTTGACCTTTTGTTCAACACCAGGTATGGGTTCTTCAGGTGGGGTTGCGCTCATGAAATTTGGCGGAAGATATAAAGCTTTTGGCCTCATTGCTGGTGAGTGGACAGCCCAGTCAACAGATCATCAATTAGATACAGTACCCTATGACCACAACATCCTATCCGCCATCCCGCCCTGGGCGAGATGAAAAGCGATCATTATTGAAGAGAACCACCTATTTCCCTCAGTTTCTAATTCATGGATTATTACTCACTTTAATCACTTTGAGCTGTTTTTTATTCTATTCATTAAATATTGAAAGTCGATTCGAGCATAAGTTTTATGACTGGCGAATGGGGATGAAAGCAGACATCCCTATTAACTCCCGTATATTACTCATCCAATCCACCAAAGAAGATGTGGAACAATATAATAAAAAACACTCCACTTCGCATAAAGAAATCCCACTGAAACTTTTTACTAAAAGCTCTCTGAAAGCCTTACAAGCGGGAGCTCATCAAGTTGTTTATTTCATGAACCATAAGGCTCATGACAATGAAGACCCAAGTTACCAAACCTTACAAAAACTCACCCAGACCTATAACAACAAAATATTGATAGGAACCACCTATAATCAAGAGGGACTGCTCGTACCAAAACCATTTTTAGATGCGGAATCATTTGCCTGGCAAGGATTTGCAGTTTATCACTCACAAGAAAATGTAAGGTCGGCCATTTTGGAATGGAAAACCATCGCAGGGCCGGTGACTAATTTAGGTTCAAGTCTCTTTAAAAGAATCAGCGGGCTTGAACTCACCCATGAGTATCCAACCAGCATTGTCCCATTACCATTTATATATAAAAAACCTTTTGGGTATTACTTTCATTATAATCAGAAGAGTAAATTTCCCACTGTCAGTATCAGTGAATTCTTAGACTCTTCATATCCTAAAGAAAACCTAAAGAATAAGTATCTATTTATTGGAAGTGGACATCAACCCTTTAGCGCCGTGGCTGAAGTAGCGGTCATGCATCCTACTCCCAACTTTGATCTCTTCCATGAAACTCCTATGCGTTCAAAAGCGGAAATTTGGGCTTGGGCCCTTAATACTATGATCATGGGCAAGATGATTATTCCACTTTCCAAGTACTATACCTATGCCGCAGCCATCATAACCATTTTACTGACTTATGTGGCCATTACCAATTTGCACCTGATCTTAGCCACTTTAATCGTGTTGATCATTGGCCTGCTATTATGGTTTTTCTCCACCTATTTACTTAGTTATAGTATGTGGCTCAATATCACCACTTCCTATTTCTTTATGCTGCTCACCTACTTTATTGCCACCTTTTATCGAATCACCAGACAAATGGAAATCACTTGGCTACTAACCGAACAGCTGCAAGCAACAAAAGAGATATCCAGCCTAAAAAGTAACTTCATGAATTTAATTTCTAAAGATCTGGCCAACTTTAGTGAGCAAATACTCAGTGAAGCTCAAGCTTTAGGCAGTAAGAAAGAGAGACTTACTGAAATGTCAGAAAAGGCGCTGGGGCAGACCCTCACCAGCAGTCGAGAGTTCGATACCTATATTCGAAATATTATTGCCTTTTCAAGCTTCGAAAGCGAGACTCCACAGATCAGCCTTAAACCGGTGCCCATTACAGAATGTGTGACCAATATTGCTGATCAGTTCAGCTTCAAATTAACTGAAAAAAATATCGAGCTCGAAATTTACAAGCAGACTCATTACGACTTGGCTCCTTTAGGAGACCAGCATATTATCGAACAAATTCTATCCAACTTATTAGGCAATGCCATAAAATATTCACCCTCTGGAACTCTTATAGAGATTCACATTATGGATAGTGCTCGACTCTCCCACATTACTTTTCGGGATCAAGGGCCGGGTATTCCCATGGACTATAAAGAAAAGATTTTTGAAAAGTTCTATCGAATAAAAAATGATGATGTTTACACCGTTAAAGGGACAGGCTTGGGCCTTTTTCTTGTAAAATACCTGCTAAGCCTTCATCAGGGTGATATTTTTGTTACCGACAATGATCCAGGTGGTAGTGTTTTTCATGTCCTCATTCCACATAAACCTTCTATTTGGAATCCAATGTACCTCTGGTACTTAAGGAAGAAACTGACCGCATGAATAAACAAAGAGCATTCCAGTTTATTTCCAATATCCTCGTCCTATTTGTCATAGGCACGACTCTGTTTTTCGTCACTCACCAAATTTATAATTTCAAGCTCAATATCCGGGTTGAGAAAACTCTCTACCAATGGATTTATCAGTTAAAAAAAGAAACTCCTCAAGTAGACAACTCTATAGCAATCATCATGGTGGATAACGAGGATCTAAAATCCCTTGAAGATTCCGGTTTAAAGCAATTTCCTGATCTATCTCTCAGTGAATACTATCGCCTTATAAACAAAATATCTCTGGCCACACCTGAATTTATTTATCTCGACTTTGTTAACGGCGCTCACCCGATTCAAAGTTCTGAATATGGCCTCTTTGTAGATCAAATTAAGAAAATCGAAAATTTAATTATTGGTGTACCCTTCCTGAGTCAGTGGATTCCCCCGGCATTTAACAGCTTAAAACATGTTTACTTTATGGCCACCATGACGGAGTCTTTAGATGACCCCATGCTCTCTTACATCTATTATAGTTCAAAGTCCTTTAGCCTGGCCTATGATCATGTTTTACAGAGATCTATAGAAGGTAAGAATTTTAAAGAGCAACTGATCATAGAGAACCCCGAATTCAAACAGAGACTCACCAACAACCGCCTCTGGGCCAATGGAAACATGAAAGGAGTACTCATTAACTATGCTCCTTACCAGAAATTTAACATTTTCCATGCACGAGAAGTCCTGGCACCTGATTTTAACCTCAGCTTGCTTCAGCACAAGAAAATTCTCATTGGTAATAACAGTCACTTTGCCGAGAATGATACCGTTATTAACAGGGCCCTCACCCCACTGCAGCCCGGAAAGAAAGATCTGTTTAAACATGGCAGTCCTTTGATCTTTGTTTTTGCCAATATCATAAATACCTTTTTAACCGGAACTGAAATCACTGTGGTGGCTTCTTGGTGGGATCTTATTCTCACTGTAGGTTTCTGCTTGATTATCATATTCTCCTGGTGGTTTTGGCACCCCTTAAGAACTCTCTCCATTTACTTGGCTTTTCTTTTTAGCCTCATTTTGGCAGATCTTCTGCTACTGAGCTTTTTCTACAGCTATCTTCCTTTGTTCATTCCAGTTTACTTCTCTACTTTGTCTCTTGCAGCCGGAGCAGTTTTGCGTTTAATCAAGGAAAACCTGATTCAATGGAAGACTCGTCAAACCCATCAGGCATTAGAAGAAACCAAAGACCTTAAGGTTAATTTCATCTCTTTGGTCTCTCATAATCTCAACACACCCATTGCAAAAATACGCAATCTCATAGAGCTGGTGGAGTATGATCGACAAAACCAACTCGATCCTGGTATGCAGAGCTCCATAGCTCAAATTATTAAACTCACCAATTTCTTGGAAAAATATTTTTACAACATCCTCTTACTCATCAAAGTTGAAGAGAGCGCTTTCCAAATTACTCCGGCCAGTAAAGATATTAATGAACTTATTAAAAAGAAGGTGAACTCATTTCAATCTTATCTGGTGGAAAAATCTCTACGGATTACTTTTGCTCCAGACCCCCTTTTCCCCTGCAAGCTGGATCCGAATTTAATATCTAATATCCTAGACAACCTCATTGATAATGCAGTGAAATTTTCAAAGCCCCAGCAAACTATCGAGATTAAATCCATCGATGAAGAGGACTTTGTTAAAGTACAAATTTGCTCTCAAGGCTGGCCTGTTTCCGCCGAAGAAAAGGAAAGTATTTTTGACAAATTCTATCGAGGAGCCAACGCCAAAGAGGCAGGTGAGAAAGGAATGGGCATCGGACTCTATTTGTCTAGATATTTTGCTAGGTTGCATCAAGGGGATTTAGTAGTGGATATTGAGGATGGTGAAAAAACCACCTTTTCCTTGACAATTCCTCTATAACCTGGCATTTGAACTGGAATGGTTATTGCAACCATTTTATCCACAGAAGAGAATTTGGGGTAAAAACCCCTGATTCGGTGTAAATCTAATACCAATTACGCTGAAGGGTGGTATTATTTGTTTACTTAATGTGGTAATATTAGATTGTTTGGTAACAATATTAAACCAACAACGAGGTGCGGGATGAAACATTTTGAATTATTAAACACAAACTCAGATAAAGGCGTTAAACCTCTACCTAAGATTAGCCCAATTGGTGGCGGATCTGGCGGCCAAGGAACTCCATTTTGTGGTCTATCACAGATCGGTGATCCTGATAAGCCAAAACCAACAAGACCACGCCCACGTCCATAGGCTATAACCTTTTCATAACGACCTCGCTTCCTTTGGAAAATCATGTGTCATGATACATTTCAGCATGTTCTAGTTGTTCATAAATCTAGTGTCTATAAAGCCAGGCGAGATTCAAAGAAAGACCCGCATCTAGAATCTCTGGACCCTCCAGAAGTAACCAAGACCATTTCTGAAAGTCATGATGAGCACTACAACTCACTCGATCAAATAACCAGTGACTTAACTTCACTTGGTATCAACCACTCTATCTGTGAGCGCTATGACCTTCCCTCTCAATTAAACGAATGTAATCCTTCATTAGTGATTACAGTTGGAGGAGACGGAACTGTCTTAATGAGCGCACCATATCTTGAAGAAATTCCTCTTCTTGGAGTTAATTCAGCACCTACCTATTCAACAGGAAAGCTGTGCTGCACTCGATCTGATAATTTTATTAAAACTATTAAAAATATCAAAGAAGAGAAGTTAAAAACTATTGCTCTAAGTAGACTACAGGCATCTATTGATGGAAAACTCATATCAGACTTTGCTTTAAATGATATTCTTTTTAGCCACACCGCACCGGCAGCTGTGACCAAGTACATCATAGAGCTTGAAGGCCGTGAAGTCTTACAGAAAAGTTCGGGAGTGTGGATTTCCACTGCCGCCGGATCAACTGCGGCCATCTGTTCTGCTGGAGGCCATATACTCTCTTTGCGAGATACTCATTATCAATTTCTCGTTAGAGAACTTTGCCACCGCCAGATGCATCAAAGCCCCGGCTGGAACCAGCAAATTGTTCCTGCCGAAAAAAGCCTTAGCTTTATTTCCCTTATGAAAACCTCACTATTGTCCTTTGACGGTTTTAATCGGACCTACCCCCTTCAATATGGGGAAAAAATAGAGATAAATAACCGAGCCACTCCGCTATCAATCTTCTTATAACCCTGTCAATCAACCCTTCCAAGCAATAAACATCAATTTCCCAGAAGGATCCGACTATTGACTTCGCATTACAATTTGTTATATTGACCGGCACATTAAAACCTGGACCCTCATTACTTTTGAAAAGACGGACATCAATCATTGACACTCCAGGATTGAAATAGACAGGAGACTTCATGGGTAAATATACCGAAGATGATATTAAGTCGTTGAATTGGAAGGAGCACATCCGAATCAGACCCGGTATGTATATAGGAAAAACCGGCGACGGCAGTAGCCCCGATGACGGGATCTATGTTCTAGCAAAAGAGGTTATTGATAACAGTGTTGATGAATTTATGATGGGCGCTGGCAAAAATATTGATATTGAAATCGAAGAAAAGCAGGTAAAAATAAGAGACTTTGGCAGAGGAATCCCCTTAGGCAAGTTGGTAGAGTGCGTTTCTAAAATAAACACCGGTGCTAAATATGACAGTCAAGCCTTTAAGAGATCAGTGGGATTAAACGGAGTTGGCACCAAAGCTGTCAACGCCCTATCTGAGCACTTTGAAGCCACCACAATTAGAGATGGCAAGTCCAAGACCGCTACCTTTGAACGTGGTAAATTAATAGAAGAGTACGAAAATAAGAAAACAAAAGAACCAAATGGCACCATCATCACCTTTACCCCTGACCATGAAATCTTTGGTGACTTTAGTTATATACCTGAGTTTTTAGAAGAGCGAATTTGGTATTATGCCTTTCTAAACGCAGGGTTGACTCTGAACTTCAATGAACAACCCTATATTTCCAAATGTGGATTGCAAGATCTCCTCAACTATAAAATAAACGATCAGCTCTATTACCCAGTTTGTCATTTTAAGAGTAAAGATCTGGAATTTGCCTACTCCCATGGTAATAGCACAGGAGAGACTTACTACTCTTTTGTAAATGGTCAAAATACAACTGAAGGGGGAACCCACCTTACCGCCTTTCGTGAAGGTGTGCTTAGATCAGCAAAAGATTTTTTCAAGAAGGACTTTGATGCCTCTGATGTACGCTCTGGTATGATTGGAGCCATCTCCATTCGGATTGAAGAACCCATATTTGAATCCCAAACCAAAACTAAACTCGGGAGTGTTTGGGTCAAAAAGGATGAACTCACCATTCGGAGCTGGGTTACCGAGAGCGTCAAAGAGAAGTTCTCAGACTATCTCCATAAAAATCCAACCGTTGCTGATGCCATGCTACGTAAAATCAAAGCCAACGAACGGGTGCGAAAAGAGATTGCAAATGTTCGGAAGCTAGCCAAAGAACGAGAAAGAAAAACCTCGATTCATAATAAACGCCTCCGGAATTGTCAGATCAAACTGAATACCAAGCACCCACGCCGATATGAGTCACAAATTTTTATAACAGAGGGGGAGTCTGCTAGCGGGAGCATCACAAAAGCTCGTGATGTGGCCACCCAAGCCGTCTTTTCACTCAAAGGAAAACCTCTCAACACTCTCTCCAAGCCTCCCAAGGTCATTTATGAAAATGAAGAGTTTGCCATGCTGTTACATGCGCTCAATATTGCTGACGGCCTAGAAAATCTTCGTTATAACAAAATCATTATAGCCACCGATGCGGATGTGGACGGAATGCATATCCGAATGTTATTACTAACATTTTTCCTTCAATACTATCCCGACCTCGTTAAAATGGGGCATGTTTATATTCTTGAAACCCCCCTCTTTCGAGTGAGAACCAAGAAAAAGACTCTCTACTGTTATTCCGAGAAAGAGAAGCTCTCAGCTCAAAAGAAGCTGGTTGGACAGACAGAGGTAACCCGCTTTAAAGGGTTAGGAGAGATCTCCCCCGGAGAGTTTTCCCATTTTATTGGCAAAAAAATCAGACTCGAACCGGTATTTCTCCATGCCGATATCACCATTTCTAAGTTACTCGAACGGTATATGGGCAAAAACACACCAGACCGCCGAGATTTCATTGTTTCTAACCTCCGAGTAGAAGAAGAGCAGTCCATATGAAAAAAGAGATTGTAGCCGTCGACAACATGTTTAAAGACTGGTTCTTGGATTATGCATCCTATGTAATAACCGAAAGGGCTATTCCCTTTATATTTGATGGTTTTAAACCCGTCCAAAGACGAATCCTGCACTCAATGAAGGAAATGGATGACGGCAGATATCATAAAGTGGCCAATATAGTTGGTAACTCAATGCAGTATCACCCCCATGGAGATGCATCTATTTATAGTGCTTTGGTAAATATGGGGCAGAAAAACCTCTTAATTGATACTCAAGGTAACTGGGGAGACCCACTTACTGGAGATCCTGCCGCCGCCGCCGCCCAAGCGCGCCGATCTGCTGCCGTCGTGG
>CAYFLR010000003.1:75363-81490 GCA_964343805.1 uncultured bacterium | reverse complement strand
GCCAGGCTTACAAAGTTTGCATTAGAAGTACTCTACTCTCCTCCTTTAACCCAGTGGGCTCCCTCCTATGATGGGCGAAAGAAAGAGCCGATCTTTCTTCCCGTTAAATTCCCTTTAGTTCTGGTAATGGGAATAGATGGTATTGCCGTTGGTTTATCCACCAAGATTCTCCCCCATAACTTCAATGAAGTGATTGATGCGGGAATTAAGTACCTCAAAAACAAGCCATTTGAGCTCTATCCCGACTTTTTCCAGGGAGGACAAGCGGACATTTCAAACTATCAAGAAGGAGTTAGAGGAGGAAAGGTAAAAGTCCGAGCCAAGATCGAAGAAATTGGCAAGAATAAGCTTGAAATCACTGAAATTCCTTATGGAACCACCACCTCATCTATCATAGATTCAGTTTTGAGTGCCCATGATAAAGGAAAGCTTAAGATATCAAAAATTGAAGATAATACAGCAGCCCGTGTTTCCATTGAAATAAACCTCCCCAAAGGATCCGATGCCGAAACATCTATTCAACAGCTCTATGCCTTCTCCGACTGCGAAGTGACCCTTTCCCCCTTAGCCTGTGTTATCAAAGACAAAAAACCTCACTTTCTCAAAATCTCAGAGATTTTAACCAGCACTATAGATCAAACCAGAGAGCTCCTCCGACAAGAACTCGAATATAAACGAAATGCCCTTCTGGACAAATGGCACATGAAGTCACTGGAAAAGATTTTTATTGAGAAAGAGATCTATGAGGTGATGAAAAAGTGCAATTCTAACGAGGAAATCTATTATTCTATAGATAAAGAACTCAAGCCCTATACCAAAAAACTGAAAAAAGAGGTGAGTGAAGAAGACATTATCAAGCTGACTGAAATCAAAATAAAGCGGATTTCCAAGTTTGATATTGATAATGCCCGCAAAGAACTCAAAGCCATCGAGGATGAGATCAAACTCATCGAAGCCAAATTAGCAGATATCACGCGCTACACCATCAGTTACCTGACTAACATTAAAAAGAAATATGGTAAGGACCATCCGCGCCGCACCGAACTAAAATCATTCTCCGCCGTAAATGCGGTGGAAGTAGCCCGAACCAACATGAAACTCTATCAAGACGATAAGGGCTATATTGGTACTGATCTAAAAAATGCCAATCTGATCACTGCCTGTTCATCTTTAGATGATGTTATTTTTATTAAGAAAAATGGTCAATTTAGCCTTATTAAGCTTCCTTCTAAGCTCTATGTAGGGGAAGACACCCTCTATGTGAATAGGTTCATTAAAAATGATCCTAATACTGTTTATAATATGATCTATTTCAATTCACAAAACGGTAATTCTTATGTAAAAAGGTTTACCGTGGGAGGATTAATACGAGACAAGCAATATCAGCTATTCAGTGAAGGAACAATCTTGTATTTTTCCACTGAAGATGACCCTAAACTCAAGATCAAACTTTCAGGAAAAGGAATTAGAAAGACTTCATTAGACCTAGACTTTTCAACCATACTCGTTAAAGGTCGTAGCGCGATTGGAAAACTATTAACTCGTTATACTATAACCAAAATTACCCCTCTTTCAAAACAACCATCAGAACCAGAGGGTGATTCCGGATCAGACCTTGTACAAGGTCAACTTTTTAATTCCTTTTCTAAAAAATAGATTCCCAACTTTTCTATCATTTTCATTTTTGTCTAAAGTTTTGTCACCAACTGTCGAAAAAATAGACAGTCAAACAAAACTCATCTTTTAGTTGGGAGTGAGAGGGTGAAATATTTAAACAGACACAACTTGAAACACTTTATTTTTCCATCTGTCATATTTTCAATTTTCATCCTCTATTTCCTACCCGGTCCCATTAGTTTTCCAGTGATGGCTTTAGGATTTTTCATCTGTATCGCCATTTGGTATTTAAATTACCTCAACTTCAAAAAAACCCCTCCCCCTGAAGCTGTCCACAAACCAATTTTGAAAGTAAGAGCGGCATCAGAGGTATCGGTCCAAGAGACCACTTCCCCCCGTCAAAAAAGGTTAACTCCGATTAAAGCCCTGACCCCTTATCAAAATGAGCTCATAAAAAAAATAAAGTTTTCTCTTCGTTTTTACCCCGATCTTTTTGGTGTGGCTTGTCGAGTTTTAACTAAAAAAGCAGAGGGTTGGAACAATTTAATCTCTCTTCACAACTACCTCCAGCGACAAAAAACCTATCTTCCTGCGGTTCTCACCCGTGAGATGAGAAATGAATTTGATGCCCATTCCAAAAGCATCGATTTGAAATTAAAGCCCATCGCAGCAATCGAAAAGGATATTGAATTCCTGATCAACCATGTAAGAAACCTCATTCAATTCGCTAAATCTCATTCCCCCAATGAGAGTGATGTGATTAAACTGATCGAACAGTTGCCGATCCATCAGTTAAGCATAATGGGGAAGGTATACAGCGCCGAAAGTCTTGCTCATATATGCACTGTGCTCGATGGGGTGGCCAAAGAAAGAGTTCTTCAATCTCTCTCTTCAGAAAAATATCTCCATGTCTGCTATATAATGCAAGGAATTACCAAGAAAGAAAAGAAACGGGCTATGGTTAAAAAGGCTAATCAACTGCTATTTCAATTCTATTGTGATGCTAATAAAAACTACCAATCAATATAGTTTCCAGCATCTAAGCCTTTACTTTCTCTAACAAAACCTAAAAATGGGTTGGATTTAAGCTCTTGTCCTAGAGTGGTGGATTCGCCATGTCCACAGTGGGCTTCGAGATGTTCGGGAAGATTCATGAGTTTAGCAAGACTCTCTTTCATCATCGCTGGATCACCCAAAGGAAGGTCGGTTCGACCAATAGCACCGGCAAAAAGTAAGTCTCCAACAAAAATTGTCTTGTCATCGTAGTAGCATCCCTGACCTGGTGTATGGCCCGGAGCTGACATAAATTTGAGTTGAATATTGCCAATCTGCACCGAATTTCCATCATCCAGTTCGTGATCAATTTGACCACAGGGCTGGTTCAGGTGATCCATACCGAACATGGTACCTTGCGAGGGCATAGTATCAAAGATAACTCGCTCTGCTCGTGGTAAGTATGTTTCCACCTCAAACTTTCGCTGGAGATAAATAAGCCCCCCAGCGTGATCTAAGTGGCCATGGGTCAGCAAAATAACTCGTAAATTAGGACGAGGATTCATTTGATCTAAGATATTGGCTAGCTCATTGGACTCGCCTGTATCAATTAAGCCACATATTCCAGTTTGTTCATCCTCTATCAGGTAAGTATTGACTTGAAATCCACCCACGGTAAAGCATCGTATTTTCATCCTCTTAACTCCCTTATGTCATCGCTACCAGCGATCCAGTTCTTCCAATTTTTCATGCAAGGTTTTTAGTTTGTCTTTTTCTAGCTCCAGTCGATCTTGATCCCGTTTCACCACTTCTGCAGGTGCTCGTTTTACAAAGTTGCTATTTTCTAAACGAGAGGCCAGCTTATCCACAAAATCAGTTACCCTATCAATCTCTTTGTTGAGTTTTTCTCGCTCGGCATCAGTGTTAATGAGACCTGCCAATGGAAGTATCACCTCAATATTGTTATCGATGATACGTGAGGCTGTCTGCTTGGTATCAATCTTAGAATAAGCAATCTCGATCTTTTCGACTTTTGAAAGAGTACAAATAGCAGATAAGAGTTGATCGGGCAGACTAATGGAATCATTCTTGCCTTGAGAGACTAGGAATATTTTGGGGAGTAACTGTCCCGGTTTAATAGAACTTTGTTCGCTTCTGATATTATTAATGGCGGAAACAACTTTTCTAGCCAGTTCTGTTTGATCATAAGCTTCAGGATAATCCTTATATTTAAGACGATCCTCTTTGCTATTTGGCCAAGGAGAGACTATACAGGCTTTTTCAGCTACTTCCCAATTTCCTTCACCTAATTTTTGCTTTAGATGAGAGAAAATCTCTTCACAAATAAAGGGCATAATTGGCTGCAGCATTCTGACCAGGGTATAGAGGCTCAGAATAAGGGTATTTTGAGCCATTAAACGACTTTGATCTCCTTCTTTACCAGAAAGACGCCCCTTAACAGATTCGAGATACCAGCTACAGAAATCATCCCAAAATAGATGATAAATGATATTACAAGCATCACCTAGGCGATAAGCTTTGAAATCTTCATCTATTTTAGTGATTGCCATATTGATACGGTGCTCTAACCACTGATCAATGACATTAGTACTCTTGGTTTCTGAAAAGGAAAAATCATTGCAATTAGGAAAAACAAATCCAAAGGTGGCCTGATAGATTTTATTAGCAAACCGTCGCCCTTCCTCTAGCTTAGGAATACTTACTTTGTATTCACCCTCTTTACCGGGCATCTCTTCTCGTCGTATGGGCATTCTAATATCTTGACTCTGACCCTGAATCATACTGATGATTCCATAACGAAGGGCATCAGCTCCAAATACAGGATAGTGCTCTTTTCTATTGGCCGGAATATTACCTAGCCCCTTACTGGCTTTTATGTGATCGACTCCCCCTTCAATTACTTTAAGGGGGTCAATCCCATTTCCGCGGGATTTAGACATAATATCACCTTGCTCATCTAAGATGGTGCTGGTGATATAGACATGCTTAAAAGGGGTTACATTTTTACGGTACTTCATGCCCATCATTACCATACGGGCAACCCAAAGAGCGATAATGTCTCTGGCGGTAACCAGTACATCAGTAGGGTAAAAGTAATCGAGATCTTCATTGCTTTGAGGCCAGCCAAAGGTAGATAGGGGCCATAACTGAGAACTAAACCAGGTATCCAACACGTCAGGATCTTGAACCAGCTCCTCATTTCCACAGGAAGGACATTTCACAGGTTGTTTTTCCAGGTCTGCAGACTCAGGCAGAATTGGAAATGCATTTTCTGGTATATTTGTAGGATCTCCATATTGATCCAGAGCTATATCAGGGTTACACTTTGTGCAATACCAGATAGGAATCCGATGTCCCCACCAGATCTGCCTTGAAATACACCAGTCTGGAGTGGAATCTAACCAGCGCATATAATCCAATTCTCTTTTCTCAGGAATAAAGCTCAACTGCTTTGTGGTCACAGCTTTTTTTGCTAGTTCCACTAAAGGATCCATTTTTACAAACCATTGGCTCGATAAAAGAGGTTCAACTACGGTATGACTTCGATAGCAGTGTCCCACTGAATGAATATGGGGCTCCACTTTCACTAAAAGCCCTTGCTCTTCTAATTCAGCAACCACCTTTTTCCGACACTCTTTAATGGACAGACCTTCAAACTTACCGCCATTTTCATTCAAAGTGCCATCTTTATTGAAAATATTGAGCATGGTGAGTTTGTTTCTCATCCCACAGGCATAGTCATTGAAATCATGGGCGGGAGTACACTTGACGGCACCTGTTCCTTTTTCTGGATCAGCAAGTATATCATCGGCGATAATGGGGATTTGCCTTCCGGTTAAGGGCAAATCGATCATCTCTCCGATCACATCCCAATATCTTTCATCTTTGGGATGAACAACCACAGCAGTATCACCCAACATGGTTTCGGGACGAGTGGTGGCAATTTCAACATAGCGATCTTCTTGACCCGCGACGGGATATTTAATGTGATAGAAATTCCCTTTCACCTCTTTATGTTCGACTTCATCATTAGAAAGAGCGGTTAAGCAGCCCACTGACCAGTTAATCAGTCGCTTACCCCGATAGATGAGACCTTCCTTGTAAAGGTCTAAAAAGACCTTTCTCACCGCATAAGATAGGTTATCATCCATGGTAAAGGCTGTTCGGTCCCAATCACAAGAACAACCTAATTTTTTTAGCTGGGTGAGGATGGTATCGCCATAATGATCTCTCCATCTCCAGATGCGATCCAAGAGCTTTTCGCGACCTAAATCATGCCTGGTCTTCTTCTCTTCCCGGTAGAGAGTTTGCTCAACTCTTGCCTGAGTAGCGATACCTGCATGATCAGTACCAGGAACCCAACAAACATTGCGACCATTCATACGATAATAGCGAGCTAAAATATCTTGAATGGTATTATTTAAGGCATGACCTAAATGCAAAACCCCGGTGATATTTGGAGGAGGAATAACAATAGAGTAGGAAGGCTTATCCT
>CAYFLR010000003.1:64668-75193 GCA_964343805.1 uncultured bacterium | reverse complement strand
GCTTGTTTAGCTGCAGTACTTTCCGATTCATGAGAGCCACTTTTTTCTTTTTGCTTATCCATGGTTGCTCCTAAGGACAATTTGAGATGGTGAGTGATTATATCCAATCATAGTACCGATGTCAAAGTGCTTAACGCACAAATAAGGGGGTAATGAGACGTGTAATAATCCCCGCAATTGGGGGTAATAAAAGTGAAGCTATAACCCTCACAGTAGTGATCTTGCCTCCATAAAAGGAAACTTCTAATGGAAAACGAATAAAAGATAGTAAAGTCAAGGATGTGATATAAGTTATCAATATAGATAGGCTCACTCCTTTACTATAGAGAGTAGCTACAATAGGAAAAGCCATGATAGATCCCCCCGGTGTAAGTGCACCGGCGACCCACCCCACTAGAATTCCTTTATATCCTGCGGCATCAGACAACCAATTCTGAATAAAATCTTTCGGTAATAAAACCTCCAAAAGCCCCATAATGAAGAAAACTACAAAGAGAATGGGTAAAAACTTTATGAGCTGTAAAGAAGCATTCTTACTGCCTTCGAACAGCAATCCATTTCCCTTGTACAGTGCTCCTCCCACCAAAACCAACAAGATGGCTAACATCACAATAAAAGTAATTTTCATCCGGAATTCCTATTCACTTATTATTTCCACATAACCCTCTTCCCCATTGATTCGTATTCTTTGTCCGGTCTTTATTTTCTTCGTCGCATCTAGCACACAGACCACTGCCGGTATCCCGTATTCTCTGGCCACCACTGAACCATGAGTCATTAATCCCCCCACTTCCATGACTAAACCAGCAGCATTAATAAACAAGGGAGTCCAACCAGGATCAGTAAAAGGAGCCACTAAAATCTCTCCCGGCATGAGTTGTTCTGTTCGGGGGTCTAGAATCACCCGCGCCCTGCCTTCCACCACACCAGATGAAGCTATGCTCCCGGCCATTGCCCTCTTAGGGAGATTCTTTAGCGAAATTTCTATTAAAGGAGTTTCCCCTTCACTGGTAATAACCCGTGGAGGAGAGAGTTTCTCATAGGTAGACCAACGGGTTTTCCTCTCTCCAATTCTCGAAGTATAGTTAGCTTCGCTATTAGAAAGGGCTTCTAATATTTCAGCATGCTCTAAGAACCAGATATCATTAGGTCTCACCAAGCGCCCTTGATTATAAAGTGCGATGCCAATTTGCTTAAGCCTTTTTCTAAAAGCACTCATAATTTGAATAAGATAGAATTTTGGGTGCTCTCGAACGTGAGTAAGAGTTCGAATCACCAAGAGCAGCCTACGAACCAAAGGGACTTTGACCCAAGACCAGAAAGATTGACCGGCCACTCGGATGATATTATCTTCTGATGCGCTCGCCTCTTTCATCAAAGTTTGATGATGAAGGCGATGCTCTCCCTGCCCTTGTTTATTCAGATTGGCGGAAATGACCTGCAAAATAGGAAGAGGATCCTCTTCCCATCGGGGCTGAGAGATATCTATCTCCGCAGCTCCCCGCATTCCATACTTTTTAATAAAATTATCAAAAGCAGTTAAGAACTTAAAGCTCCCTGGAACCTCTTTTAATTCCTTTAGATTAAACCAGTTAGAATTTAAAAACCATTTCTTCACCTCAGGAGAAGTACGAGCCACATCGGCTAGATCCCCCACCTCTAAATCTAGATTGGTGGTAACGTTGCCCTCAAGTCCTTTTAAAAGGTTATCGAAGTGCTCTTTTTCTATATCTTTTTGCATCAAACTCTTTAAAAGCTTATGAGAAAACATTCCCGCAGCCAAGAGAGGTGGGATTCGAAGTAGGATATTAGTTAGCAACTGCCCCATTTGTCGCTGGGCATATTTGATACAATCCTGATCATTTGGAATATTCTCTATCTGAGATACTATTTGTTGTATTTCAGTTTCCACCCGAGTGATTGTTTTTGTGAGCACCTTTTCAGGATTCCGCCAAAATATGTTAGCAAATGTATTCATCAAGATGGGCCGAACCCACCTCAAGGCCGCTCTTACAGGAGAAAAGTTCACCTTCCAACGAAAGCCTTCTCTCTTAATAATTTGCTTTAAGGTTCCGGCGATAAGTTTATCGGCAATACCTAAGAGCTTGCATATCATATGTTTTGCCGGACTCCGCAAAACTCTAGAAACATCGATATATATTCTCCCCCCCACTTCATGAAGAAAAGGGTTGGGAACAGATAGATCTCTTCCCTTACCAAAGGGCATAAGAAACTGCCATATGTTAATGGCAGCGGGCGGAAGGGGATTGGTCATCACCTGCATATGATTGAAACAGATAAAAACATCAGTCTCCCCCTCTTTCTTTAATTTACCCACAGGAAACAATGTCGTAATGGGACGTGATTGTAGGATAAAAAGGGTGCCGTTTTGGCAGCACCATTCAATATCTTGAGGTGATCCAAAGAGTTGTTCAATAGCTTTTCCCTCTTGCGCCAAAGCAAGGATCTGACTATCAGAGAGAACTTGCCTTTTCCCCTCATCACCCGATAATGGTCTTACTTCAACCCCACCTTCTTGTTTTGCCTTAACGATTTTATCTTGAATTTTAATATCTTTCTGTTGAATAGAATTTTGCTTAGAGTCCACTAGGTATAAATCGGCAGAAACCAATCCAGATACTAATCCTTCTCCCACACCCCAACCTGCATCTATTGAAATGATATTATGATTAGAGGTGATAGGATCCGCCGTAAACATAATTCCTGAGCTATCAGGAATTACCATCTTTTGCACGACGACTGAAAGTTCGACATCTTTATGGCAAAATCCATTGCGGGTTCTATAGCTAATTGCCCGATCTGTAAAAAGTGATATCCAACACTGTTTAATGGCAAAAAGGATTTCGTCGATACCTTTTATATTCAAAAAGGTATCTTGCTGACCGGCAAATGAATTACCCGCTAAATCTTCTAAGGTCGCACTGGAACGAATAGCATAACTTTCATCTTCATCTGTTTTTGAAAAAAAAGCGATAATTTCTTCAGTTACTTGAGCTGGAATCATCATCGCGTCCAATTTGGATCGCACCCTACTTCCAATGGAGCTGAGATCATTTAGATTGAACTCTTCTAAGGAGTTTAAATGAGAATAGAACTCTGCAGCATTATCGAGTTGCTGTATGAAGAGTGTGAAGGCCGAAGTGGATAAACAAAAACCATCGGGGACATTATATCCAGCCTGACAAAGTATTCCTAAGTTGACTCCTTTGCCTCCAACTAATGCTATCTGGTCTTTTTTAATCTCTGAAAATGGAATAATAAACTGAAAATCTTGAGCCATATTAGTACCCCCACTGTGGTATAGAATGGTATAAAGATTTGGATCGATTGACAACTATTTCGCTTTTTTAATTTTTCCATTGATTTATGACATGAATGGGTAAATATTAATGTATAAAACTGTAACAGTGAATTCATTTGAAGGAGTAGATGATGAGCCAAAAAGATGTGCAAGCAACAATTATCGAGAATTTGGAGAAATGGAAAAAGGTCGAGAACGCTTCCGTTGAATCAACAGGTAAAGTAATTGCCAAAACAGAAAACCCCGTGATCCGCATGGTAATGGAAATCATCCAGCACGACTCCCAAATGCACTACCGTGTACAACAATACATCATTGATTCACTGAGAGACGATGTGGTGACTCTCTCTCCAGATGATCTTCGATCTGTATGGGATATGGTGGAAAAACATATTGAGATTGAAAAAAACACCATCAGCTTAGCCAACACCCTGCTTGAGCTCATCGACGGTAAATCCAATCAAGTCCAACGCTATCTCATCGAATACCTCCTCAATGACGAAAAGAAACATGACACTCTCTTAGCCAACATGGAAAAACTTAAAAAAGGAATGTATCCTTAATTCCTTCATTTTTTTGGCGAACCCCTCCTCGGGGGTTCGTATAACCAACTATTTCCACACCGGTTTTTTATATTTTTTAATACTTTTCTAAATATTATTATTTTAAATACGATAACCCCTCCAGGAGGTTATCATGAATATAAAAATACCATTTCAATATACTACTAAGTTTGTTCTCTTATTTGTCCTTCTCGTTACTAGCATCCCCTCTCTGACCGCTAAAGAGAAGAAAAAAGTCAATGTACTCATCACATACAAAGGAGAGTGGTCCAATGTACTCACTCGTTGGAAAATCCCGACTGTCTTAAGACGGGCAGCCCGGAAATTTGATAAAAAGATCACCCGTTATCGAGTTCACCACAAAAATTTCCTACGCCCCCGTTTCTATCAAAGTAGTTTCGATGAAATTCAAAACAATTATTTCAACTTCCCAGATGGAGCCAGAGATTTCCAAGGAGTCATTAGGGCGGAGTTCTTTGATCAGTATGTCAATTTGAACAAAATGAAAGAGTATCTCTTAAACAAAAAAATAACCCACATTGTAATCCCTGGAGGACAAGCCGTTTCTCCCTTTTTCTACGATCAAGAAGCGGGTGAATTTGACGAGGACTACCTGCTCTGGAGAGATTTTAAAGAACTGAGTTTTCTTTTAGTAGCTAGGGAAATGGGAATACCCGTACTCGTGATCTGCCGTGGTCTCCAGCTAGCCAACTCCTTTTTTGGAGGAACGGTGAACCATCGGATCATGATAGATCTAGCAGAACCCCATCAAGTGGATTGGAATATACATACAAATTACAAGCTCTTTCCACTGCATCACCCCCTTTTCATTGTGAACGATTCACTGATGCAAAAGTTCTACCTCCCCTACAACCAATCTGAAGATCCTATTTTGTATAGTCCATGGAAAGTAACCAGCATCCATCAGCACAGTTTAGAAAAGGTTTCTCCCCATTTTAGAGTGACCTCTTTTGTTCCCATCACATTTCCAGCTGACTTCAAAACCAATATCTTTCAGGATGTGGATGTTAAATCCCCCTATGTCTATCGAGAAGGATTCGATGTGGTGGAGTCGGTGGAGTATAAAGGAAGCGATTTCTTTTTACTGGGAATTCAATTCCATGCTGAATATCTCGCTAAATCAGCTCGAACCTTACGACTGTTTGGACACTTTTTAAACCAATAATTCCATTGCAACTTCACCTCCATTAGGTTAATAAAAAAACTTAATAGGAGGTGCTCTTTTGAAACTACTCTATGGTGAAGCGGTTATACTGAAAGCTTTAATTCGCCCCTTTGTGGTCAACCGCTATTTAAAAACTGAACCAGAGCCTAAACTCCATCTAGGCTGCGGTTTAAATATTAGAAAAGGTTGGCTCAATGCCGATCGCTTTAAATCAGAAGCAGACATTTATCTTAATGTCATCGGGAAGCTCCCCTTTAACGAGGCCACTTTTTATGGAGTGCATACCGAACATATGTTGGAGCATATCCATGTGGACCGGATACCCAGGCTTCTACAAGAAATTCATCGAGTGCTCAAACCAGGGGGAAACCTACGAATCTCAGTCCCAGACTTAGAAACCTATGCACGTAAATATGTTGAGAAAGACCATGAGTTTTTTAAACCCATCATCGATCTCTACACTGAAAAAGGATAAAAAGAAGTATTGGCTCGTTCGTACTGATGGAGGGGCTTTTATGTCGAGAGCCGTCCATCGTTTTTATCATCATCACTGGATGTATGATTTTGATACTTTAAACGCCATCCTAACCGAAGTAGGCTTCTCACAAGTGATCCGTCAAAAATACCAACAGAGTAATTTTCCCCCTTCTGCAGAATTAGATCGTGAAAGTCATGCTCATGACTCGGTTTACGTGGACGCCATTAAGTAATTAATCTTCCCACCACTTCCACCAATCAGCAGAAGGATCATATTCTTCAAAGCTTTTTTCTCCATAATCAATGGCATAATATTTACCCTCAACAGTCACCTTTATCACCTCATTGACATCATCTTCCATTTCAACAGAGACAAGGGCATCTTTAAAAGTGGTGTTAATGGTCCGGTAGGGCAGAATATTTTGATCATCGCCCGTTGCCGAGAAATGTTTGGTGGCATAACCGATACCTGATAAACCATCTGCTAATGCAGAGATAGCCATGAAATCATAATCTTCTTGTTTGAAGGCAGAAGACAGATTGGCATTGGTGTTTATGCCAAAGGTCTGCACTCCAGTACTTTCCAAAGCAGCTTGGATTTTTTTGATCTTGTTACGGTAGTTTTCAAAACTCTCTTCGCTACTTTTGGAAAAAATATAACTCTCATAGAGGTAATAATCTCCACTGCCTAACACAGTTGGATTTTTAGGCAGGTGGGTAAATAGATCATCAGGATCCCAGCCATTGGCAAATACCTTCAAACTTAGAGAATGAATATAGGTAAAAATTTCATTTTGCCGACTGCGCATCTCCGCATCATCATCCCAATAATCAAAACCCACCGTATCGACAAAAATACCTTTCAATCCTTTCATGGTCTTCCACTGATCGACTCTCTCTTTCAGTGTTTCAATAGAAAGGGAATCATTGTTTCCTAAAGGAATATATCCGAAAACTTCAGTGGTTCCTTGAGTGGAGGAAACAATGGTCTTCACATTTTCATGTTGGCTGTGAGTTGGATCAGCAATACTCCCACCAAACACTACCACATCGTACTTTGCGAAGTATTGACTCACCTTGGTTAAGTCTTTTCCTAAAGAGTCCCTGTTGACTAGGGAGGGATAGCCATAAAAAATTGCCAAACTTCTTAAAGTCCGCTGCACCTTAGGAGCTGGTTCTTTATCACTGCATGTGATGAGAAGCAAAGTCAGCAAACAGCCTATAATTGAGTTTTTCATTACCAATTAATCCTAAAAAAAAAGCGGAGAACCTGATGGGCTCTCCGCTTCTTTAAATCAACTAAAACCAATCAGTTTATAGAGACTGATAGTAATTAATTAGAATGTCAGCAACCTCTGGACGTGAGAATTCTTTGGGTGGCTTTTGGCCGTTTCCAAGCATTTCACGAACTTTAGTACCAGAGAGAAGAAGACGATCCTCTTTACCATGAGGACAATCTCTCATCATGACAATTTTATCACACTTGTAGCACCATACTGTCCAGTCGCCTCTGAAAATTTCGATTTCCATGGCATCTTTAGGAATCTTGTCAAAGATCTCTTGAGCTTCGAAAGGACCATAATAGTCACCAACACCCGCATGGTCACGACCTGTAATAAGAACAGATGTACCCATGTTTTGTCTGAAGACAGCATGTAAAAGAGCTTCACGAGGACCGGCATAGAGCATATCAAAACCGTAACCGGTTACTTCACAGGTATTTTTCTCAAAGTAGTTATCCACCATAGCACGAATAGCTGCATCACGAACGTCTGCAGGAATATCACCGGCTTTAAGCTTACCAAGCAGCATATGAATCACAGCACCATCTGCATTGTATTCTTTCATGGCCATACGAACCAGCTCTTCATGGGCAAGATGCATGGGGTTACGAGTTTGGAAGGCCACAACCTTTTTCCAGCCATTCTTTTCAATCATTTCGCGAATTTCTGTAGCTGTACGGAAAGTACCAGCAAACTCTTTATCAAAGTAAGAATAGTTGAGAACCTGGATATCACCAGAAATCATGTGATTACCAACAGTATTAAAGGCCTTTACTCCGGGGTGTTCCATATCTAATGTACCGAAAACCTTTTCAGTCATCAGCTTCATTTTGTCTTCAGCAACTTCTTCAATGGCTTTAACATCCATCACTGCTAAAATAGGGCTTCCATCAACATTAGGGTCACGTAAAGCTATTCTGCTTTTACCTTCAATAGGGGAAGGATCTTTTACCATATTAACGATAGGTACTGGCCAAAAAAGACCATTGTCTAACTTCATATCTTCAGCAACACTCAAAGACTCTTTTAGGTTCATATAACCAGTTAAAGGGTTAAAGTAACCGCAACCTAGCATAACAGCGTTAGCAGCAGCAGCTGATGATACAACAATTGAGGGAAGGCCTTCCGCTTCCTTGAGAAGTTCATTTCTTTTGTTGTCATCTGCAACATATAAAGGGTTTAGAGCATCAGAACCATGAGGTTTTATCATAACGTCTCCCATCTGCCCAATCTCACGTACCTGTGGTGGGCTTTTTCTAAGGTTAACTGAAATCACCTAAAAAGTAAGGACTATGATTGAAAATTAAAATGCGTTCGTCAAGTGATTTCGGAGGTTGAGCCCCTATTTCATTGCTTTATGCAATTCAACATAGGTAGCCCCCCATCCTCCCCCCTCTTCACCGGCGATTCGAAAGGAAGAAACTATACTTAATTTGGAAAGAATACTGTGGACCGTACGTCTTAATGTTCCAGTTCCTTTGCCATGTACAATTCTCACCTGGTAAATTCCCTGAGCCTGACACTCTTCTAAGTAATCTGGAACGAGATCTTTGACCTCTTTGGGGCGGTAATTATGCAAATCCAAAGTTCCATCAATGGGAACCACTACCACCTCTTCATTTTGATAATCTCCCTCCATCTAATATCCTAAATCAAGGTTTCATTTCAGCAAATTAAAAAAAAAGTGTAACATTTCCATATCTCCTTCGTAAACCATTACAGAGGAGATAACGGACAAAAATCCAGCCCCAAAGGATCTGTTTATGAAAAAAGCATTACCCAAGATAGGCCTTATACTCATCGTTTTACTTACGGTCATTCTATTCTTTTATTTCGGAGGGGATCGTTTTCTCACTTTGGATTTTTTGAAAAGTAAGTACTCCAGCCTTCAGTCAACCTACCAAGCTCATCCCTTAGTGACCATTTTGAGTTATATGGTGATTTATATCTTTACCACTGCTCTGTCTCTGCCTGGGGCAGCTATTCTTACTCTGGCCGGAGGAGCAATTTTTGGTCTTTTCTGGGGAACGATCACCGTTTCATTTGCAAGCACTATCGGAGCAACTCTCGCTTTTCTAGCGGCCCGCTATCTTTTTTATAATGGTGTGCAAAATCGTTTTGGCAGCAAGCTCTCCACTATTAATGAGGGGATTAAAAAAGAAGGAGCTTTTTATCTTTTTACTTTAAGACTCATTCCGCTCTTCCCCTTTTTCGCTATCAACCTGCTGATGGGTTTAACCCCCATTAAAGCCCGCACCTTTTTTTGGGTGAGTCAACTGGGAATGCTCGCTGGAACCATTGTCTATGTGAATGCTGGAACTCAATTAGCCACTATCACTTCCTTGCAGGGATTGCTCTCATTTAAACTCATGTTTGCCTTTATATTACTCGGTATTTTCCCTCTCCTGGCCAAAAATATCATTCAATTCTTGAAAGCTCGCCAAGTTATGAAACCTTTTAAAAAGCCTGGCTCATTTGACTATAATATGGTGGTGATCGGCGCTGGTTCAGGAGGTTTAGTGAGTGCCTACATAGCTGCTGCAGTTAAAGCAAAAGTGGCGCTCATTGAAAAACACCAAATGGGAGGAGACTGTCTCAATACAGGTTGTGTTCCCAGCAAAGCTCTCATCAGATCAGCCAAAATTGCCTCTTATATTAAAAGAGCCAAAGAGTTTGGTTTTAATGAGGCTAAAGTGGATTTTGATTTTGCAAAGGTAATGGAACGAGTGCAAAAGGTGATCAAAAAAATAGAACCTCACGATTCTATCGAAAGATATACCAAGTTAGGAGTGGAGTGTTATACCGGGGCAGCGAAAATTTTATCTCCCTACGAAGTGGAAGTGAATGGAGAAATTCTCACAACAAAAAATATAGTTATTGCCACTGGCGCACGTCCTTTTGTGCCTCCCATTAAAGGAATAGATCAGATTGATTATCTCACTTCAGATACCATTTGGAATCTCCGAGAACAGCCAAAAAAGTTACTGGTATTAGGTGGAGGCCCCATTGGTTGTGAATTAGCCCAAGCCTTTTCTCGGTTGGGCACGAAGGTCACCTTAGTGGATCGAGAAGCAAAAATACTGGCTAGAGATGAAGAAGAAGCTTCTCAAATGGTGAGAGAACAATTTGAAAAAGAGGGAATTCAAGTATTAATAAAACACAATGCCAATGAGTTCTTTAAAGAAGGAGATCGTCAATTTCTAAAGTGTGAAAAAGAGGGAGAAGTTGTTAAAGTCGAGTTTGATCAAGTTCTGATTGCATCAGGAAGACAAGCTAATGTCAGTGGTTTTGGACTAGAAGAACTGGGAGTCAGACTCACCGAGCGAAAAACAGTGGAAGCCGATCAATTTTTACGCACCAACTTTCCAAACATCTACGTGGTCGGAGATGTGGTAGGACCTTTTCAATTCACTCATACCGCAGCTCACCAAGCATGGTATGCCGCAGTGAATGCTCTTTTTAGCCCGATAAAATCTTTTAAAGTGGACTATCGAGTCATTCCTCGTTGCACTTTTACAGATCCTGAAGTGGCTCAAGTGGGACTCAATGAAGCCGAAGCAAAAGCAGCTAACATTGATTATGAAGTGACAACTTATGGCATTGATGATCTCGATCGAGCCATAGCAGATAGTGAAGATCATGGAATTATAAAAGTTCTTACGGTGCCTGGCAAAGATACTATCTTAGGCACAAC
>CAYFLR010000003.1:37028-64658 GCA_964343805.1 uncultured bacterium | reverse complement strand
GGCTGCCATGAAGCATGGCTTTGGACTCAATAAGATATTAGGAACCATTCATATTTATCCTACTTTGGCCGAAACCAATAAGTATGTGGCAGGCAACTGGAAGAAAAACCATGCCCCCCAAAAGGTGCTCGACTTTTTGAAAAAATTTCATGGTTGGCGGCGCGGCGAAAAAAAGCTAGCTTCTCTACTCGTAGGAATAATAACTATAGGACTTTTTATGGCTCCAAACCTGAAAGCGGATGACTCTATTTGGCAAAATTATCAGCAGATTTTAACCAAGGTGGTAACCCCTGTGGAATATACCGGGCAAGACGGAAGTTATACTCATAGCTCAGTTGACTACCAGAAATTGTATAAAAACACCTCTTTAAAAAAATTAATTAGCGAGCAAAGTAAAAAACTAAACACCACTCTCCCGCCAAAGGAACGAAGCAAAAAACTGGCTTTTTGGATCAATGCCTATAACTTCTTTACCTTGGTAGAGGTTGTGGATCACATGCCAGATATAGCATCACTCAAGGATATTGGATGGAAAAATAAGAAGTTTAAGGTGAATAAAACACCCTACTCCTTAGATCATATTGAACATAAGATATTGCGCCCTCTTGCAGAAGCACGCATTCATTTTGTGATTAATTGCGCTTCCGTTTCCTGCCCCAGTCTGAGTGACAAGATTTATGTGGCGGAAAAACTAGAGAGTCAATTAACTGAGGCAGTGCAGAATGCTTTCAGAAACCCTATGCACATCAAAATTGGAGCCGGTTACTTTGGATTTGGTGGAGATCTTATAAAAGTCACCAAACTGCTCAGTTGGTTTGGTGAAGATTTTGAACAACAGAACGGCAATGGTCCCCTGACTTTTATTCATAAATACGCCCCGGCTCGATTTCAAAGTTATCAAGACTATTCAGCCTCGCTTCATTATAACTGGCAACTCAACACGAAAGAAAATATAACGAGTTATTTAAAGGAACTAAAATGAATCGCCTCTTCCCATCTAACAATTTAAATGTTTTTGAAAATGGTTCAGAACTCGCCCAATACGCCACCAAAGAAATCCTAAAGCAGCCCCCCTATGCTCCTCAAACCGAGATTCATATCGCGCTTTCAGGTGGGTCGACTCCCAACGCAGTTTACGATCTTCTAGCTCAAGAGAAAGAGCTTATAAATAAACCTATTCACTATTGGTGGGGTGATGAAAGATGGGTCGCCTCCACCCACAAAGAGAGTAATTATCGTCAAGCCAAAGAAAGATTTATCGATCCTTTGAAACTTGATTCCAGGTACATTCATCCCATTTTAAAGCAAAACTCACCACCAGAAGATGCTGAAACCTATACAGCCCAGCTAAAGGAAATGGTTCCTACCCATGAAGGTCTACCGGTTTTTGACTGGGTTCTTCTAGGTATGGGAGCTGATGGCCACGTAGCCTCTTTGTTTCCAAATGAATGGGATCCTTCTACAAAGGAAACTACCGTCCATGCTCATCATCCTGAATCGGGTCAAGATAGAATTTCTCTTAGCATGGCCACGATTTTAGCAGCTCGAAGAATCACCCTCTTTATCACGGGGGATGCTAAAGCCGCACCATTAGGTGAGATTTTCAATGAAAATAAAAGGGCAAAAAAATACCCCGCCAATTACCTTTTTGAGCACCCTCATCCCGTTGAGTGGTGTCTAGATAAAAAAGCAGCCAGGGATATTAAATAAATTGATCCATTCCGATTAGGTGCTCGAATAACCAGGAGGTGCAGTAAAGAACGAGTTCTTTTTGAGTGAGTTTGCCACCTTTTCGTAGGTCAGAAATAGAATTTTGAACGGTGAGTAAAAAATGCTTATGCTGTGCTATATGGGCGGTAGCTTCATCGCCTGGTTTGAATAGAACTTCTTCATCCTTAAAATGTTGCTCTACATGTTTATAGAACACATCCATATCAGTGCAAAACTCTTCGATGGGTCGCTCATCCTCTTTTTTTAACTCTTTGAGCATAAGCAGAAGTTCATCATGTTGATCATTGCTCACTTCGTCAGAAGTGGTAAGCAAGGTCGCATATCGCTCTAATTGCAGGTCTTCTTCCATATACTCTTCAACTGTTATTGAAGAGACATTCTCATGAGGAAGGAGGGTAAATATATAGCGAAAAGGCAATGCAAAATTAACCATGGCATTACTAATGACATCCGACTTAGTCAATTGAGCCAAACGATCGAGCTTATTATGAGTGGTGATATCCACCAAACTAGAAAGGTAGACCAGTACTTGCTTGGCCGCCTTCATATCCCCTTGTGTTTTAGCTAAAACATTGGAGACCAGCAATTTAGCAATATCCATGGGAGACATAAGAGCTGTTGCACCTTCCAAGTAAGGGCCAATATTGCGAGTCACCGTGCAATAATTTAAAAAGCTCATGTTGACGAGAAACATTAAAGCTCTTTGAAATTCAATTTCTGGATAATAGGTGATCCGCTCATTAGTTTTAATAGCAACATTCACCTTATCGAATGACTGATACTTATGAAGTATTTGAATTTGAGGAAGGATGATCCGAAGAGAGTTACACATCCCATTGGTTTCAGAGCAAAAACCACAGCGCAGCACTCGTAAATCTTTCTTCATCGGTGGAGGAATCAAGTCAGGATCATCCCACATCTTCTGAGCACAGGACTCCACATTGTCACGATGCAAAGAGAGCTCCTGCCCATCCGGTAGCAGTAGATAAAGACCTTCGTCGGGCAAACCCTCAAATGATTTACTGATGGATTGAAATTGCTTTTTAAAACCCACCATTCCCACCTCTTCTTTTATTCAGCAACGATCTCTTGCAAAGTGATAGCAAAAGTTAAGTCTTCTCCCGCGAGAGGATTATTCATATCCAGAGAAACCTTATCATCTTCAATTTTGACGATTTTAGCTGGGATGTTTTGACCTTGATCGTTCTGCAATAAAAGCTCAACGCCCACTTTCAAATCAAAGTCATCAGGAAATTGAGATTTTTCAATTTGCACTTTGAGTTCATCACGATAAGGACCGTATGCTTGATCACATGGAATAGTTTCAGTCTTTTCTTCACCCACAGACATACCCATTAACATATTATCAAAACCAGGAATTACTTGACCTGAACCTATTGTAAACTCTAGAGGATCTCGACCTTCTGAAGAATCAAATACAGCTCCATCACTAAGGGTGCCTTTATAGTGTACTTTAACCTTATCGCCATTCTTAACTTTACTCATAATTACTCCAGTTTAAGTTTGGAGGCAGCATATACTTTTTTATCTCATAAAGTAAAGAATGAATTTGTCATATTTTCTTAAGATTTTTCCCGAGGTTTAGAAGTTAAACACAAAGACCCATTGCATTTATCTTCCGGCTATTGTATATACTTCAACGGAGTTTTTATGTTTTATAAATTTATTTTTTATAATTTAATATTTTTCACCTTCCAAACTCTCATCTTAGGTATGGATGTTTTGATTGTAACCGAAGGTAATAACGATACTTTTCCACGAATTTGCGCGGAAAATATCCGCAGACTTCCTCCTTTTGATGAACTTTCTCTTTCATTTAAATACGTTAGCGTAGAAGAAGGTTTTGCCGAGTGCTCCTACCCCACTTATGGTCGCGGAATGGCCTGCAATCCTAAAATTAGCTCTGAATTACTGGCCGAAAATGGCGGGGATCGGGTTATTTATTTTGCTCGCAGCAATTATGGGGCCGATACCGCCTTTTCAAAATACAACATTGCCTTTATATCTCTGACTCAAGGGGCTCCTTGCCTTGCAGTAGAGCATGAGTTTATGCATCTACTTGGATTTGCTGACGAATACTCATTTCGAAGTGACCTCAAAGAATGGAAATGTCGAAGATCTATCAAGAGTCATAACATGTCTACTCTGAGTTTTGCAGATAAGACCTTCAGTTCAGATCAGCAGGCACGAGACTATATTAATTTTACCCGGCTTTCATCTGAAATACCTTGGTACAAAGATATTAAGCCAACCACCCCGATCACTCACCCTATTTACAACAATTTAGATCAAATTACCCACTATAAACTAGGAACCCCTTCCGATTTTTATGATCAAATTGGCCTCTTTCAAGGCAATTGCGATAATCGCTTTAAACCCATTATTGTTTATAACATTATGACCAGCTCCCGAAGACAGTTTATCCCTGCTTATTATCAAGAAATCATTAAGAAAGTATTTGCTTTGCACGAAGATTGACATTTAAACAGTCTTCTTCACTTGCATTTCTCTTAGGTAAGTTGAATCTATTAATTGAAATTCTACATTATTATACTTGGAAGCAAGCGGTGTTTTTTGCCAGTTGTGAATTAGTTTTGATTTTAGAGTCCGTTTTTCTTTGAGAGTCAGTTTCTTCCACTTAACTTCGGATACAATTATTTTTTTCCCTTGTTGTCTTACAACATCGAACTCTGAGTCTTTGGTCCAATATCTCGATGGATCACCAAGACTCTCCCTCACCCAGTCTTCGAAAATTTTACTAGCATGTTCATGAATGAGCTGCTGTTTATATTTTAAAGAGTAGTTTTGCCATCGAGAACGATGAGGAGAAAATACATTAAACCAAAATCGTAAGCAAGGGTCCTGAATTCGATAAAGGTATTTTTTTGTCGACCTTATACTCTCTCCAAAGGGGAGATCTCTCACTATTATTGATGCATCAAGCAATATTTGCATAGTCCTGGTAAGATTGGTTTGAGAAGTGTTCAGTCTAGCCGCAATTTTTGAAGTTTTTTCATCACCTCTTCCAATTGCTTCTAAAATATTTAAAGGAGATAATCCGTTAACAGCTTCATCTATTAATATTTTTCGAGGTTCATCTTCCATATAAGGTGCAAAGTCAAAATACAAACACTCTGCTAATTGAACAGTATTCATTTGGGGATCAAAAAACTCCCAATATTTGGGGACCCCTCCCACCAAAGAATACTTATTGAATGACTCTATTTGTGCCATATCAAGATTACATGCCAAGCAAAAATGCTGATAACTCATTGGTTTAACTTGAATAACCTTCAAAGCTCTTCCAAATAGAGGAGATGTAGTATTTAAAAAATGATGATGCATCATATGTTGACTCGATCCAGTCAAAATTAAAAATACATCTGTCCTTTGGTTAGCATCAAGCCATCTTTGCATAAGACTAGGGAGTTCTGGGCTACTTTTTACTAGATAAGGAAATTCATCGATACATAATGTAATAGGCCCCTTGTGAAGGCTCAAAATCTCAAAGAATTCTCGCCAATTTTTTGGGAAGAGTGAAACCGATAAGTATGGTTGTAAATCTAAGTATAACTGTTCGATTTGGAGAGAAGCTGAAGCCTCAATAGCCTGAGTATACCACCCCTGTTTTTTTTTAATCCAATGGGTTATGAGCCGCGTTTTACCAATTCTTCTTCTGCCATAGAAAACCGCAAGTCCCTTTTTTTCAAAGAGTTTATCTAGCTCCTTTAACTCATATACTCTATTAGTAAATTTTAACATTAGATATATATTATCCAGAAACATTATGTCTGTCAAACATAATGTTTAATACGAATAATAATATCATTGAACATCAATTTTGGGATTCCACTTTAACCAATCTTCATCTGGCTCATCATGGAGTTTAAATCGGTCGTTAGGAGAAGCGGGTTTTCCCATTCGACCCATATTGGGAGTGGCAAAGGCAATCCCCCCCTCCAGCATGGATTCCATAGAGTTCATATTGATACGAGTCCCACGAAAGATACTGAAGTCAACCCCCACTCCACTTACATTCCAGAATTTGGTGTTAGCCCTAATTAAATTAGCGTAACCTTTTTCAATATTCACATAGAGCAATACCTCATGAGCTGTATCGGCTAATTTATAACCAGTTACCTTTCCTACGGAAACGCCCCGATAAGCGATCTTCACCCCAGATTTAATGGATCCTAAATGTTTTGCAATGAGGACCAAGTCGAGGCCTTCTTGTTCTTTAACCACCGTGGGAGGTTGATCATACCCTTTAAAGCTATTTTTAAAAGGGCCTTTACCGGGTTGTACGGTAATATAAGACCCTGTCACCAATGTTCCCAAATTGGAAGTATTTGCTAATCCCAGTTTAGGTTTCACAATCCAAAAATAAGAGCCCTTGGCAGCTAAGTGTTTGGCCTTCGGTTCTAAAACCACACCTGTCAGAATAGATGAACTCTTATTGCCGAAATCAATAGAAGCCACTTTTCCTACCTCAATCCCCTGATATTTAATAGGGGTATTGATCTCTATGCCTTCAGCGGTTGAAAAGGTGATTTTAATGGGAATACCGTCTTGATGAGCCTCTTTATAGTTTTCAAATAGCCCAAATTTATAGCCATTTCTTACTCTCTTGCCTTTTGCACCTACTGAAGCAAAGGCAATTCCCCCATTAAGAATAGCTTCTACCGAACCGGTCTTTATAGACACCCCAGATAAGCCTCCTTCAATAGAGATCCCACTCTCCTCCCAAAACCGGCTGGTGGTGGTAACTAAATGTGCATAGGGTTTATCAATAAGAGCTTTAATTCTAACTTGTCCACCTCCCTTGGTAAGGTCGTACCCCAAAACCCACCCCACCTTCAACCGACGATAATAAATACCTGTTCCTACACTCACAGAAGATAAGTTCCGACTCAATAGATTGATATGAAGACCGGGGGCTTTTTCATCTATTGGCTGATTCTCTAATATCACGTAATCTCGCTGGGGATCTCCCCCCAACTTTTTGAAATCCATTTCAATGTAGGTACCCGAAAAAAGCGCATCCAAACCAGAAACTCCCGAAAATGAAAGCTTAGGTTTTACCAGCCAAAAGAAGGCCGTTTTATTAAGTGCCGGTGCCGCCCTCGGTGCTAAAACAAATTCGCCAATCATACCATCAAGTGTTTTGGCAATATCCACTTTCCTTAAAACACCAGCCTCTAAACCTTTATAGAGAATTTTAGTAGAACCCGGAACTAAACCGGCTGCCGTTTTAAATTTAATAGTGATGGGAATGCCTGCATCAGCACTTTTGTAATCTTTAAAAAGTTTAAAAGTATCTCCATTTTTTGCCACAGGTTTTTCTTCCGACTCTGCAGGGGTAAAAAAAGAAATTCCTCCTCCGATTATTGAAGCCAAAGATTCAGTTCTGACTTCAATGCCAGAAAGTCCACCTGAAATTGAAATACCACTGCTATTGAAAAAACGAGTCGACTCCGTAACTAGGTGCATATAAGGTTCTTTAATATGAACATTGATGACAATACCTGAATGATCCTGGTTAAAAGAGTGGCCTTGAACACTTCCCACTATGACCTTGCGGTACATTATAGGTGCTCCATAATGAATAGATCCGAGATCTTCCGACTTGAGAGTGAGGTGCAAACCAGGTTCATTTTGATCTAGCGAAGGAGGTTTAGGCAGCGCCACAAAATCAAACTTAGGAGCCCCTCCTCCGGGTTTTAAATCAACATAACTCCCCGACATGATGGTGTCTAAGCCGGAAACTCCTTGCATTGATACCCTGGGCTTCACCAGCCAAAAGAGGGTTTGCTCTTTAAGTAAATGCCCTGCCGTTCGATCGATAGCCAGTTCTGCAGTGACCCCATCTAGCTTCTGATTTAGCTGCACGGTTTTAATTTTTCCTACTGGGATCCCTTTATAGCGGACTTCCGTCCGACCAGGAACAATACCTACTCCTGAGGAAAGTTTTAATTTAGCAATAATATCGGCTTCGGTAATAGATTTGTAAACGAGCCAACAGCCAATGAGCAATGCGATCATAGGCAAAAGCCAAACAATGGGAAGGCTCTTTTTCTGGGTAATAATAGGTTCAGCAATCTTGTTTTCTTCCATAACCTTTATCCTTTCAGGTCCCATATTAAACGGGGATCAAAACTCATAGCGGCAAAAATGGTAACCACCACTACAGAAGCAAATGCTGTTGCCCCTGTTCCCGCTGTGATAGTAGCAATTCCGCCTAAATCAACCAAAGTAACCAATATAGAAATCATAAATAGATCCAACATGGACCATCGTCCCAACACCATCACAAATCGATACATCCTGGTACATTGGCGAGCACTCAATTTAACCTTTCCCTGCACCATCAATAATAAAATGACCAACCCCAACAGTTTCATAATGGGAACGGCAATACTGGCAATAAAAACCAAGGCGGCAATGGGATACATTCCCCCTTCCATTAAATGAATAACCCCTGACATGATGGTATCTGGAGCCCCTTGCCCCAAATAGATATCGCTCATCACCGGATACAGATTGGCCGGGAAAAGCAAAATAAATCCTGTAATAGTGAATGCCCAGGTTTTACTGATACTGGATTTCATCCTGGAATGGAGAGGGTCTCCACACCTCGGGCAACAAACCTCATAGCCATCATACGTCTGATTGGAGCAGAGTTTATGGCAGGATCTACAAACAATGAGGTTGGCCTCACGAGCCGTCAAACCTTCTTTACAATTTTCTTCTTTCATTCATTTCCTTTTTCCTTAGTAGGAAATTCTTCAAACATCTTCCAAGCCAAATGATGGTCAAAAGTTACAATAGAGGCAGAGGTAGCTACTAGCAAGCCTACAAAGCACCAGAGTCCCATACCGGTGACCAGATTTCCTAAATCCATCATTTTGATAAATGCCACTAAAATGCCCAGCATATAGACATTCCCCATTCCAACAGATGGTGGTGAAGCTTCAAAGAAGCACAGACCCAGTCTTTAGCCCATTTCATTTTGAGACAAACAATATTAAATAGATTTAAGCAAAGGATGATTAATGGGGCGATTATACTACAAAACATAACCAGGAAAGCCATCCACCAATATCCCCCTTTGAATAACTGCTCCACTCCTAAAATCATGGTATTAGAATTTGATAAACCGAGAATTTCCAAAGACATGACAGGCAAAATATTGGCCGGCACAAATAAGAAAATCCCGGTTAGACTCAAAGCCAAAGAAGGATCCATGCTCTTATCCATAGAAGTGGCCACCACTTTCTTGCAGCGGGGACAGAGAGCTTTCGCCCCTTCTTTGAGATAGGGGGTTTTTACTAACAAGTCACATTCGGGACAGGCATGTAGCATCTTCAGATTCCTTAATAGGGGGATTACTCTGAAGATTTTATCATTTTTTACTCGGATCTTTCATGAGAAATCGTAACAAAATTTTGGATAGCCAACAGAATCAAGTGTCTCGGGTTTAAGCTGAGTGAAAACTGCGAATAACAGAACTCACCTCTTCTAAATTTTGAGGAGTGAGACAGGAGTAAATGGGAATAGCCAACACCTCCTCCGCCGCTTTTTCGGCCACAGGGAAGTCTCCTTGTTGATAACCTAAATGAGCAAAGCACTCCTGCTCATGCAGGCACAGAGGATAGTAGATGGCACAACCTATTTGCTGTTTTTTAAGCACTTCCATCAACTCATCTCTTCGCTCGGATCGAATCACAAATTGATTGTAAATAGAAACATTTTCTTTTTCTACATGGGGGAGGGTGACAGGCAGATCTTTCATCAAGTTTCTATATTGATCAGCATTTTTTCTCCGGGTTTCCGACCACTCATCCAATTTTGAAAGTTTAACCCTTAAAAAAGCAGCCTGAAGGGTATCTAAACGAGAGTTGTACCCCACTACCTTATGATAGTATTTGGGAGCAGATCCATGCTTACACAGAATTCTCATTTTATCCGCCAACTCGGAACTTTGCGTAATCATCATTCCCGCATCACCCAAGGCTCCTAAATTTTTAGAAGGAAAAAAAGAAAATGTCCCAATATCTCCCATGGTGCAGGCAAATTGATCTTTGTAGGTGGCTCCTATGGATTGGGCACCATCTTCAAGTACCTTGAGGTTGTGTTTTTTAGCGATCTCTAAAATAGGGTCCATATCGGCGCACTGACCAAAGAGATGCACCGGTATAATAGCTTTCGTTTTATCGGTAATCGCAGCTTCAATAAGATTTGGGTCTATATTGAAAGTCTCGCTGTCTATATCTACAAAAACTGGCTTGGCCCCCACATGAATGATAGCCCCAGCCGTAGCAAAAAAAGTAAAAGGAGTGGTGATCACCTCATCTCCTTCTCCTACCCCTAAAGCTCGAAGAGCAACGATAAGAGCATCTGAACCGGAAGCGCAGGCCACCGCATGCTTGACCTTAAACTTACTTTGGATATCCTCTTCTAACTGTTTTACTTCTGGACCTAAGATATATTTCCCGTGAGAAATAACCTGCTGAAAGGCCTTTTCTAATAGAGGTCGTAGCTCTTCTTCTTGTTTAATTGTATTGAGTAATTCGACAGCCACGATAATCTCCTTTATCTGGGTTAAGGCCATTTTGTCTTATAATATTGAAAAGCAATCAATAAGACCTTCAAGATCAAGGCATACGTGTGGAACGATAAAAATTATAAAGCCACTCATTTAAGCCCACCTTATCTCTATACAACTTACAGCACTTTTCTTCCCAAAGTTTACCAGAGCTAGATGAGTTAATTATACTTTTTACCGTATTCAAAATCTTTTCTTCTTGGTGAGGATATAAACCAACGGTTAGCTGATACTTAAATTCAAGTTCGTCTAAGACCGTTGACTTCCCCATAAATGAATTAATCCTAAGAGAAGGAACGCCAAGCACAGCTGCCTCAATACTCATAGTCTGTGAGTCTGATATAATCATCTTTGCACCAGCTAAAATGTGATGCATATGCCAGGATTTAAATGAATGATTTTTTTCTTTTTCAACCGATTTGACTATTTTATAATTACCACAGAAGTTAAGGATTTTTTCAAAAATTTCTTTTGAAAGCCCTTTTGCGTTGAGATCATGATGTGCTGACAGAGCTGAAAAGCGAAAAACAATATATTTTCCTTTTGCAAGGTCATATGTCTGTAATATTCTCTCATCAAGAGTGAAGTTATCTGGATGCAGATATGCCAGTTCATGGTAGGAATTGTATAGAATTCTTTTGTCTGCCCATCGGTTATATTTAATACAATCTGGGTTCAATATCTTCGTAGAAAAAGGATAGGCTAACCAACTATAAAAAGGAACAGTTGCATCATCATCTTCATTTAGATTATAGGATTTAACTTTGTAAAAGAGAGACAGAAAACCAATCGAAACAGAAGTTCCCCAAGCACTATCAAACTGATACTTTTGATGAAGTCGCATTATTTTGTAAGTCCTTTGAATTAGCTCAAAAAACTTACCTAACAACCCTGGCTTAGCAACACTTATACATTGGTAATCGAGTTTATAATGTTCCAGCAATTCGTTTGTCATCTCTTTATCTCGAGTGACAATTATGACTTTGTCTCCTTGCTTTATAAGTCTTTTTATAAAGTTACGTAGTAGATGGACATGGGCAGGGTGACCTATATCAAAAAGTATACTTGCCAAAGAAATCTCCTCTAAGATAAGGCTACTAGGTTTTTCATTATATTACTTCCAGCACTACCATTACCATAATAATTTTCTGTGAAGGAAGGTGTACTGTTAAGACATTTTTCATAATTCCGCATTATATTGTTAAAACTATGACCACCTAAAAAGTTATAACCTCCATCCACCAATTCCATCCATTCCGTCTCTTCTCTTAATGTCAAACACATCTTTTTAAAGAAAAAAGCCTCTTTTTGTAAACCTCCGCTATCAGTAATAACCATCCTACAGTTTTTCAGTAGTTGAATAATATCGAAGTATCCTACAGGTGGTATAGTTTCAAATTTAGGGAGGATATTGTTTTCGTTTAAGATGACTTTTGTTCTGGGATGAAGAGGGACAACGACTCTTAAATGTTTATTAATCTCTTCTATCGCTTTAATAATTTCAATCAGTTTTTCAACGTTATTAGTACTCTCTTGTCTGTGAATAGTACAAATTATGAATTTACCAGCATCTAAATTTAATTCGTTTAAGATACTAGACTTTGTTTCCGACTTTTTAGCATAGTAATAGGCTGCATCTTGCATAACATCGCCTACTTTTTTAACCTTACAGTCAAAACAATCAAACCCTTCTTTTCTTAAGTTTTTTACAGCTATATCAGTTGGGCAAAAAAGAATAGAGCTAACTCTATCTGTCAAAATACGATTTATTTCCTCTGGCATTTTCATGTTAAAACTTCTTAAACCAGCTTCTATGTGAGCAACAGGAATATTCAATTTAGCCGATGAAAGAGCACCTGCTAAAGTCGAGTTTGTATCTCCATAAACCACCGTTAAATCAGGTGATTCTTTAATGATGATTTTTTCAATTTGTTCCAACATCCGACCCGTCATAGCACCATGGGATGCATTATTAATCTGCAAATTATAATGAGGAGTTGGAATATCCATTTCATCAAAAAAGCGCTTTGACATATTGTCATCGTAGTGTTGACCGGTGTGAATAATAGTCTCAGTAATCTGAGAATTTTTTAATAATCGACTTAGAACGGCTGCTTTTATAAATTGGGGTCTTGCTCCCAGTACCGTAATAATTTTCATCTTGTTATCTCTTTAAGTATTTAACAAAGAAGTTGTAATTATCATTATTTCAAGCTTAATTCAAACGTTTGATGATTATTGATTACAAAGGAAGATCCCTATGGTACAAAAAATTCTGATCATGCAGGATAAAGGAGAAGACTCGTGTTAAATAATAAAACTATTGCTGTTGTAGTTCCCTCTTACAATGAAGAAACTCAAATTGAGATGGTCATTAAAGGAATGCCCTCTTTTGTAGATCGAATCATTGTCGTTAATGATCACTCCACTGACCAGACCAGTCAGGTGGTTGAAAAATTGATCAAAGAGGATGAAACTCCTCTCACTCCCTTGGCACAAAAAGAGTCACTGACCTCCTCTATTTATAATCGAGCGGATGAAATTGTGGCCGCCATGAATCAGCAAGAGATAGAGTTCTTTGTCCCCTCCCAAATAGCCAATCAAACTCCCGATAAGGATCGCATCATTCTGATCAACATGCTCAAAAATAGTGGAGTGGGTGGTGCCATTGCCAGAGGATATAAATGGTGCAAAGATAACAATGTAGATTGTACTGCCGTTATGGCAGGGGATGGTCAAATGGATCCGGCGGAACTGGAGTCCATTTGTAATCCAGTAGTCTACGATGAAGTGGATTACGTCAAAGGAAATAGACTCCATCACCCTTCTGCCAAACACATCATTCCTAAATCAAGGTACTTTGGCAATTCAGTGTTAACCATTATGACTAAAGTGGCCTCAGGTTATTGGCAGGTTTCTGACACTCAAACGGGCTACACAGCCCTTTCTAAACATGCCATCAATTTAATTGAACTCCCGAAGATTTATCCCTCTTATGGGGTCCCCAATGATATTTTGACCAAACTAAATATCGCCAACTGCACCATCAAAGAAATAATTATAAAACCGGTCTATAAAGTGGGTGAAGCTTCGAAAATGAAGATTCCCAAGGTTATTCCTAAAATTAGTTTATTACTACTTCGATGCTTTTTTGAAAGGCTCTGGAAAAAGTATTTCTTACAAAACTTCCATCCACTCTTTCTCTTTTATCATTTAGCTTTCTTGTTAGCCTTAGTGGATGTATCGCTTATTTTTCATATCCTAGGCAATTTCTTTCAAGAGGGGAAGGTGACCTCCCCCCAGTATTTGCTTATGACTAGCTTCTTTTCTATATCTGCCCTACAGGCTCTTTTCTTTGCCATGTGGATGGATATTCAAGATAATGAGAGATTAAATAAGTAATGTTTACTTCTCACCATATTGGAAAATGAAAAGCTTTTCGGTGGCTGTAATTCTTAACTTCTCATCAGATGAAACGTATTTCCATTCTTCATTGGGCTCCAGCTTAAACTGCTGAGTGATTTCATAGGCCGCTTCATCTTCTAGGCGATAATAGACATAATCATCTTCAAAGCTGATTTCAGCATTGTCATTTTTAATTACAAATGAGGAGCAATTAATCAAAGAACACATGAGGCGAAAGTTGCCATCTTTTTGCAAAATGGTTTTTCTTCCCAAAAAGTCTAACTTTGCCTTCATTTTCTTATACAGGCGGGAATCATCTCCATCTCTGCTAATGGCAAACGAGGAACGCGTATCTGTTGAATTAATATTTCCATGAACTTTAGCCTCTACAACCTCGGGTATCAGGTAAAAGAAACACCCCAAAATGATAACCATTTTTAACATAACCATCCTCCTTAATGTATTTTAATAGGGATTGTAATCTGTCTATCAGGAAGGCGCAATGAAATATTTAGTTTAAACCATCTATAATTTGATTGAAGGCAGGGCTAGGACGCATGGCAGCTGCGGTTTTTACTGGGTCGGGATAGAAATATCCACCGATATCCACTTTGGAACCTTGAGCCTTGAGTAACTCATCAGCTATCACCTGCTCACTATCACTTAAAGCTTTGTGAATAGAAGTAAACGTTGACTTAAGATCCGTATCATCCGATTGATTAGCTAATGCTTCTGCCCAGTAAAGTGCAATATAAAAATGGCTGCCCCGATTATCAATTTCATTTACTTTTCTAGAAGGAGAATTCCCACTTTCTAAAAGCTTACCAATTGCTAGATCTAGTGTACTGGCAAGAATTTTGGCTTTATCATTCCCCGTTGAGTTAGCAATATGTTCAAAAGAAGGAACTAGGGCGCAGAATTCTCCTAAAGAATCCCATCGCAAATGGCCTTCACCTAGAAACTGCTCCACATGTTTGGGAGCAGATCCGCCAGCTCCTGTTTCAAACAATCCCCCTCCATTTAAAAGTGGTACTATAGAGAGCATTTTGGCGCTGGTGCCTAATTCTAAAATAGGAAAGAGATCGGTAAGATAGTCTCTTAGTACATTTCCGGTGGCCGAAATGGTGTCCTTTCCTTCACGGACTCTGGCAACAGTATAGTGCATTGCTTCAACCGGAGCTAAGATCTTTATTTCACAATGAGAGGTATCATGATCTTTTAAATATTTTTCCGTTTTCTTAATAATTTGCTGATCGTGACTCCTCTTACTATCCAGCCAGAATACAGCGGGACTCGATGAGGCTTTCGATCGATTAACTGCTAGCTTAACCCAGTCACGGATAGATTCATCCTTGGTTTGGCACATACGAAACACATCTCCCTTTTGCACTTGCTGCTGAAGAAGAGTGGCTCCCATTTTATCCACCACCTCCATAACTCCATCTTCGGTAGCTTCAAAGGTCTTATCATGAGATCCGTATTCTTCCGCTTTTTTGGCCATCAGGCCCACATTAGAAACACTTCCCATGGTGGCAGGATCAAATTGACCGTTCTTTTGACAATCTTCGATAACCGCCTGGTACATAGTGGAATAGCAACGATCTGGTATGACGGCTAAGGTATCTTGCAACTTATCATCCGCATTCCACATTTTGCCACCATCTCTCACCACATTGGGCATGGAGGCATCCACAATAACATTATTAGGCAGATGTAAATTGGTTATCCCTTTGGCAGAATCCACCATGGCCAAGGCCGGTTGATCTTTATAAGCTTGTTCTATGTCGGATAGAATGGTTTGCTTTTGCTCAGCGGAGAGTTTTTCAATCTTTGCAAGTAAATCAGCAAAGCCATTATTACAATTCACCCCCACCTCATTCAGAGCGGCTCGATGTTTGGTGATCACCTGGTCAAAGTAAACCTCCACACAATGACCAAATAAAATAGGATCAGACACTTTCATCATGGTGGCTTTTAAATGCAGAGATAAAAGCAAGCCTTCTTTTTTAGCGATGGCAATCTGTTCTGCATAAAAATCTCTCAGAGCTTGAGCACTCATAACAGAGGTATCAACCACCTCTCCCTCTAACAAATCCAGCCCCTCTTTCAAAACTTTAGAAGCCCCACTCTTAGCTTGGAAAATAATATCAACCGCTCGACCATCTTCCATAGTGAGAGAGGATTCACTTCCGAAAAAATCCCCTTGCTGCATGTGACCCACCTTTGACTTAGAATCTTCTGGCCATGGTTTCATCATGCGATGAGGATTCTTTTGAAAGAATTTTTTTACCGAGGTGGCTGAGCGCCGATCTGAATTTCCCTCTCTTAGCACAGGATTTACCGCTGAACCCAGAACTTTGGCAAATCGTTTCTGCAGCTGCTTTTCCTCTTCGGTAGAAGCTTCCTCTGGATAATCTGGGATTTTATACCCTTTCTCTTGCAACTCTTTTATGGCTTTTTGCAATTGAGGAATGGAAGCACTGATATTGGGTAGCTTAATAATATTGGCTGCAGGAGACTTGGCTAATGCTCCTAACTCGCTGAGATAATCAGGAATCTTTTGATCCTCAGTAAGGTTATCTGGAAAGTTAGCTATAATACGACCAGCAAGGGAAATGTCTTTAGTTTCAACCTCCACTCCCGCAGCTTTGGCATAGGCCTTTACTATGGGAAGTAATGAATGGGTAGCTAAAGCAGGGGCTTCGTCTATTTTAGTCCATATTATTTTTGCAGTGGTCATAGCAGCTCCTTAAATTTAATTTCTGCAATATATAATCTTACCTAACTAATGGATTTGTTTAAAGCATGAAAAGAATCAAAACAGATTCCTCACAGAGGAACGAAGGCTAGATATATAATAACCACACCGATCATTATTAATGATGCCGTTCAGATTATTCAATTATCTAATGAGAGTCTATTTTGGCGACACTCGCTGCGCTAGCATACGGTCATGGAGGTTTTGCATATAGGTAGTGGGATCTAAAAGATCATCTCTTCTTTTAAAAGGGCTGTTGGGATTATAGAGGCGACCTGTGTTATATGGATTTCTGAACATTTCTAAATGAAGCATACCGCTATCTCTGGAGACATATCCAATATGTTGTCCCATCTCAACTCGCTCTCCCACTTTGATTCCTGCGGGAAAACTATTTTTCACCTCACCATAGCGGATTACGGTTCCATCATCATGCTCTACCACCACCGAAACACTCGATTTATAAAACCGATGCCCCACTTCTCTGATAATTCCTGGCCTTGAAGCATAAACCTTAGTTCCTGCAGGAGCTACTAAATCAACGCCTGCATGCATCCGAGTGGATGTCCTATAAGCACCGTAATATCTTCTGGCATCTCCACTTTGAAAACCCGGAACCGAAGTTTTTAAAGGAAACACCCCTTCACCATTGTTTAAATTGGAGATGAACTCATTTCTTTTAGGGGCCACATTGGGCAGTGGGGGAGTGGTTCCAGAGAAAGTAGCTGGTACTGGAGTGACTGCTGCCACATCTTCGACCTTTCTAGGTGGCACATTAGGCAATGGAGGAGTAGCTACGTTCTCTGGAACCCTCCTGGGAGAGACGTTGGGTAATGGTGGTTGAGGTTCTGGCTCAGGAACTCTTAATGGAGCGACATTTGGAAGAGGAGGATAAGTCACAGCTTCAGAAACTTTTACTGGTGGGGTAGAGAGAGCACTTTTCATAGTATCACCAGCATCCACTCGACGACTCAATTCCGCATAGAAATTTTCAGACACTCTTTCACCTTGGGGTTGAAAGTTCATTACTCTTTGGGCTTGTTCTACAGCAGCTACCGTGTCTGGGCCATAATAACCATCTGCTTCAAGGTTTCCGTTGAGCATTTCATTTAACTTTTCCTGGAGTTCTACCACTTCCGATTTCATTTCAGGTCGACCACTTCGATATCCGTCTTTGTAAAGATATTTATCACGAGGATCAATTTCTTCCATCATTGTCTGCACTAAAGAAAAAGGCGATTCTTCTACTTCATCTATGAATTCATCATTAGCGGGTGCTAGAAAGAGCGCCAAAGCCAAATTTTCTTCTTGGAGTATGTGTTGATTCATTTGGATGATTTCTAAAAACAATGCAATTTTATTTCTGATGTTTGAGTTAAAAAGGCTCTTTTTTAGCAAGGAGAGATCAAGTTTATTTTCATGTCCACTCTGAATAAGCTTGGCAAGTAATACTTTGGTTTGGTTGATTTCACTTTTAAGTTGATCGGCATTTTTCAGGAAGTATTTTCCATCTTTTAAAAGAAGATATTCATTAAGTAGCTGATTCAAGTAGGCTTCTCTCTGAGCCGATAATTGCGATTGGAAAGAGAGAATATCTTCAATGGTAGTAAAATCTTGCCCAAATTCCTGAGCGGAGTGAATACCTTCAAAAGAAAGACCTTGCATACGGGCATTTAATAGGAATACCACTAAATAATCATTGGTGCTTAACTTCACTTTTTGCAGCTGATCTAATGGCAGGCTTAAAATCATAGCAATGTCGTAAAAAGTAAATACTTCTTTATTAATCAAATTCAATAATGATTTGGCGTTATCCCCGTTAAGCTGAGTTAATGCCTGCTCCAATTTGTTGATATCAGACTGTTGTTGTTCAAGAAATCGTAGGATTTGATCAGACAAAGCATTCTCAGGATTCAAAGCAAGAGAATCGGCTTGCAAGTATTGACCTACACTTTGATTAGATGTTCCTGAAAGTAACGAGGCTACTTGGTTAATTACTGGACTTGCTTCTTTTTTAGTTTGAGCTGGTCCATTATACTGACTTTGTTTATCACTCGCCTGGGGTCGCTTAAGAATTTTTTGACTTTGGCCACAAGAATTGAGCAGCAGAAAAAAGGCAAAAAAAGTCCATTTAGTCCTATGACTTAGCATTATAGCTCCCAATAATGAGGGGTGAATTAAATTGCTTTTTTGAAAAGCTCTACCTAACTTATCGGCAGGAATGGGGAATGGAATTAAAATTTCTGAAAAACCTGGTAATTACAGAGCAGTAAAATTAGTGAAATTATTCAACTTGATTACTGTAAAAAAGGCAGAAGTGCATTAACGGCTTTTCTACCACCTAAACAAACTCCCTGTGCAGGAGTAGAAGCTTGACAGGTACTAAATAGATTATCACCAGCTAAACAAAGGGCCTCACCCACGGTGATTTTTTCACAAAAACTGTAAAGATTACCTTGAGAGAGACAGATACCTTCTCCCACAGTAAGGTTCTGACAGCCTAGAGGACTTCCCCCTCTCATACAATAGGCCTCACCTAAAGTTACATTCTCACAAAGTGGTGGATTATTGCCACCGGCGATACAAATACCTTCTGCTTCACTTTTTCCTCGGCAGGTAAAGCTATCATAGCCAGCAGATAGACAATATGCTTCTCCCAAAGTCACTCCCTCACAAGTAACCATGGATTGATGAGAGCTAAGGCATATTCCTTCAGCAGGGCTCACGCCCTGGCAAATAATACTAGGGACTCCACCTGCTAAACAGTAACTTTCACCAAGGCTGACACCTTCACAGTTTAAATCAAAAGTGGCTTCACTGGCCTGACAAAGGGCTTCTGCAAAAGTTAGATCTTGACAGTAAGATGAGGAAGGAAAATTAGCAAAAAGCTGATAAGGAAAGACCAAGCAAGCAATGAAGAATAATTTATACATTTTGAACTCCTAAAAATACGAATTCAGAATTACAGCATCCACTTGGGAAATTCAATAAAGAATTCACCACTGCCTTTGGGTATACCCCAATCTTCTTCATAAAAAGGATGAGAGGTCATCTCCACAGGACAGCTATTATCATAGACACACTCATCAAAAACATCGTAAATTCGAAAGGTTATGTGAGCAATTTGACTTTCTCGCTTATCTTTGAACAGCTTTGAATTGATGAGAATCATTCCTTCGTCTTGGGTGACTGCAAACTCTTTTCCCGCTTCCGTAACCCAGTTTTTAGCATCATCTGATCCATCATTGTCATAGTAAAAATCTGTCACTTCGGTGTTTGCACAGAGCACCACTCGACCTATAAAATCTCGCTGAGATCCATCATTACCTGTGAGACGAGTGTAGGCCACAAACCCCACCACTTTCTCATCTTGGTAACCATGATGGGAATATCGCCTCCGTGATAGGCGTAGTTAATATCATTTTGGAAATACTTGGCTCGTCTTAAGTCATCAAAACAGGGCGTGAGAGTATTAGAATAGAGTTTTGAAAAAGAAAATATAGCGATTAAAGAAAATGACAATAATAATAATTTTTTCATAATATTCCCCTGACTTAGAAAAACCAAATTAACTACAACGGGGTATACCAAAAATCCCTCTTAATGTAAAATATATAAATAAATAGAAAATAATCTAATTATTAGATAAATACAGCTACAGCTCAGCTTATGTTACAATACTTATATATCTATTTTCATCTAGGACCAAAAGCACATGGGTCGTTTCTTAAAGTTTATCATTCCGTTTCTCCTTTTAGTTCTCGGAAGTGATCTAATCGCCACCACCTGCAAGACACTACTATGGGAAAAAAAGAGAGATGAGTTTCAAAAGCAGCTCGCTGACTATAAACCGACACCTAAAGCACCGAATGAAGTAGCAGGGGCTATCAACCAAATGCTGAAAACAGTAAAAACCACTGAAAACTTTATTTCAGCTGTAAGGTTTTTGACTTGGCAGTTAAAAAACTCACCATCCATGGAAGTGGAAATCAAAACCAAAGAAAACAATGGGGCCCCGGCCCATCCCCTGTTTCCTAACACCACCACCACTTTTATTCCCCGTCAAGGAGGATGGATTGCCACATCCCTTTCTTTTATCAATTTAGCTGAACCACTCATTCGACTAAAAACTCCTCCCTCTAAAGAACTCCGTAGAGCTCTGGCAGAGCTTAAAGAGGCCTTCTTACTCCATCCCAAAGATCCCACTGACAGCAAACGAGACTTTTTTCAAAAAGAGACGGTGAAAACCTATCAGTTGGGAGTTGAAAACTATTTTAGAGTCTTAGACCTGCTCTTTACCCCGGAAAAACTGCCCCAAGTGATTGATTCGCTCATTAAATACAAAACCTTTTTAAGCAAAAGCTACATAGATCAATTTATCTTTCGTGATAAGGCGGAGAGTTTCGAAATCAACGCTATGTTCTTAAGCGTGATAGGTCAATTTCCTCCGTCACAAATCGAAGCCTTAAGAAAACCATTACTCGAACGTTTCTATCGAATAAAAATTGATGAAACCAAAGTGAGAACCTCTATGGAGGAGTGGGATAAAAATGTAGAAAAAAGAAACATTGAATTTATGCTTCATATTTTCAACGCTGCCCATATCGAAGGACTGAAATCCCAATTGAAAGAGAACCCTCATATAAGTGCAGATGTTCTTTCTGCCATAATGGATCGTTTTTACCAAGAAAGTTATCAGGCCAAAGAATTTGAGGTGGATCACCCTCGAGGAGACTACTCTTTTAGAAAAGTCATTGAACTAGCGAAACAAATCCAAAAAAGTCCCCTCGCCGCTCAATTAACAGAAGGAAACTATGTTCAGATTTTTGGTAGTTTCCCTAACGGTAAAGCGGGAAAAAATCACTCCGATATAGATATTCAACTGAGTCCCGCCTTGGCTAGTAAAGTAGCAGAACTTGTAAGAGAATACCTATCCTCCCCCTTTGGTGCCATGATAGCAGCAGAAATGGAACTCTTAATGGTTCTAAAATGGATAAAAAAGCCCTCTGCAGTGGAGTTTATGTCTCTATGGACAAAAACCGAAAGACAGCTGGCTTCCGTTTTAGGCCGGCCATTAGATAGCTTTAAAGAAACTGAACTCATGACCCTGGGACCCAATATTCCTCCCTCTATGAGAAAGAAACATATTCCTTTTGGACTCACCACCTTCGGTCCTTACAACCCTTTAGTAGTTAAAATAAGTGCAGAGAAAATCCATCTCCAGTATTATGAAACAGTGCGTGGCTGGGAAACCATCGAGGTAGAGATCCATGATTAAAGTACTCATCCCCCTTTTGTTCTTTTGGTATGGTCATGGCTCTGTCTATGCAAATTTATATCCTCACAAATGTTTAGCTATCTTAGAGGAGCTCCGCAATTCGCAACTAAAAAGCGCTCCTATTAAAGCTGTACCCATACAACAAGATCCCTTCTATACCACTTTACAAAGTCGGAATTTAAAATGGATTGAGGCTGAGTCAGCCCCTCTCGATTTCTATATTCAAGATGTGGGATATTTAAAAGGAATTAGGTATCGTCTTGCAGAAAGCGGTCAAAAGAAATTGGACACCTTATTGAAAACCAATCCCAAACCTGCAAACCTGCAAGCGCTTTTAGAAAGCGAGTTCTATAGTAAAATACAAAAGCAGATTCCAAGGTTTGATCTCACCCAAATGGACCTTATAATTAGATTAGCCCGCTCCTCCTCTGGAGAAAAAATTAAAAAAGTTTTGGAATCCTTTTCCTTTTCCGATCTCTTCTCTCTCTATGTTTTAAGTCTGCAAGTTCAAAAGTATTCTCGCACCGAAAAAGGACTCGCAAATGGTTTTGATACCATGATGCAGGTGATGCTTCGAGACCCCTCTTTTTCCATGCACGATCTCTATATCGAACGTCAGCTGGAATTTTTTCTATTTAATTTTATGGATCCGAAAAAGATTCAAGCTGAAGTAGGAAACTTAGAATTTATAAAAGAGGCGAGAGCCATTTTTCAAAATGATCATGAATTTGACATTTTTGTAGAACGCTTCGTCTTACAAACCCATGCTCGGGTGTACCAAGTTGAAAAAGCGGCCCAAGAAGCCCTTATTAAAGAATATGGATCCTTTAACAATATTCCCAGTGAAATTCGTGGAACCAATGACCCTCACGGACTTCAGACAAAATTTTCAGCCTTACTGGACATTTTTTCGGTACTCAATTTACCTCCAGATTCGCAAATGGTGGATCTAGGATCCGGTTTTGGACGCATTGGAAATTTTGTAGGTCTCACTCGACCCGACATTCAGTTCTTAGGGTATGAACTCATTAAAGAACGTGTGGATCTTGCCCAAGAAACAGCCCAAAGGTTCGATTTTAATAGGGTAGGCTATCAACAACAAGATCTTAGCGATCCCCAATTCACCCCGAAAGCCGCTGATATTTATTATATGTTTGACCCGACCACCAAAGAGGTGAGACAAAAAATCTTCAAAGATTTAGAACAAGTTCATGAAAAGCAAAGCTTTCGTCTCATTGTGAGTTCCGGTTGGTCGAACAATATATTAGCGGAACTGAGAAAACTTCCTTGGTTGAAGGAAGGAGTTTCCATTGACCATGGTCAGCATTATAAGATGATTGTGTTTGAAACGACACCTTAAGACTTATCATTTACCCAGGATATAACGCTTGATATCAGGGCCAATTTTCTTAGCCACATGCGGAGCCAATTGGCGGTAATAAATATCATAATAAGAGTTTCTTTGATCTAATATGTGGCCTAATTGAGGATAGTAGATAAAATGGAAATGACTCTTTTTAAAATAGAGTTTGTTCATCAGCTCTATGCTTTTAGTGTAATAAGCAGGGGTTTGATTATCCCAACTTCCCTGCAAAAATAGGACTTTCAATTTTGTTTTGGCTAGAATATCAATGGGCCGAGGACGGTTGAATTCTTCTTTTATTAAGCTTTTCAGTTGAGGTTCCATCTGGGTCATATAATTTAAGTAATTTGCCCCCTTGTATTCCATCAAATCAAGCTTCTGATCTTGATTTAAATCCAGCAAGGCCAACTGACTTTTAAGATTCATAGTGATCGCGTTTCTCTTATCGGAAAGCTCTTCCTGATCTAAAAAGTTGTCTTGATTTTTATCACGGTCCCAAAAGACTTTCATAGCACGGTAAACAAGCTGTTCAAATGAAAGAATCGCCAGCGAAGCACTTTGGGTTCCTACCAAAACCAGTCCATCTACATGAGGATTTTCATGAGCCGCCTGCAAGGAGACATAGGTCCCTTGGCTATTTCCAAATAAAATAATCCTCTTCGCTTTCAAATGATTCTTAGTGTACTTTATCAGACTCTGAACATCACGAATAAAGTAGTTTAAAGGATTTTCAATAAACTTTTGGTAGTATTTACTTTTGGCATAGTTAGGGTCTTTCTGGGTTAGTTTTTTCATTACAAAAGATCTCTTATGAAATCGAACCACTCCAAAGCCTTCGAGCGTCAGTATTTTTGATAACTCTAGAAAGACTTTGTTCGGCTGACTCTCTTTATGACTCACCGAAGATATATCAAGATCCATCGATTGGGGACCCGAGCCATGTACTAAGATAATAAAATTGTCCGCTTTTTTACTGGCTGGAAGATCCACCTGGATAGTAATTTTAAAATTGTCAAAGCTCTTGATCTGAGTCATTTTGGCATGGAGAGAGGTAAAGGTTAAACCAAGAAGTAGAATTACAAGTAGAATTGGATTCATTTGGTCCCCTTATAAGGAATGTTCGTTAACCATTTTCACTATTTTTTTCAAAGGTGTGTTTTGGTGAAGTGAATCACCTAGAGACTGGGCCTTAGCTTTAAACCCTGGTTCAGCCAGAATATGCTTCACTCCGTCTTTTAATGAATTCACCGATGGGTTTTTACCCACCAGAATTCCAGCTCCTAATTTATGCACTCTATTTGCCACCATGGATTGTTCCATAGTCTGAGGTGCAAGTAGTAAAGGGATCCCATTGTACAATCCTTCACTACTACTGTTCATTCCGCAGTGAGTTAAAAAAGTATCTACATGGGGAAGAAGAGCCTGCTGAGGAATGCGAGAATCTGTGATAAAGTTGGCTGGAATCTTTCTTAAATGATTCCGCTTCACTTTATCTCCCAATGACATAACAACTAACAAAGCTTCATCACTGAAAGCCTCAAAGCATCGATTAAAAAACTCTGGATTGTCATTCATCACGGTTCCTAAAGAGATATAAAGAACTTTTCCCTGATGAGCTTTAACTTTTTCCACCACCTCTAAACTATCACTACCGGTATTTAGCTCCGGATTAATCATAGGACCTATAAAATGATAGTCTTCATCAAAAGTGTCAACATCAGGTTGAAATTCCCTAGATGTAAACACTAGATTAAGTGGCTCTCGGTTTACGAGTACATCAAAATGATCTAAGTCAGTTAATCCATAACTTTTCTTAAGCTTGCTCATATAATGGTAACTACGAAGGCGAGAAAATCCACTGGCTAAGAGACTTTGAAGGTAATCCCATTTACTCAGTTGCCCCTTCATCATAGTTTGATTAAAAGCAAAGGTAGGTACAGTCCCAATCACTGGTAGATTAATGATGGAAGCTAAGTACTTACCCCAGGGTGTCACCGAGTCATGGATAATGAGATCTGGATTAAGCTCTCGGACATCTGTAATCAGCCCGGGTAACACCTCAAGACTGATCATTGTAAGATCGGCTACTAATTGAAAGGGGTTGGAGGGAGGACTATGATAGTTGTAATCGAAAATTCCTCCCGTATAACTTATAAATACAGCACCCGCTGTTTTAATCTTCTTTTCAAACTCAGGCATCGAAAAGTAAGTGACTTGATGTCCCTCAGCGACTAAAGCCTGCACTAGGGGTAAGGTAGGATTTATATGACCATGAGCAGGCAAATTGACAAAGACTATTTTCACAAAATTACTCGTTTAGAAGGGCTTGGAAATAGCTAAGACAGTGGCTACCCCAAGCAAAGACAATAGAACAGGAAAGACAATGTTTTCCCTCCCTGTCAGTTTCTTTAAAAAGAAATGGGTAATAAAAACAAGGCTACTCCAAATTAATATTTTTATGAGAATCCATAGAGGAAAGCCTAACTTCATTTTAGCCAGGAGTCCAAACCCGGCCACAAAGAGCACCACTAATGAAAGGGTGACTACATGTTTAGCCCATTTGATTTGGTTAGAGGCCAACAGGCTGGCACTTAAACATCCACTCAACACCACTAAACTTAAAACATGAAGGATTTTATAGAATTGGTAACTCATGAATAACTCCCTAGGCAATCAAACTGCATTCTACTGTATGCAAATAGGATTATTTTTTCCACTCCATAAGTTTAAACTCATTTAAAAAATGGTAAAAATCATTTACAGTGCCATAAAGATCATTATTAACAAGTGCGGTTATCAATCCTACGCGCAGGAGTCTAGTTATGTGTATATCAATCAAAAAGTACCTAATACCATTGACTTTTCTAGCTCTACTTTGCCTCAACTGCAAAAGTGAAAAAGCAGAACAACAGTCTGTGACCCTGCCCCCAGATTCCCTGCGAACTTCAACAGAATTAACAATGAATAGAACCCAACAAGAGACTGTCAACTCTTATATCGATAAAATAGTTCATGAAATCAAGACCAAAGAGGATGTCCTCAAGGTGGGACAGCTAATTATGGCCGATGCCGGATCAGCAAAAAACAAAAATAACCCAGCAGTTAAGCTTTTTGCCACTCTTCTTAAACCACTCCCTCTATTTGAGGGGATTTTTTGGCGTTTAAGGGGGATTGCAGAAGAGATGGATTTTATTCATCTGGTGGCCTTAAGCTCACTCAGAGGATTTTCTCATAGAGACTATCTTTATGGCCCTCATATCAAAGCTATCTTTGACTTTGTTACCCAACCCACCACCAAACCCACCTTGGGCAAAATAGAAACCATTACCGATTTACAGGAATTCTTGTTTGGTCCCGTTAAAGATAAACTAAGTATTACTTTAAGAGAGTGCAAAGAGCTCTTAAAGTTCCCTTCATCCTCATTTAGAATCTTGGTAAACCTCAAGTTAATAGCAGGGGAAGATAAAGCAGGTAACATCAGGTATTTAAACTCCAAAGAAGGTGAAAAAATATTTATTAAACCCTACCTGCACTTTATTATAGGAAGTTTGCAGTCCACACTTGCAGTAATTAACTACCAGTCTCTCTACAATGGAGATAAACTCCCTGATTTTATTACTGCTATAGGTAAAAAATCTGCCTTTAATATGTTCAAGACCTCTCCGGATCGAATTCTCATTAAGAGTAAATCTGTACCTAGAGGTGTAACCGCCAAGGAAATCAATAGCATCCTCCATGATAATGATTTTAAAAGTCTTATGACCCTCCAAGTAACCGAGGAGGTAGCTAAAAAACGTCTAAATGAAGCATTTGAATTGGCCTTTAATGCCTCTAAGAATTATCTTCAAGGCTTTGTTTGCAGTATCGAAGAGCCTATATCCTTTGCCATCACCAAAGAAAGTTCCAATCGTGACTGCCTCAATCTTCCAAAAGAACACTTTATTAAGAAGTCCCATAAGTACATTATCAATCCTAATGCTCTGCAGCTCAATTTAGCCAAAAAATATCATGAGAAAAATGATCTCTATCTCTATTTTTCCAAAGCGTTCATTAAAAAAGAGACCATCACTTTGAACAGTGAAGTCACCGGCAATAAAGTTAAGATTAATTTACATCGTGTCTTTACCCCTCATCCTGATCTCAAGGTTTTTTATCCCAGTAAGAGCCATTTTAATAATCTGGTCAAAGTGGGACATGAAGCCCCTGTCGCCAATGGTAAACAGGATTGGGCTTGGGATTATCACTATGGCCGACCTGTATCCTATCCGGATCCTACATTCGGTCAGATACTGCCGGAAGCCAACTCTCAAAATATCTATTCCATCCTGAGAACCCTTAGACTCACTTCGGTCACTCAACCTTTAGCCGAATTTTTACCAATTCCTTAGAGAGGTTATTGTGATGCGAAATGTTAAAATCGAAGATATGGTCACTCATTTTCCTCAAAAAGAGGTTACGGTGGCAGATAT
>CAYFLR010000003.1:33408-37018 GCA_964343805.1 uncultured bacterium | reverse complement strand
CCCAAAGGTTACAAGTCACAGAAGATTGGATACTCAATCGGTCTGGTGTTGAAAAGCGAAGGTTTGTGACCAGTGAAACTTCCTCAGAAATGGGGGCGGTAGCCGTTGAAAGGCTACTTTATAAAAACAACCTTAAACTAAAGGATGTTGATGCTCTCATTTCTACCAGTGGCACAATGGAGCAAGAAATTCCCTGCACAGCTGCCCTCATAAAAAGCCACCTTAAAGAAAAACACATCAGTATTCCCTGTTTTGATATTAATTCTACCTGTCTCAGCTTTCTTACCGGTTTAGATGTGATCTCTTACATGGTACAAGCAGGTCGCTATTCTAGAGTCATTCTCGTAGCCACCGAAGCCACCTCCACGGCCATCAATTGGGATGAAAAAGAGAGTGCTTCACTCATTGGTGATGGTGCTGCTGCTATTCTCATCACCAGAACTCCTCCCGGTGAAACTTCCGCTATTCTAAGCTCTCGCATGGAGACCCTCTCCGAGGGAACCGACCTGGTGGAATTTCCAGGTTGCGGTACTAAAATGATGGGAGAAGAGAACCCCCGGCTTTCAGATCCCAAATGGAAGTTCCGCATGAGTGGAAACAAGATCTTTAAATTGGCCGCTAAAAAGCTACCCCCCTTTGTGGATCAATTGCTCCACCCTTTGAAAATGACCCTCGGTGATATAAAACTTATTGTTCCCCATCAGGCGAGTTTAAAGGGTTTAAGGCTGGTGCAAAGAAGATTAGATGTGAGTGATGAACAGTTTTTCATCAACATTCAAAACAGAGGAAACATGGTGGCCGCATCTATTCCGGTGGCCCTAGCAGAAGCTATACAAATGAAAAAAGCTCTCCCAGGGGATAACGTTATGTTACTTGGAACCTCTGCCGGTTTCTCCATTGGTGGGATGATACTAAGAATTTAATTATGCTTGAACAGCCATTTACAAAACCAACTTCACCACTATCTGGTGCGCTACTCTCCCCCACACGGGATGATATAAAACGGCACTATGATGTGAGCAATGATTTTTACGCTCTCTGGTTGGATCCAGCAATGGTCTACTCAGCAGCTCTGTTCAACAACAATGAATCGCTTTCTGAAGCTCAACAAAATAAACTAATCTATCATATCAAAGAAGCAAGAGCTGAGAGCGCAAGAAAGGTCTTAGATATTGGCTGTGGCTGGGGATCTTTACTTTTTAACTTAGCTAAAAAAAATCCCCTTATGAAATGCACCGGCTTAACCTTGAGTCATCAACAAGCTCAGTTCATAAAAGCCAACAGGCTACCCAATATTGAAATTTTAGAGCAAGGCTGGAATCAATTCCAAACCAAAGACATTTTTCAATCTATGATCTGTATAGGAGCCCTCGAGCATTTTGCGCGTCCCCATCTTTCTAGGGTAGAAAAAACCAAGATCTACCGTCGGTTTTTCCAGTTTTGTCACTCCCATTTAGAGGATGGAAAATATCTGTCACTCCAAACCATCACCTATGGTCAAAATGACTTTAAGCAACTCCACCCCTTTATCAATCAAACTATTTTTCCCAACAGTGACCTTCCTCATTTCACTGAATTAGAAAAAGCCAGCGCCGGACTATTTACCATTGATAAAGGTGTTCATGCAGCAGAAGATTATCGAAAAACCTGTGGTATTTGGCAGCAAAACATCAGGCAAAACTATGAAGAATTAGTTTATTTGGTGGGCCCTAAGAGAGTAAAAAACTATCTTATCTATTTACGCATGTCAGAACGAGGATTCAAAAAAAGAGATCTTGATTTGGTGAGATTAACTCTACGAAAAAGACCTTCCTACTTATAATTTAAAACCACGCATCAAAGGAATAGCAATGGCATTGATGATAGATGAAAGAATTCTCCATCCTAGTTTTTGTTTCCATGAGGCTGTTTTATAATTAACGGCCAAGAATTCTAAATAGGGAGAGGCTCCCCGCTTTACTTTGTATGAGGCCACTCCTGAACTGCGATTTAAAATAAGTTTCTTTTCACTTCCAATCATATTTAAAGAGGCACTAATTTGACGATACAAACCTAACTTCTTCGGTTTCCCTGTCTTATAGCCAAAAAGAGGTGTGGTCATAACTCGGTTACGAACAAAGTACCCGAGCACCGCATCTATTTTTTTATTCAGACGAAAGGCTTTAATAAAAAGAAGTTTCTTACGGGTCGCTAAAGAAATAAATCTTGTTGTAAATTGAGGATTCAAAAAGGTGTACTTTCCGAGATACAATTGATTGTAGCAATCAACAACCTGCGCCATCTCTTCTTCATTAATTTGACCATTTTCTAGAATCTCATAGGGAGTTCTTTTGAGTAATTTGAGATCCTTTTTTAATTCATTGGAAATCTTTTGCTGTTCACTTCTTAAATCAATGAGGTAGATTTGACGACTCAACACCAAACGGTAATCATCTGCTTTTAAATAATGAATCAATTTCTCATTGCTAAATTCATTCAATGAACGATACAAAATTGGAGTCTTTGGAAAAAGTTCTTGCAAAAATTGGGTAATCTCTTTGACTTCTTGTTTTGTCAAAGTCGTATATAAATTAGTAGAAAGCAGCCAGTTATTCACATAGATTCCCTCATTGATGGCACAGACCTTTAAAACAGCCCCCAGAGACTTCAAAATGACTCGCAGGGCCATGACCAAAAGAGGACTCTTCAAAATAGCCAATTCTTCTAAAGCATAGGTTATATAATGATCATAAGGGCTACAAACATAGCAAGACTCTCCAGCTTTTCCGGTACGGCAGACGGGGAGCACCTTTTCATTAAAAATCAAAACAAAAAATTCTACATCCACATTGTCAATATAGGGTTTTGTTCCATCTCGTAAGAAAGGACTGAGATACTCTTTGGCATATTGACCATCAAAGGTATTGGGCCAAGGGATTTGATCAATTTCATGTTGAGAATAGAGTCTCATTCTTGCATAATACCCTTCAATGGCAAACATACTATTAACTGGAGCCAGATCTCCAGTCTCACTAGAGTTAGCGCGTTTATTTAAAGCAGCCAATCACCTGGTTTTTGCAGCAGATTCCATACACCTGGCATTAACCTTTTACTCTAATACCATTACCCGATCATTTTATCTACCATCCCCTCGATTCCAGGCAGGCGAGTATATCTTAGCCCTCAATAAGATCATAATACAAGAGAAGATTGATTTGCTGGTTCCCTCTAATGAAGAGACCTTTTATATAGCCAAATATAAAAATCTACTTCCTTTCAATTGTAAGGTTTATACGGACACCTTCTTTAATCTTCACTCACTCCATGATAAATACTGCTTTCAAATAATACTACAACAACTAGGTCTACCCTATTTACCAAGTAAACTTATCAATAGGCAGCAAGAAGACATTAATCAAAGCTTAAAGGAATGGGGTAAAATCGTATTGCGCCCTCGATTTTCTCGCTTTGGAAGTTCAGTAATTTTTTTAGACAGCAAGGATAGTGAAAAGATAAGAAAGAAAAAGATGAATTCAGCGGGAAAAATAATCCCCTTAACATGGTTGATTCAACCTTTTGTTGAAGGAGCAGGGTTCTCTACTTATGGCATCGCTGATAAGGGAAAACTCCT
>CAYFLR010000003.1:17411-33398 GCA_964343805.1 uncultured bacterium | reverse complement strand
CGCTCTCTCCATCTATCCGGCTAAATACTTAGCAGGCCACGCGAGCACTTTCTTTAAACACCATCCCCATCCTCTAATCGAAAACATCACGGTTCAGCTAGTAAAAAACTTGAAATACCATGGCCAGATCGGGCTCGATTTCATAGAAAAAGCAGATGGAGAGTTAGCCCTTTTAGAATGTAATCCGCGCAGCACTTCGGGAGTTCACCTTTTTCATGATGATCATGAGTTCGCCCATCTCTTTTTCAATAATCCGGAATCAAAAGACGGCTCCAAGATACTTCATCCTAACAGCCAAAAGCCATATGGACTGAAGCTAGCAATGCTTCTTTATGGCCTTCCTAAAAGCATAAAAACAAAAACCTTTGATAAATTCAAAGCACATTGGGATAAAGCAAGTGATGCCATTTTCTCGCCCCAAGATGTCAAACCATCACTTATCCAGCTTCTCTTTCTCTGCTATTTATTTTTTTTAAGTTTGTATAATAGAAAGTCACTCACTCAAGCATCCACTCAGGATATTGAATACAATGGAGAAGAAAGTTAAATGAAAAAAATTCTGGTAACTGGAGGCACTGGCTACTTAGGACAGGCACTCTGCGATTTTCTGCATAATAAAGATTACAAAGTTTTTGCCCTGGGTCGGAACAAAGAAATTGGAAACAAACTGCAAAGTAGACAAATTGAATTTGTTCCTTTTGATCTTAGTGGCTCCTTAGAAAAAGCTAGGCTGCCAATGGATATAGATTTTGTTGTTCACAGTGCAGCCCTCTCATCTCCTTGGGGGACCTATCAAGACTTTTATAATTCCAACGTTTTAGCCACTCAAAATGTACTGGATTGGAGCATAAAAAATAACATACAAAGGCTCATTCACATTTCTACCCCTGCTATTTATTTCAACTTCAAAGATCGCCTCCATATTAAAGAGGAAGACGCTATCACCCATGGTGTCAATCATTATACCAAGACAAAAATTCAAGCTGAAAATCTCATTCAAGAGGCTTCACATTCAAAGCTAGAGACGATGATCTTAAGGCCCCGAGCTATTTTTGGACCTGGTGACACCACGCTTCTCCCCCGATTGGTAAGGGCCTATAAAGAAAATAAACTCCATATTTTTGGAGATGGAAACAACCTAAGCGATCTCACTTACATTGATAACGTAGTTCATGCTATTTATTTGGCACTTATTGCGGATCCTAATGCATGTGGACAGGATTATAATATCTCCAACAATGAGCCAGTTAAGTTATGGGAGTTCATATCTTCTCTGCCAGAAGGATTAGGATATTCTTCCCAGTTAAAAAAAATACCTTATCTATTAGGAAACACCCTCGCATCCCTGCTCGAAGGAATCTATCTCTTGACTCAAAAGCATGGAGAGCCTCCCCTCACTCGTTATACTTTAGGTCTGCTTGCCAAAAGTTTTACCATGGATATTTCTAAGGCACAAAAACATCTTAACTATTACCCTCAGGTGACGATGGAAGAAGGGCTAAAGCGAACCATATCTTGGTTTAAAAAGAGCTAGTCACTCTTTGTTAACAATAGAGGCAACAAGAAGAAATCACTGGCTAAAGCGAAAAGTAACCCGATAATGATAAAAGAGGTTACATAAATAAAGGGAAGTAAACTGCTTAAAAAGAAGGCTGTAAAAGCCACGCAAAAGGTTAATGTTGTTCTTATTAAGGGAGAAGCCACCTGACCGAAGACCCTTTGCCATAATTCTAATTGACTCATTGCACCCTCTTCATTTTTAATCTTGCGGTAATGATACAGCAGATGGATTGTATCATCCACTGCAATGCCAAGGATTACACAGAGAATTATGATGGTATTGCTATCCAAATCTAAGCCGAAGATTTGAATAAGCGATCCCACTCCGATAATGGGTATCAAATTGGGAATCATCGCCAAAAGAGCAAATGGAAGGGATTTAAAAATAGTTAAAAACAAGATAAACAAGATAGGAAATATAAAGACAAATGAGTAGAGAAAACCAGGAATGGTTTGATTGGCAATGTGAGATAACAGGGCGGCATGCCCTAATATCTGATACTCGTAGAGCCCTTTATGATGATCCGAGTCGAGTTGAGCTTTAATGACTTTAATGGTGGATAAAATGGTACTGGTCTTCATATTGTCTAGAAAGACCTCGATTAAAATCCCTCCCTCAGGTTGGGGAAAATAGCGGTTAAAATCTTTCCCTTTCCTAAAGAGATGAAGAATGGACAAGATTTCGTCTGATTCTAGAATATTTTGATCATTCCATTTGAGGAAATTAGCATCTCTAATCAGTCTTTCTAGATGACCTATGGACTGGGTGTGATGAACTGTGTTGATCTTATTTAGATGACTTTCAATATTTTGGATTAATGCCACCGTGTCCATCGAGAGCGTCGTCGCACTCTCTTCACCTGATCGATGAATGGGTTTAATCACTAAATCAATGGAACCGAGATACCCCATATGATATGAGAAGTTTTGAATCGCCTTAGTAACCTCATGCTGTTTGGTGAAATTGTCATAAAGCTGATCCGAGACCTGCAGACGACCTGAAATAATAATTCCCATCAGTATCAGCATAAAAAAGAGCAGCATAAACCATCTCTTATTAGGAAGACTGTTCATGATAAAATGGGCAAAAGGGTATTGTATTTCTTTCCCATGAGGGAGCCTTACTCTGAAGGTGGCTATGAGACTAGGAAGGGCAAAGAAGGTTAAAACAAAACAGATCAAAGTCCCAATTGTACAATAGATACCAAAATTCACCACCAATTCTGCGTAACTAAAGATCAGAGCCATAAAGCCTAAGGCAGTTGTTAAGGAGGTCATTAAACAGGGCCAGATAATTTTCTTCCGAGTTTGCATCAAAGCTTCTTTAATCAATAAAGGATCATTTTTTTCACCGTTATTACTCATTTGCTTCTGCAATTCGGAGAAAAAGTGGATAAGATCTGCGGTGGCAACGACCAACAAAAACAAGAGGGCAAAGTTGGCATAGGGACTCACTCCTCCTTCATTGAGAATAATCACTATAAAGAGAAGGGCATAACTCATTAAAAACAGCCAAAACGATAACCCCAGAACCACCCAAGAACGATAGAAAAGCCAAAACATAATGCTGATTAATAACAGCATAATGGGAAGAATCACCTGACGACTGAAGAGAATCTCCTGACGAAAAGAGTAATTTAAGATTTCTGGACCTAAAAGATGAAACTCTATATTTTGATCCATCTTAAAGTGAGGGTAGTTGAGTTGATGGAAGATTCTATTTACTGTTTGAAACTTTTGGTCGGAATTTTGGTCTGAAGATAATTTAACAACAGTCAAAAAACAGTGCTCGCATTCAGTAAAAAGTGTGGATCGCCAAAAGGGAACTTGGTCAATATGAGCAATCCCTTCGATATTTACCCTGCCCTTATCGTAAAAAGGCTCGAGCCAAATCCCCTCAGGGTAAATCTGTAAAAATTGAGCATTCGCAATGGTATTGACAGAATCAACCCCTTGCACATTCGTAAGAAGTCGTAATAGTGATCCACTGTATCTGAAAAGCACTGCAGGAGTGACTGAAACATCCTTTACTTTTGCCAATAAATAGATCATATTTTTATCATCAGTCAATTGAACATGTTGGGTATAAGCAGTGCGAAGAGGGTCATCTGTCGGCAACATTTGCTCAATACTAAAGGGGCGAAAGAGATCTTTTTGCAGCTGCCAGCTGACTCCTAATATTGATAAGGTGAGCAAAATAAAGAGGGCTTTTTTCATTTATTATACCAAGTTGCCAGAATGATTTTTTAAGATTATCTTAGAAGCCTTGATTTGTAAATAGGAGCATAAAAAACCGTGACCCGAGCTCTTCTAATATATCCAAAGACACCATCTCTTATGTGGAATTCAAAAGAGATTCTAGATGTCATGGGGAAAAAAGCACCGGCTCCCCCTCTAGGGATATTGACCATTGCCAGCATCTTACCGAAAGAGTGGGACCTGACCTTTGTAGATCTTAACACAGAGGATTTAAGTGATAATCAAATAGCTCATTCTGATCTCGTTTTTATCAGCGCTCATACCATCCATAAACACACCCTCCCTTCATTGATCGATCGCCTTAAAAATCATAATAAGGTCATTATTGCGGGAGGTCATGCTTTTACTAACGAAAAAGAGCTCTATCCTCAAATCGACCACTTTATTCTTAATGAAGGAGAACAAGGAGTACAGGATTTTCTTACTGATTTAAAAAACGACTCCCTCCAAAGAATCTACCAAACTCATGAGCCCATGCCGATTCAAGAGATCCCTCCTCCTCGTTTTGATTTGGCGAACTTAGATGATTATATGTGCATGAATCTTCAAATAACCAGAGGATGCCCCTTTACATGTGAATTCTGTACCATAGCTCATCTTTATGGCAACAAACCGAGAGTCAAATCAACCATTCAAGTATTGAGGGAGTTAGATAATCTCTATCAAAATAACTATCGCGGTGTAGTGTACATTGTAGATGATAACTTTCTTAGTCTACGCTCCACCACCAAAGAGATACTATCAGCCATAGTCGAATGGCAACAGAACCATCATTATCCTTTTTTGTTTCAGACCGATGTCAGTATGAATTTAGCTCAAGAAACTGAAATAATGGAACTCATGGTTGAAGCAAGGTTTAAACACATTTTCATTGGCCTTGAATCCTCTTCTCTAGACTGTTTAAAAGAGTGCAATAAGGTCCAAAACCTCAAACTCGATCTTCTTACTTCCATTAAAACCCTCTACTCTTATGGACTCCAACCAACTGCGGGTTTTATCTTAGGGTTTGATCATGATACTAAAGAGGCAATAGCAGACCACATTAAGTTCCTGCAAGAATCCGGAATTGTGGTTATTAATCTGGGAATGCTCAGAGTCATTCCCAACACCAGGCTTTGGCAACGACTAGAAAAAGAGGGGCGATTACCCGTAGCTGCTTTAAATAAGGCTATTACACCTGAGAATATAATCGAGGGTTTTCTAGTTAATCCCAACATGGGACAAGATCACCTAATCGAAGCTTACAAAGAGATGATTCAAAAGCTTTTTTCTCCATCCCATGTGCTAGACCGTATTAGGAATATGGTAAAGCAATGTGTACCTTCAACTAAGAAAAGCAATCACGGCCTGGGAAAAATAAAATCAAAACAACTACTTATCATCATCAAATCTCTTATAAACTTATTACTATTAAAACCCTACAGTCCATCCATCTGGAGACTCCTTGGTTACACTCTTCATAAAAAGCCCTCCTTATTAGTTGACGTTCTCGCCTATTGCGCGCTGATCCCCTTTTTCCAAAAGAGAAGTAAAACAATAGGTAAACTTGATTTTAAGCATCCCAATGATCTTTTAGCCGGCAGTTAGGAGCCCTTATGAAAGTCAAAATTCAATTTGTAGAATGCGGCTACTGTACTCAGTTAGAAAGAAATGCCCTTTCAGATGGAAATTTTAAGAGCATTAAATTTCCTATGATGGTGGGAATCATTGAACACCCAACCAAAGGAATCATTCTTTATGACACTGGATACAGCCGCCGCTTTTTTTCTGAGACCAGTAAATTTCCCCTTAAAATTTATGCCCATCTCACCCCTGTTCATTTCCGTGATGAAGATCATATTCATAATCATTTAAAAAAGATGGGCAAAAGTGTGAAGGATGTTAGCCATATTGTCGTTTCTCATTTTCATGCGGATCATATTGGGGCCCTGTTGGATTTTCCTGAAGCAAAGTATATCTATATGGAAAAGGCTTTTAGCCCCCTCAACGGGTTAAAAGGATTCAAAGCCCTAAGACATGGATTTCTCCCAGGCCTCATCCCATCCGACTTCTCTGCAAGATCCATTTTAGTTGAACAGCTCGCTTTAATGGAAATTCCCCACCCAGCTATAAAGACAGCATTTGGAGAAGGCTATGACCTACTCGGTGATGGTTCGTTGATGGGGATAGAGTTACCTGGACATGCCGAAGGACAGTTAGGAGTCTTTTTATCTACAGAAGCTCAAGATTACTTTCTCGTTTCAGATGGATGCTGGCGAGTTCGCACTTATAAAGAGCAGATATTACCCTCTAAACTTGCTCTTTTTATAACTGATAAAACCGAAGAGTATAAGTCCACTATAGCTAAAATTCATCGCATCCATAAGACTGATCCCACTTTAGAAATTCGCCTATCCCATGAAGAACAGTAATCTATTCAAACACAATACGGACTCGGTTATTATATTTTAATGCATTATTTGCCGTGGTATGTTTTAAAGGTTTTTCCTCACCGTAAGAAATTATAGAAATGGCATCATCATAGACTCCATTTTTCAACAAGAATCTATTCACCGCCTTAGCTCGATTATAACCATATTCAAGATTTTTCTGATTTGATTGGGATGAATCAGTATGACCTTCAATTATAATATTGGTCACCCTCGACTTTTTCAAAAAATCAGCCAACTTAAGCAGCTTATCTTTGGCTTGTTTGCTAATTTTCGCACCTTTACCTTGAAAGAAAAGGGTAATGGGCTTACGTTTACTTGATTTAAATGGTGTGAGAAATACCTCAACTCGATCATTTCGGGTATTACCCTTGTCTTTTTTCTGCTCCAAAAGTTTATCATCACAAAAAGAAACAATTTCAAATTTAAAACTTTTTGAGCCTTTGGAAGTGAGGAATTCTTTCACTGCTTCAGCCCGCTTCTCTCCTAATACACAAGGATCTACACCTTTTTTCCAATTATTTGAGTGCCCCTCAACAAATACTTTTAACCCTTCCTCTTTTTGCCAGGATTTGACCATTTTCATTAAGTAGTCTTTTGCTTTGCTGGAAAGAACAGGGCTTTTCCCTTTAAAAAAAATACGAGCACTCCTGAGAGGTTTTTGGTGTTGAGCCCATAAATCAGAGTATAAAAAAGCAAGTATAATAAAGGGAACCCAAACAACAACCCGACCAATAATTGCTTTCAACTTCGCACTCCTTCATATTCACGGATAAACCGTTTTAATCAAAAACCGACCAAATGGGTGAGCCTCACCACAACTCATTATAAAGTCTTTAAACTGTGAATTTAATAATAAATTTTTATAATCAAGTGGCTTTAACTGTTTTAAATCATCTGTCCGGTACAAACGCCATATAGGTTGCTCCTGATTAGAGGGCCTAAAAATCAACGAATAGTCTTTATTTACAAATAAGATGTCTCTACGCGAACAGTTGTATCCAGGAAAACATCTAGTAGAAAAAACAGTTCTATCTTTATCAGAAGAAAACAAACTTTTACCACTCCACTTGGGTTCTGGAGTAAGAGATTCACTCCCAGAGACCAGCTTATGAAGTTCTAGTAGAGTAGGGACTAAGTCCACAGAGGAAACAACTCTCTTTTGATTAAGGGTAAAGTTTTTAAGCTTCTCAGCGGGTATTTTATTAAGCAGAAGAGGAGGAATGTACCAAATAAAAGGGACGGTCACAAACTCGGTATGGTAATCCTCTTTATGGAAATAAATACCATGCTCATTGAATCCTTCTCCATGATCCGAGGTAATGATGATCACCGTTCGCTCCAAATCTACCTTATCTAAAATCTCTTGAGTGAGATGAGATAGATAGGTGACCGCATTATCGTAACAATTTCGTACTTTAGTCGGTCCTTCTTTCCGGCTTAAATCACAGGGCTGGTAAATATCAAATTCTTCAGGATGGATATAAGCCCAGTGAGAAGCATTGGTTTGCCAGACTCCAAAGAACCTCTTTGGTAATTGAGCTAGATGTTTCAACAGATGGGTATGAGATATACGATCATCCGCTTTGTCTTCATGTAATCCCGTATCCGTATCTACAATAGTACTCCAAATATAATGCAGTCCTTCCGATTTATAAAACTGATCCAATTTGGTCCAAGTGGTATCTTGGGTGGAAATAAAAAAAGTACTCGCACTTTTTGCATAGTAGTCCCAAAGACGTAAATTGTCTTTAATGTTTCTAACCGGTTGATCAGCAGCTATCCCAGTAAACAGAGCAGGAACGGTAGTCAAGGTATAGTTGGTAATCGAAATGGGATGTTCAAAATAAAAGTCGCCAAAGGACTTTTCATAAAATGGTTTTAAAATATCATCTGTGGGTCGATGGTAACCACTGGAGGAAAGAGCGTCAATCCGCAGGGCATCGTGCAAGAGGATAAGCACATTGTAATCCAGCTGCTGAGTTTTAACTTTTTGATATTTCTCTTTGGCCACTGGAGAAAGACTTAAAGCGGTAAAGGGTTTTATAAAGAAAATAGTGGAAAAGAGAGAATGATAAAACTGCATATCAAAAGTAAGATAGTTTTTAGAATTAGAATACACCTTATTAGAAAGGATCATAGAAGAAAGAGTGAAGATGGTAACTAAGGTAACTAGTGCCTTCTTCCATTTTTTAAAACCATTCACCCAAACAAAAATCATGGTAGAAACAAGACCCACAACAAAAAAAGGATAAAGAGGCCGCGACATGGTTTGATCCCATTTATGTTCCCAGCACCAAAAGATTTGAGTTGAAAGTAATCCCAGGGTAAGCAGGATGCCGTACTTATGGGTAAACATAAATAAGGGTCGGAATCGCCCTCTAAAAGAACAAACTTTACCCCGTTGAAAGAGGGTAAAATAATTTAAAAAAGCCGCCAGTCCCCATATAATAAACCCCTTCAACCCCAATTCAAAAGTGGTTTCATTTAATATCACTGAAAGTAGAAACTCGGGCTCTCGAATGAGCAGAGTCATATTTTGTAGAGTCATAAACTCTTGGTAGCTTTTAAAATGTTCCACTTGCACCAAGGGAAAGATATAACCAAAACTGAGAAGAAAGCAGCTCCACTTAAAACCCCGATGATAACTGAAAGCATAAAGAACAGATGAGAGAGTAAAATAAAAGGAAAAACCACAAAAAAGGATGACAAGAGAAATAAAAAAGCCTAACCATTTCCCGGTCACTACGAGATGAAGACCATAATAAATAAGAGTCCAAACACTAGCTAGCAGGGATAGCCTTGCAATTCCACTTTTTAAGAGTTGAGTAAACACCCCACTTCAGTATCATTTCTATTTTTATTACTCAAGTAGGGAATAGGTAGTAAAGTTAGAGCGTTTCCTATTCAGAGTCTAAACTCATATCAGAGGCACTTACAGAAACTTCAAGCTCTTCTACTTTAGACTCAGGAGGTACAATACCAGAAACTTGACCGGTATTAGAATCGATAGGTTCAAGATCAAATGCATCAGGCTTACTATCTTTACCGCAGTCCTTCCAAACAGAATACTTCACCTTGGAAAGAGTTGTTGTCCAGTTTTTGTCATCATCTGCTCGGCTAAAGCATTGCTTTTGAACATAGGGTGAAGGGGTATTGGTCAGGTTATGACCCGGAGCCATCTGTGCCCAAGAACAACTAAAACCCTTCACCTTTCCAAGTTCAGTAATATTGGTAAGTTGATCTCCATACCCTGCTAAGCCACAGCCAGTTAAACTCTTATCCTCTTCTTTTCCAACATTCACCACAAACACTCGGGATAGTTCATCTCCCAAACTCGCTGTCCAGACATAGGAGAAATCTCCAGATCCTTTGGCTACATTGAGACTAAATTTGGCAAAGACAATATTGGTGGCTGGAGTCATATCCCTTTCATTCATCATTTCTCCTTCAGAGGGAGGGTTTTGACCGCCTTGATTAGGATCCCCCTGATTAGGGTCTCCCCCTTGAGGGCAGTTTTCTGGTGGAGGAGGACAATTGCCCCCATTACAATTTTCTGGAGGAGGAGGACAGTTTCCTCCTGTACAATTTTCTGGTGGAGGAGGACAGTTTTGATTTTGAGCAACAAGCGAGGGAGGGGGACCCATATCAGGTTGGTTCTCATCTTCCACCTGTTTGATTTTAACTAAATCAAGACCCCCATCAGGTTTCAGATAATCCTTTGGGTTAAACTTAGGACCAAAATCAGCTTTTTGATAGCTCAGATTAAGCAGGCTCCCCTTTTTCTTGTATTTGATACTTAGTCCCACCTTAATATTGATTTGTTCTTGCTCTACATATTGGCTTTCTAATATTATCATTCGTCCATTATAATCACTCGACCCCTTCTCTTCAGGCTTATTGATAAGATCAATCAAAACGGATCGCTCTTTATCGTCAAGGTCTCTAAATTTAAGTTTTAGGATCGTATGGTAGCGGGACTTCCCTTTTGAGCTATCCTTTAACCTTTTAACAGAGGCCTTTTCAACATTAATATTGGAGTCATCCCAAACAGTCGTCAGACTCTTTTTTAAATAGAGTGTCTCTCCAACTTCTGGTAACTCCTTCTTTCCACTCACATTAGCAGCACACATCATACTAGCTAATAGATCCATGCTTCGGTCAACATAATCTGAAGCTTGACCTACATAATAGTTAGAAGCAAATGCAAGACAGGTATCCCCGTTTTCTTCTTCAGCAATTACACCAGAGTCACCGTAACGAATACCACGGGCCTGGCTCTGTTCAAAGTCAATATCCCCCCCTCCAATAGGATCGAGAACCACCGGATCTAATTCCAAAGGAACATTAATCACAGGACTCGTAGAGTTAGTTTCCCCCTCTTTGGCGGCCACCCCTTGACCATAGCAAGAGGGCTGAGTGAGTTTCTTGAAAACAAGATTGGGACGGCAAGCACTGGCATTTCTACCTTCAAATTTTGCAGCATTGGTTAAAATCTTCTGCCGCATAGACGACTCTTTTGTTCTCTTTTTTAAAGCAGCACTCTGAAGGCTTTTCACCAAAGGCAGAGCAAGAACACCTGAATCTACTTCCTCATCTGAAATTTCTTCAATAGCAGTGGGTGAACTTATGGCCAAAGAGACCGGAAAAGCATCCGAAAGCTCATTACTTAAATTCAAAGTTCCACTGCTTTCCAAATCATCTGCTAAGCTCTGGACATCTTCACTTTTTAAGTCTTCTCCTTCCTCTATTTCGCCTACAATTTCTGATTCAGCATCATCTAACTTCTCATCAGAAGATCCATTGGAGTTATATCAACTTTAACAACTTTATTATCAGACTTAGCAACATCCTTACTATCTTTTGAGCCAAGTTCCAGAGCTTCACAGCCGGATATAATAATTGAAATAAAACTAGTTAGAATGAAAATACGAAGTAGCATAACCGTTCCTTCATTGAATAGAATAAATTGATTTTGGTCTTACTGTTATTATCGGCACAAAATGACACTTTTTTAAGTGGCTGGAGCAAAAAAGCCTTTTGATATTACGTAACTATCTGATTTCAACACATTATAAGTTAGTCGAGATCTACCACATCCACCGGGATCGAACTCGTAACCGTATCATTATTTCCCAATTGACTATTAGAATTTGACCCCCAACATACAACCGTCTCATTCTCTTTGAGAGCACAGCTATGTGATTCACCTAAGGCAATTTGCCCAACCCCACTCTCTAGACCTTTCACCTGTACAGGAATGAAGCTATTGGTGGTGGTATCATTCCCTAGCTGCCCCTTGTTATTGAGCCCCCAGCACTTCACTCCTCTATCAGCTGTAATAGCACAGCTATGATTAAGCCCAGTACTGATATATATAATTCCCGCACTCAGACCTAAGACCCTTACAGGTAAATTGCTACTACTGGTTGAGTTATCTCCTAGCTGCCCTTTAGCATTATACCCCCAACAGTAAGCTCTCCCATTACTTGCTAGAGCACAGGTATGGTACTCTCCAGCTGCAATCTGTATAATTTCCTCATCGAGATTCAACACATCAACCGGTTTGGATCGATTGGTCTTTGATTTATCTCCTAACTGACCTCTTAAATTATTACCCCAACATTGAACTTTCCCAGACGAAAGAAGAGCACAGCTGTGATTTCTCCCAAGAGCCAATTGCTTTACCGCTCCTCCCAGTCTTACCACACTCTCTGACTCGACTGAAAATTGAACAGTACCGATTCCTAATTGTCCATCGGTATTCACTCCAACACATTCTATTCCTTCTGTCCCAGTAATGGAGCAGAAATACAATTCACCCACCGCGATCTGTTTATTTCCAGATTGCATGTCAGCTAGTTTCTCTGGACTTTTAGCGGTTTTGACCATTAAACTCGGAGGTCTAGGATTATCCAAATCTGTTGATGCCTTTTCCTCAAAAACGCTATGCGCCCAACATTGAACCGATCCATCTTCAGTCAGAGCACAACTGCTCGTATAACCTGCGGCGATTTGTTTAATCCCAGAGAATAATCCCGTCACATCCTTCGGAGTCTTTACTCTGGAGGCCGTCCCGCCAAACCCCACCTCTCCGTTAGAGCTATTCCCCCAGCACTTTACCCCCCCTTCCTTATTTAAGAAACAACTGTGCTTGGTCCCCAAGGCGAGTCGAGGTGCTGGTATCTCTATTTCAGACTTATTGTTATTATTATCAGACTCCCCTAGCTCATTACTTTTGTATGTGATAGAAGCCTTCATAGGACTACTTTGAGATCCATTCTCATCTTGCACCATTAAGTAGAGGTCATACTTACCATAGTCACCTAAGGCATAACTCACGTTAAATGGGCTCTGCTTCGGTACAGTCACCCACTCTTTATCTATAAAGTTTGGCTCTTCTGCAATTTTATAGAGAATCGCCGTATTGGAGGTGTATATAGTCAGCTGAACCTCTTTCCTATAGGTCACAGTCTGCCCTTCCTCAATAACAATTCGTCCTTGAGCTCCTCCCTCTACCAAAATCCACGATGAATCTAAAGTGGTGGTCCCTGCAGAGTAGACTTTAACCTCCTCCCAGACGTAAGTTTCAAATGAAGGATGGCTGGCGTAGACCTCCCAGGTACCAGGAGGGACGTTAGAAATAGTAAAACGTCCCTCTTTATCAGTAGTGGCCGAATAGCTGGTCCCTGGAATAAAGACTTTGATGCCGCTATTATCTCCCTCGTTCTTTTTAACAATCCCATCTATGAAACCCGTTTTAGGTAGATGGATATTACCCAAATCACTTCGTGTTCTGATATCAATGTTCTCCATCCTTTTGCCTAAAACCCCATCCACTTCTTCCTTATAAAAGATAAGACTGATCAATTGATCATTATTTGCTTTGATTAGCTGTAATGCAGAAGTGGCTTTTGGAGAAACTTTGGGGGAAACCTTAGGAGAAACCTTTAATCGAAATGTTCCATCCTTTTGACTGGAAACGCCCTTGTCTGGGGCACCCACTTGATAAATCTTAGCCGCTTCAATGGGACTTCCATCACTCTCTCTGAGCAAAGTCCCTCGAAGGTACTGGGATGATTCATTGCTGTTATCATTAACTACCTCCACCTTCTTTGCTTGTTCCTTTTCACAGGAGGTTAAGACAAGCAGTAAGAACAAAAGAGGGCTAATAGCTCTAGAAATCATAGATACTCCCAAAAGAAGATAATCCTTTAGCCCGTAATTTTGACAGTTTTAATTAATGTTAGCAACTTAGATCTGGATGGGTGAGGGAAGAAAATCTTTTATTTACAGCTTTTTTGAGGAGTTCCATCTTCTGAAAGCTCTTCCATTAGGAAGGTGCAGTATTCGAAAAGACGAGAGTCAGGATTCTCATTTTCAAATTCTTTTTTCTCTGCTGCAATCTCCTTTTCCCTCTCCATTCTTTCTTTCTCTTTTATGTATTTAAAAGGGTCATTGCTTGACTTTTGATATCCTCTGTAGAGATCATGAAAACCACTTCCTATGAGTACCACACCGCCATAGGCTAAGTAGGGTTGAGTCAGCATAAAAGTCCCCAATGTAACCTGACCAGCACCTGCAATAGCATGACCCGTAGCGGTTAGTTCTGACTTAACTAAATTCATCACTGGCACAGTCTTTTTTTGATAGCTCTTTACCTCTTGATTTAGATAAGTTAAAGCGGTTTTTATCGAATCAAACCATTTCACTCTATTCTCATTATCAATTATGTGATTCTGGTATACAAATTCTGCATAGGCCGAATGTTGATCTTGCATAGTTCGACTGTTTGGATCTGCACTCTTTTGAAAGTCTCCATAGAGTTCGGTTATAATCCCAGGATAACTTTCCTCCAATTTTTTAAGACTGACTGCTAAATGATTACCGGCTGGAACCGCTTGACTGGGATCAAGAATTAAGTTCATAACCTGTGCTGTTTCTAATGAATCTTGATAGACATACTCTTTGATTTTCTTAAGATCTTGATGATCCCATTTTGCTTTTATTCTTTGTTGACTGATCGCTTCTGGGCTTCCCAGGATCAGTTCGCGCTCTTCACTATTAGAGGGTGCACTTCCAATAAGAATCAAAAACAGCTCTTCCAATTGTCCTTTTTTAATTTCCAAAACTTCAACGTAATCTCTTTCAAATGAGTTTAAGATAGGATCATCTTTAATAATGACATCAGATGTTACCTGCTCATCTTGAACCCCTTCTACTTCTTTAGATGCCTTTGTGTGAGCTTGCTGCATAAAACTAGAAAAGGCCACATAGGTGGGATATTCTTCCTTCTGCTTTTGCTCCAACTCTTGTTTGGCAGTTGGCTGGGTCATTTTTTCAACCGATTTAATAGTACGTTGATTAGACCCACAAGCACTGATAATGAAGAAAGATAACCTAGAATGGATTTTAACACTCATAGCGCCCCTCAAAAGAAGGTGCGACAAAACATTGATTATAAAATTTATAGCCGCTGTTTTGGCCGTGATTTCAATCAAATATGTGCCAAGAAGCTGTTTATAGGTGTTATAATCGGAGTTTTGGCAGTCATTTCGCCATAATCAGTGTCAGAAAGTGAGTTATAAAATTTATAACCGGAGTTTTGGCACTGTAGTTTAACAAAATATCAACTAATCGTTACGATCTCGCATTTCCCAGCCGAAAGCCACATTGTCTTTTCCCACAAAAATGATGGCAGCTTCTTCACCCGAGTAGCCAAAATCTAAATAAGTCCAGTAAACGGCTTTGATGTATTGCTCTCTCTTAAGAATGATATTTAGCATTTTGGCAAAATCTTTTCTTAATGACTTTACCAAGAAGGTAGCCTTTAGAAACTTATGAGCAGCTGATGTAGGATTTGAGCTGGTGTTCATATGGCTTTTCTTAATACGAAGTCCTAGAGTTGTATCTCGATAGGTTGTGGTATTATAGGGAGTCACCCTTTTCCATTTATACTCCATCACCTCTTTGAGACTGCCCTGTTTTAATTTCTTAGGATATAGAAAGTAGGAGTCGTCCCAGCCATTATCACGTACCTTTTTAGCATAAAGATGAAGGGTATTAAAATAGGTGCTTTGATTGAGAATTACGGAGGTGTCTCCCTTGAGAGGAAGTGATCCCGCTGAAAGGCTGGCAGTAAATAAAACCAAAACAAATAATGATAAAAAGTATTTCATGATGTCTCCCTATTGTCGTGTTTTAAAACTCTAACAAAGAAAATATAGCTACCATAAAATACTTTTTAAGTATATTATAAATTAATTTATTTATATAAATATTTACAATATATTATAATGAAGCCAATTAGGGATTTAAAAAATCAGTATATACCTCATCAACACCTTGTGATTTGAAGTATTTCACCTTCTGCTCATCATTAATGGTATGTGTGTAGGTATATATTCCTTTTTCTTTAAGAGATGCTAAGAATTCTTTTTCAACTCGATGAGAGGGAATTGTCAGAGCATACAGGCCCTTCAATTTATCAAGAGTATTTAAAACATCATCCTGGTTATCTTTGTACCTATAAAGCGTCCAAATCACCTGCTTATACCCTAACTTTTTCACGGCTTCATAATTATGAGGAAAATAGATTTGTGGAATTATTCGATCAGCAAAACCTTTGAGCTTCTTGGCAATCCTTTCTAATGCAGGTAAATTGTTCTGCTTGATATCAGTCACAATTTTTACTTTAGGGTGAGCCTCTAGCCATATGATGAGCTCATCTAATGTGCAA
>CAYFLR010000003.1:737-17401 GCA_964343805.1 uncultured bacterium | reverse complement strand
GTATTTACTATACTTCATTTCCACTAGTTTAAATTCAGCCAGAGTAGGAGCCCTTATTATAGAAACATCAAACAGTTTTTTAACAGTACGATCCCAATCATGCATACACACTAAAAAACCATCTCGAGTCCAATTAAAATCAACTTCGAATAATAAAAACCCTTTCTTCAGGCTGTGATTTAATGCCTCAAAAGAGTTAGTATAGGTTTCTCCATTAATACCTCCCCCGGCATGAGCTATTCGACGAGAAACATTACTTGGGCCTGCAAAGATATAGAAAGCATTGAGTGAGAGCCACAAAAGAATGAGTTTCATTTAGTTTGCTTTTTAAATGTGGCTTCAAAAGCCCCCTGTTTAATAAAAAAACTCTCCACTTCGCCACTTTCATTACTTTGAAAGGTAACAAAAGCTAAGTTTGAAATGTGAAACTCAGTTTCTGAGGTTGCGACTAAGAGTCCTGATTCTTGCCCGACTAGCTCATAAACTAAGTGCTGATGAATCCGTTCTATTTTAAACATAAGACCAGTGGCCTTATGAAAGTAGCTTCCTTCGTAGGTATCGAGAAGTGAATCAGGCAGCTGAAGACCAAAATCTGGCTGGCAAGGCAGATTAAAAAGAGACCGTCTAGCTACACATTGAATATCCGATGCCGTATTGGTTAAAGTTAACACCGCTTTTTGGTATTCGGGTACAAATCCTACATAAGAACGAAATCCTCCCGTTCCGCCACTATGCCCAATCAGCCTCACATCCTTAACCAATGTAATCCCCCAACCCAGACCGATTCGCTCATCTCCATTTTCAGCATGAATTTCCATAGCTAACTGCAAAGCTTCGCCCAATAAAGTGGCTGGAGGATTCATATTGGCTCTTAGAAATAGCTCCAGATCTTTAGCCGTGGATCTAATCCCACCAGCCCCTACCAAGGAGTTAAGCACCCAAGGGGAAGTCTCTTTTAGTGCCGGGGAGTGGGGAGTCGAAAAACGGAGTTCCTGGTTTTTATTTAAGTATACGACTGTGTCTCTCATTTCCAAAGGACCGGTAATGATCTCATAGATTAACTGTTCATAGGATTTTCCAGTTGCTAAGGTTAGAACATATCCAAGTAAACCTACCCCCACATTAGAGTAATTATTCCAACTGAAGGGAACAGGATGCGCGTCCAGTTGATAAGTCTTTAAGAATTCAATCAGGAGATCTTCAGTATAATTAGAGTAGGGATCAGCAATGTTAGAAGGGAGTAAATTTGTTGGCAAACGGGGTAATCCTGAGGTATGGGTAGACAGCTCTAAAAGAGTAATACTACCTGTACTCACATGTTCTAATTCGGGAAGGAATTTTGATAGAGAATCGTTAAGATTGACTTGCTGATCTATGGACAGATAGGCAAGCAGGATACCTGTAAAAACCTTACTTATAGACCCAATCTCAAACAAGGTGGTTTGATTAGGTCGCTCATTACTATTGAAATTATTCGTTCCGTAGGAATTTATTTTGGATTTATTGTCATCCAAAACACCAACAACTGCTCCCACATTGTAACCCTTAAAGATGTGCTGGTTGACGATATTGTCTATATCATCGTGTAAATTATTGTTGGAATTTGAAGCGAGAAGGTTGGAAACCAAACTCAGATATAGCAAAATGGTATAGATCATTAGTCTTTTCAAAATAACTCCCTCAATGAGTTTTATCCCTGAGAGCGTTTTTACCACATTTTTACGTTTTCAACAAATACCACATTTTATCGATTAATTTCTATCAGTTACCCCAATCCACCCTCTCCAAGATAGATAAGATCAGAAATGGCTGACTCCAACTCTCTAAGATAATGAGAAAATTGGGAGATCCTCAAGCAAATTCCTTAAAATTACGAGAAGAAGGAGAACCTATAAAAAGGAAATAATATGAACAAAAAGCAGGTGATCCTCAGCTTATGTGCCTCATTGTTACTTGTAGTTATAGTATCTTATCAAAACTGTGGTCCTTCAAGACCCATATATACTGCCAGCAGCATGAAAAGTATCAACAAATCAAACCCTTCCAGCACTGACTCAACCAATGGAGAGCAGAACTCTTCCAATGGGAGGGCAGATGGAGTTAATCCAGCAAATGCAAAAAATGATTGTTTAGAGGGCTGGAATCAAACTAGGAAATTAAAGAAAGCTGGGGATAAAAATGTTTACCGGATCTCATCGATGAGAAAAGATCAAGTTTCAGGAACTTCAGAGAGCACCACGATTCTTACCAAGCAGGTTGATGAAGTAAGCGACACCCACCTTAAAATGACCCATTTTATGGAGGTCAATGGTAAAGAGGAAAAACCTACCACTGTGAGCCTTACCAAAGATCAAATGCTCAAAATATGTGAAGAATCGACTAAAAAAGACACACAAAATGATGACGGAACGGGTTATAAAACAGTCGAAACAAGCTCGCAAAAAATTACAGTGGAAGCAGGAACTTTTGACACCACTTATATTAAAATGGTTAAACAAAAAAGTAAGGATTTTAACGGAACCAGTACGATAGAAATGTGGACTCATAAGAGCATTGGAGAAATTAAGTCTGTTACTAAAAGTTCTCATATAACTGGAGATATTACATTTGAGGAAGAATCAACTACTGAACTTATTGAAAAGAATTATTAACTTACTTCTTTAATAAAATTTTATCTTCAGCAACTAAATTAATCGCTATATCCCTTAGTTGATCCCCTATTTTTTTACCCATGGAGACACTTTCTTCATAATCTTTGTTTCTTCCAGATTCCCATTCATCAGCAGGAATCAAATATCCTAAAGTATTATTGGTCATACCCAAAATGCATTTGAATGGTGCCTTCATTTTATTCTTAATGCTGATTGCCAAACGGCTCAAGGATTCCCCTGGTAAAGAAATACATTGCAAGCTCTTTCCTAGACGAAGGTAAGACACAGGCGTCTGTATACTCACTGTAAATCCTTTAAAGCTCCATTCCACTTGGGTTTCATATTCTAAAATGCCCAATAGTAGGGCAGCCATAAATTGCAAGTTTTCAACTTCAACTTGAATCCAGCGTGTGTTGAATAACAGCTCAGGAAGAATCTCTCTCTCATTAGCAAAGGCCTTTAAAACCAACTTCCCCATCTTTTCACCATAAGATTTCGCACCGGCAAAATCTGTCTCTTTAGTGACCGGTTTTACATCTCCAAGGGCTCCATTAAAAAACAGAGCTGGAACCCCTGTATGGGACTCAACATGTTTACGTAAGAAGTGGACAAACCCACTCGAGATTAGAAGGTTTTGAGAGCCTACAATCGTAGGGTGAACACCAAAATTAATCAAAGTTGCTAATCGATGTCCACTGCCTTTCTTATAAATATTTAACGCTATGGTTTCATCATCAACGAAAGGCCACCCTCGTCTATTCTCAGTTATTGCCTTGGTTTTACTTATAAATAGTCGAGCCTCTTCTCTCTTTTTGTAGGATTTGATGATGGCCGACTTCACCTTTTTAATAAGCAATTTTTTATAATCTGATGTGACACCATTCCAAAGTCCTTGCAAATCAGGTCCAGAATGGGTATGAGTTGCGCTAATCAAAATCTGATCATTTTTAACAGGAATAACTTGATAGACCTGCTTTTTAATAAGGTTGATCAATATATTACTGATCCCAATGGCATCAATACTGACCAGTATTAACAACTTTTCTGCCTGTTGAATGGTCATTGATCTCGCCCAAATAGGATCATGAATTCCACTCGCAGAACCTCGATTCCCAAGAAAGCCATAGCCTCCCTGGAAAATATCGCCTCCATCTACTTGCTTTTTAGTGGGAGAAATCTCTTCAATAGCTACACCAACCAAAAAAGAATTGGCCCTGGTGATTGAAGCCTGCCCGTACATTGGCCAAGCAAAGGTAATCAATAAAAGTGCTGAGGAAAATAACAGAAACCTATTTTTCACTCAAAATCCTTTTCTTAATTCGGCTTAAAGAAACGGGGGTCATTCCAAGGTAAGAGGCAATATATTGCTGAGGGACTCTTTTAACAACTTGATCATTATCTTGTAGGAAATTCTTGTATCGATCTTCAGGGTTTTTCAATAAAAGGCGTTCTTTTTTCTCTTTACGGATATATTCTTTTTCAGCAATAACCCGACCAATGCGATCCCAAAAGATATGTTCACCATAATGATCGCACAGGGTATCAAAGTTGGCAGCCAGTGCTTGACAATTTTCTAAACAATGAATGGACACTGTAGAAGGGATTTTTAAAAGGATGTCAGCATATGGCGCAACAAAGTCCCCTTCTTTTAGGAAAACTTTGGAAACCTCATTTCCATCTGAAGTGTTAAAGTAGACTCTTATCAAGCCCTGGGTAATATATAAAAACTGTCTAGTGGAAACACCCTGCTCCACTATGTACTCCCCTTTTGCATATTGCACAGGCTTCATCAAATCTCCGATGGAAGCCATTAAATTCTCTGTGATTTTAATTTGGGTCAGATTTTCAAGCTCAGCAATTAATTCTTCTAACATACGGCACTCCCTTTCCATCCCATGTTAACCCAAAAAAGCCCACCTGGAAAGTTCCAAGCGGGCTAAGTGAGATTCCTTGTTAGAACAGTCTATCTAGCGAGACTGCCTAGATTGGTCACTATCAATGAGTTCGTCATCTTCCACTTGAGCTTGCTGTTTACTTATTTTTTGATACATCTTTGCTAATGCCTGATACACATAACCTTGAGTTTTATTTTTGTGTACACAGTAAAGAACAACCCCATCACATCCTGGTCCACTAAATGAAGTTTCAATTGTCCATTTCAAGGTTATAAGGTTCTTACTTGGCTGATAAGAGGTGCCTTTTCTGCTGCTCTCTTTGCATCTTAAGTTGGCTATTTTACCATTTTGTACATGATCACCAATAAAGAGTGTGCGGAACCACTCAGGGTTTTGAATAAACTCTTTAAATTGATAATTCACATGAGTACTGGCTTCTGTGCAGCTATCTTCATCAATATTTAAATAGTCAACGAGTGAAAGAGTACCGTGAGAAGACCATCCACCCCATCTGCCAATCAGTTCTAGAGAGCTGTCTTTTGCCTCTTCCTTAATGAGTTCATTCACTTTCCAATATTGAAAATAAACACGCCCAAACTCCCCTTCTTCGATAAAATTGTAGTAAGCTCGATTTCTGGATTGATTAAGAACTTCTTTAATGGCTGGATCTTGCTCACCATCCACTCTTTGCTGATAATTTTTCAAAAACACTCTTAAATTTTCTAACTGATCTAAAAGAGGGCTTTGAGGACCAACCATATCAATAACTTCATCCGAAACACTCCCTTGTTCTTCAATATACTCTTCCATTTCAACCGCAACTTTGCGATAAAGATCTGAAAAGAGATTATTTCCAGCAGACATTTCCGCTTCTTCTGCCTGAGAGCGTAGTCCAGTTATATAATTTTGATAATCTGTTTTGCGTTTTTGGAAGTAGGCTGTTCTAAGAGGAGCTTGTTGGATTAATTCATTAGCAATTTCATTAATTTGCTCATCTGTAGGAATACGACATGAACCATAGACTACACGACCGTAAGATTTGTAACAACCATGCTTAGAGGCTCCCCAAAAATAATTAGGTGAAGCCATTAACCCACTATTATCATTAACACTTAATATTTGACTTGATTTTTTAGAAGACAGATCTTGACCACATTGCATCATCATCATTATCAAGGAAATAAGAGTTGTAAGTTTTAATAAAGTTTTCATTTTTTTGCTCCAAGCAGTTGAAATTCCATTATTTTACATCTTAGTAGTTTGTGTTCTTTTCACCCAAGAACTAAGTCGCATTCTAGCATGGGGGCAGGAGAATGGAATTAACATATGTTAATTTGTTAAAAATTATTTGGCTTTTTACCAATTTAATAATATTTTATTTTGGATTCTCAGAACTTGTGGATCTATAAGTTGGTGATACTTGTACTTCAAAGTTTTTGCTAAAAGTCCTGAGGATCCAGATTTTATCTCTTGATAAGTAAAAGTCTTTATATATAAATAGCCAATACGACTCATTTTTATATTAGGAGGGGATTTAAATGCTGAAATTGACACTGCTTCTTAGCTTCCTGTTTCTAGGTATTGGTTATAGCCTATGGGGAGTTGACCTGCCTGGTGGAGTCACTATGCCTTCTACTGGAACGGGTACTAGCACCGGAGACACGCCAAATACTGGGACTACAATACCGAGTACTGGCGACACAACTGAAAGTTCAGGTAATGATTCAGACTCAGGATCGACTCAGCCTTCATCCGAACCAGGAACAACCGGAACACCTGGATTTGGCTCCACTAGCCAAAAGGAAGAAGAAAAAAACCCCGACTGCAAGGATATCAAAGAGTTAAAGATCAAAATCAACAAGAAAAAATTTAAAGTCTACAGCGATCAACTCTATCCCCCCCCAGCCGATCTCAAAGAAGCCGGGGATTTTGGTCAAAAGAAGATCGATTGTAAGCAAATCTGTGAAAAGTATGGGACTAAACCAAAAACTACCGATAAAGGTATTTATATTGCCTACCGTTGGAAAGGCTACGATAAAGATAAAGATCAAGTTGTCACTCTCAACCCCAGTAAAGGTGGTATCAATTACCAACTCTGGAATGATGGCTGCTGTTGGAGAACACAGCCCATTAATGATAAGGTCACCCGCAAAACCAAAACCTATATTATGGTAGGGAGAACCGCTAAAGGCTGCATCGACCTCTGGAGTCAATATCAATGTGTTTGTGAAAAGACCTATTGCAAAAGCAGTCTACCAAGGATTTAATTAAAGGGGATATAATATGAGAATTCTTATAAGCCTATTTGCTATTTTATTGTTCTTAACCTGTGATTCAGTTTCTACCCCAACAGGGAAAAAGAAACTGGATAACAATAATAATAAAACAACTCAAAAAGAGAGTAATAAAAATACCAATGATAAAACCCAAGAAGGGACATCTACTCAGACAGAAAAAGAGGTGGTGCAAGAAAAGACTGCCGATCACTCCAAGTTAGAAAAAGATGGAAATACCGCACCAGAAGAAGTGGACTTGGCCGATCTAGATCAAGAATTAACCGATGATTCGGGTGAAGGAGTCGAAGTCCCCGTCAACCTCCATATCAAAGGTAAAATTTATCAAGTGGGTTTTGAAAACCATCAAGATATTGCCATTCCAGAATTCTCCAACCCTGAAAGATTGAAAGAGCTCGACGACATACTTTCTTCAGTGAAAGAGATGGATATTGACAGTCTAATCAAAACTCCGAGCGTCAAAGGTTTAGAAGAGATTAAGGATCAATTTAAGGTTAAATAAATTCGACTCTAGACCAACAAGGCTTTATCTATAACTTTTAAAATATCTTTTTCTTCCGGAAAAGGTTTCTGGATAAAGCCATCCACATTCTTACTTACAGCCGGGATGGCTTCTGGGCTATCGGGACTAAAGCCAGACATCACAAAAATTTTGGCTTTAGGGTGGTATTTTCTAACCGTCTCTATGACAAGATCCCCATCTATTCCAGGCATTCTGATATCCGTAAGCACCATATCATACTGTTTATTTTTTATAGCACTTAATGCATCTTCAGGATTCACTAAAATGCAGTTAAAGTAATCCTCCAGAAAGTCACCCACTAACTCTAAAATATCTTCTTCGTCATCAATCACTAATAGACGTGCCTTAATTTTCAAAGCGGAAAGTCCCTTAAATACTTTGTCCTCTACCTCCTCTTCCATAGATTCTTTATGATCCCCACGTGTAAGATGATAAGGAAGAAGAATTCTAAAATCCGTTCCAGTGAAATCACTTTTAATTACCTCAATACTTCCCCTATGATTATCCATGATATTTTTTACAAGGGATAGCCCTAGACCCGTTCCCTTTCCTTGATCTTTGGTGGTAAAGAAAGGATCAAATACGGCACTAATAATATCAGCAGCAATACCTAGAGCATTGTCACTGTATATTATTTCAATCTGCTCATTTTCTATGACTGCAGAGATAGAAATTTGTTTATTTCTCCCATCAGTAACCAGCTCAAGTGCGTCCATACTATTCAAAAGAAGGTTTTGAAATACACTTTCTAGCTGATTTAAATTACCCCAAACCCCTCCCTCTTTTAGCTCTTCACTAATATCTATTTTCACTTCAATAGATTGAGTATTTAATCGCGAATTGAGAAAACTAAGAATTTTTTTAATGGGTTGTTCTAATGAAAACTCTTCAAGATCTTCAGCTTTTCCTTTTCTGGCAAATGTTTGAAGATGGCTTATAATTATAGTCATTCTATCCGCAGCAAGAGAGACCTTATGAGTTTTCTCTTTTATTTTTACAATATCATTCCCACGAATGATATCTTTCTTAATCAAGGAGCACATCCCTGTTATTACGGCAAGAGGATTGTTTAACTCATGAGCCACTCCGGAAGCCAGCGTTCCAATTGAGGCAAGCTTGGCCGATTGGATCAACTGATCCTGCATGTCGAGACGATCTTTATCACTTTTACTTTTTTCCATCATCCCCACAAGAGTGTCTGCCACAGCTTGTAATAGTCGATGTTCAGCCTTGGAATAAACATAATCAGGGCTTAGGCAAATGTTTAGGAGACCAATAGGTTTGGACTGCGAGGAAACAAGACTAATATGATAATGACTGTGATGGTCATCCTCACAATTTTCACACAATTGCATTCCAATATCATAGGAAATGAAGCGGCCCCTTTTTTTAAGAGCTAACTTTTGATGATTTTTAATAACCTCCTCAGGTATTACTACATTATCTATAATACAACTGTCTTGACCGAGATTTTGTCTGGCTACTAATTTAAGCAGTTTGGTGGTCTCATCAAAAAAGAAAATTTCCCCCCTTTTCAGCGGAGCAATTAAAGCGGAAGTTAAAATATAGCTTAATGACTGGGATAAGAGCTGCTCTAGAGGTTTATCAGAAAGTGAAGATCGGAGTAGCATGTAAAGAAGGTTGTTAATATTTTGGCTATGTTCCTGCGTGGCCCTTTCAACCTTCCGAGACTTATTTATTTCTACTGCCTTTTCTATGGAAGAGATGATTTCATCTTTGATAGTAGGATATTCAATAAAGTCAAAAATCCCCTGCCTAAAGGCATTGATCAACTGTTCATGTTTGGGAGCAACTTTGCTAATTAATATTAGGTTAGATTCCTCATCATAAAGCTTATTCATTAAATCAATAGTATCTTGAAGGGAATCATCTGGAAGTTGGGTCGACATCACAATCGCATCAAAGGAGTTCTGTCTAATTTGATCCAGCCAAGGTTGCTCTTTATTTGCCCCATCTATGGTTATTTGCTTAACACTATAACCCTTTGAATGAAGTATATCTTTTTCTTCCTCCAGACGGTATTCGGCATGAAGAATTAGTAAAATGAGTGGCTGATAATCAAATACATTCTTATCCATAGCATTTCCAATAAACAGGATTGACACTTTATTTTATCGAAAATTTGAAACGAATACTAGATAAGCTCTTGAATTTCTGCAATAGAGTTAATGATTATATCAGGATGAATGGTTGCTCCCTCTTCAAGTCCCTGCTTCCTGAAATCATTCCAAACTCCCACCATGCCAAGTTTTTGAGCAGGATCAATTTCCCATTTAGGGTTATCCCCCACCATCCAAGTATCTGAAGCTGCCACTTTTAAATCCTTTAAGGCTTGTAAAAAAATACTAGGATCGGGTTTTCCCACACCGAATTCACCCTCAATTAAGATAGTTTTAAAATATTTGCCTAATTTATACTTTTCGATTTTAAAACGTTGGATGTCACTATTGCCATTGGTTATTAAACCGAGAATGAATCGGTTATCATTCAAAAACTTAAGAGTTTCAAGTGCTCCAGGAAATGGTTCAATATCAAACTCCCTTCTTTTATGGTAATAGGAAGCCAGCTCTTTGGCAGCGGACTTATTGGCAATGCCCAGTAAAGAGAATGCCTTTATCACAATATTCTGCCTTGCTGTCTCCATATCCATTTTGCCCATACTCTCTCTATTTGGATCATTCCAAAATTTCGATCCCTCTTTTTGAATGGTATCAAATAGAAGGTTAAGTTCCATTTCAGGAATTTGCATGGCAAAATTTTCACAAGCTTCTTGCCAAAGTAGAAGTCGATCTCCTTTGGCACAGGCCAATATGGTATCATCCAAATCAAATAGAATCGCCTTAGGCTTTCTGATAGACTTTTTCTTTTCCATATTTATTCCTAATTTTATCAATGGAGATTTCATGGCCACTACTATTTATTTTATCCGGCATGCGCAAAGTCATCCTACCATCAATTTACCCCATGCCAAATGGCCTTTGAGTGATTTAGGAAAAAACCAAGCCCTTAAACTGGCTGATCTCATCCAGGACCTAAAAATAGAGAAAGTCATCTCAAGTCCATTTCTAAGATGTATCGATACCATAAAACCTTTCATTGCCAAACAAGGTCTTACTCTGGAAACCCATGAAGAGATAAGAGAACGGCAAGTGGTACAAAAGGTTGTTAAAGATTTTAAATCTATCTGGCTAAAATCCTGGTCTGATTTTGATTTTAAAATGCCAGAGTGTGAGAGTTCTCGTGAAGCCCAAAATAGATTTGTTTCCGCTGTCAAAGGTCTAGCAAATGATAATGAAGGAAGAACCATTGCAGTTAGTACCCATGGAAATGTTTTGGGTCTTTTTCTAAATTATATTGATAGCAAACATGCCATTCAAACAGCTGAAAAAATAACTAACCCCGATGTACTTAGAGTTTTCTTCGATCAAAATCAATTTAAATGGGATGAGAGTTTTTGCCTACCGGGCCTCGATCAAATAACCAGTCACCACGACCAAACACCTGTAACTTTGAAATAGGCCCAGAAATAAAAAAACCATACTGAAGGCAGCAGTTAAAACCATTTTTGACTAAATCAAGAGATGACCTAAATTAACTTTTCACAATATCTACAGAGCACAAACACCCGCAGCGTAAACGCCCCCATCCTCTTCACATTTTAGTCTACGTTTTTCTTGTACTTCGTCTCGGAGCCGATGTTGTTTCTGAAACCAGCTTTCCTCTGGATCACTATCTGTGGTCTCACTGCTTTCGGGGAACCAATCGGTATGTTCCTGGAGGTAATCTTTGATCTCATGACGATATCCGTAGGCGAGAGCTCCTACGATTATAGTTCCCGTGATAATTCCACCATAGGCCTCTGGAAATGGGTCTAAGTGTTTTAATATGCCTTGGGGTGAGGGGACATATTTAAGCCAGGTAAGGCTATTCTCTTGAGTAGACTCTTCAATTTTAGTGAGTTCTGCATCGGTGGCATTAACCAGCTCTTTTAACTCATCAAGACCTTCGGGCGTTTTGGTGAATTTATTGAGCATGGCTTTTACAAAGCTATCACGCTCATCATAAAGAGCATAGGAAAGGTCTTCTCTTGCTTTACTTGCTGTTGCTTCGGTAATAAACTCAGCATAGATTTCATCAATGAGGACTTGTCCTCCATCCGTTCTTTGTTTTGTAAGATAAAGTGGCCACCACCCATCAGTGGTGGTTGGCATCCAGTTTTCATCAATTATAAGTCTTATTACCGTATAAAGCTCTTCTACATCTTTAGTTAAAATAGCCTCAATTTCTGTTACATTCTCCTCTTCCAGGAATTTTTTAAGCTGGTGCATTCTATCTTTTTGCTGCCAAATGAAGTTGAAAAAAAAGCGTGCATACTCTTTATTGTATCTCATTAAGGTACGCATATTGTGAGTAGAAAAGTCGCTTTCAAGTGAGGAAAGGGTTTGGTTTTCTGTCGCAACTTGATCGGTGTTGTGGGTTAAAAACTGTCTTTCAGACCATCGAGAAAAGGCAACAAAGGTTGGAAACTGATCATTGTTATTTAAATTCTCAGCTCCCTTAATACTCAGCGCCGACTTTGCGCTGGAATCTTCTTCGGGTGTGCAGTGAAAAAATCCAAATAGTAGTATAACAGCTATGCTTAAAAGGGTTGTTACTCTCGAAACCATGAATACTCCTTTATAAGATAAAAACCTTGTTTTATCAGCCTCTTTTCAAAGTACGACTCTGTTTTTTAGAAAGGCTCAATTACTCTTCGGTATATGAAAATATTAATAAAGCATGTTTTTTTTACATGGAAAAACATATGTAATACTACCATCATAAAGCAAATAGCTTTAATTATCTCGGCCTTTATTGATCTACTTAAATATTGGGAGTTGGGGCTAGTCGTAGAAAATGTGTCTCTTCATCAAAAAAAGCGGGCCGCCTCGTCTACGCCGACCAGCCAGAATCAAACTAGGAAGGAGGGGCGCTCGGCGAGGGGTGCCCGGCGAGGGGTGCTCGGCGAGGGGATTTTCAGTCCGGGACACGCAGTCTTAGTATAAAGCCCTGATTTTTGCTTGTAAAACAGAAAGAACCCACAAAATCACCTGAAAATCCTACTCATAGTGACTGGGTTGTAATAAATAGTTGAGTAGTTCATCGGTTAGGTCATCTTGTCTATAAAACTCATTTATTTTAGCGGAAATGGTGCTATTAACTTCCCTTTCGAACTGTCGGTTGACACTTTGCATTTGTAGACACTTCTGATGTAAAGGACCCCAACCTAATTTAACTTCTAAACGTAGGTTCATTTGAGTCACTTCGATCTTTTCAATATCTAAGGTCAAATCCTGAATTTTAAAAACAACAGGAGCGCCATCCACCAATCCTCCAATGAGAGAGTTACTTACAGCTTTACGTTTAAGAGTTCCTAAAAGCCTTGGGGCTTGGCCATCAATGAACTCACAGACAGTACGATCTCCAGCTAGCCAACCAATAAGTTTCTCTAGTTGAAATGTAGCTGTCTTACCATTTATTCCACCAGAAAAACCACCAAACTTACCAAATTCAAAACGTGCTTCTGGAGCGGTGGGATAGTAGAAATTATGAGCTAGGCTGATAAGAACAGAGGGTTGCTCTAAAGGGTTATTATTTATGGGCACCTCCAGATGGGTGATCTTCACCTGTTCGTTTTCTTCAGCAAAACTTTCTTTCTTACTGTTCATTCCCCCCATGATTTGTAGGTCAAATCGGGAATTATTCTTCTGTAAAGTGAGTATGAAACCGGCTCCCGCAAAGTAAGCCGGATCTTTGCTACCCATCATAGCCTTTTGTGCGGCAAAAATGGCATGCTTGAGACGATGAAAAAAGGTATAACGGTCATTACGTGATGGGAAGGAGATGGGTAAAATACGGGGCATTTGGCTTACTAAGGCAGATGGAAGGTAATTTCCAAAACTATTTAAAGTGTTGTTCTCATCAATCAGCTCAGTTTTCCATGGGACCAGATAAGTTGCCAGATAGATGGGGTTGTGTGTCAACTGGCTGTTGAGCTCTCTGAGTTTTGGCTCGGCAATTTTTCTTAATTCAAGGAGCGAATTGGTGATCGCTTTATGAATACCGCGCTCGGTATTAAATGAATTTCTTAATTGGCTAAAAACTAAGGGGTAAGAATCTGCGAGATGCCTTCTCATTTCTAGAAGGTTCTCTTTTTGGGTACTATTTAAACTGGACTCATCGCTCATCACCATCAAAATGGCATATTCATGGCCAGGGACAGTGGGCATAAAGGCCTGAAGCTGACTCAAGAACAGTAAACTAATTGTAATAACAGTTATTTTTATATAAAAAGTCATAATATCCTCTCTTTGACTCTAAGAATTAAATTACCACAAATTAAACCACTGAAAGGGTTCGAGACTACAAGCTTCCAAGGGGTTATTTGATGCGACACGGAAGAAGTCATGAAACCTGGTATAACCTCCATTTTGATAGGATTTGCAATCTTTTTGACGAATGTACTCCATGGCTAGATGCATTTGGTAGTCGGTGAGGGGAAGTCCCACTTTTTGCATATAGGCATCAGATAGTCTGGTAAGATGGGTTTTAAAACCCACATGTTGAAAGATGCGGTGTAACCCTTCTTTCCAATTTTTAGAAAGATCATCTATTTGTTGGTCGGACAGTCCAAAAGTGGGGGCTAGTTTCTCCAATTCACGTCGGCTGATACTGCCAGAAGCTAGATCAGCAAAGACTTTACCTGGTCCTACGTGTTCTATGAGGAAGAACATGATAATGGAGCCCTTGGTAAATCCTGCTGGGGCGTTATCTGGCATCTTATCTAATTCTTTGGCCAGAGAATCTGAAATCTTTGAAAATGCCAATAAAGCACTATTTTCTCTAAAGCTGTATTGTCCCTTTTCCATCCACTGAAAGATTTTTGTCAGAGCCATATCGTAGATACGGTTATTTGTAATCATGCTAAAATCACGCCATTCAGCCACCAACTCCATACGTGGATCGGCTTCTACATCGGCAGGGGCAAAGGTTTCGTTTACATCAATTTCCAGCATGCGAATCAGCGGATTTTGATCGCGATTGAACCTTGAGTAGATCAAGGGAAAGTTAAATAAGGTGGGATGGCTCATGTCAAATTGATCACAGGTATTTCCTGGAAGGGTGCAAGCATATTCGATTCCCCAGGCAATAGCTTGGGAGCAGAAAGTGCAATTTCGATCGGCCAGATTCATAGAAAAGTTGTAGCAAATGGTTTCATTTAAGGCGCGCTTTGCCATATGCTTGGCTGCTGTGGCAGCAATTGAACGGGCATCAGTTTTTCCCACCTCATCCACATGCCTAAACCGATAAAGAGCGAGACGGCTCTTTTTATGATGAAGGTATTCTTCAATTGGGACTATCTGGAGACCATTTGCAATGACAGACTCTACTACATAAAGACGTCCTTTATTTGCTTCACCCATGAGGGTTCCATCAGCTCGGTAAACGAATGCCAAGTGGCTAAATTGGTTGTCTACTGATCCAATACGGCTAATGATAGCACTTACAAAGCTATTTGCACGGCTTAAAAGTATATCACCACTTCGGAGAAAACGACTGTAGTGAAATTGCTGGTTGTACTTTTTATTGAGTACCAGATAGGGCCATTCATTTCCCATATTAGCTGGTATATAGTCAGATTTTCCTAATTGGTGAAGAAGGTAGGTTCCCCATACTTCTTCCCAGTTACGTATGGTCCGAGTGGCGATACGAATATGGTTGGTGCAGTTTTCAAGTTCCTCATAGGAGTTAAACTGATTGGATTTAATAAACTCCTTCATTTTATCTTGAAGTTTAACCCGAATTTGAAAGAAAGTTGAAATGAGGTCTGTTCGATCTGGAGATTCGCTTAGGCCTGTTAAATTGGTAAAATACTTGGGGTTGAGTCGATAAAGACGTTGATTGATTTGATGTAATCGGCTGCATGTAGCAGGATTAAATCGATCGCTTATAACAAAAGTGTAGTAGTTATTTGCAGCTTCTAATAAATTTTTTGAAATGGTGATCTCTCGATTCTCGGCACTTAAAGCTCCAGGGCCTATAATCAAGAGTAAGAATAGATATAAATGCATTAGTTTCATAAACTTACCTTTAAATGGATGATTAATATGATAAACACGAGGAGATCTCGCGACTAAACCATAACTACTATAATATACTAATAAATAGATCAAGAATTATTTAAATTTTAAATATCTATTAAGCTAAAAAAGATATTAGTCTATTTCCTCTTTTTTATAAATATTTTATCTAAAACACTTGAAGGCCCTTCAAAATCCTTTGCGCCCCATGTAATCTTTTAGATTTTTAGAAATTAAGGAGCAGAATCTAGCTGCCGGCGAGGTGTTGAAAATGTTATGATCAAATCGTACAGACAATAGAAAATAGGTTGCCCTTATTTTTGCTGTAAAAAGCCCTGAGATGTAATTTTGATATACTTATTTTAAGATCAGGAGGTTTTCTATGACAAGTGAAGATAAAAAAGCGAAAGGGACTAATAAGAAAAGTGAAATTTTTGCCCTTGGAATGATAGTTCTTCCCTTTATCTCCATGGCCCTCATATGGATTGGTCCTATGGCTTTACCAGGACATAAATTAATAATGAGTTTGGGACCTAAGATATGGATCTCTATATTACTAAGTGTGACAATATTCGGAACTGCCCTCATAGCCTTTATTGAATCCATGACCCTTGATATGGGTCTAGTTAAACTTGAAGACAAAGATGGTAATGCCGGTCCTGGACCCCTAGCATGGTTTGCTGGAATTTTCTTCCTTTGGTTTGTTTTTTATCCAATTTATTTGTTTCATCGTAAATATTATGGGATGGCTAATCGTCTAATTGCTGGAATTATAATTTCTATCTTATTTGTAGGTCATTTCTCCTATGCAGGTGTTGCATCCTTTATGGCTGAGAAAAGAGCTGAAAAAAGAAGAGTATTCATGGAAGCCAAATTGAATTTAAAAGTGATTTCCGGTATGCAAGAAGCTTTTTATGAGTATGAAGAGTGCTATTGGCCCTTAACGAAGAACAATGGGAAAGTATGTAAAATGTCTACTGATAGGGGTGACCAAGGACAGGCAGATACAAAACCGTCTTTTTCAAGTGATTGGCAGAGAAGTTTGAATGATGAGGAAAATTTACTAGGGGTCGAGGAAAACAATCTAGGTTTTTCTCTCTTTGGAGACACGGCTCACTATATTTATTGGGTTAAAACCTTTCCAAAATTTTCCGATCATA
>CAYFLR010000003.1:0-727 GCA_964343805.1 uncultured bacterium | reverse complement strand
TGAAATGGCCAAAAAGTGGGAAGATGAATGGCATATAAGCTCTGATGGTTGCTTGTGGAGAATGCCTGGAAATGATGAAGATGGAAAAAAATTAAAGAGAGAATGCGGTCTCTAATTATTTTTAACTGTAAATACTTATGGTATTATATACATGCAATCCTATTTGATAATTACAATAAATACGATTTGAGCTTTTTTTTTCGCCCTATATTTTTTCTATGCCAAGTAATTCGGCCGGCGAGGTGCACCTCTCTACCTATATAGTTTCCCTCTATATTTACTATTCTTATAATTAGGACGCATCCTAATTAATAGAAATATATGGGCAATTGAATTAAAATGGATGAGTAAATTTTTTTATAACCGCTTTTATTTTTCATACTATTAGGCTGATTTATGGGAAATAGCTAACTCGAACCAATTGGTATTAAAGCCAAGAAAGTCACCGGTAGAGGGCAGGACATCAACAAGTATACCCTGATACTCTTTTCGACAAATTGGATGATTACTTCCTAGTCTTGGAGGGTTAAAACCAATTTGGGCAAGCTTTTTCTCTAGCTCAGCATACTCCGTATACCCTTGACAAAAGACAATAAGATCTACATCATGAGTTGGGCGAGGATCTTCCATTGCCTCTTTTTGATAATAGATGGATAGTACTTGCCCACCAATAAATAGCTAATCCTCCATAGAATTCACAAAAATTCCGGAAAAACGCATAACCGGA
>CAYFLR010000002.1:200423-219474 GCA_964343805.1 uncultured bacterium | reverse complement strand
TCTATCGTCGCCATTTCGAATACACTTTGGCAAGGTTTTTGTCCGCGAACGCCCCGCGATAATCTATCGTCGCCGCTTGGAATACACTTTGGCAAGGTTTTTGTCCGCGAACAGCCCGCGATAATCTATCGTCGCCATTTCGAATACACTTTGGCAAGGTTTTTGTCCGCGAACGCCCCGCGATAATCTATCGTCGCCGCTTGGAATACACTTTGGCAAGGTTTTTGTCCGCGAACAGCCCGCGATAATCTATCGTCGCCATTTCGAATACACTTTGGCAAGGTTTTTGTCCGCGAACGCCCCACGATAATCTATCGTCGGCCTTTGCGGGACTCTGTGGAGATTGGAAGTCAACACAGCGGCTGTTTGTTTATGGAGGCCATTTAGTGAGAACAAGTCAAAAAGATACTCTTACTCATCTCCTTGTCCATAGCCACCTCTTTGTGATCCACCTCCACAATAAAAGATGGAAAGTGTTGTCTCACACTCACCGCTTTACCGTTTTTGATTCCCATGCCATAAAGCTTGTTGAGAGTTTGATCATCTTCAGTGTTAATAGAAGTTATCCGTCCACTTTCCCCTTTTCTTAAACTATTAAGGGTGGTAACTTTTTGTTCGACCATGGTTTTATGTGCCTCACAACAGGTTCCACCAGGAATAGGTTTTCCATGGGGACATGTGGTGGGATGGCCAAGAAGGATACAGATACTCTCTTCAATTTCAGGATAAACCGCATGTTCATATTTACAAGCTGCACGAGAGAGATGATCTCCCGAATACTGCATTGCGTTAAAAAGAAGAACCTCAGCTAACCTTTTTCTCCTGATAAGAGCAACAGCCTGCTTGGTTCCCTCAGGAGTGAGATAAATCTCCTTTTGATTAAAAACAATAAGGTGGATTTTTTGCATTTTTTCTAAGAGATCTTCAGTGATTGTAACATGACAATTCTCTTTTATACGAGCCATGCTGTTATCTTTACTTTCCACTGCCTCATAGACCGCCTCTAACACTTCATCCATTTTCTTATGCATCTATTTCTCCTTATTAGAAAGTGACTCCTAATTTTGTAAATGTAAAATTTAAAATTCCGCCCATACAAATGGCATAGCTAATAGCAAAAGCAGCGATTCCCACTGCAACTTTCCACCCCCGTTCTTTCACTATAACCAAGATGGCATTCACGCAAGGAATTAGAAAGGTAACCAGTAGCAAGTTGATAACAATTTGCACATTGGTGAATAAATTAGCATCAGTAAATTGTTTTAATAAAGCGACTCCAGCCTCTCTTCTGATCATAGACATGAGAAAGACGCTCACACTCTCTTGCGGTAATCCAATGAAATCACTTAAAATTGGCTTACTCACCGACTTCAGATATTCGATGCCACCAAAATGATCTAAAAGAAAAACAAAGAAAGTTGCGTAGAGAAAAACAGGGAGAGCCTCTTTTAAGAAGTCCCAACTCTGTGCAAAGGCCCGAGTGACCACCCTTTTCATCTTAGGAATCTGTAAGGGAGGAATGCTAAATACAAAGTTAGATTGCCGCCCTTTAAAGATTTTATTCACAATGAAACCAATCACCATTATTTGAGTGATCAAAATACCAAACAACACGAAAGAGGCAGAGATAGGCATTTGCACCAATAAGATCAACATAATACCAAATAAAGGTGCACAGGGAATTCCCATAGTAAGCAACAAAGTAGCAATGTTTTTTTCTTTTTTAGTATCTAAAACCCGAGTGGTTAAAATAGCCATGGTAATACAAGAAAAGCCCATCAATAAAGGAATCACCCCTTTTCCACTCATCCCCATTTTCTTAAAAATTCGATCAAATAAAATGGCAAGTCTTGGAAGATAGCCGGAAGCTTCTAGAAAGTTAAAACAGAGGTAAAAAGTCACTAAAACCGGAAGTACCAAGCCCAAAGGAAGAGTTATTCCTACCGTTAAAAGACCAAATTCTCCCACCACCATCTCTTGAAAGAAGGGCCAGTTGAGAGCACTCAATTTTGCTTCGACATAAGGGTTAATCACTTCACCAAAAAGTTCTCCCTCCATGAGTCCCACTAAGAATTCCGCACCAAATTTTCCAACAATATAAAATAAAGCAGTTAACACCATAAGGGCGATGGGAATTCCTGTCCCGACATTCCGCGACCATCGGCCTAGCTTATCCATGAATAGAGGCTTTTCTAAAGGAAGCGATGAAACTGTTTCCTGTACTATGGAACTTGAATACTCTAAAAAGAGTTCATGTAATATAATAGAAGGAGACTTACTGAATACTTTTTTAGTGTTTTCAATCAGATATTGAACCTGTTCCACTATAACCGGAGCACACTCTTTTTTAAGGTGGTCCATCGCAAATGAGTCTTTCATTAAAAGAGAGAGAGCGAGAGGCTTTTTAAATTTCAAACCCATCGGAACCAAGGATTCAAAAGTGGAAAGGTACTGCTCAATTTCTGCTGGATACTGGATCGGTTTAGGCCTATTTAGGTCATTTTTGAGACTTTCTTGCAACTTTTGCACACCCACATTGTCGATGGCAATGGAGGTATTCACAGGGCAACCTAACATTTCAGATAGACGATCGGCATCGATCTCTAACCCGTGTAGTGCTGCCTCATCCGTCATATTGACGTTCAGCATCATAGGGAGATCAAACTCTCTAAAGTAGAAAAATTGCGTCAAAGAGCTAGCCAGATCCTTGGCATCTGCCACCAGCACCAATTTTTCGATATTTTTTTCAAACAGAACTTGCCGAGTCAAAGTCTCTTCTTCTGTCCCACTAAAAAGGAAACTTCCAGGGAGGTCAACTAAAAAGGATTCTGTCCCAGGGATTTGACCACCACTTAACTTAAAAGAGGAACCTGGATAACTCTCTTCACGAAGGTTTCTCTTTAAAAGGTTTTCTAGTAGAGTTGCCTTTCCCACATGAGCATTCCCTACCATGGCACATAGGCCTGATCCGTCATTTGATTGTTCCCAAAATGCTTTCTCTGATTTGGCCAAAAACATAGCAATCCCTCGCCTTCATTATTAAGGTAATTTTATACTAGGAAATTGAAAACTTACGTCCTTATGAGACTATGTCTCAGAAACCCACTTATGTCAACATAATTTCGTTAATTTTCTTTTTTTATCTCCCTATTTTTACAACAAGAATTAACAAAACTTTTAAAATTAATAATAACCATTATCATTACTAGTTTAATTTTTAAAAACCAATTCTCTATCTCAGGCTTTGTTGCTTAAATCATAAGAGTTTATGGTGGACAGTAAACCAATTGAACCTTAAAATAGATCTATATATGAAAAGTAATACAAACGCTCAAAAAACCTACACCTTTAAAGAGAGCACTCGAAAAAGTTGCCTACGAGTTCCGATTCATCACCGAAAGGAATTTGTTCCCATCTATCCAGAAGTGCTTAAATCATTAAATCCCAACAAGTTGAAGTTTGGAATATGGATTGCTGGCAGTGAAGAGATTTTAGAATATATTAATGCAGGCTTTGATGGGGAAGATGTCAAAAAACGTATCCTGGAGCTCTTAAAAATAATACCCAAACTGCAAAAAGTTGCCAAGCTCATGGTGAGACGAGATGATCAACAAAAGATGTATGATCACATTGCTCAAGCTCGGCTCTCCAAAATGGATGGACTGGAGCTCAGTGAGGATGAGAAAAAAATCTCTGGCAGCTATCTACAACTCTGTGAGAGTTCCTCAAAAATCATGGCTTTTGTGGATCAGGAATCTGTGGAGGCAGCTGAGCAAATCTCGGTACAGGTGGTTTCTCAAGTATCCAACTTTGAGCCAGTGAGCGAATTCTTACTTAAAATCATTGAGCATAATAACGAAAATTTTGATCATATCTCCTTCTCCACCTTGATGGCTCTCTCAATGGGAAAAAAACTGGGACTTTCTGCAACAGATTTAAAGTTGCTCTCCCTGGGTTGTCTCTTTATGGATGTAGGACTCACGGAGTTAGAAATACCGGGACTTTATACCGAAAAATTGTCTCCTGAAATGACCGCTCTCTATGAGCGCCATCCCGCTTTAGGAGTGGATGTGATGAACGAAGCCACTGCGGAAGGAGTGGAGCTCCCGGAAGAAATTTTTATCATTATCCATCAGCATCACGAAAAGTTCAATGGTCAAGGTTTCCCCAATCAGTTAAAAGGTCGTCTATCCAAAGACAACCCGGATGGGATTCACCCTTTCGCTTCCATCGTAGGTTTGGCCGGGAAGTTTGCTACCTATTTTAAACAGCTGGAAAAGAAAAAAGTGTTTAAACCCGTTCCAGCCATCAGGGCAATCAACCGTATGAAAGGTGAATTTGATCCGCTCATTTTAAAAATATTCAATGAACTGGTGGACTATAACCCTGTTCAGCAAGTTAATGTTGGTGAAAAAGTAAAGTGGATTTCTGATGATTAAAGACAGCGATCAAATGGGAAGTGGCTCCTTTACCGCCACCGCCTATACAAAGTCCATATCGGACTCTCTCTTTGATTTTCAACTAAGGTCAAATGAAGAGGGAATTATTGCCGCCGTGAATCAAAGCTTAGCTCGACGACTGGGGTATAAACAAGAAAACCTCATCGGTCAAAGCATAGGTGATCTTTTTACCGGATCTCTTACGAAGGTCTTGGGAGACACAGAAGAAGATTGGGTTGAACATCTTCCTATCGAACTTCAAATGCAAGATGGATCGGCTATTTCCTTGGAATTCAGTGGACGAATCATTCTCTGTGATCAAGATGAAACCCTTGCTCTCACAGGAATCGCCAAAGATCTTAAGGCCATTTCTGAGGCGGAAGAACAGCTGCAAAGCTATATCGAGAAACAAAGTGTCACCGCCGATACCGGTGATGAACTCTCGGATTTTTTATCGGATTCTCCGGATTTTTTAAGTGAGCTGAAAGAGAGCAAACAGCAAGAAGAGCTCATAAATTTAAAAGATCATGCCATTGAATCCTCCATGATGCCCATTTTGTTTTTTCAAATGGATGACACATTGGTCTATGCCAACCCGGCTTTTTTAAAGCTCTTTGGCTATGATGATATGGTGGAAGTGGGTGGAGCTAATTTTGAAAACCTGCTCCATGATCCAACCATGGCCAATGATATTTTGGAGACTCTTCATACAACCGGGCAGTGGAGTGGAGAGACTGAAGGCAATACTCAATCCCAAGAAGCCATCGACATTCATTTAACTGCTAATAAAATTACCGATAACTATGGCAAAGCCATCTGCATTATGGTTTCCATGTTAGATATCACCAAAAGGATAAAAGCTGAGAAAGAGAAAGAGGCCATGCAAGGTCAACTGATTCAATCTGCTAAAATGGCTTCAGTGGGTACGCTCTCAGCGGGAGTAGCTCATGAGCTTAACAACCCTCTATCGGGAGTGATTGGCTATGCCGTACTCATCGGCAAAGATAAAAGCTCATCCGATGCAGTGGTGAAATATGCCGATGGAATTTATAAAGCCTCTCAGCGGATGAAAAAAATCATCGACCATATGCGTACTTTTGCCCGTCAGAGTAAAGATGAAGATACTCAACCCATTCAGGTGAATGAACCCATTGAAGACTCCCTGGTTTTATTACAAAAACGTTTTAAAGATCAGAGTGTGACGGTTGAATTGCAATTGGATCCAAAACTCCCGCTGGTAAAGGGAGACAAGGTAAAGCTGGAGAGTATCTTCCAAAACTTTCTAGGCAACAGCTTGGATGCCTATATGGATTGTAAGGGTGAGCGAAAAAAACATATTGTAATGTCTTCAAAGGTAAATGATCAAGGACAGGTGGAAATCGTCTATAAAGATAACGCGGGTGGAATGCCTCCGCATATAGTAGAGCATGTTTTTGATCCATTCTTTACCACCAAACCTCCCGGCAAAGGCACTGGCTTAGGAATGTCCATTAGCCACAGTATTGTTGAGGCTCATAAGGGAACCATCTCTGTTGACAGCCGGCCGCCCGATGGAACCACCTTCACCATTTTATTTCCAGTGGCTCCCGATCAAAGTGGATCGGTGGTGACTAAAACAGCTTCTGCAGGAGAAGGTGAAACCACAGAACAAAAAGAGGTGCGTAAATATAAACTCCTGGCGGTGGATGATGAGCCCCCCATTATAGAAATCCTGGGCAAATATTTAAGTGAAGAATTTGAATTCACCGGCTTTACCGATCCGAAGGATGCTCTCCTACTCATCGAAGAGGAAGTTTTTGATATTATCCTCACCGATTATAAAATGCCCGATGTGCTCGGAACTGAAATTTTACAAAAAGCCCGAGAACACCAGCCTCAAACTCCGGTGGTGATGCTATCAGCAGTGATTGACATGGATGAACTGCTGCCTCATTTTAGAGAGCATGGCAATGTGAGCCTGATCCCTAAACCCTTAGATGACCCCGATGAGCTGATTACGATTTTGAAATCACGATTGATGGGGGAAAAGTAACCACAAAGCAGCTGCCATCATCATCGCTGCTTTCTAACCAGATATCCCCTCCATGTTTTTGCATTATTTGATGAGAGGTGGAAAGCCCGAGACCACTTCGGTTGGCTTGAGCAGTGGTAAAGAAGGGGTCAAAAATTTGATCTTGAATGTCTTCGCCAATCCCACCGGCATTATCATCATAAATGACCATAATGCCCCCTTCACTATCTTCTTTAGTGATAATGACGATCTTTTTCTCACTCTCGGAAGACTGCTTTTCATACGCATCTCGGCTATTGGCCAATAAACTTTGAATCACCGTCTCCAACTGAGCTTGATCCGCCTTTAACATCGGAATATCATCTGAGAGTTGATTATCTACTTCAATTTCCATCTCTTCAAATTGAGAGTTAAAAAATAAAAGAGCATTTTCAATACTCTCATTGATAGAAACGGGAGAAGAGCTATCCACTTTGGTCTCTTCCGCATACTCCATCAACCGCCTCACAATGCCCTTCATCCGTTCGGCAATTTTTTTCACTCGTTCGGTGTGAGGGGTTAATTTGGGGTTATCTTCACCAAATTTATTAACCAGACCAATACTCCCAATCAAAGCGGCCAAAGGATTATTCAGTTCATGAGCAATTCCCGATGCCAAAGTACCAATGGAAGCCAGCTTGGCTGATTGCACCAGTTGGGCTTGAGTATTTTGCAGCTTTATATTGGTGGCTTGAATTTCATTTTTTTTCTCTTCCACATCGAGGAGAGCTGATTGAACCGTGTTAAAAAGATCCTGCCTTTGTCTTTGAAATTTAAGTCGATCGATCGCCCTTTGTACGGTCATTTCCAAAACAATGGGTTCGATGGGTTTAGCTAGATAATCGGTGGCCCCCGCTTTATTAGCAGAAATAGAAGTTCGAAGATCGGGTAAGCCGGTAATGATGATGGGAATAATCTCTGGTTGAATTTTTTTTACCACTTTAATGAGAGTAATTCCATCTAGTAGAGGCATATTGATATCGGTGAGGAGAATATCAAAGGTTTTCTTTTTGAGAATATCCAACGCTTTCACTGGGCAATTGCAGGTCTCCACCTCAGCCATATCTATCAGAATATTTTCACAAGCTCCTAAAATGATCTCTTCATCATCCACAATGAGGAGCTTCGGAATAACCGGCTTCTCTTCTAATAGGGCTTCTTCTCCACTCATCTTTTCCAAAAGTGAGTTCAGCTCTTCCGAATCCACCGGTTTAGCAAGAAGTTCACAACCAATGTCTCTAATAATGCGAGCCAGTTCTGCACTGTACCTGGAAGTGAGCGCCACAAACTTGGTTTTACCAGCAGCCAGCTTCATCTTCTCCATGAAGGCAAAAAACTGAATCTCAGGTAAATTAATATGAAAGAACGCGTAGGAAAAGGGCTCTTTGGCAAGAGCATCAAAGGTATCAAGGGCGGTATTGACTTGGACCACTTTAGCACCCAAACCTGCTAATTGTTCGGCAAGCAATCCGGCGCTTTCAATATCGTCATCAGCTATTAAGATTTGTTGCTCGGCCAAATTTACTGTGGTCATTTATTCTTTTTAGTTAGAGAGTTTTACTGCGACTGATCATCTTTTCTGTTTCAGATCCGTAGCGGTCATTTTGTTCATTTGAATGTTTATTTTTGAGGTCTTTGATGAGAAGTTCATACTTATCAATTTGATCCTGGAGCCAATCCATCTTCTTTTGCTTCTTTGCCCATTCCGCCTCTTTAGCTTCCTGCATCTCCAGTTCGATCTCTCTTTCTTTGAGCTTCTTTTTTAGATCTCTGACCTCTAAAATCAACTTATCATTGTACTCTTCAGACTCTAACAGAAGGGCTTTTGTCTCCTCCAGCTGAACAGTTAAAATAGGGGTGCTGACCTCCTCAGAGGAAGCCCCATCGTCTTGTTTTTCTTGCGAAACCATTCTTTTATCCACTTAAGGATGAGCGTGAACCACCTCGGTATAGCCCTCAACAAAAGCATCTTTCATCATGGCACTGCCATCAGAAATTTTAGTCCCTACTTTTTTTGCTACACCAGTTCGATGAATAACATAGGCACCACCAATTAGAATTAATATTCCACCAGCGATTTTAAGACCCATTTTGTTCCTCCCAGTTATGTTAAACGTCTTTTTTTTTAATTTGGTGCCATGGCATTAACTAAAGCTCCTCTAGCTGTCGCTTTAAGAGGGTCTGAAGCTAAACGCACATCTGAAATCTCTAGTGGCATAGAGACTTGCTTCAGTATTTTCTCAGCTTTGCCTTTAAACCCATGTGGAAGGCTGGTGCCTCCTGCAAAAACAATGGGTACAGGACGACTGAGCCGTGGCAGCTTCTCACTATGAGATAAAACCGCTGCAATGTTGTTAAACAGATTCCCCAATATCTCTTCATAGAAAATGGTGAAAGCATTCTCCATGTTATTACGAGGTGGAGCAGCTAAATCCAGGCTCTCTTCTTTAATAACCCGGACTCTATTGCTGGTTTCATTGACCACTCGCCCTACACTTTGATCGATATAGTCACCGCCCTTGGGTATGCTGAACACCATCACCGGAACGGATAGAAATGAGAAGCAGACATTGCACATTCCGGCTCCCATACTTACTCCAATTCCCGTATAGTTGTCTTCAGCTAACTCAGATAAAACAACTGCCATACCTTCAGTTATACTTTTAGCATTATATCCAGTCCCTACCAAGAACTTTTTAAGCAGCGCTTCATGAAAAACCAGATCACTTTCAAAGCCCGCTTGGGGGGCAGGAATACTAAAGCAGAGGTTGTCTCCCAATTCAGGTCGATCTAAGACCACTGGAATGATTTTTTTAATCACCGAGATGGCTTCTTGTTCATCCCACTTTAAAAGTCCCTTCGCCATGGGTCTCCGCACTTCTGCATTAAAAATATTAGCAAACTCTTGAGCATCATAGCCCATTACATAGATAAACTCCCCAGCTTCAATATAGTTGAGTTTATTCTTGGTGAGCATCTCTTGGGCAAAACTGGAATGGGGAACTGCAAGGAAAGCATTAAGCTCATCTTTCATACTTACATTGCCATCCGCGGTTTTTTTAATTCCTACAATACGACTGGTTCCAATATCCAGGCCACAGGGGTTTTTAATCAAATCCTGCTTTTTCTTATCACTGACTTTGGAGTCAGATTTTTTAAGCACCTCTACCTTTTTCATCAGCTGATCGGTGTTATCTGATTTCATAGCGGTCTTAATACCCCCAATCAGATTGGAAATCACATCTTCATCCCCCTTTTTACTGTCGGTCACCACAGCCGGGGCTTGCTTTTTATCGTTCACTTTGGGTTCTGTTTTTGGTTTGTTTCCGTGTTTATTTTTCCCTTTCTTGTTTGACATCGTCGTTTCCCCTTTTCCAACCTATTTGGTGTTTCCCCTGCTAAGACTTCTTAATTTTCCTCATTCTCAAGAGCTTTTGCATCCTTGATGATTAGTTTATCACTGTTTAATTCTCGATCTGTGACCCCCATATTACCATGTCCCATTTGCAAACGAAAGTCCTTTGACTCGCCTGATGCAGAATCTTTATCTGAGTTTTCAGAGTTGGGTGAACTCATTAATTTTTCACTGTTTAAAAAATCAAGACAGGTGTTCCCTACCCGGTTCGCATTTTTAACACAGTGGCCTGAAACTTTACCTAGTACGTAAAAGGGACTTAGAGTGATTTTTTCAGCCATACAGACTCCTTAGGGTTTGTTTTTTCTCGGGTGTAAAAGTCAAATTCTGTGCCACTCCTTGGGCAATAGCATAAATAGAGGAAGAGTCCACATGCACGTCTTGAAACGAACTCCCTTTATCACTCAAGGAGTAACTCACTATGTCTCCATTAAAAAGGGCTCCCCCTCCCATAATAACCAGCATGGCCGGCCATTTAGTGGTGTTCTCATAATAATTCCCGGCTAAATCCTCGATAGCCCGACAGATATTTTTAGAGAGATCCCATCGTACGTTGGCCACCACCATGGAGATGTCTACCTCCAGATCATGATCTTCAATTTCAATGTGGCTGCAGCCCATTTCCATCTGTTTGACAAACCAAAGAAAATGAATGGATGAGATTCCCTTTTCGGTAAAAAAGCGCACGAAAGATTGGTAGTAATCGCTCATCCCTAAAGGAATACTTCGAAAGAGCACCACCTCACCTTGATCATGAACCATATAAAGCTTGGTTTGTTCAAATCCCACATCCACCACTAAAGCTGAGGGGATATTATCTCGTAAACTACTTAGGTAATGGAGAATGCCATCGCTCACCGGAGCGGTGTGCAAGTTAACACTCACCTTTTTACATTTGATAGTTTGATTCACCTCATCGGTGTAGGTAATATTCATCCAAGCTTTGGAATAGATATCAGAAAGAGGCAGTATTTTTTCTAAGAGAGCGGCGCTGTGAAGAGCCACCACCATTTCCACTGCCTCTCCGTCTTCAGCATAATCGGAAAGAATTTTGCGAAATAAGAGATCGTAATCTTTCTCTTCCCGGCTAAAGAGAGCTAAACTCTCGGCAAAATCTCGGGTGTATTTGAGAGCCTCATAGCCCACCGCCCAACCATGATCACCTGTAAAAATGACTTTTTGAAAGTTTTGTTCTTCCAGGTTGACCGCCCTATAAATAGCCGGAAGAAACATCTGACCGAAGTGGACAAAACGATCGCCATCGTACTCTTGACAGATAACTTTGATATAGAATTGACCCGGGTCGATGATTAATCGCTTCATACATTACTTTATAAGGTTAAAATGTTATTTTGCGATTGGTACTGCCTTTTCGCAGATCTCGATAATTTTTCCTCTTCTTTTGAGTCACACCCTTTTCAACCGTCAAAAGATCAGCTGTTCCCGAAGGAGTCATATTCCCCATCGTTCTTGAAGCCGCTGCCGGCATGCGCATGGCTTTAATTTCTCTCAGATAAGATTTCATCTCTTTGATCTCTTTTAAAAGAGCTTCATCTGGAGCACTCTGAGCCGCAGGTTGCTGGCCTTCCAATAGAGAATCCATATGATTAATCTTATCTTGAGAGGTCTGATATAGTTGCCCCTTACCGATCCTTTCCACCAGGTCTTGTAGTACCAGGAGAGGATCAGCCCCTTTTCTTTTACTACTATCTTGCAGGTAGAGATAAGTTTTAAGGAGGGTTTTTAAGACCGCTTTGGAATCATTGGGATGAATACGCCCTAATTTCTCCATAAGTTTTTTTAAAGGCTTATCTAATATCAAATATGAGCAATCCATTTTTCCTCCCTACTGCCTACTCCACTGTGTCTTGGATCACATTTTTAATGCCAAAATTGGGATCCACATCTTGATCTAGTTCCAGTGCAATTTGGTCCCGAGCCAGCAACATAAAACCAACGCAGTTAATATAACGGGGGTTCACATCTACAATATTGGGGTTTATGACTCGCTCTTTCATTTGGTCTTCGTTCCAACCAAAGTAATCGGCAATTTCCTGGCGAATGGTATCAAACAGTAGATGAGCCCCACCACCAATAATGGTGAAATAGTCAACCGTTTGACCTTTTTCAGCCAAGATAGAAATATCGGTAGCCACTCTTTCCACAATACGCTTCGCCATATGGTTCGCTTCATGATCCAGGAGTTTTTCGAAATCATAAACTCCTACTCCGGGAACATCTAGCTTGTAATCTTTTTTAGGTAGTTTCTCCATAATCTTTTGCTCAGGAACTCTAAACTTCTGACCACTGGATTCAAAAACAATGGAGCTGATATTTTTAGTAATAGTGTAAATCCCCTCTGTAACTGAGTCAGAAAGGTTGACATCTGCTTCATTTTCTATTACGGGAAGTTTTATCCAGGTTCCATGACCAATATCAATAACGTAGGTATTGTAAACTTCCATCTTAAATTTACTGAATAAGATGGCCATGTAAGCCCCATAAGCCTGATATTGCATCACACTGAAAGCGAGTTCGATATTCACTTCTCGGACTTCATCTTTAGCCACATTTTTGGCTTTGATAGGCAGAGTTTTAACCCCATCCTTTTCCACTAAGTTTTCTTTCAGGTAATCAAAGAAGCGATCTAATACCGACTCTCCATGTCTCACCGTCACACCAAAACCGAGACCCACTTTATTTAATGCGATACCTTTTTTCTCGGCTTCCAAATGCATCAGGAAAAGCCCCGCTTTAATAGCTAAAAAAGCATCATCAAAGTTTTGAATGAGCCCCCTGTGAGTGAACCAGTTGGTTTTTTCTGAAGTGCGAGTCATGGCCCCTACATAGCGCCAGGAGTTGCGACTGTTATCAAACACAGCCAAGTTTTTGATCCAACGATCATCGGTGGACCGATTCATGAGTCGCCAACTTTTTTCCATCTGCTCAGTCATGGCGTTACCCACCACAGAAGAAAAAAGAACAATGGTATCATCATGACAAAATTTACTCGAAGATGTGCCTAGTTCCCCACCTACGGGAATGCAATTGGTCAAATCAGCCATTTTATCATCCTTTCAAATGAAGTTATTCGGAATCTGATGGTGGATTGAGGGGTAATTTTAGAGTGAAGACGGTGCGCTCCACATCACTTTCAACGGTCAGCTCACCATGGTGATCAGAAGCGATACCATGGCATATACTTAAGCCAAGACCGGTTCCTTTGCCCACCTCTTTGGTGGTATAAAAGGGGTTAAAAATGGAGGGAAGAATATCATCCGGAATTTTAGGACCGGTATTTTCCCACTGCCCAACAACCCAATCGCCCGATACAAAAGTACGTACGGTGATGAATTCGTCACCTTTTTCATCGCCCCACATATCAATGGCATCAATGGCGTTCACCATCATATTAATTGAGATCTGCTCTAATTGACGGAGATTTGCAGGAACCTCGGGTATATCTTGATCCAGCTCCAAAACCAATTCAATATCATGGTTTTGGATTTGAGCCTTGAGCATGATGAGACCATTTTCAATGGCTTTGGTCAGGCTCGCATTCCCCATGGCATTGCTTTCCCCTTTATCAACTCGGGCAAAATCTTTAATTCCTTTGATAATTTCTTTCTGTCTACCCAGTGCATGCTTGATGGCACCATAATGCTCAGCTAACTCTTCATCTTCGATTCCCAACTCTTTTAAACGATTTTTAATCAGTTGATTGTAATTGGAAATGGCTTGCAGGGGTTGAAAAATTTCATGAGCGATTCCCGCAGCTAACTCACCCAAGGCAGAGAGTTGATCCATCCGGGTGATTTGAGTTTTAGCTCTTTCTAAATCCTGTTGAATGGCATGATGTTGGAGAGCCTTTTCAACAGTTACATAGAGAATTTTCTCTTCCACCGGTTTTAAAATAAAGTCAAAAGCCCCATTTTTCATGGCTTGGATGGTCCCATCAATGGTTCCATTTCCGGTAAGCATAATCACTTCCGTCTCTGGGCACTTTTCTTTCACATGCTTTAAAACGGCAAAACCATCCATCTCTGGCATCACCACATCAGAAATAACTAAGGCCGGTTTTTTTTCTTCGGCTAAAGCCGCCCCTTCCGGTCCTCCATTGGCGGTAATCACATCATAACCTTCACTCTCTAAAAGAGCACTGGTGACGTCCAATACCATTTCGTCATCATCAACAATTAAAATTTGCTGTTCTTCACTCATATTTACCCTCGAAGTTCTGCCAACTCAGCTTCCAATGCTTCTCTGGAGGCAACCAGCAGGTTAAACTCATCTTTCATATCATCGATTTCAGATTGGGCTTTATCTCTTTGAGCAAAAGCCTCTGCCACTTTATCTTGCAGATCATCAATTTGACGGTCTTTATCCTTAACGGACTCAGCGGCCTCTTTAAGAACGGCAGTAATTTTCTCCTCTTTTTGTTGGAGTTCAGTTTTCATCTTCTCATATTCAGCAAAAGCGGCGTCTCGTTTAGCGACGGTCTCTTTCTCAAATTTTTCAGCCAATTTTTTCTGCTCTCGTTCCACCTTGGTTTTCATGGCTTCCACTTCTTTATCTGCCTTGGCTTTCTGCTCAGCAATCTGTTTTTCTAACTCGGCATTTTCTTTTTCCAGTTTCTCTTTGAGTTCAGCTTTGCTCTTATCAAGAGATCCTTTAAGTTCGTCTTCTTCTTTAGTCAGCTCATTTTTGCGCTCTTCCATTTCCGCCAACATCTTTTTTCGTTCTTCTTCCAGATCTTTTTTCATTTGTTCGATCTCTGCTTGCACTTTCACTTTGTCAGCATCAAAGGCTTCTTGCAGTTTTTCAAGATCTGATTCATTGCGTTTCTTAGTGGCTTCCACAATTTGCTTAGCCTCTTCCCGCTTAATAGCCATTTCGTTGTTAAATTCTTGTTTTTCTAACTTCATATCTTCGAACATTTTCTTACGTTCCTGTTCTACCGCGGTACGCAGTTCTAAGATATCTTTTTTCTTATTTTCTAGCTGACGGGCTATAGAGGAGTTCTCATTCTTAGCTTTAGCCAGATCTTTCTCTAGTTTTTTATTCATGGATTTAAAATTCTTCATCTCGGTGGTCACTTCTCGCATTCGATCCACCACGAAGGTTTTCTTATCCTCAATAATCTCACGAGAGGCTGTTTTCTGATCATAATCTTCGATAGCAACTTCCAAGGATTCGCTCATTTCATCGAAGTCCATGGGCTTTTCAAAATATTTTAGAATAGTCCCTTTGTTAAGAGCTTCAATGGCGATATCAATATCGGTGTAACCGGTTAATAAAAAGACAGGGAGATCGGGTTTGATTTCTTGAATTTCGTTAGCCAGCTCAATACCGGTCATTTTCGGCATGCGTTGATCGGATACTACGATGCAAATATCAGGGTTATCTTGCAACACCTGAAGCGCCTCTTTACCATTATTGGCAGTGTAGACATTGTAAATTTTGCCAAATAGTTTTTGAAAAGAGCTGGTAATCTCGGTTTCATCATCCACACAGAGCAGAGAGTCTTTGCCATTTTTCTTCTCTCTGGTGGTGGTGGCAAAGTCTGCACTCACTTTCATAACAGACTCTTTACGAGATTCTAAAGTCACCTCCATCTCTCTTAAAGTATCTTCAATTTCTTCTTTCTCTTCTACCACCTTATCATAATCTTCTTTAGCTTTTTCTAACGCCTCTCTATATTCGTTGCGCTCATTCTCTACTATATCTACATTACGAGCTTTTAAAGATTCGTACTCTCGTGCTTTTTCTTTGAGACCCTCTACCACGTCTTCTAAATGTTTCACATGGTTTTGCGAGGCTTTAAGCTGCTCCATGGTGTCTCTGATTTTGGCTAAACTTTCCACCTCCATTGCGGTGGCTTTATCCACATGAGCTTTTGACATCTCTTCGATTTTTTTAGAGGCTTCCACTTGATCGAGAATGGTTTCCAACTTAGAATAAACAGCGGTCACATTTTCGTTAAAAGCCTGATGCCCTTTGACAATATGATAGTCACCCATTTTCGCCTGAATGGTGGTGCGAAGATCACTGAAATTGAGTGGCTTTCGAAAGTAGTTATGAACATGCACTTCATTGATGGCTTCCAGGACGGAATCAATTTTACTAAAGTCATCTGAAACAACAATACGGATCACGTTGTGATCGATCTTACGAAACTTTCTCATCAGTTCCACAAAGGAGATATCGGATACCTTGGAGTCCAGAATCACCACATTGGGTTCAAAGGTTCTAAATTGGTAAATTCCATCCTTGCCAGAATTGGTCACTTCCACCTTATAGGAGTTCTTTAACTCGTCTTTGGCTGTCTGGAGAAAACCTTGATCTTCATCAATTATTAAAACCTTGTTCAAATCGGCTTGCATCAAAAACTCCTTTTATAAATGCTTAAATTCATGAACCACTAAATCTGGAGTCACGGTTTTATGTCCGGATAGTATAGCATAGGCGCAGACACTATCTAACATTTTAATAGCTTTTCCGGGAAAGTACTGATCCTTAATCAACTGATCGGACATTTCCACACACTTAGTGAGGGCAGAGTCTGAGATGTGCACCTGATGGTGCTGCTCATAAACAGACTTAACCCCTTTTAAAATTTGAACCGTCTGCTTATTGGATGGCTCGCTAATATGAATCACTTGAAAACGACGAGCGAGCGCTTTATCTGGTTCAATGTATCTTTTGTACTCTTCAAAAGTAGAAGCACCAATGCAGGGAAAGTCACCTCTGGCGAGGGCTGGTTTTAGGGTATTTTCAGCACCTGCCGAGCCTTCAGTGGCTCCCATATTTAACAGCGTATGAATTTCGTCAATAAAGACGATGATGTGTTCGGCATTTTTTTGAACCTCTTCCAGGAGACCTTCGAGGCGTTTCTCAAATTCACCACGGTACTTGGTTCCTGAAAGCATGGAGTTCAAGTTCAAAGAAAAAATTCTTTTACTTTTAAAAAAAGTGGGAACCTTTCCTGTTTGGATTTGAGCGGCTAAGCCCTCTATAATAGCGGTTTTACCGACCCCGGCCTTCCCCACCAAAAGGGGATTATTCCCTTCCATTTTCGTGAGAATTTTAAAGCACTCCATGATCTCACGATCACGCCCGATTACTTTTTTACCTACTCTTTCGGCCACTTTTTTAGAAAGATCTTGACCAAAACGTTCCAGATAGTAGAAGTTACCGGTCCCCTCTTTATCGCCGCGAATGATTTTTAAAATAGGCGCAATCTCGGGTGGCAATTCCGCATGAGGAGCCAATATCACTACGTAACTTCCCACTTCAGCGAGGCGCTCAGGGAGACATTTTATAAGAGAAATCATCTCCGCATAATGGGATGAATTTATATTTTCTCTCCCTAAGTAATGATGAAAATCCTCTAGCAGATAGATGGTCTGCTCCATGGGATCATCTTTAATATGCTGCAAAGTTTCTAAGGGATTGTAGTTATCTCTACTAAAAGACCTGCTTTGCACATCCTCTTCGTTGGTGGTGAGCTCTCGAAATCCATCACTGTGGGTCCACTGCAAGGGAACTAATTGCAGAGACTCCGCCACTAAAACAAACTTTTCTATGAGCTTACGAGAGTTATCGTACTGGGCTAAGAAAAGAGACTGAGTTCCATTAAAATGGTTTAAAAGTTCATTATCTACTGGTGAATGATGGACAGCCAAAGGAATCTCTTGCTCTATATCATGGGGCATATAGGAAGGATGAATCTCTGGCTGTTGCGGTTTTTTCACTGGCTCTTCCACTGGTTGTTGCATCTTGGATGGATCAGACCAGTCATAGTGGAAGTTCTGCATAATGCTCTTTCTAACATCGGGGCTGAGAGCTAAAAAATGTTTAGAAAAGAAAACAAACACATCAAATTCATAGGGCTCAGGCAGATCAGCGCACTCTATCTTTAAGTCCTGATTGGTGTTAGGAGCTGAAAGATGATAATTATATGACTTTTCAAAATAGACTTTATTCGGATTGAGGGAGTGATAAAAACGAATAGCCAAACGGTTGGCTAATCGGTTTTCAATAAGATGCCTAAGGTCATCATAGATATTTTCTGCGACAATGTCAGGAAAGAGATCGTTAAACCGATTGAGATGATCAAGATCTGAAATAAGCTGGCGACAAAGGGGGTCTCCCGAATTATAGGAAGCTTTTAAAGAAATCGGCCCCTTCTGGGACTTAAAGTTTATTCCCACTTACACATCCATTACTAATAAGTTAACTCTTGACTTAGTGTCTTCTAGAAATTCATGAACATCAGTCATTACATCATAGTAACGAACCAGTTTTTTATGAACCACTTTATTCTCTTCCTCTTTGGTATCAGCGATTGAGGCGGTTTTTTCAATTTTAACTGCCAAGCGCTCTTTTCTTTTTATAATACGAGGAAATTCGGCTTCCATTCTTTCCAGAACCGTGGCGATTTGCTCTTCTCTTTTCACCATATCCTTAGTAATGGCCTGCAGTTCTGAATTGTCTTGCCACAAGTTATCAGAATTTTTCTGCATGCGATTGAGCTTATCATTGATATCTGAAAGCGCATCTTTCGCCATGGGAAGTTTGGTATGAAGAGAACTGGTAAGATCACCCTTTTCTCTGATTCGTGATGAGAGATAAACCTCTTCACCACTCAATCTGGCCTGCTCGGAAAGAAGAAATTCTAATTGTCTTTTGAGTTCGATCCCTTGCTTTTTTAAAAACTCCAACCGCTCTTCATCTCCCAAAAAGCGAATGGCTCGCTGATTGATCAGGTCGGTAAAAAGAAGTAGGGCTTCGCTAGGCTCCAGAGTAAAAAACTTCCGAATATCTTCTGCGGTTTTTATCCCATCAATATAGGTCAAGAAGTTCGATTTAACTTTATCTTGAACTACCACCTCGGCATTGAGCACTACGGGACATCTCACACTCATGGATTCCCAGTCATGAACTAAACTCTTTTTAATATCGGAGATTTTTTCGCTCATGGATTATTTTCCCTTCAAGGCGTTAAGATTATTTCGAATCACGGTTAACTCTCGATAGGCATCATCTCTTTCACCAATAAGATGATTGTTGTCTAATTTCACCTTGGCATTGATTTTTTCTAATTGACGATTTTTCTCTTCTAAAAGTAGATTCTCCATCCGCAGC
>CAYFLR010000002.1:197626-200413 GCA_964343805.1 uncultured bacterium | reverse complement strand
CTTTCCATCTCTTCGGTGGTGATATCCAGCCTTTTTTCCAAATCAGCAATCTTGGTGCCATGCTTTTCGTATTCAGCCAACCGGGTAGTAAGCTGAGCATTCTCATAAATCACTCGATCATTCTCTGCCTGCAAAGCCCCTATTTCTTTTTTGTAGGAGAGATTTAGTTCTTGCAGATTATGCAGATGCCCCTCTAAATTTTTTACAACTGAGAAGACACCCTCTACCGTGTTTTGAACTTTTTGCTCACCCACTTGAGTGAACTTATCTAACTTTAGATCAGAGATAGACTCCAACTGTTTGACAATATCATTCATGGAAACAGGATCTTTGGTTTCCACAGTCATATTGTTAATTTTGAACTCTTTTCTTTTAGACAGTGTTTGTTCCAATTTTTCCAATTTCATCTCCTCAAATAAATTTTATTGTCGATGAGTGTAAAAGGTCACATGCCCTTGTCTCACAACTTCATCAAGACCATTGAAAAGCTGATCCAAGGACTCTTCCGACTGATCCAGCTTCCGATCAAATGACTGCTTCTGTTTAAGTGCTTTCATGAGAAGATCTTCAGAATATTTAAGCAGATCTTGGGAAAAGGTGGTTTCCCCTTTGACAAACTCATAGCTATCTTTGATGGCATTATACCTTCTCATTAATTCAGCCAACTTTTGATATTTCTCATCCGCTATGATTTGCAACTTATGCCGTTCTTCCTGCAAGAAAGCAATCTCGGAGGTGAGTGAGTTGTATTTTATCTGTAGAGTAGTGATGGAAGATTCCACCTCCTTATACTCTTTAGTCAACTCTTCATGTCTTTTAGCATTGCTCTCATACTGATTTTTCAGCTGTTGATTGCCATTTAAAATGGTGGAGTTTTCACCAGAAACACTCTCCACCTCTTTAATCAGATGGGCATTGATTTTAACCGTTTCCAGCAATTTATTGGCCAGCTCTTTCTCTTCAAGGAGCTGACGGTGCTCTTCAATTTCTTGCCGAGTGAGCTCTTTACTTTGTTCTTCGGTCTTTTTTGGATCCTGAATCATTGTTGTCCCTCTTTTCTTTTGACTTGGCTTCTAATCTTTGTAACCGGGCAATTCTATCCGCTCTGTTAGTTTTACTAGAGCTACTCGCTTTACTGTCAATTTTAACATCGGCCTTAGCAGGAGCAGGGGCCTCTACCTTCTCGGGTTTTTCAACTTTGATTTCTTTTTTTGGCTCGGGAGCTTTTACTGGCTCTACTTTTTTAGGTTCGGGAGCCTTCACCTCTTTTTTAGGTTCTGGTTTTGGCTCGGGTGGAACCACCTTTTCCACTTTGGCAGGAGTAGGAGCCACCTTCTCTTCTTCTTTAAGATTGAGAGGTCCAGGGCTATTCTTATCCATCCACCAATCTTTTAATTTATCGATAGACCTGCTTCGCTCTTCTTTCGTTGCGGTGGGATTAAAATCAATCTTCTCACCCAAGATACGCTCAATCGCCGAATGAATTTTATCTCTCATTTCTAGATCATCATTGTCGAGTAATCTGAGCAGAGGCATCACCGCGGCTTCGTCACGAATGGCTGTGAGTGACAAGATGGCATTTTTACTCACTCGCTTATCCAAATCTTTGGCCACCTGCAACAAACCAGGAACAGCTGTTTTTGCCTCTAACCATCCTAAGAACATGGCCGCCGAACTTCTAATTTCCGCATTCTCATCTTTGAGAGATTCGGTTAATTGAGGAACCGCTGAAGATTGCCCCTTCTTATAGAGACCACGGATACAGGCCGCTCTCACACCGGCATTGCTATGAGTGACATAGGATTTGCAGATTTTAAACACATCGCCATCATCAATTTGAATCAGGGAGTTAATGGTTTCAGCTAAAATTTGCGGATCTTGCAAACGAAGCATCTCTTTAAGAACCGGGTTCGCTGCTTTATTTCCGATTCGACCCAGCTCGCTAATAGCTAGACGACGAATATCTTTATCCTCATCCACCAAATCGTTCATTGATTTTTTAAATACGATGGCATCCGACTTAACCGGGAATCTCGCTTTACGAATGGCGGCAGCACTCAAGCTTCTCACTCGTTTATTTACTTTCTGGGTTGCAGTAGGTTTTGTACGTACCACCATTTTCCGAGCTGGTTGATCAACGGGACGGTTGGCTGGTAAATTCGCCAAGTAATTTTGCAAGGAGTGCAACTCTGCTTCGGCTTTTTTAATCTTTTCAATTTTAACTTTCACATCAGGATGCTGGAATAATTTACCATCCTGTTTGTTATCAGAACCGAGCTTACCAATATCTAAATAGAGATTGCGAATCTCTGTTTCTAAGCTAGCTATTTTACCCTGAACTTCATTTTTTCCAAGTTTAAAACGCTTGCGTAACCCGCCTGTAAACATGCCCTTAAACTTTGGAAAGCCAATATTAGGCATACTCATTTTCGGCATAGAAAAAGAAGGCATGGACGGCATTGAAAAAGAGGGCATGGATGGCATTGAAAATGACGGCATAGAAATAGACGGCATTTTAATGGAAGGAATCTTGCTAAAAGGATAGACAACTACTCGTCCAACACCACGAACTCCAACATACATATAGCCTGTAGATTTACCCATTGACTTGGCCGTGTAATAGCCACTCTTAGAAATCATGTTACCCATAATTCGCACTCCTTTTGATATTTCCTGGCATTATAGGTATTTTTTACCTATTTTTCTAGCCATTTCCAACCCAAACTTATAATAATCTAGAAGAAAAGGTAGATTAAAAACTCTAGTTTTTCAATTAAAATAATACTT
>CAYFLR010000002.1:193988-197587 GCA_964343805.1 uncultured bacterium | reverse complement strand
AACCATCTGTACTAACTGATTCTGTAAGCATTAATCCTTTTTGATTCACATAATGACTACCCATCATAGACTGAAAACTATCCATGTCAAATAGCAAGTTGTATGACTGAATTTTCTGGATTAAATCTTTCAAAACATCAACAGGGACACCAACCACAAACAGGTCTACTAGAGTTTGTTCTAGAGTGGTAACCCATACATTGGAAAGTTGGAATCTTTTACTTTTAAAATGGGGTTCAGTAATATGATAACAACGGAGGACTTCACTGAAAGTCGAACATTGCTTTGACTTGGATGTGATTATGTCTAGCTTACTCGGTGTTCCCTCGATCACTCCATGGATGTAAAGGGCGGTTTCTAAGCCGAGTGTCCCCTTTTGAATAGCACCTAACTCGGATTGAACCAGCTCCCACACGGGAGAATTGGTAATAATCGGCTGATTGAGGGAGTAGTAATTCCCATCATGCTTGGCTAACCAGTTATTTTTGGCAAAGAGTTTCAGTAACTCCGTACTCACCCCCCAGGAGGCCGCATCTGATTCAGAAAACTTGATATTAAGCTTGTCACTAATCGATTGAGGAGGAACCGGATCAATCCCCATTTGAGTTTTTAATTTCTCTTGGGCTGCCATCCAGCTGTGGAAGAGCTTCTTGTGGTGTCTTTTTTTACCCATGTTGGGTTACAGTTTATAGGTAAAGCTCCTAAAGGTCTAGTAGAAATGAGAGTGGCAAAGGATAAAATGCTAATAGGTGAGGAGGGGGTAGGGCCGGGCTATATCGAGATCTGTTTCGCTTACCTACACTCCGTAATTCCATCAAATAGACCGCAAACGGAACTCCTTACTATACTGCAGGCAGACACCTTCGGTGTGCCTGGTATAGTAACTCAAACATCGTTTGCTTATGGTCTATTTGGATTTCATACGGACTGTAAGGTTCGCTCAAGTGATCACTCTATAGCCCGGCCCTACCCCCTCCTCACCTATTGCCATTTTTCGTTTTCGCTATTTTCGTTTTCGCTATTTTCTTTTTTCTCTATTTTCTTTTTTCGTTATTTTCTTTTTTCTCTATCTTCTTTCTCGCTACCCTTCTTTTCTCTCTATCCTCCTTGCTCTCTACCATCCTTTTTCGCTACCCTTCTTTCTCTCTATCCTCCTTGCTCTCTACCCTTCTTTCTCTCTACCCTCCTTGCTCTCTACCCTTTTTCTTATCCTCGTAGGGCCTCATTTCTCATCAAAGGCTCATTTTTATTTTGTACAGCTTTTCGTTTTATCTAATCTCTTAGGGTCCTAGTTTCCTATGCAGGTACTCAGCCTTTACTTTTTGCTAAGTCCACACAGTGGATGTTCCTTCACCCCTTATTTCTGCTACATCGTAGAGTCTTCATTTTCTCGGAGGTTGGGCATTTTTAGTATACCCAGCCATCATTTTGACTGGAGTCTTTTGCAAAAACCACACAGCGGATGTTCCTTCACCCCCTATTTCTGCTACATCGTATAGTCTTCATTTTCTCGGAGGTTGGGCAGTTTTATTATACCTAGCCATCATTTTGACTGGAGTCTTTTGCAAAAACCACACAGCGGATGTTTGATTACTTCCTCTTAGTTTAATTCTTTGTGCGCGGAAAAGTGGTGCTTTTTACCACCAAATGCTTACAGATAGGATTACCCCCTTAATTTCAAAAGCTTAACCTCTAAATCTATAATCAGATAATGATAATAAAAGGTTAAAAAAATTTAACACCAATTTCCCGCGCACAAAGAATCTACGAACATATTAGGGTTCTCGTTTCCTAAGTAAGTACTCATTTGTATTATGATCAGCCTTACTTTTGACTTGAGTCTTTTTGCACAGGCAATCCAGTATAGTTTGGGCTTGAATCTTTTTAAGAAGGTTACATGTATACGTTTGTTTACTACCACTTATAATTGACTTACAGAAACGGTCATCTACAAGGCGACAAGAAGAGCGAAAGAGGACAGTACGACCAGTACGGACTCGAATCGCTCTTCGCAGTCAACACAGTAGATGTTCGTTTCATTCCTCTTAGGATTGACTTACAGAAACGGGCATCTACAAGGCGACAAGAAGAGCGAAAGAGGACAGTACGACCAGTACGGACTCGAATCGCTCTTCGCAGTCAACACAGTAGATGTTCGTTTCTGGAAGTCAATTTGTTGGGCGGGGGGCTTCGAGGGTAATGTCTGGGTCAAAATCTTTTTGGTAGTCTTCCCATTTGGTCACCCACTCGCCATTTTCTTCTACTTGAATTTTGTATTGGTAGAAGAAGCTGGCGGTTTCACTTTCAGGGGCATAGGGAAAGAAAATACCATAGGTAAACTTGCCGGTTAAGCCGGTAAAGGAGAAATTTTGAGCCTCAGCTCTACGATCCTCGGTATTCATACTGGTGATCATAATCTCACCACTTAAAGAGATCACATCATTAATGTAGGTTCCTTTGGCTTCAATGCTTCCGGTGGGGAGATCCCCTTCCCCTCGTTTAAAACTAAAGGAATGTTTAATTTCAAAGTTACCAGCGCTATCCACTTTGAAAGGAAGTTCTAGATCCACATGGTAGGTGAATCCTTCCCAAAAGCTAATGGGAAGTACCTGAGGGGAACTGGTATTACGGACTTCAAAGGAGAGCCCATTGGATTTTCTTTTTCCCCTTTGAATAGTAATTTTCTTCTTTTGGGTGGGCCAATCCTCTTCCACTTTGAAACGAATAAGTGAATCACTCCACAACTCCACATTGAGTTTTTGATCTCCCCACATGAGTTGCTGATCCTGTAGAGCATCTCCAAAACCAGCACCATGGATCTCAATCACATCTCCACTTTCGGCATTTTGAGGTTTAATACTCTTGATAAAAGCCGCAGTTTGGATCTCTACATCAAAACTTTGTTCTATGGTAGAGGTGTTGATGAGTAAAAATAGATAAGGAACTGAGTTTCCTTCTGGAGCTGTTAGGGTCAACCCTTCACTGATGTTGGTTATTTCTTTCCGACTTCCCTTTATACCCTTAAAATCTAACTCTTCCTCATATTGTATGAGTTTTAGCTCTTTAGGGAGGGCTTTGCTTCCATTTACAAAAATATCCAGATCTAGTTCCACCAGAGCAGGACAATCCTCTAGACACATATCTAAGGGGGTGTACACTCTAAAAGCTCGCATGGAAAGAGGTTTGATTTGATTAAATGCAATTTTAGAATCATCATTAAAAAGCAGATTTATTTCCTTAAAGCCTTTATCACTAAATAGTAATTCAGATAATTGGTACTCCTCAATTGATTTGTCTATTTTATGCAGACGATGGGCGGGAGTATGAATATAGGATCGATCTTCAGCAAATTGAAAATAAATTTCGCTTAGAGATTTCCCATAAGAGATGTTAAGGGCCTGATCCATAGCTTCGCGATAAAGTTCAGCATAATCATCAAAGGGCAAATCATGCTTGGCATAACTCGCTAATCCTAATTGCTCGAATAGATTATGAATATAAGACCAATTTCCTTTGCCAAACACTTTCGCTACATAGGCATAAAAGGACTGTTTTTTATAGTAATTCCCGTAGGGGGTATCAACCGAATGATCCAAAAG
>CAYFLR010000002.1:165028-193920 GCA_964343805.1 uncultured bacterium | reverse complement strand
CTTGACGGAGATCTCGTACAGCAACCTTATCACCATTTAAAGTATTAAAGTTTTGCCAAGATTGGCCAATGGGAGTGGCTGTTCCATCAAAATAGGCTTTAAGACTTGTAATTTGCCGCTGATTATCCCCTTGCCCCAAGGTTTTAACTCCCATTCGGATATCATAGCCCGCTTGTACCGCATGAGTCAGCTCATGAATTAGGATATTGGAGAGAGAGATTTGGTACTTTTGCTGAAGATTTAGAAACTGGTTATAAGAGACATAGAGTTGACCGAGGGCCAGCATTTCATCTTCAGTTGCTTTGGACAATGAAAAGCCATCAACCAAGTCACCCATGCGCTTACTGAAGTAAGAGCTTTGATTAGTGACATGGATAAACCGGACTGGAATTTTGTTTTGAGACCCCACCCATAGTCGAGGGGCTCTCAACCCTAATGACTGCAATTCAATACAGGCCTGGGTTGCGGGTGCCAGGATTTTGGTTCTGACTTCTTCTGCAGAAAGGGCAGTAGTATTAATTGCTGCAAAATCACAAGTCTGCCAATTGAGGTCGGTGAGCCAACCCATTTTTTTCTTACTCTGTAAAAGGTCTAATGATTGAGGTAGAGAGGATGGGGATTTTGGAGCAATGATCTTTAACTGTGAGTTTTCAAAGACCCCAATCTTCCAACCAACTTTTACATTAGGCAGGTGGAGACTAACTAAACCTTCGAGTTGGTTTATTTCTGCAAAAAGAGGCATAACTCTGCCTTCTGCCAACTTTACAAAAGCTATCAGTTTATCAGAATCTGTCATTTCTTTAGGTAAAGGAAAGGAAATTTTATAGTAACTTTTGGGTCTTAAGTGAGAGGGAACCTCTCTTTCTATGCGAACCACCGAACTGACCAATCGCGCGTTTTCCACTTCAAAAGGGCTATCAACTTCCAAAGCAACCCGGTTTTGAGCTTCCAACTGCTTATTATCATACTCTATTTGGATACCAGCTGGCAGTTTCTCTCTCACCAAGGTAGGGGTCACTTCTTCCGTTTCAGGCGCTTCACCTTCAGAAGAAGAGGAAGAGTCTATCAGATCTAAGTCAAGGTCACATGCAGTTAGACTTAGCAAAAAAAAGATGATTAACAATTTGAACATAAACAACCCCCGGTATGCTCTCATTGGTTTTGTAATATTAATTAAATGAGGGTCTATCAGAAAAAGATGAAGAATGTCAACCTATTTATCTTTCAGGTTTTTTTGAATATAATTATGTTTTTCCCAACTTACTAGAATAAATAAAAAAAAACCGACCGCGAAATTGAGGTCTGCTACTCAAATAAAGAGCTTACTTTCTCAATAAATTTATCATCGGTGTAGGGCTTGGCAAGATAATCAACACAATCAACGGAATTTAGGAGACCTTCTAAGCCTTCATGCCGAACGTGTCCGCTCACTAATAATATTTTTTGTTTGGGATTTTTAGCAAGTAGCTCCTTGACTATCTGCAAACCATTTACTTTGGGCATCACCACATCAGAGATCACCAAGTCTAAACAAAAACCCATCTCTTTATTAATTTCTAAAGCTTCCTCACCGCTGGTAGTAGAAAAAACCTTTACCCCATAATCCTCTAAAATGGCTGAGGTCAGTTTGACCATATCGGGTAGATCATCTATTACCAACATGGTTTTGTCTTTAAGTACGCTGGTGTTCGCCATGGCTAACTATCTCCTTATAGTCCGGATCCGTGATAGAAAATACATTACTATTATTATATAATAACAACAACAATTTAGAAACCAAGGAGTGAATTAATGTTCGGTAAAAACTTTTATCTTATCTTCTCGTTTCTCCTTCTCACCATTGCCAATCCCCGGTTTCTACAAGCCAAACAGCATGAAAAAAGAAAAGAATATTCCATTGAAATAACCCATAGAGGGGTAACAGGGTACATCCTTTTTAATGACTTTGTCGTCTATCGCTTTAGCAAAATCCCCTGGGATGTGGAAACTTTAGCCAAATGGGATGTGAAGCGTTATCAAATGAACGCTCAGGAGTGGGATATTATTCAAGCTGACCGTATGAAGCCTCTCAAACACACCTTTATCTTCAATAAATTTATGGATAAAAAGAATAGAAATAAACTAAAAGTAGTCATTGAAGCCAAGAGCCATAGATCTTCTAAACCCTTTATTTCCATTACAGCCAAAGGCTTCACTAAAAATGAGTTTCCGGCCATGAGAGGCCGTAAAAAAACCATTTTGCATGTGAGCAAAGATATAGTTCCTCTTATTCGTAATTTTAAGATCTATCCCAAACAGCTCTGGCCTTTTGCTTGGCAATTTGGAGAAAAAATGACAGCAGCTGATTTTGAGGAAGCTAGATTGGTTCTTGTCACTCTCCGCCTGGCATTAATCCGCAGAGATAAAGAAGCTCTCGCTCAGATTTTTAGGACTAAAATCCTGAATGATTACTACTTAGGAATTTTACCAAATATAAAAGATCATACTCGGCTCAAATATATTCACAGATTGGTTCGCTTTAGAGCCGAAGAGAAGTTCAGTAAAGTCCCTAAATATCTTAATTATACTCTCGGGGCTGACAATCGATTATTAAAAATTACTACACTGGAAGAAGCAGAGCCTCTGGTTTCAAATCATCGTCGATTTTTCTATTACTTTTTTAAACGTAAAGGAGAGATTCGGATTGCTTTTTAAAAAAAAGCATTCACTTCCGCTTTTATGGTATGATGCCAAAGCGAACTTCCTCCTATCCAATTGATTTTTAAGCTGGAGTTATAATGGAACAATTTAATTACAAAGGTTTAAAAGCTCTGGTGGTTGATGACTACCCCACTATGAGAGCTCGAGTTACAGATATTTTAAAAAAATTAGAAATGGAGTCTGACGAAGCATCAAACGGACAAGAAGCCTTAGAAAAGCTTCAAGAAAAGCCCTATGATATAATATTTACCGATTTGGTTATGCCAGTTATGGACGGTTTTGAATTTTGCGCAGAAGCGCGTAGAATTTCCAAATTGGTTAAGACTCCTATCGTTGTCACTTCAACCCACTATGACAGCAAATACATTGTCAAAGCTCTGCGAAAAGGGGCCGACGATTATATTCCCAAACCAATGAATCTGGATCTGGCTAAAAAAGTAATTCACCGAGTCATGACCCCCGTGCTAAAAGGAGACAATAATGGCTGATAATACCAATGAAAAAGGGGTCGTACTGGTTCGAACAGAAGAGTTAGACCAGCTACTACTCCTAGCAGGACGAGTGATCATCACGGCCAGTAACCAGAAAATTGCCCACAATAATCTACTCGATCTTTTTCATCAGAAAAAATCTATCAATTCCAATTTAGTGGATCAAATGCAAGATCTATCTACTTCTTCGGAATCTCTCTCTTCCGATCTTCACACTCTCGTTCAATCTATCCGAACTGTTAACCTAAAAGAAATAGGTTTCAGAGCTTCCCGTTTGGTTCGCAATATTTCTCGTAAGGATGGGAAACAAATCAAGTTTGAAATGATCGGTGAAGAAACTTCCGTTGATAAGGTCATCAGTGAAAAGATTTTTGACCCCATCTCTCACCAGTTAAGAAATGCGGTATCCCATGGAATAGAAGATCCGGTCACTCGTAAAGAACAAGGAAAACCTCCTGAGGGAACAATCACCCTCCGTGCCTCGAACACCGAGCAAGAAACATTCATCGAGATTCAAGATGACGGTGCAGGCATGGACTTGGAAAAAATAAAACAGAAAGGCATTGATGGGGGCTTCATCACTTCTAACCAAGAATTTAACAATGAAGTGGCCTTAAATCTTATTTGCACCCCTTCTTTCTCCACCGCAGACACTATCTCTAATTTATCCGGTCGCGGTGTTGGTATGGATGTGGTGAGAAACCAAATAGAAGACTTAAAAGGCAGCGTCTCTTTCACCACTGAGTTAGGCGTAGGAACGACCTTTTTGTTTCGCATTCCTTTAGTATCTGCCGTCAATATTGTTGATGCTTTGGTTGTCAGTGCCGGGGAATTTACTTTTGCCTTTCCCATTTCAAATGTGGTGACCACCCTTTCCATCCCTAAAAGTAGTGTGGACACCACTTTAGGCAAAGGAAGGATGATTCGACATTTAGATGAAACACTCTCCCTCCATGATCTAGGTTGGGTGATGGGACTCGAAGATACCATTGATGATATCCCGGAAGAAGATACGGTTAATGTCCTAGTCATTCGTCATAAGCAGACCACCTGCGCTTTTAAAATTGATCATTTTTTCTCACCTCAAAAACTGGTGATTGTGCCATTTGAAGGTGGGATGAACATTCATGGTTTAGCAGGGTCCACCATGCTGGGCGGGAAACGAATTGGATATATCATAGATATTCCTGAAATAATAACTCTGGCCCTCGACATCAATAATGCCATTGCTGCACAAGATCCGAATAAAATCACCCTACAAGATCTAAGCAAAGAGCCTCAGCAGAAAGTTATCAAAGAAAAAGAGCCAGATCCCATCGAATCCACGGAAGTCAAAGGTAAACCAAAGCATATTCCCATAGAGACAACATCCTTTGCAGAAGACAATGATGCCACTGAAGAACTCATTGTTGAAATTGAAAAACTCATCCCCTCTTTAAATGACGCGGTATTCCAACTAGAGAAAACTCCTGATGATAAAGATAATCTTAATTTGGCTTTTCGCCTCTTTCACACTATCAAAGGAAACTTCCTTCTCATGGGACTTCCCAAGGCCTGCGAAACAATACATTGTGTTGAAAGCATATTAGATTCTATTCGCAACGAAGAACAAGAAGCCTCCCATGATATGGTGGATATTTTAATGGATGGAATCAGCTTTATTGAACAGGTCACCATCAATAGTAAAAATGGAACCTTTGAAGATGAAGCCAATGATGAAATTATAAAAAATAGTGAAGAACTAGCACCGCCTAAGACTCATAAGCAGATTGATGAATTCGATATTGAATCCAGCGAGATCACACTCTCTCACGAGACCGACTATATTGCTTCTTACCTGCGCCGTAATAATGTACAATTTTATCAATGTTACATCGAGCTAGAAAATCAAAACCAACCTCTCTTTTTAGTGAGTTGCCTTATCTACCGTCGTTTAGGTGAAGTGAGTACGGTACTTGGATCCCTCCCCTCTTTAGACGATCTGGAAAGTGGTGTCGAAATAAATAGTATTAAATTGCTCTTTGCCACTGATAGGGACATTGATCAACTAAAAGAAGGATTAGAAGAGCTACTAAGGGAACACTATGGTGTGACCTCTCTCAAAATAACACCTGTTGTCTATTAACCTAGGAAGTTATGCATGAAAATATATTTACTTGAAAATAAGACCCATTCCCTGCCAAAAGAATTGAAGGATAAGTTTATTCCTGAGTCCTACGAAATAATCAGCCTCAAACTTCCCTCTGATCACGAAGAAATTCACCAATTATTTGAAGAACAGTCTCGAGGAGCCATCTTCTTGCCTGCAATTTGGGAGGATTTACTAAGTGTCAAAATAGTCCAGGAGATCAAATCTCTAAAAGAATTTTTTACCATTGCGCTGGTTGGAAAAGAGGGCGATTTAGACTCTGTTATTTGTGCTTTTAATAATGGGCTTACAGGATTTTTAACCGCCCCCGTAGAAGAAACCGCCTTTAAGCAGGTTTTTTCCCGTATGAAATACCTGGATGAAATTCATGCTCAAAAACTGCTAAAAAAAGCCAGTTCCAACCTGACCTCAACTTTTACTATTACTGAAAAAGAAAATTATCTATCCAAAGCTTTTCTCGATTTTCTCAGTGAAAAAGGTCCCTTTGTATCAGAGCAAACTTCCGTTTTAATTGTGACCTCCTCTCCCGCTCAGAGCAACCTTTTAAAAGAACTATTGCAGCAACTTCATATCACAGTCCATACCGTAGGAAGTATTGATAAAGCCATTGAAACTCTTAAATCTAATTCAGTGGATTTAATTATAAGTGACGCCACCTTAAAGGACGGCTCAGCAAAAGATATGGGAAAAGCTATTCACACTGAAATCAACCAAGCCATCCCTCCCTATTTAGTTTGGACCTCCTCTTATGACACTCAAGCAATACCTTTAGAAAAAGACTCTCATATAGATGAAGTTCTTCCTAAACCCAGTTCAAAATCGAGTTTAACTTCTTTGCTTCCTTCTATTGTTATGTGGATTTATAAGGTGAGGTGTTCTTCTTAAAAATAGGATTGCCTATGAGCAAGATTTTTTTTGGCCTTCTTTACACTCTAGCACCTGTTTTAACCGACATATTTATAAAGGTAGCAAATCCGGGCGCAAAGCTTTATATTCGAGGGACCCATGCTGTTATTTCTGAATTATTAATTGTCATTATCTTGTTATACAGGGTTTATAAAAAAACTAATAAACGAAAAACAGACTTTCTTCTAATCATCACATTTTTTTCAGTTTGCATTTCTGACTATATTTATATGTCTACCTTTTTCTATCCAAACCAATCTAGTTTACTTATTATGTATCTTGCTGAAACTGGCTATACAATCTTCACATGGAGTTTAGCAACATATTTACTATTCAAATATAGTAAATACTTAAGGGATCGATTCTCCATATCTATTGCTATCTGCTCTGGCTTACTTTATTTAATTCCGACTTTTTATTATATTCTCTTGCCTTTCTATAGCCAAACTGTCCCCATTTTTTATAAATTCACCAGTACTACTTATACAATAGGAGAAGTCTTTTTTGTTGCCATCTCTATTCCTGTTATCTTGAGAATTGGAAACTTGTTTGAGATCATTTTTCTAAAGCTTTTGGTATTGTTGACAGTTGGAGACTTTGCAATTCGATATAATTCAGTTACTTCCTCAACTATTAATGTGACAATTTACCCGTATGTTTGGGAAATCTGTATGGCCCTCTTCTTCTTATTGTTATTATTTGACAAACTATCAGAACGGAACTTTAAAATTCTTCCAAACTACCAAACCATCAGAGGCTCTTTATCTCTGACCCTCACGTTATCAATCATTTCCTTATTTGTCGTAGTAATTTTACTTCAAGCGCATCACACTGGAGATGCCTATCATATTACCAATATTATTTTGACAATCTTTTTAATTTGGACCTTATCTACTATTGTTAGTTATACTTTTTCAAAAAAACTTTTAATCATAAATGATTCAATCATCGATTATACTAAAGGGTTTGATAATGTATCTCAAAACCGTGTTGCCCATATTTTAAATTTCTCATTCGAAAAGATTTCAGTTCACACAAAAGTTTTTGAAATTGACAATCTGATAACACAATATAATTTGTTAAGTGAACGCACCAACACGATCATTCAAGACTTGAAACAGCAATCTGCTCTAGCTGGTATCGGCCAAAGTACCGCTATGTTGGCCCATGACATAAGAAAACCCTTTTCCCATATGAAAATTCTACTTAACTCATTTGAAATATTAAAATCGAATCCATCCAGAGTAAAACAAGCTAAATTAGAAATTGAAAAAGCAATTCTTCGCATTGAGAAAATGATTAGCGACATACTCGACTTTTCACGAGATACGAAGGTAACAACCGCTGCTACATCTCTAAATATGGTGCTAAAATCTGCTCTCGAACAAATTGGGCTGAGCGAATCTAATTTTTCTAACATCAAGTTCTCTTATGATTTAAAACATAAAAACCTCGTATCTATTGATGAATCAAGATTCTCAAGAGTAATCATAAATATAGTTGCTAACGCGTTGGAAGCAATTCAAATAATTGGAGGAAAAGATACAGGAAACATATGGTTTCACAGTTATCAAAAAGCCGAATACATAGCTCTAATAATTGGCAATGATGGTCCTCCCATTCCAGATAAAAGCTTAAATAATATCTTCGAGTCTATTTTTACTCAGGGAAAAAAGAAAGGGACAGGACTCGGACTTGCTTCATGTAAAAAAATTATGAAACTACATGAAGGTTCAATTGAAGCTCGAAATCTTGAAAATCGGAAGGGTGTTGAGTTTATTCTGGAAATCAAACTAGAAAATAAACTCGATGAGAATCAGGTAAAACTTCCTAACTATCTCAATTCTTCTAGGTTCGAGACGGAAAAATCTAACAAACTAACTGCCCTGATCGAAAATATAGCGGTAAAAAAACTGAATTTTAAGATCTTATTGCTGGATGATGAAGCTTTATATCGTGCTTGGATTAAAGACCTCGTTAATAATGACGAAATTCTAAAACTGCATGTCTCTTTTTATGATGCAACCAATGTAAAAGAGGCAATAGAGATTTCTAAAAATATCAAACTTACCCATGCCATAGTTGATATCGATCTTGGATCAGGAGAAAATGGATATCAATTTCTTGAATCAATTGATCCCCAAAGTAAAATAAAAACCATCATTCACTCGAATCAGGACATAGAAAAATATAAACAAAAAACCATGGATCTAAGAGCCAGAGCATTTATTTCCAAACCCCTTCCTTTAATAAAACTAGTTGAGTTTATAATTGAATAGGTAATGCTGAATAATATCACAACTAAAGCCCATCTTTGCAGGCCAGCCCGACTAGGTTGAAGCGGGGCGGACGGCTAGTCTTGACAGGTTAGGGGTTGGGGGAGTGTTAAGAAAACACACAAGTCATTGCCCATTAACTCACGCATTGTGAACTATTTCCTTTAACTCTTCTGCAAGGTTAGTCAATGTCTGAGTTTCAGCTTCAGTAACTATTGAAGCAGAGTTCTGATAGACAGGACTTTCTAAATTTGTCTTTAGAGTAAAATGACCTAGAGAATCTGATGGTTTAATAGAGCAAGTAAAATCAGACATAGCTCTAAGTTCCACCTCTTCTATTTTTTGGCTAGCTAATAGTTGATTTAACTGGTCTACAAACTGCATTATATCTTCTTTATAGAACCAAATATTTTCAAGCTCAGCTGCAAAACCATGAGATTTTACCTTACATGTAAAACCGTATGATTTGCTACCATTCTCATCAAGATAGTCCGTCTTAACCAATTCTAAACTTGTGAGCCCATCAGGGCTTTTTAATGTACTCATATTTCCTACTTTATCATAAGTGCATGTTTAATGACGATTAGTTCATCTGAGGGACGCTTTGCAAATATCAACTCCCAACCACCAGAAACTATAGGTTTACCAGAATCAAGAGAAGTTTTCCAAGCTCCCGATTTAACAGCATCTTTGACACCACTTTCAAAACTTGCCAACATTACATCATTACGTAATGGGAAGTCGTGCGAAGTGGGCAAGCTCTTAATATACTCACCCATATGTTTTGTTGCGTTGGGGTTGACAAAAAATTCTGCTCCTTCTGTTTTAAGTCTAAAATATTTAGGAATAGTTGTACCAGGAATAGCCTCTCCGAGATTGGACATTTTCCCACGAATTTTCCCCGCAAAGTCTAATATCTCCCCACCTTCTTTACTCACCCCACGAAGCTGCGAAACCATATCTTGAAGGTTTTTTCCCTTTTTGGCAAGACTTTGTTTTATGGTTGTTAAGCCAGTTTTCCCATACTTTTGTAAAACAATTACTAATTGTCCTAGGATCTCTTTTAGTGCCTTTGCTCCTTGAATCAGTTTTTCGCTTTCACTTAGTACACCGAGGAAGGGGATCAAACCTAGGGATAAGAGGGCTTTATCTGATAACTCTATAGGGCGACCATGACGATCTATATCGGATGGATTTAATAATTCATAGAGAGTGAGTACCATATCGGCAGGGGGATTGACGAGTCCTACGAATACATCAGATAGGGCATCATCTATTTGTTCAAAGCCATCTTTGTTGTTTCTTAGAAAGGTATCAAATTGCTCTAAACCGGCTAGTAGCAATAGAGAGGTTTCCTCATGACCTCCGTCTTTCAAAAGTTGGGCTACTTTTAACAAACTAAGAGTCAATTCAACTTGTACTTTGGCATGGTGATCAAGCTCTGAAAGAGTATCGTCTGCAATGTTAAAAGCAATATTACGCAAGATCGATTTATGACGATCTCCTTGCGAAGAAGAAATATTAGGAAAGAAAGGGAATAGTAAATTTGTCATGCCACCATTTTTTGTAATCGCATCGGTTAGGAGGTCTGCATAGGTATTTAAATGATTCTTTAAGGGGCTATCCTTACGTAAATATTTACTAAAAACTATGGTTTGTTGTTCACTTGCAATTTCATTTAAAGATTTGCCTTTTATACTTTCAGCAAGTCCTTGCTCTATTTTTACTTTGAAGTAGGTGGTCAGCTCATTTTGGTGTCCCTTTATAAATTCCTCAGTACTTTTATTAGATGAGCTATTTTTCATAGAATGATCAAGACGCTTAATTTGCTTGCTTTGATCATCTTTTAGAGCGTTTACTGCAACCTTTGCTTCATCTATAATTTGAGTAGGTATATCAGTCTGATCCTCTCCTTTAATTTTCATCTGATTCTGTTGTTTTTCCTGTTCGACAATTTTATCTTCCAAACGAGTCATTTCTTTTTGGAGCTTTTTAACCATCTGGTCCAATTTTTCTTTTGCTTCTGTTAAATGTCGATTTTTTGCCAAGATAGAATCATTTAAAACTTTTAGATTATCCAGCATACGTTGATAAGAATCTTTAAGAGCTTCAACTTGTTGAGGCTGGTTTTTTATTGGTTGTTTTAACGATTCAGGGTTTACTGTTATCTTCAAAGGAATAGATTCATCTGAAGCCCGTCGAATATCTTCAGGGGAATCCAAGCTAGCGTTTTCTGTAATTAGTTTAACATCGGCTGTAAGTATGATCGTGTCATCTTCCTTGTAGCTACTGCTATTCAGTTCGGAATCTGAAATAGGATACTCATTAGGACTTTCTTTAATTAGAATTTCTGCCTCTTTTTCCCCTAAAGGGTTCATCGATAACGAGGTCACACGCTGTTGTTGGTCATAAGGATGTTGTTCATAGACTTCACTTAATAGAGGGGGTTGTTCTACTAATTGGTCAACTTGATCATTTCCAAAATCAATCTCACAAGCTCTAACCTTTCTATGGATACGGCGTTTTTCTCCCAACTGCTCAAGTCGAAACTCTTCAAGAATGTTGATATGTTTGCCATCAACTTCTTTAGATTGCATCCTTCTTATGATTTGGTCTTTCCCCTGGGTCCCTCTAAATAAACTATTTTCAACAATATCTCCCGCTGAATTCGTAGTGGTTTCATGACTATAATCATGAACAATGGCTTCATTTTCTATATCCCCCATGATTTCACGCATCTTGTCACGTTCATCTTCAGGATGCTCTGAGAAGGATTTTCCTGATTCCCCATTAAGATTCTCAAGCTCATCTATAAGTTCTAAATCTCTAGAGTCAAAAAGTCTGTCTGGCTCTAATACAAATGATTCATGCAAACATTGATGGGCTTCATCTACTTTCTCAATGATCTCATCTTCATCAGTTATCTCTTCCTCGTCGTCATCATCCTCATCCAGTAAGGGATCGGATTCAGGATGGTCTAATCCCCATCTATCATATTCTCGTTCAAACTCTCGGTTATCCAAATCTTGATCATCGAGTTCAGAGTAGCCATAGATGGGAGATGACACTATAATAAGGCTGAAAAATACTAATATAAGGTTGAGGCTATTGGAAAGTTTCATTAGTACCTCCCAATTTTGTCTAGAGTGCTAACTAAAAGTTCCTCAGCCTTATAAAGAGGTATCTGTAAAACCGGTACAAATCGGGTTCTTTTTCTCAAAATCTCAAAAAAGTTGAGATTCTGTTTTGCTTGTTCAAAATCTTCTTGAAGTTTTGGCGTTAAACGTTCTTTCCGTTGTTCAATAAAGAGAACGCGCCTTTTAAGCCAAGATAATTTATAGTGGAGCCATTCCTTTTCAGGGACTTCATAGAGTCTGCGTTTAAGGCGTTTGATCTTGTAGTCAAAAGATTGCTCTTCAATTTCCAGACGTTTCACTTGCTCCGGGTCTATACCTACAATAGGGCGAGAAATGGTCATTAATTGCGACTTAAATCTATGAGCATCATCCAGCATATTTTTAGCTTTATAATAACTCAAATAACCCATGAAATTCTTTATGGCCGATATATAACGATAAAATGCAATTTTCACATCTTCTACGCGGCTAAAAGAGTCTAGACGATCTAAAATAGCGACAACATGAGTTTGATTGGATCGAATTATTGCTTGTACATGATACTGATTATATAGATCGAGCGCCTTATAAACATCATCAGTCACCTCTTCACTCGTCTTGATGATTTGATCGAGGGAATTTTTATAATCCGTAAAAGAGGGTAATTGGCTTCTCAATTTTGCTATCAAGTTCTTCAGACCTAAAGAGGGGGCACTGAATTTGGCAAGCAAACTCAACATATTCTGTTCAATATTATCGACCCGTGACTTTTGATTTCTGGCAAGCGTTCCCAGATGAAATGCATTATTTTTTACACGCATCACTTCTGAATAAGTTTTGACGAAGGTTTCTTCAAAAGTCTTCAGACTTTGATTTTCAAGTACTTTTGGATCCAAGGGGATGTTAAGCTGAAATAGGGTTTGAGTATTAGTGATTTTCCTAAGATCTTTAGCCATCTTTACCAGACGATCTTTATAGGTATTAAATCCTTTCAAGAGAGAATTTTCTAAATCGTTCTGACGTTTTTGCTTCTTTAGCTTTCTAATAGTTTGGATATTTTCAGCGATTTGTTGTTGTAAAATTTTTATTTTATTCGATTCTTCAACACTAAATTCAGCCCCTTTTGCTATGGAAGCACGAATTGAATTGAGCTGATCCAACATATCTTCTGTTGACTCGGCATTGACAAGATTGAAAGGTAAGAGCAATAAGAAGAGAATAATAGTTTTTATTTTTAAATACCCCATAGCAACTTACCTCACAGTTTAAAAGAAGCTTTGCCAAGTAAGCTCATTTTTTGATTAATGGATTGGATGGTATTTTCAATGGTAGCTTTTCGCTTTTCTAGTCGACCTCTTACAATTTCATCATTGGATTTAGTATCGCTAGCTTGTTTTATAATATTTCTAGCTTGCTTCAGTATAGTTGTTCGAGCTCCGAGATTAGCAAGGTATTTGGCTACTTTATTAATGGGCTCTGTGAGTGACAAACCCTTTTCGTTAACAAGTTTTTCAAGTTCCTGCTCTATTTGATTGAGGTCCAAGTCAGTAAAATGTTGGAGATCAATTTTCTGAACACTGATCATCAAAAGATGAAGAATACCACTATCTAGGGTTTCAATCAGTTCTTTTAATTGATGCTTAATTGTTAAATCGGTAACTAGGTTGAGTTCTACCTTGAGGCTGTTTAGTTTTTGATATAGGGAAGTAATGTCCTCACTTGCGAGAGTGAAAAATGAATCATCTAATTCCAATTCATTAGAAATTACTTCCAAGTTGCTTTGTAATTTATTTAGCCACTTCAGGTTTTCATCCAGTTTACTTATTGAATCTCTCAAATTTTCATATTCGCTGCGCAACCCCCTAACTTGACTTCTAAATTTTTGATAGAGATGTTCTATCTCGGCAGAATTATAAAAGAAAACAGGAGGATCCATCTCTAATTGACAATAATCAGCAGATCTGAATGATCTGGTTTCAATAAGAGAAACTTCTAAATTGTTGGAACGATTTACATTGATTGTTTTACAAACTCCAGAACTTTTTCCTGCATGAAGTGTAGTGACATTATTCCGGCCTCTACTCGCTTCAATATGACAGCTCAAATTTCCAACTTGAATATTAAAACTTTTTCTAAAACATCGGTGACGAAAAACAATTGAGGCATTTATACCAACCCCATCTACCCTTTTTAAAGGACTGCTAAACTCTTGATTAAAACTTATTCTACAACCTAGATACGACTTCTCTTGTATTGACAATGGTTTCTGGCAGAAAATAGGGTAATAGGGCTTGCAAAAGTTTCACCCATCAATACAGTCATTAATAGTATTATTCCTACTCTTAGCATTGCATCACCTTCTTATTCATAATGTTCTTCTGATAATTCACTAATAGTTGCAGGACCGCTAAAGAAAATTCCAGTCTTAGTGTTTCGATAATTTAAGGCCTCTCTATTATAAATCTCAAACCAAGCATTATCACCTTCATTACCTAACCCACGAGCTTCAAAGGTTTTTGATCCGCCGTAGGTGTATTCGCAATAGACGCAACCGCTTCTACAACTTATTCTTGCCGTTGTATAAGCGGAACTAAGTCTTCCGCCAATATTACTGCGACTCAGTTTGTAACACCGTCTTCTACTCTCTATATTCCCAACATGATCTGAAATCCCAGAATCGCTACGGGCATAGACTGACATATCTATGTTTTCTGGACAACGGTTTCGATAGGATAGTCCCACTCGGCCTTGCATTCTGCTAGGAAATACGTAACAGCCTGCATAAAGTTTGGTAAAATCAAATTTAGCTCCAGAAGATTCATTAAATTGTATCTTTCTGGTAGAAATAAGACGAGTACTCTCAGGGATAGCTTGCCCTTTTCTATCTATGTTAATTGATAAAGAACCTGAATAACATAACCTTTGCTTGATAGGAACATCAGAGGTGGATTGGTTATCACCGGGGTTTTCGTCGCAAAAACGATTGAAATTGAGTTTAATAAATTTTCCGCTTATAAGCCCTTCGGCAAATAGAAAGTGACTGAAAGAAATAATGACTAAAAAGGCTATCATTCGATGCATTTATCGCTCCTTGACGAAATTCATTCAATGGCAGTGAAAATCCCTATTCTGCCAGTTAGAATCAGATGCAATGGATAGGCCAAAAGTTAAGTATGTATGTTTCTGAAGCTGTTAAGAGGGTACTGAAGGCCATTGTTAAAAAGAGTGCACCAAAATAATATTGTATAAATTTTAGACACTCTTGTTTAAATTTTTTACAACTGTTTAAACTTTATACATAAGATCATATATTCCCAATAATTTTCCCTGGTATAAACTTCTCCCCCAACAACCTCTTAGCCTCATAGTTATTATGCCGTTCACAAAGTTAAGAGTTTTTAATATGGGGCTTAAGAAGAGTAAACAATCAGATGAAAACCGGTGATAAAACTTGTCAAGGTTAGAAGTCTTATATAAGGTAGAGCAATATCAGTGTTGAATTACTCAGAACTAGACAATCACCCAGAAAAAACGTAAACCAATACTAGGCAGAATTTACAAACTTTGCAGGTTTATGACGGGAGGAAATCATGGCAGATTTTAAATTTCAACACTTGTTTCCCTTGGAGAAGGACTCCACTGAATACCGATTGCTCACCAAAGAATATGTGCAGGTTGAGAAGTTTAAAGGAGAGGATGTCCTGGTTATAGATCAAGAAGGTCTTGCCTATTTAGCAGAGCATGCCATGCATGAAGTCTCTTTTTATTTACGACCCGCTCACCAAAAGAAAGTAGCACAAATACTGAAAGACCCAGAGGCTTCTGATAACGATAAGTTTGTGGCACGGACTATGTTAAAAAATTCCGTTGTGGCAGCGAAAGGTCAATTGCCCACTTGTCAAGATACGGGAACCGCCATTGTAATGGGTAAAAAGGGTAATCGAGTTTTTACTGAAGGAATAGATGAAGAGTTCCTATCAAAAGGCATCTGGAATACCTATCAAAAGGATAATTTAAGGTATTCTCAAAATGCCCCTCTCGGTATGTATAAAGAGAAGAACACGGCCTCTAATTTACCGGCTCAAATTGACATCTATGCCAATGAGGGTAACGAGTTCAAGTTTCTCTTTTTAGCCAAAGGAGGAGGCTCAGCCAATAAAACCTATCTCTATCAACAAACCAAAGCGCTGTTGAATCCTGAAACTTTGGAAGACTTTCTAGTGGAAAAAATGAAAAGTTTAGGGACAGCCGCTTGTCCTCCCTATCATTTGGCCTTTGTGGTGGGTGGAACTTCCGCCGAGACCTGCCTTAAGACCGTAAAGTTAGCGAGCACAGGTTATCTAGACGATCTCCCCTCGGAAGGGAATTCGGACGGCCAGGCCTTTCGAGATAAAGAGTTAGAAGAGAAAATTATGCAAAGGGCTTATAAATGTGGATTAGGAGCTCAATTTGGTGGGAAATACTTTGTTCATGATGTTAGGATCATTCGTATGCCACGCCATGGGGCCTCTTGCCCAGTGGGAATGGGTGTCTCTTGTTCCGCCGATCGAAATATCAAAGCTAAGATAAATAAAGAGGGAATATGGCTGGAGCAGATGGAACATAATCCAGCACAATACCTCGTAGAAGAGGGTGAAGAAAAAGGTGAAGCAGTCAACATTGATCTCAATCAACCCATGAAAGAAATTCTCGCTACCTTAACCAAATACCCTGTTCAAACTCGCTTGGCCCTCAATGGCAAAATGATAGTGGCTCGGGATATTGCTCATGCCAAATTAAAAGAGATGGTAGATGCTGGCAAGGAACTGCCCGAATACTTTAAAAACCATCCGGTCTACTATGCCGGTCCTGCCAAAACGCCTAAAGGTATGCCCTCTGGTTCATTTGGTCCGACTACAGCCGGAAGAATGGATCCTTATGTGGATCTATTTCAATCCTTAGGTGGATCACTCGTAATGATTGCCAAAGGGAATCGATCTCAAGTGGTGACTGATGCATGTAAAAAGCATGGAGGCTTTTATTTGGGTAGTATTGGCGGGCCTGCTGCTTTATTAGCAAAAGATAATATAAAGAAAGTGCAGGTTCTAGATTTTGAAGAGCTTGGCATGGAGGCTGTTTGGGAAATTGAGGTGGAAAATTTTCCCGCATTTATCCTGGTTGATGACAAAGGCAACGATTTTTTTCAAACACTTTAAAGTCTTTCTGAGGGCAAGATTCTTGCCCTTTTGCCCCCTTTTATAATTTTATCATTCGTGACATTTTTTATTAATTTCTAATAATTTCCCCTTAGTAACCGATTACATAGAATCCAATTAAAAAAGAATAACTAGTGAGGAAAGTGTCATGAAACGTATTTTTTTGTGTCTTGGTGTATCCCTATGTGTCTTATTCTCGTCACACATATGGGGTGCGGATGTGAAGCCGGTAACTGTGAGTTATATGCCGGACAATGATTTATGGAAAGAAGATGATAAGAATAAAAGATCTAATATTACTGAAGAGCTCTTCAATGAGATCATCCAATTAGGGTATCAATTTTATAACTCCTTTGCTGAAGAGTACAATGAGACTTTGCAGATCAATAACCGATGGGATGACCCCACCGTTAATGCCAATGTGAGCCGCTTTGGAGCGATGGTAACTATTAATATGTATGGAGGTCTCGCTCGTCGTGACGAAGTCACACCCGATGCTTTTGCTCTGGTGCTCTGCCATGAACTGGCTCATGCCTATGGCGGTGTCCCTTACTTACGTCCTTACAGTAAAATTTCTGCCGAAGGTCAATCCGATTATTATGGAGCCAAAACCTGTTTAAAGAAAGTTTTTACCGAACTGCCTACCGATGGTGCTTTTTACGATCCCACCCCCATAATGGAAGAAAAATGTGCAGCCACCAGTGATCGCTTAGAAGATTACAATATGTGTCTTAGAGGTCTTCATGCTGGTTTTAGTTTAGGGCATCTGCTCAGCACATTTAAAGTAAGTGATCCGATTCCTTCTTTTGAAACTCCAGATACTCAGGTGGTGAGTTCCACTCAGCTGAGTTATCCCGATACCACCCAATGTCGATTAGATACCTATATGGTAGGAACCTTAGATCTGGCACGACCTTGTTGCTGGTTCAAAGGAACTGACGAGATGCCCTGTATTGAAGTGGCAAAAATGGAATCATATATTCAAACCACCGAATGGGTGATTGATGATACCTTGGGCAATGGAGATGGTTTTATTCAACCCGGTGAAAAAATCAGCTTAGCCCTCACCCTTTCCAACGGAGGTCTTAAAGCGGCTACTGACATCGATTTTAAAGTCACCAGCGATAGTGATTTGATTACCATGTTGGAGGGAGAGTTTACTCTACCCGAGATTGGATCAGGCCAGAACGCCAGTTATGAAGGGATTCTGTTTGAAGTGGATTCCACCATACCTTGTGGATCTGAGTTCACTCTGACAGTCACTGCTACCTATGGAACTCATGTGAATACCAGTTCTCATATTTTTAAAGTTGGAAAAAGGGTTTTTCAAGGTAGCATGACAGAAATGGAGCCGATCATCATTCCTGATAAAGATCCTGCCGGTATTGTCTCTGAGCTAGAAGTTCCCTTTGGAGTTGATCAAAGTAATCTATCTATTCCAGTGGAAATCCTCCATAGCTTTGTGGGTGATCTTAAAATAACTCTTACGGATCCTGATGGGTTGGAGCTGACTCTTCGAGATCGCAGCGGTTTCAGTGCAGATGACATCAAAGGTTCGTTTGGAAAAGATTTAGAATCGGTGGATGATTTAAGTCAGTTTAACAGCCCAACCCCAGGCACCTGGGTTCTTAAAGTCAGTGACCATGCAGCCTCTGATATTGGTACTTTAGTCAAGTGGGGAGTTGAGCTCGAACATATGGTTTGTGAGTGATCTTATTGTAAGTTACTGTCTTTAGAACCACAGTGAGGCATATAGGGTGCATACGGGTTATGCACCCTATTCATTTTGGTACTGTTCTGTACCCACTGTTTTTGCACCATAGAGCAAGAATAAGCATTATAAGTAGAGCCGAGATCATACCTTTTTAGAATTCCAATCAGAGCCATGGAAACTAAATGATAGTTTTGATTGTTAACCTTACGGTCTGTCTTAGCAGTGATTTGTCCCAGCTTGGTTTTAGGAAAAGAGAGAAAACCGGCAATCTCTTTGTTAGAAACTTTAGCAAAAGCATCAGCCAATCTTTTCGCATTGGTTTCTACCATAAAGGCGTCATACTTAAAGAAGGAGGCATGCAGAGCTTCGTTGATTTCAAAGGCTGTAAGCAATTCTTTTTTAGTTTTGTCATCTAGTTTTTTTCGAGTTCCCTTCGCTTCCCCCCCATAGGCAAAAGCTTGTCCCAAAAAGAGGCTGGTCAGTAAAAGAATCATGGGCAGTTGGATCATTTTTTTCATAGTTTTACTCCTGATTATTTAGGTTGTATTTTAAGTTTTCTTTGTTCCAGAATGGAAAAAATAACTGGAACAATAAAAAGGGTTATAAGTTCAACGGTCATTCCTCCTAATGTAGGAATGGCCATAGGCTTCATTACTTCACTTCCTGTAGTGGTAGACCACATAACCGGCAGCAGAGCCAGAATTGTGGTGGTGGTGGTCATAATGAGAGGACGAATACGTCGACTTCCCGCCTCTAAGATACACTCTTTCAGCTGTTGCCAATTTTGAGGATTTATTTTTTCTATGGAATTTCGGAGATAAGTCATCATCACCACACCATCATCCACCGCGATTCCAAAAAGGGCAATAAAGCCCACCCATACGGCCACGGAGGTATTGAATCCTCCCACCCAAAGAAGGATGAGTCCACCAGCAATGGCGACAGGTATTGCACTAAAAATAATGAGAGTGTTGCCAAAATTCTTGATCCCAATAAAGATAATTATAAGATTAATAAACAGTGCCAGAGGAATTAATATTTGCAATCTTTTCATACTGACCCGCCCAAACAACGGTGTAACCTTTAGGCAGGGGAACCGTTTTCTCGATATGTTTTTTGGCCTCTTCTACAAAACTAATCAGTCCTCGTTTTTGCACATTTAAAAGCACTACCGAACGAAGTAATCCATTTTCTGATTGAATCACCGCAGGACCGGTTACAATCTTGATATCAGCGAGGAGCTCTATGGGAATATGTTGACCCAGAGGGCTCGGGACTAAAACTCTTTTCAGTTCATCAATGCGGTCCCTCATCTCTTTTTTATAACGAATCCGAATGGGGTAGCGTTCTCTTCCTTTATAGAATTGCCCAATAGCCATCCCCCCCACAGCGGTTTGCAGGATTTGATTTACGGTTCCGGTATTAATTCCATAACGAGAAGCGGCCACTCGATCTACGGTAAATTCCACATAGGGTTTGCCGGTAATTTGTTCGGCATAAACCCCGTAGGCTCCTTTGACCTTTTCCACCTCTTTACCAATTTTCGCTGCCAGAGATTCTAAGATTTTTAAATCCTCTCCAAAAACCTTGATACCAATTTGAGTTTTAATTCCGGTGGAAATCATCCCGATGCGAGTTTGAATGGGAAAATCCCAAGAATTCACTAGCCCCGGAACTTGCAGTGAGGCATCTAAATCTTGCATAATATCGTAAATGGATTTTCCTTCCGGCCACTTTTCTTTCGGCACCAATTTTATAACGGTTTCCAACATCGCCACGGGAGCCGGATCTAAGGGACTGTTAGCACGCCCCAGTTTACCCACCGCATATTCAACCAAAGGATGCTCGTGGAGAACTTTATCGGTATATGCTAGGAGTTCTCTCGCCTTAGTCATGCTCACATCAGGGGTGGTCACGGGCATATAGAGAATGTCCCCCTCATTTAAAGAGGGCATAAACTCTTTTCCTAACTGTAGATAAGACCATCCACCTAAAATAAGAATCAGCAGAGGCAAAACTAAAAACAGAGTTCGATGCTCCAAAACCCAATTGAGGCAGGGACGGTACACCTTTACGATACTCCGGCTCATCACATTTTTAGAGATGGGTTTCAGTTTTCCTTTGAGTAAAAATACCGAAAGGGCTGGAACTAAAACTAAAGCCACAATCACCGACCCAATCATAGCCAAGGTTTTTGCCCAGGCCAAAGGAAGAAAAAGTTTTCCTTCACTCCCCTCTAAACCAAAGATGGGTAAGAAAGTAATGATGGTGGTCATTACCGCTGTTAAAATAGCAGGACCCACTTCCCTGGCAGAACGAATAATCAGCTCCACTCGCTCTTTATGGGAAAGATGAGGTTTTTCAGCTAAATTAGCATAGATATTTTCGGTCATGATGATTCCCATATCCACCATGGAGCCAATGGCAATCACTAAACCTGATAAGCTCATCACATTAGAGTCAATGCCAATAAATTTCATAAAAATAAAACTGATTCCTACACCAAAGGGAAGAGTCAGAGAAACGAGAATGGAAGAGCGAAAGTGAAGTAAGAAGAGTAAAATAACTAATAAGGTGATAAAAATTTCTTCGCTTAAGGCAGAGTAGACCGTGCCGATGGTATTGGAGATTAATTCGGTTCGATCATAAAAAGGGACCAGCACTACACCTTTGGGTAGACCTCTACGGACGGCTTCTAAACGCTTTTTCACTCCATCAATGACTTGTTGAGGATTTTCCCCAAAGCGCATGGTCACCACACCACCCACTGCTTCGGTGCCATTCTTATCAAGTGCTCCTCTACGAAACCCAGGGCCTAAGCCTACCCGCGCCACATCTTTCACTCGAATAGGGGTTTTATTTTTAACGGCAATAACAACACTTTCAATATCAGAAAGCTCTTTAAAAAATCCTTTTCCCCGAACAATAAACTCACGATCTCCATCTTCAATAACTTCGGCTCCCACATCCACATTGCTATTTTGAATAGCCTTGATAAGAGCACTGAAATGAACATCAAAGGCAAAGAGTTTTTTAGGATCCACATCAATTTGATACTCTTTAACAAAACCTCCGACACTAGCCACTTCACTCACTCCATCCACTCCTTGGAGCAGATAGCGAACATAAAAATCCTGCAAAGAGCGGAGCTCTGCCAGGGATTTAGGGTGAGGATTGTCTTGGGTATTTTCTAATGTATACCAATAAATTTGACCCAAACCGGTGGCATCTGGTCCCATCTGTGGTGACACTCCAACAGGAAGTTCCTGCCTGGCCACTTGCAGTTTTTCTAAAACCCTCGACCTACTCCAATAAAACTCCACCTCATCTTTAAATATGATATAGATAATAGAAAAACCGAAAGCGGAGGTTCCACGCACATTTTTAACTCCAGGTATCCCTTGCAGCATAACGCTGAGAGGATAGGTCACCTGCTCTTCTATATCTTTAGGAGAGCGACCTGCCCACTCTGTAAAAACGATCTGTTGGTTTTCACCAATGTCGGGAATGGCATCAATGCGGGCATTTTTAATACTAAAGATGGTAAGCAGTGAAATAAAAACAAAGAGGATCACCACCAGGATACGATTGCGGATAGAGAATTCGATTAAGTTTTGGATCATAATAATTCCCGTCTCTATTTCCCAGTATTCATTCGTTCATAACCGCCAAAAAGTTGGGCTTGGGCATCGAGTAGAAAGTTTCCTTCCACTACCACCTCTTCCCCTTCCATCAAACCTCTCTTTACCTCAACATACCCACCCGTCTCGTAACCGGTGTCAATGGTTTTGGCTTGGTATTGTTTGCCTGCCACTTTTGTCCAAACGACTTTTCTTATTCCAGTGTCGATAATGGCACTGCGAGGTACTACCAAGGGTTCTCCTTGCAAGTTTAGAGTAAGAGTCGCCTCCGCCACCATCCCTGGCTTCAAGCGCCCTGAAGGGTTGGACACGGTGGTTCTCACCTTTAGAGTTCGTGAGTTGGCATTTAAAACGGGATTAATAAAATCGATAACACCCTCTACTTTTTCTCCAGGTAAAGAGGCAAATTCTAATTCTAGCTTTTGCCCAATTTGCACCAGAGCTGAATCTTGTTCATAGACATCCATCTCTACCCAGACTTCGGAGAGATCTGAAAGTTCAAAAAAGTTTTGCCCCTCTTTAAAATACTTTCCCACTGCCGCATTTCTCTCACGAACAATTCCGGTGGTGGGAGAAAAAAGAGTGATTCTACGAGGGACTTTTCCTTTTTTATACCAGCCGCGAAATTGAAAGGGTTTTATTCCCCAGAGTTCCAATCTTTCTTCCGATTGAGTGAGTAAGGTTCTGAACTCTTTGGTGCTATTTTTTTGATAGCTGGTTTTGGCTAGAATATACTCTTCACCAGCGGAGATTAATTTGGGGCTATAGAGGTCAACCACCGGATCCCCAACTTGAATGAGACTCCCGGTGGATTTTATATAAACTTTTTCAACCCGCCCACTGATACGGGCTGGAATGGTACTCTCTTTTTCTTCCGATTGCTTCACTGAGCCGAGAAGCCTTACTTTCTTATCCATTTTCATGGAGGTTACGGGAAAAAAATCCGGTTTAAAATGGGAGAGCTGGGCTTTGCGAAGCTTAATCTTAGCGACAATCTGGGGCGCTTTGCTCTCTATTTTTTTCTTAATCATAGGAGTACCGTCAAAAGGGCAAATATCCTCTTTTTGACTGGTAACCTCAGGAAAGTTTTTACAGACCCAAACTGGTTTGGGAGGCTCTTTGACTGGAGCAACCTCTTCCCCCTCTTCAATTTCCACTAAGGTTAAGTTCATATGACAAATGGGACATTTCCCCATCTTATCTTCTTTCACCTGAGGATGCATAGAACAGGTAAAGTAGCTATGAACTTTACTGTGATCATGCCCTTCATGAATTTCCTCTGTCTTTTCCGTACAGGCAGCCAAAGAGAAAAAGAGCAAAATGAGTAGGGTAAAGAGCTTATTCATAGAGAGATTCTCCCAATGTAAATTTAAGTTTAACTCGCTGCAAGTCACTATGAGAACGGAGAGCAGCCTGGCGCATTAGTAGTTGCTGAAGTTTAAGTTCGGCTTGAAGTAGCTCTATATAACTGGCATTGCCTAAACCATAAGAGGTGGCAGTAATGTCTCTCGCATTATGGGCATAAACCAGAGTTTGGTTCTTAAGCAGTGAGAGTTCGTGCTGAACCTTGGCAATATCACTTTTTATTTTGTCTCCATTTCGTTGCCTTTGATTTTTATAGTCGACCAGTTTCTCTTGATGGGTTCTTATTAAAAAGGCTGTTTTTTTATAAGTTCCCTTGGTGCTATCGGAGAAGGGTAAATCAAAGGTAATAGCAGATGTAATAAGATTATCCTGTGGATCAGCTCGAAAAGTATAGCCCAAAGACCACATAAGATCTGGTACACGAGCCATTTTCTCTGCCTTCATTTGTTTTTGTTTTGAGCTTATACCTACTTGCTGAATTTTTTCTTGCACATCGTATGCGCCCTTCTTTTTACTGGTGAAAAGCCGAGTCCAAGGGATGGTCGATGGATTAATGGGCTCATAACTTTCCCCCATTAAATAACGAAAATCAGGCTCTAACCTTTGGAGTTCATAATCTTTATTACTCAAAGAAATAGCTAGCTCAGAAGTTCGGGTTTGAATATCTAACAAATTAGCTTGGGATACCTTTCCAGTGGCGTATAGCTTCTGAGTGACTCGTGACATTTTTTGTAACCAAACCAGATTATCTTTTAGTATCGAGATCTCTTCCCTTTTCAATCTTTCAAGGATCACAGATTCCCATAGTTTTTTACTGAGTTTTTCTAAGGCTAATTGTCTTTGCAGTTCTTTGGCTTTTTTCATATCCAAGATGGTGTTGGCCTGCAGGTTGTACTTGTTGGTCAAGGGAAGTTTCTGAGTCAAACCCAATTCGATACCCGTCATAGGATTGCCTGCATAATCAAAGCTACCGGTACTGAAGTTTTTGGCTGCTAACTTTAATTTGGGATTCCCCCACGATCCCTTAACTTTTGCCAAATGCGCTAAAGAGGATGCGTCAGCTTGCAGTGCCTTAATCTGTTCGTGATTTTTAAGTTCTCGCAGAGCTTTGGTAAAAGAAGAGGCATGTAACCCACTGGTATATATAAACATTATGGATAAATAGAGCAGTTTCATTATTTTTTAAGTTCCTTGATACACCGGTTCAAACAATAATTAATACGGAGAGATCTCTTCAATTGTGACAATAACCTCATAACCAACTATAATTAATAATATTTTTATTTTAGCTACAGGATATCATTTGAGATGCAGGGTCACAAGGTCCATTACCATATATATAAATAAACCTTGTTTAGATCGCTTTAACAGATTAATATTAAAGTATTAATAAACCCAAATATATCGAGAGAACATATTTGAAAACGAATATCATAAGACTCTATGTTTTGTTCGGTTGCTTCCTTCTCCTACCTTCCTCCTTACTTGCTAAAGAATCTATCCGCATTATTCCGAAAGATAATGTGGTGGAAGGAACCTTTATTCCCTTCTCAATTAAATGGAACGGCAAACAACTGGTCAAAACCAAAGTGAATGTGCATACGATCATAGTCAATGGTCGTAAATTCCGCATTCAACATTTTAAAGAGCAAAAATTTAGCCTGGAGTTAAAAACCGTCTACCTTATGGTGGAAGGTATTCCCTGGAAAAAGCGGAAGAAGCAGCTAAAGTACCGATGGGATTTTCCATCGCTAGGTAAAGTCACTGCCCTTGGTCATCAGCTTAATTTTTATGAAGGAAAGTTTTTTAAATTAGATATTGGAGAAAAAACCTTCGCTCGCCAGCCTCATGTCAAATGGACCTTCGAACCACTCAAAGGAAAAATCTTCCGCCTTGTGAATATTAAGGTGAAGGGATCTTTAAAAAGTACGATATTCTCATGCAAAACAGTCGTTTTAATCTGGTTTCCTTTGAATTTTCCTCTCAAATTTTTCTGCAGTTTACCAAATGGGGATACAGCCTAAGCCCCACCTTTTTCTGGACTCCTTTAGTTCACCTCACCAACTTTTTCTCCTTAAGAGGACGCTTAGGGATCTGGCCAGTGGCCAACGCCGAATCCAGTGATCTCATTTTCTCGCTCTTCTATTTACCCATGATCAACGTGGGGCATTTTTATCCTTTTACCTTTGAATTTGGAGCGGGATGGCAAACCTGGTTTGGGTTTAAGAATAATTTTGTTCTAGGAGCCAACTTCAACTGGTCCCTAGAAAAAAGCTACTATAAATATATTGACCGCCTCACTTGGGGCTACTATTTTGTCTTTTCCAATGACCTCAACACTCACCAAATCTCTATTGGGGTTGGGTTTGGTGATTAATAGGAGTTTATTATGGCCGCATCAGATAAAAGAAGTATAAAAAATTTCATCATTGATCCCATCATGCAGTTTCGTTTCAGCTTCTATATGTTTGGTATCATCTTTCTTTTTACTCTTACCGTAGGCATTTACGCCTATATTTCCTTGAGCGAATTTCTGGAAGTGATGATTGAGCTTTCTGAAGTTTCAGATGAGGCTAAAATTTTCGCCATGGAAGAGATCAGTGGTTTCGGAATCGGACTGGTCATCATTATGTTCATATTCTTTGTTCTTGGAGGAGCTTTTATTATAGTGCAAACCCATCGAATTGTAGGTGCCAGTTATCATATCTGTAAGTTTATTAAAGAGACACTCTTAGAAGGTGAGTATGGACATCCACTCAATCTAAGAGCGAATGATTATCTCAAAGAGATCGCTTTAGTGGTCACCAAGCTTTCAATGAGGCTGAAAGAACTAGAAGGTTCGAGTGGAACAAAGTCTGAGGAACCCAAGCAGGAGTCCTGATATGAAATTAATAATTCTAGGATCTCTTTTTATTATTAGCACCTCTTTGCAAGCAGGAATGTTTGATTCCATCACCTCCAAAGCCAAAGAAAAAGCCGGTAAAAGTGTCAAAGACGCCAAGAGCAAGGCCAAGAAAAAAGCTAATAAGGCCAAAAGCAAAGCCAAAAACAAAGCCAAAGCAGCCAAAGATGGCCTTAAGGGAAAAGCTCTTGATAAAACCATAAACAAAGCGCAAAAAAAATATCCTTCCTGTGTGAAGTCCATCAAGAAAAAGTACAAAAAGCCCCACTCTGTCAAAGTAAAAATGAAAATTGTAAAATCCATCCGCAAGGTCTGTGTTCGCAAGGGATTAAAAGCTGGGAAGGGCTATATTACTTGTAAAAAGAAGGCTCTCAAAAGCTATCGTAAGCATAAGAGTAAAAAGAAATTTAAAATAGCTCTTAAAAAGTGCAAGGCAAAACGCTAGAAGATTTCCTTTTCACTTCCATCACTATATCTAACCAATGCAGTGACTGTGTAACTTCTCTTTTTGGAACGGAAGCTCCATTTATAATTCTGACTGGGATTGGTGATTTGCTTAGGCTTTAGCCGAGAATTTGCGAGAGTATAAGTGACACTTTCTATTCCTTCTAAATTGCCTTCTATCTGTAAGGAGTGATGGTACCATCTGAACTTTTTTCTAACTTGGGAATGAATTTTTAAATTGTCTAAGTTTTCTGGTTGGGTAATCGTAGAGGTGTCTGCATTCACCCTTTCTCCGATAAGACGTTCTAACTCTTCTCTTTTGACATATGAGTTAAACTTAGCGATGTGAACATTTCTTCGATCTCTCACCACCAACATTTTGGCGTTGAGGAGAGTATGAAGATCCGTTTTTCCTAAGTCATAATAGGTTTGTTCTCTGGTAAAAAGCTCCTCATTTAATGCTAAATGCTTCCTTTCCAATTTCTCTTGTAAAAAGGCGTCAAAAATATTGTGATAGGCCGTAAATGTCTGGTTCTGAATCTCCACTTGCATTTGATCCCGATTACTACGCATGGCCCTCACCTGAGAATTTCCAATGCGGATCTGAGAGAAGTAATCAAAACCAATGCCGGAAAAACCAATGAAAGACCAAACAGCTGCAGTTCGTTTCTTTTGAGCCGCTTGAATTAAGTAGCCAGCTTCCTTTACTTCAGGAGATCGTTCCAATGCGATTTGAACGTACTCTTCAACCGATTTGTTCATGATTTCATCATTCAAAGATACAGTTATAGGAGCTAACAATACTTCCTGCCCTGGAGATAGAAATAACAAATTTTTGAGGGCACTTCTTTCAGCCACCAGCATATTTTCTAGCAGAACCAAGCTCTTTTCTAAGCTGAGTTTTTCTTTGGTTTTCTCCACCAACTCTTTACCATCGCTTTGTCCTAAATCCACCTCTGTTTGCAGCATAGTCATCTGCTCTAATATGACAGCTAATTCATCTTGTAGAATGGCCAGAGATCCTTCGTCCAATAATATGTTGTAGTAAAGAAGAGCCACCTCTTTTTGAATATTGAGTTTAATAGCTTCTAGTACATACTTCTCAGCTAAAGCCATATATTTACTACTGCGATAATTAAACCAGTTGGTGGGAGCTGAATAGAGTACATCTTTAGACCAATAAATACTTTTAAGGGATGTCCAAATTCCCACCATGGCAGTACTTAAACTAATCAAATTGATGCGAGGTAAAAAGTTGGCAATAGCCACTTTAACTTGCTGACGTGATTGGAAAAGTTTCTCGTAGGCCATTTTTACCGATTGGTTGCGTTCAAGCACCATTTTCTTAACATCATCTGCGGTGAGAGCGGCTTCGGCGTATAGAGGAGTGAATAATGAGAGGGTCAGTCCTAGAATTCCAGTCATGATAAGTAATCGCATAATTGCTCCTTAAATTAGTTCTGAGGGTAGATCTAACTCGAGCTAATGGTTTTGTAAAGTTATAATTGAATTTTTCATAATTACAGGCGCTAATTAACATATTTTCCCCCACTTAATATAAGTCGGACACTAGGGAATGATTGTATTTAAACTTTTGTGATAAAAAAATCTATTTTTCTGCGTATTATAAAGCGGTCTTTAATTATAATTGTGATATAAATTACCAGAAATTGTATAGTCGATTTAAGGAGTCAAATGCGGACTCAAAAGCCGCTAATGATTTATCAACGAACTCTAAGGCCGGATTAAGCTTCTATAGCGGACTCAAAACCCGCTAATGATTTATCAACGAACTCTAAGGCCGGATTAAGCTTCAAATGCAGACTCAAAAGCCGGTAATGATTTATCAACGAACTCTAAGGCCGGATTAACTAGATTGGCGAGGTGTGGCCGGCGAGGTGCGGCCGGCGAGGTGTGGCCGGCGAGGTGCGGCCGGCGAGGTGCGGCCGGCGAGGTGCGGCCAGCCAGGTGGTAATAACTAGGGATGTTGCTG
>CAYFLR010000002.1:158513-165018 GCA_964343805.1 uncultured bacterium | reverse complement strand
TCATATCTGATACCTAAGCCAGCTATTCCGGCAGTGAGTAGATATATAAGACCGGTGAAGAGTTTTCCCATATAAAAACGATGAGCGCCAAACACGCCGAGAAAGGTCAATAAAATCCAGGCAAGATCATAGTTGGTATGACCGGTACGATATGTAAAATCAGCCTCTTGATCCATGCCAGGTATTAAGATGAGATCAATTATCCAGCCGATTCCCAATAAGCCTAAAGTAAATAGCCAAATGGTTCCAGATATGGGGCGGCCGTAATAGAAACGATGGGCACCCATAAAGCCAAATATCCATAGAATATATCCCATAACTAAGGAGTGTGATGAGTCTTGCTGCATTTTGATTCTCCTGATAAGAGTTTCAGTTTCCCCCCCCTTTATCATGGCATTGCTAAAAAGTCACTTTTTTGCTATTTTTATATATAACCATCTAAAAAAAGGACTTTAATATGAAGATCTTATCTTTCTTGGGGATTTGTTTCCTTTCCACAACCCTTGCCTCATTCCCCCCTTTAAAAAGTGAGGAGATTAGCCCCACTAAAGGCTACTTTGCCACGCAAGGGATTGAGAATGAGCTACTGCTCTTTGAGCAGCCCAGCAAAGAGACCATTGAGGATTTCATCACTTTTAAGGTTCCCAATAGATTTGATCCCGAATTACCCACCGAAGTGTTAGCAGACAAAATACTTATGATTTCAGAGTGCTTTGCGCTGGACGCCAATGTTTTTACCGGACTCATCTATCAGGAGTCTTCCTTTAATAGGCAAGCTGTAAGTCCCACCGGAGCAGCTGGCCTTACTCAGTTTACGAGTGCAGGTCTGCAAGAGGTTCATGATCAACTGGGGCAAAGAGGTAACAATTATGCACGCAGGTCCACTATCAAACATTTAAACAAAGTCCTAAAATATTGTGTGCTCCCCGAAATAAATGAGGAGGAATGGTATCACCTATGGGAAGTTGCTGACAGCTACTGGCAGTGTAAGGAGCATATGAAACAACATCCCGATTATGCTTTGGTGTATGGAGCCGTGCTATTAAAAGTACTTCTGACAGTTTTTAAAACAGATGACATGTATGAGACTTACCAGAATGCCCTTGTCAGATACAATGGAGATCCAGCTGAACAATACCATTATCAGGCGAAAGTATTAGGATATGCTGAGGATATAGCCGAATTCAATCGGACTATTCCGATAAAATAATCACCGTCTTTAAAGCCCCAGTCAAACCTTTCTTAAGTGAAAGCTCACCACTTTCGGTATTGAGCGATCCAAACTTGTACTGATTATTAGTAAAGTCCAGACCATCAATAAACATCTCTTTAGCGGACATTCCCTCTGCGAGGTTATAAGTTTCAAAGTTACTTAAGACCGTACTAGGATGCTGTATTTGCCAATACATACCTTCATCCTCACAAGTTTCTTTAGTCGTGTAAGCAGAGTTAACACAACGTCTATGCGTCCAAGCAAGATCATCGCCGGTACAACTGCTCTCAGCAGTTTTATCACTATCAATACAAACACCAGTAATGGTAGAAACCCCATTTAATAGATACTTTCCTAAAGAAGCATCATAAGAGGAGTAAAAAGGAAGATCATTTATAAGCCATAGATCAATAGCTTTTTCAGACTCTAAGGAGAGCAATTCGAGACTCTTAGTATCACTATTGACTTTGGCTAAGGCGGAATACTCAGTCGTCCAATTGCCACCGCTATCATTGACCATTCCACATTCAAATCGATCTACTAGAAAACGAGCCGCTAAATCGGTGTAGGCAGATTTAGAGTTCGTGACGGCGGTTTGAGCAAAGTTATTATCGGCATGATCCCAATCCCACCAAGAAGAACGATCACCGGTTTCAGCAGCTACACAGAGGTCCGTCTTTACATTGTCATAGCGAACATGTTCTGTATGCCACTCAGGAATACAGGAATTAATATCATTGTTATACAAGCTGGCGTTGTCTTCGTCATCTGTACTGGTACATGACCCCGACCAGCTATCAACCTCCCAAGTCTTACTGGCTGTTTCACAAGCGGATTGGGTTCGATAAACATGGGGGTCAGAAGAGCAACGACCGGTTTGCCAAACATGATTTCCCCATACATAACCAGCATTTTGACAATCAGTCTGATCGTAATACCAGTCAGCGGTACAGCCAATTGCCGCCTCACAATCGGTTTGGTTATTGTAGTCGTTATTACTGCAGAATCCAGGATTCCAGGAGCGACTATGTTCTATACAAGAAGCATCGTTACTTCCATTAGAGCAACGTCCCTTATTCACCCATAGACCACTGTCAGCTTCACAGGTGGTTTTGGAATAGGCCGCATCGCTGCTATCCAATAAGGTGGGTATCCCATCAAGAGTACAGTGAGGCCCCTGAAATTCAACACTACAAGAGAGGGCTCCCTCATTTTTCTTACGAATATTTCCAATTACATAAATTTCACCTTTGGAGGTCTGCTTAATAGCACTAATCTGACTTCCACCACCGGCGAATACTTCCTCTTTAGACTCACAGCGCCTTCTATACTCTTTTTTCCAAGCTACAGAAGGTGAAAAACTGCTATCGTTTCCTGTATAGTTATGATAGCCTTCACCATAAGCCTCAACATCCACAGATCTTCTTAATTCAAGCCAGTTCCATATACCATGACCATCAGCACATGTAATCACCTCAGAAATACGAGAGGTGGGATCGGTCTCAGATGGGTTAAAGTTAAATAGACAAGCGGTTTCCCAAGAAGCAGTGGTGGCATTTCGAGGGTCAGGACCAAAAAAGACTGCGGTATCAACCACTTCACTATCAGTGGTTTCCGTTTCATTATTATTATTAGAGGTCTCAGTCACGGCGGTGTCATAAATAAAATTCCACCAATCTCTTGCGATTTCAAGAATTTGACCGCCAGTACCTGGCTCTACATAACGGAAAAAGCCCCCGCCTCCGCCATTATCAGAGCTACATGTCTGCCCGGTATAGAAAACGCCGCCCATACCTGTGATCAAATAGTCCTGAACACAGATATTCGCGTTAATCACTTCATCTATGGTCTCACCGTCTCTAGAGCGACGATAAACGACGGTCTCACCACTATGAGGGAGAGATCCAGGAAAGTAAAGGTCTCCATCATTGTTAAACTGAAAAATCCGATCATTTGATCGACCCCAATGGTGGATAAAATGTTTATTGTCGATACACTCTAAATTATCTCTTTCTGGCGAACTCACGAGAAGTTCATCAAGAGTTCCTCCAGACACAGAGATAATTGACAACGATATCCATTACTTGGATTCCAAGGATCTTCACTGTGCGGAGCATCTTTATAGATAAAAGAGTCTTCAAAATGAAGATAAATGTCCTTGGTGGGAGACACGGCAATTGTGGATAACTTGGGGAGTTTCATATTAGGATCATAGGCATTGCTATCGGTCACATATTGAGTTAGAGCGTCCTCAACCTCTCCGGTTTCCTCGTTAATCTTTTGCATCCGGGGATCTTCTTCCACATCAACCACACCAAAACCTCGCTTGGCAATGGAAGGAAAAGCAAAGGCCGTTCCATCTTCCAGGTAATGGGCCACATGAGTTTCGTCACTTTTCACTAATGAGAATTGATTATTGCTTTGTTTAAAAGTTGGAGCCCCTTTTAATTTGAGCTTTTCCACCTTTTCATTATGTCTCTTTACGAGGTTAAGTGAAGCCTCTTCATCAGGATCTACAACAAGTAGACCAAAGGCATTGTTTAAGTCAGCTTGAGCCTTGAGACCAAACATAAGGCTACCACCGCCGCCATCACAGCCAACACATCCGCTGGGACCTCCGGGACCACCATAGTCATCATGGTATTCCCCATCATGGTGTTCTCCATCCTCATCATGTTCATCATCTTTTTTACAGGCCACCATGCTTGCTAGGCTGAATATCAATAAACCTAGAAAAAAAACTGATAAAAATGATTTAAAATGTTTCATAAGGCTTCTCTCTTATAAAATTTTAATTCATGCAAAACCTGTTTCATCCTAAAAAACAGTATCTTACCTATATATACATATAATCGGCCTAAACTTATGAAAACTGAAGTGAGGAAAGTATTTTTTTGAACTTAAACTGCCGCCCGAAGGCGGCTTATTTTAACTAAGATGGGTTTATTGATTATTTTGAGGACCTCGTTTCCCACGACCCTGTCCACGCCCTCGACCTCGCCCTTTACCGCCCTTAAACCCTTTTCCTTTGCGTCCTTTGCCGCCAGGGCCTTTTTTCAGCATCAATTCGAGGTTGAGCTTTTCGATCTGGTCGTCATTTAAAATTTCTCTCAAATCTTGGAGATGGCTTATTTTTAATTTGATGAGAGCGGCTTCATTTTTACCAATATCTTCGGCAATTTGATTGAGCGCTTTGACATCCAAACTCTTATTAGAAAGACCATCTTGTAAACGGTGCCTGAGATCTCTTTTTTCCTGGTTCAAGGAATGCATCTTATTTTTATGCTCTTTCTTAAAAGCCAGCAGCTTGGTTTGCTGGTCTGGGGTTAAATTGAGTGCTTGCAGCATCATACCGCCACCGCGACCCCCTCTTCCTTTGCCAGGACCTTTTCCTCGTCCTTGGGCCATAAGCTGACTGGTTGCCATTAAAATAGAAACTAAAATTACTAATAAACTTGCTTTTCTCATCACTAACCTCCTAAAAGATCAAAATAATCTATTTCTTCGTAAAATTCTTCACTTTCAATATCTTCACTGTCATTTTCGGTGGATGGCCATCCCATTAAAACCACATAATCATCGAAAGTAAATTCCTCTGTATTTGTTTCTGTATCAGTAATTTGCGGCGGATTATCCTGTGGCTTCACTCCCGTTTTACTAAAGTACACAACCGAAATCACCAAAAGTGTGATTGTCAATACCGCAATAGCTGGCTTTAATATTCTGCCAAAGGGGTTTAATTGATCGACTTGCGTCTCAGCCTCTTCAATCCTGCTCCAAAGGCGATCCTTACCATTCCACTTTTGGCTAACAGACTTCTCAGAATCATGTAATATTTTATTTAATTCTTTTGGTTCCATGCCAACCTCTTTGCCAAATTCTGGCTCTGCCTTAGTTTTGCTAATGAGCGGTGAATTAGGGATTTTACCGTTCCCACCTTAATCCCCAGAACCTCTGATATTTCTATATTGTCCAGCTCTTCCAGGTACTTTAATAAGATAACCATCCGCTCTTTTTCATTCAGCAATTCCAACAAGCTTCTCACCTCTTCATCCAGCTCAAGCCCCAGCTTTCTTCCTTCACTCTCTTGCTGTTTTCTCGTCTGTACATGAAAGAGGTGAGCTAACATATTCATTTTCCGTTTGAAAGATCGTTTGAGATCAATGCAGGTGGTGACAGTAGTACGCAATAGCCAGGATTTCGCTTTCTCTTCTTCCACTTTCTCTATATGTTTTCCAAGTTTGATAAACACCTCAACTACAATATCTTCCGCTTCTTCACAGTTTCCCAAATAGTGCATGGAGAGTGAAAAGACCGCCTGGTGATGCTTTTCATATAGATGTTTTAAAGAAGAAGATCTCATTTTCAATGCTCCAGCCTGTTGTCATATATAGAACGACAGACCCTCATCAAAAGTTGCATAAAATTTATTTTATTTTGATGTATTTGATATTATAGCACTAAAATGAAGCTATCAATTCTCTTGTTCAGAATTGGGAGTCAGAAAATCAAGATTGACTTCCAGATTTTCTAGATACTGCACAAAACTGGCAGACTGAATCACCTCCCAGGCATAGAGATGTTTGACCGAACTGCAAATAGCTTCGGCATCTTTGTTCTCTTTTTTCAAGAGATCACACTGAACAGATGCCACATAGCGAGCAAAGGGAAGGCTATGAATCTTAATGGCATTGATGGCACGTAAGATGAGATCGATATTTTCGCTGGGCTCTCCATAGAGCTTAAAGTGAGAGAGACTATTCAGTTGTTCCCGATTATCTCTCCCCTCGACAATCCAATCAATTTTGCGAATGATCCAGCGAGCCCCAGTTGGTTGAGTAAACTCTCCAATTTTTCTAAAATCCGCCGAGAGGTTAAAGAGCCTCTGGGAGTTGGGCTCATGAGCCAACACACTCACTAAATCATCACAACGGTCCACCCCATTTTGCAGATACATAATGACATTCCCAGCTAAGAAATAAGCTTCCGATTGAAAGCAAACATGCATATCTCTAATATCTACTCCCACTGGAGCTGTCTCACTTTGCACTAAATTCGCCACCTTTTTGGGTTTGGCAGTAGGATAGTCAATCTTTTTATCCTCTTCGGACATAGCTTTGGGTTTTGCTTGAGGGTAGGGAGTTTCCTCTCCTTGACTCTCACTTGCGGGTATGGCTTTGGGTTTTGCTTGAGGGTAGGGAGTTTCACCCCCTTGACTCTCACTTGCGGGCATGGCTTTAGGCTTTGCGCTAGGATAATCTATTTTTCTATCTTCTGTCGACATAGCCTTGG
>CAYFLR010000002.1:148934-158503 GCA_964343805.1 uncultured bacterium | reverse complement strand
ACTTAGCTCATTCACCTCATGCTGATCAACAGTGTGTTGTATGCCCTGTCTTACATGTTCAATTTGAGCTTGAGCTCTTTCAGCCTGCTTTAATTTAGTTATATCATTAAGGTAATCAACTGGCTCCTTTGGAGTTTCTCCCGCTGGCTCGGCAGGAGGATCGGCCTGTTCAATTCTATTACCTGGTAAAACGTTGGATGAGAGGATCTTGCCTTTTATATCTCCAATGTAGTTACCAATACTCTTTCCAACATTACTGAGACTTTCTCCCAATTGAGAGGCTTCCTCTTTAACAATGGTTTTGATGATAGGATAGGCGTAATCGGTGGTCACCGTGGCAATGGTTTCTAAAGTACTTCCTTCCTCCTCTTCTGCTTCTGGAGCAGGTTCAGGAGAGGGTGTAAAGCGATCGGTGATCTTTATATCTCTAGGAATACTTTGTTCAGCTTTCACTACAGCTTGCATAGTCTCTTTATAATTCTCTACCCATCCTTGGTATTTTTTTCCAAACTCTTCTGATTTTTCTTGGAATGTGGCTAAGCCATCTAAAGCACCGTTCAAACCATCAGAAGTTTTTTGAAATGCCCCATCAATGGCCTGGGCGACTTCGGCAGGCATTTTCCCATCAATACTTGCTCCTCCAGTCACGATAGGGGTTCCCCCTTTATCTCCGCTAACAGCTACACCGGCTTGGCCTTTAAGACCATCGTAGTTCCCTTGACCCACCAGATATCCTTCTCCCGTTTTGCGGTTCACCGCTCCGGTAACCCTTCCCTCTGCTTGTCCATTACCATAACTTCCTTCCGCATTAACCATGTATATTTCAGCTTTGGAAAGAGCTGCATAATCACCTTTCACCTGTGACCCCGTCGCTTTGTCACTACCTGCAAATGTACCAGCTGCACTCCCCGTTTTGTAATCTAATCGCCCTTCTGTGGAGAATTCTTTGCCTTTTAATTTCCCGCTCCCCTCCATGCTCTGTTCATAGTTAGCTCCTGTTTTATCAAAGGTGATAGAACCCTCTCCCTTCGCCTGACCATGTTTAGAATCGACCTGAGTTTGAGTTGTCACTTTCTCATAGCCATCGGTCTGGGCTTGGGTTTTTACCGTTCCCAATCCTTCCTTTTCTGCTTGTACATTTAAGGTGGCACTATAGGCATCTCCGGTGGCACTTGCCTGGAAATCAACCCCTGTTTCTCTGACATTTGTCCCCTGGCTATTCATTTCCCATTTCTTTACCACATTTTCGGGAAGGGCCTTGCGAGCCATATCAGGTAAAGGAACGGTTTGCTCAAACCGAGAAAAGGGTGTTTGTTCCCCTTTTTGCGGCAATCTGATATCCAATTGCTGTTCTACAGTTGCTCTTTGAGTGACTATTTGACTTTCTAATTTCTCAAGACGTTTCTCTGCGCCGGCCCCACAATCAATGCACATTCCATCACTCTCTTTGGCTTCGGTCAGCTTTTCTGATAAAACTTTATGTTCAAGAGTTAATTCATTTAGTTTATTAATACTTTCCTGTTCCTGTTTATTGAAGTAGTTGACTTTGAGTTCTGCCGTCACTCCTTCCACGGTGGTTTCCCCCGAGTTCCCAGTGCCCCCAGTACGCGCTCCACGAGCCGGAACCGCACTCAGGGCTTCTTCGGTGAGGCCGGTTTTTATTTGTACATCGATACCTGAAGAAACCTTGGGAAGATCTGCCGCCTTATTGGGAGCTGTTATTTTCAAACGGGCACCCACTCCATTTTCCAATCGACCGTAAATGGCATTGTCACTTTTAGTAGGGTGAGCTTGCACAGTGGTCTCCACAACGGCACCTGCACCTCCTGTCACATCTGCGGGAACAACACCCGCTGCTGTTACCTCAATAACTCCATCCTCCTTTACGATCATTTCAGAGACCTTACCATCTAATAACTCTGAAGCTACAGAGGCGGCTGTCACTTTTTGACCTGGTCCCCCCTTACTTGCATCTTTAGCTACTTTCATTAGCTTATCGGTGAGCTCCTTAGTATCTTCCCCATTACGGGTTTTTTGCTCTGTCAGACAATAGGCATCTTGAATTTCACTCAAAGAAGGGTTCTTATCCAGCTTACTCATAATCTCAGCTTGTTTTTCTTCAAGATTAACACTACAGGATCCTCCCCCTTGTACGAGGCCAAAGCAAGCATCTTGATTAAAATCTTCTACTGTGGGCTTAGCAAAGGTAGGCTCACCAGCGGGAGAATCTTTTTGATCTTCCATGAGGCCCGCAACCAAATTACTTCGGTTGGGCTGATAAAAACGAAGGATCAATCGATTGTGTTCGATGGGTCGCTCTTTTTCGAGGTTTTCCGTAAGTTGAGGCGTTGTTTCTTCCTTGCCCGGACCTTGAGGTGGGGCGTCAGGTCCACAGTTTTGATATTTAAGGATAATAACCATTAAAAAGCAAAAGGTTAGCCCAAGGATCCCGTTTCTACTATTCATAGAGATACTCCGTAACATAAGTAAGTTAGACTGCAACTTGGTATCGATTGATGAGAGTTTTCCCTTAAGAACCGCTAATTTACCTAATAAATGTAGATAGTTAATCTAAGGTTACTTTGTGCGCGGGAAATTGGTGTTAAATTTCAACAGCTCTTTATTTTTCAATAGGATAGCCACCCTTAGAGGGTAACATATCAAAATTAAATGAATAATCCTTCATTCAAGTAACAGGAAAGAAAAAACACCAATTTCCCGCGCACAAAGTAAGGCTAAAAAGAGACTAAAACACCAAAACGTGAGTAAGAATGGACATTTGACTTTGGGGCAATGTTCTATTACTTTGTTTAGAGCTTTTTTACACTTTAACAATTCATACGAGCTAACCCATGAAGGCAATCATCTTGGCAGCTGGCGGAGTAGAAACCAGCAACCCCCAGAAATTTTGTGCAGACAAACCGACCTGCCTACTGACCATTGAGAATTCAACCCTGCTAGATATTCAAATAGATACCCTCTATGCGAGTGGCATCGAAGACTTAGTGATAGTGAGGGGTTACTGTAAGGATAAAATAAATCATCCCGGAATTAGGTACTATGATAATTCTGACTATGAAAAAACCAATGTCCTCTACTCTCTCATGATGGCAGCAGAAGAAATGAATGATGAATGCCTGATTCTTTATTCAGATATTGTTTATGAAAAGGAGCTCTTAGAAAGAATAGCCACTTCCAAACATGATATTTCTCTTGGGGTCACCTTGGGCTGGCAAGAAGCCTTTAAGCAGAGGCCGAACTTAGATCCTCAATCTCTAGAATTAGTTAACTTTGACGCCAACAATCAAGTCAATTTAATTGGTAAGAATACCTTTGATGCCAGCAATAAAAGCCAAGGAGTCTACAACGGTATTATTAAGTTAAGTCAGCGAGGATGTGAAATATTTAAAAGAAACATTAAAAAGTTAAAACAGAACCTTTCAACCGAAAACTATAATCAATTATGGTTAACCGATGTGCTCAAAGAGATGGCCTGGATGGGCGTTCCTTTAAACTGCGTCATTAATCAAAGAGGCTGGCTCGAAATTCAAACTCAAGAAGATTATGAACGAGCTCAAAATGATGCTGATTTTATTCAGAGATTTTTGGCACTAAAAACAGACTGGGCCAACCGGAGTAAGGTATATGACCAGCTGGAATGGGTGAACCGCGAAGATTTTTTATCTACTTTGGTAGAAATTGCCGACCTCCAAGAAGGGCAAAGTGTCCTTGATCTGGGGACGGGCACCGGTAAAATTATAACCGCTCTCAAGCAAGCCTATCCCCAAGTAACCGATTTCCACGGCATTGATATCTCCCCCGAGATGATGGATAAAATAGATCCAGCACTTAACTTCACCTTAAATGTTTCCACCATCGAGGATATCGATTGTTACCCAGATGAACAATTTGATTTAATTACCGCCCGCATGGTTTTTCACCATAGTAATAACTTAGAAAAAGCAATGCAGGAAGTCTGGCGCCTGTTAAAGCCCCAAGGACGTTTTATTTTATGTGAAGGAAATCCCCCCTCAAATAATAGCTATAATTTTTACAAAGAGATGTTTCACTACAAAGAAGACCGGCATGTGTTTTTTGAAAATGATCTAATCAACCTCCTTGTCCACCAAGGGTTTAGCAATATAACCACTCGAACTGTTATCTACCCTAACTCCAGCCTTAATAACTGGCTATCTAACTCGGGGCTCCCCTTTCGTAATATTAATATCATCAAGAAAATGCATTACGATTGCCCTCCTGAAGTCAAGAAAGCCTATAATATGCAAGAGAAAGGGGAGGACATTTTAATGGACTGGAAATTCTCGGTAGTCTATGGCTCTAAGTAGCAGGATTAAGTAACTCATATATTCGCTGATAGGCTTTACCATCTTGATACTGATGAAAAGTTTGCATCACTCGCTGTCTATCTACACTATCCTGTTTTGGATTTTCTATATAATTCTTCCATGCATTAAGAAGTTCTTGTTGAGTGTAAACTTTGGGGCCAGGAGTGATCGTGGGATAGTCATAGAGCATACCGCGTTTTTCGGTATAGAGTTCTAAATCGTAGGGTAAGAAGATACAGGGTCTGTCTAGCAGCAGAAAATCCATATATATACTTGAGTAATCTGTCATCACAATATCAGAATGCAGCAGCAACTCTTGCCCATCAGGAAACATCTGGGAAGAGCCATTTTTGATCATACTATTTTCATCTTGAAGGTATTTTTTCAGCTTACTGATTTCCTTGCCATCACCTTCATTAATATGCCCTCTAATAATTAAATAGGTTTCATTTTCCTTGAGAAATTGATGCAAACTCTCTATATCAAAATCATCAAAAGGAAAGAAACGTGTGGGCCCATACTCTCTGAAAGTGGGAGCGTACAAGATCACCCTCTTCTGCAAAAAGGGAAATTTTTGATCTAAATTGGTCTGTAAATAAGGATTGAAAAAAAGATCATTGCGTGGATTTCCGGTCACAACCGTCTGAGCATCTGAAAGTTGGTAGCAGGCCATCATCGCATGTTTTTCGAAAACGGAGGCACAGGTGAAATAACCATATTCTCGACATTCGTTTAACATCAGGAATTTGCCAAATGGGTCCAAGGCTCGGAAAAAAACGCCGAGACCTTTTACACAAATCGCATGGAATAGATGGACGATTTTTTTTCGTTTAAAGCCAAGAAAGGGAGAGATATCAAATTGGCCATGGGTAATAAAAATATATGAACTCCGAAAGATGTACCATAAACCTTTTAAGGAATAGGTATAAATCATTCGATTTCGATAGGGACTGGATGCGTGTCGATCGAGTAAACTCTTATCTCGAAAAAGCCAATAAACTTTAAGTTCCTCTGGATAATGATGAATAAAACTGGCAAAAAGATAATAGGAATTTCCGCTAAACTCTTTACCCGAACTACCAGCAAAAAGATAAAGCTTTCTATCTTTAGGAATGAGGATATCTATAAACTTGGTAAAAAATCGAACCAGAATCAGCAGCGTTTTCAGAAAGTACTTAAATGCCAGCGAGGACGTCACTATAAAACTCCTATAATAAACTCGGATCCTCAGATCTATTTGTCAAAACACAATAACTATATTTTTAGTATAATATAAGAGTTTTTAGCATAATCCTTAAAAAAAAGGAAAGTCAAATGGACTCTCATCCTCAGCGCCACACCTACAACCTAGGAATTATTGGAAATTGTAACTACCTTGCCTACATCAATATGCAGGCTAATGTTTCATGGCTGTGCTGGCCTCGCTTTGATAGCAGTTTTGTTTTGGGAAGTCTGTTAGATGGGAATTTGGGGGGAGAGTTTTCAATTACTCCGGTGGATCTGCAAAATTTCTCTATCACCCAAGAGTACATTCCCAATACCAACATCCTGGAAACCACATTTGAAAGCGAAAAAAACTCATATAAAGTGGTGGATTTTGCTCCCCGTTTTATGGAGGAGAACAAAGTTTTTACGCCACTTTGTTTAGTGAGAAAGGTGGTTCCGATCAAGGGGACCCCCCAATTAATAATAAAATGCTCTCCTCGTTATGATTATGGCCAGCAAAATTTATCACCTATAAAGAAAGATGAATCTCTATCTTTTGAAGGTTTGAGTCATCAACTTCAATTAAAATCGAATGCCTCTCTCCATGATATCGAACACCGTATCCCCATCACCCTATCCCAAGCCCTCTACTTTGAACTCACATTTGATGAGAAACTGAAAGGATCTCTAACTTCTCGTTGTGAACATTATTTACAAGAGACTACCAGCTATTGGCAAAATTGGATCAGAAAAAGCACCCTTCCCTCCATTTATCAAGAGGAAGTGACCCGCTCTCTTTTGACTCTAAAACTCCATCAATATGAACCTACCGGAGCCATTATCGCAGCAGGTACCACCTCACTTCCCGAATGTCCTAATACCGAAAGGAATTGGGATTACCGTTATTGTTGGCCCAGAGACACCTATTACACTCTCTCAGCGTTAAATACCTGTGCTCATTTTTCAGAGTTAGAAAAGTACGCTTATTTTGTTCAGGAAGCGATAAGAAAGGATAGTAAACGCTTACAACCAGTATTTAAAATAACCGGACCTTCGGCTATTCCAGAATCGACCCTCAAGTTGGCCGGCTATTTAGGCAATAGGCCTGTACGAATTGGGAACTTAGCCTATCTACAAGAACAGTTTGATGCCTATGGTCAAATCATCCTTTCACTACTCCCAGTTGTATTGGATCAAAAGGTTGAGACCGATATTATCTATGATCTTCTCGGACGGATTGAAAAAAGTATGGACCAACCCGATTCTGGTTTGTGGGAATTTAGAAATATCTTTTATCATCATACTCACACCTATCTTTTCCATTGGGCAGGCTGTCAAGCCGCAATGAAAATAGCTGATAATCAGCAAGATCCCAAATTAAAAACCTATGCTGCAGAATTACAAAGGAAAGCAATTTCCTATATTGAGCAGTGTTATGATCCTGTAAGAAAGGTATACAAAGCAGCAACCAAGGGAGACCATCTAGATGCAAGCTGCCTGTTACTTGTAAATTTCGGCTATCTAGACCCGAGCAGTAAAAAAGCGAAGGCTCATGTGGAGGGGATTTACCGAGAATTAAAGTCAGAAAATGGACTTTTGTATCGCTATCAACATCAAGATGATTTTGGCTCAACGGAATCCTCTTTTTTAGTATGCACGTTTTGGTATATAGAAGCATTGGCAGCAACTGGCCAAATCCAAAAGGCCAAAAGGATGTTTGCTAAAGTACTGAAAGCTGCTAACCACTTGGGTCTTTTGAGTGAAGATGCGGAAGGGAAAGAACTCTCTCAGTGGGGTAATTTTCCGCAAACTTATTGTCATGTGGGAGTGATTAATTGTGCTTTTAAAATTCTACAGACTCAACAGGCACCTGTTTGAAACCATTAGGACTATTTTCCGTTCTTAGAACACTCCAAATGGCCCCCTCAAATTGGAACTTGCCTTGACGAAAAAGTTCGGGCGCTTCTTTCCAGTCGCAGTAGACAAACAGTGCAGTACTGCGAGGATTTTGGCTATCAAATTCCGTACGATGTCCTGACCATTCGTTGGGCCAATGGTTCCAAGGGTCAGCATCCCATCCCCCATAGACATTGGAACCTTGTTCTCTGACCAACTCCATATACTTTTCTGAGACTCGGAAAGCAACTAGGTAGGCCATAAGATCCTTGCGTTGCTGGCTTTTGAGATTAAACTCTCTAATAATGGGCATGAGAATATTTTGAAATTCGGGAATATCCATCATATCGGGATGAAGTTGTTCAGGATCTTTCCAATCAGCTTTGTAGAGTTTTTCTATAGCTCGATCTAAGAATACTTGCACATCCCCTCGCTCTATGAGTTCTCTGATTTGGATCCCCATCTCTCCCACTTTCCATTGGATATGGTTCATATGCTCAGGAATTCGGCTCCCCATTCCATAGGTGCAGCAGTTATTGGTATAACGCATATCGAGCATCATACGAGGTTGCTTACGAAAGTATTCAAGCATCGGGTTATTAGGATCTCCTCCAGCTTGAAAGCGCATGATGGATTCAATAATTACATTCACGAGTCCGGCTCTTCTCATCTTATGGTAGGTTTCTGCTATTTTGATCTCTTTGGGAGAAGCCACATAGGCCAGTTCGATTTGAACCCGAGAGTTTTCTTTTCTCTGCTTTAAATACCCCTCCACTTCTAAAAAACGTAAACCGGTCACATTGAGTTCATTACTCCCGTATTGAACCACGCCTTCCACTCGGTGCTCGCCCATTCCTTGATGAATAATATCTACTAAATAACGATCTCCCACTCGAAAATAGCCATGATCCACGTTGTCTCTTTTACCATGGGATACATCCATACCAAAACCCAAGGTGTCTTTTAGAACTCTTCTCACTAAAGGGTTAGCTAGAGTCTCTTTATTTAAAAGGACGATAGGTAATTTAGAACCGTCTGGGTGAATACGTACCGAAGCAACGGTTTTCTCTTTAATTAAATCTCTTAAAACCTGCTGTCGATACTCGGAGGCTGATTGTTGAGTATGGCGATGCTCCAGTTCTCCACAGGAAAAAAGTGGAGTCCCAAACAGCCAAAGAAAAGTTGTTAGGAAAAAAACGGAAAGTATTTTTTGAAATGAAAAGTTCATTCACCCTCCTAGGGGAGGATCAAATTTAACTCCTCCCCAATGGCTAACTCGACCAATTGCCCCTGTTTATTTACCCAAATGGTCCGGTGAGTCGTATTAATGACCTTTTTTCCATCATCTTCAAAGGTCACCTCTGTTAAAGCCTTTAAATAGTCTATTATTGCTATACCAGTAGCATACCAAACATCGGTTTGTAACCCAAGTTTATTAAAAAGATCTTCTAATTCAGCCCAGTTACACTTTCCCTGTTCTCCACTGGCAAATTCCCAACTATGTCCCCAAAGCATAAAGAGTGCCATCTCCTTTTGCTTCCAATTTAAAAAAGAATCGACCATCTCCATCCGGAGAGTTCTCGGAGTCTCGCCATGATGAAAGCAATCAAAAAGATGGCCGGTGCTCGCGGTTCCTGTCCATTCACCAAATCTCTTAGGAAGAGAAAAATCTAGGCTATTTTTTGCCGTGCGCGCATATTCAATTCCCAATTTAGGGAGCAAATCCAAGGTGTCTTGATTATAATCACCAAAGGGATAGCTCATACTACGCACAGGCCGCTTCACATAATCTTCTAAGAACTTTTTATCAAGAGCTATTTCTGCCACTTGGGAAGTATAATCCAGTTGACTGAGCCAAGGATGGGTCAATGAGTGACCAGAGATTTCATGCCCCCAAAAAAGAGAGGAGAGCTCACCTTGATTAAGATATCCGGTATCCGTTCCAGGAGAACTCAATTTTCCCGCATTGAGGTGGATACTCGCCTTCAGCTCATATTCATTTACCAAATCCATAAAGGCTCGATCGGTAGTGCTTCCATCATCAAAGCTGAGCATCAGAGCTTTCCACTTTCCTCCCGGAAAACCAAAAAGTTTGTGAGTGTCAGGATGAATATCCCACCA
>CAYFLR010000002.1:144040-148924 GCA_964343805.1 uncultured bacterium | reverse complement strand
CCTCTTTATACCAGCCGTTCGCAGATCGCCATAAATCGGCTGTTTGCTTATTTTCTCCATCATTAAAAATAAGATGAGTGGAAATCTGAGAAACGACCTGGAAAGAGTACCATCCTTGCCCTTCCTCCTTCATGGGAACACCCGGCCACACAGAATGCAGATTATGAGGTTTGCTGTCCCAAAGATAGATGTGAGGAGTCTTCCAATCATCTGGCTTATAAAAATATACTTTAAGCCCGAGCTCATTTTGAGGGAGACTGACCCCTTCACTGGTGATCCAAATGTCTTTATCAGTATAGTATTGGCGATGTTGGAAAATGGATGAGTTATTAAACCATTTACGTCCATCATTAAAAAGAAAGCTGACAAATTTAATTCCTGTGAATTCTTTTTTATACCAATTTCCATCCACGTGGGTCATTTTTCCCATTGGATCGCCAGGATTAGGAGCAGAGGTTTCCCAACTTCCATCTGAATTACTATCAAACCAAATAAAAGCCTGTTCCCAACTATCAGGTTTTTCAAAATAAACTGTGATCATAGAGCTCTCTTCTATAGTTGCAAATAATGGGGTCATCATTACTAATAGAGCTAATCGAAGATAATTTACCACATTTTCTCCGGAAGAGGTTAATCATTTAACAGAAATTCTAGAATCAAGGGAAGTCTTTGTCCAAAGGATTCAGCTCGATGCTGCCCCCCCTTATGGACATAGGTAGTTATTTGGGCCCGACTCAAGTTTAATTGCCTGGTAATGATGGATTTTGCTGTTTCCATATCACCGACTCCGGTTACAAAACCTCCATCTTCATTGTCCCCCATATCTAACCAGATCCTCTCTGGAATGGTCTCAGGCTGGGTACTTTTCATTAGACGAAATATCTTTTGATCTTGCCACCAGTAAGCAGCCGACAATGCAGCAAATCGACTAAAAACATCTCCATGTTGCCACAGACTATAAAGGGTAAAGATACCGCCAAAGGAAGCACCCATTAAATAGGTGTTAGATCGATCCGTTAGTGTCCGGTAATGTCTGTCCACTAAAGGTTTTACTTGGTCTATGAGAAATTTGGCGTAGTACTCACCCTGACCAAAATCAGGATAGGTATTACCAAAAAGATACTCTTCCTTGCGTTTACTGGTGTTATAAACAGCAACCACAATGACGGGCGGAATCTTTTTTTCTAAAATTAACTTGGTCAGTTGTTCATCCAATCCCCACTCTCCCACTAAAAAACCTGGCTCAGCTCGATCAAAAAGCTGATTTCCATCTAGAGCATAAAGCACCGGGAAATGTTGTTCTGGATTCTCATTGTAGCCAGGAGGAAGGTACACCGCCAGCGACCGGTAATTATCAAAATGAGAAGAGTAGATATCATGATGATAAAAAATAGAATCAACGGCGGTTTCAGGAACCCCATGAAATGAGTGAAGATGAAAATTTTCTACCTTTAAATAAACCGTACAATCATTTTCACACTGAATAAAACGATTGGGTCTTTGATCTCCGTTAGCAAAGGTTTCCACCTGGGACCAATTACCTAAATTTAATTTATACGAGAGAGGAGTGCCTTTGGGCAATGTGAGTTGAGTATAAAAATGATCTCCATTTTTCTGCAAAGGAAGGAAATCAGCTTGCCAGTGCCCCGCACTTTCATGGTCACCGGTTATAAAAAGATTTTTTACATTTCTAAAATGATCGGGAAGATGAACAAAAAAAGAGATCTCAACTGTAGAGGTTTGCCCCATTAGCAGGGGCATAAAAAATACAGAGCACCAAATGGCTAGACTGATTTTCATAGACTTCCTCAAAATTTACCCATTTAATCCTTTTAATAACTCTTTGGCAGCTTCAGGAATGATAGTTCCCGGACCAAAAATATAAGAAACACCGTTTTCTCGCAGAAATTCATAATCATTTTCTGGAATCACTCCTCCCGCAATCACGGTAATATCAGAGCGTCCTATTTTCTCTAATTCCTTGACTAACTCCGGTAAGAGAGTCTTATGACCTCCTGCCAAAGTACTAACACCCACCATATGGACATCGTTTTCAACGGCCTGCTTTGCCACCTCTTCGGGCACCTGAAAGAGAGGACCAATATCTACATCGAAACCTAAATCAGCAAAGGCCGTGGCTATCACTTTAGCTCCTCGGTCATGCCCATCCTGCCCGAGTTTTGCTACCAGTATTCGAGGACGTCGGCCTTCTTTTTCAAGAAAGTTTTCAGTCGATTCTCTAATGTCTTTCACTTCGTTACTGGCTCCAAAAACCTGACTATAAATACCCGTACTGGAACGAGTGACCGCTTTATGCCGTCCATAAACTTTTTCCATTGCACTAGAAATTTCGCCTAAACTGCACCTGACTTTTGCCGCTTCTACCGCTAAGGCCAGCAAATTACCTTCCCCGGTGTCGCATGCTTTTTCCAAGGCAGTTAAACAATTATGCACATCACTTTCGTTACGCTCTTTTCGCATTTGAGTGAGCCTCTCTATCTGTTTATCTCTCACCATCGTATTGTCGACTTCCAGGAGATTTAAAGGCTCTTCATAATCAGGTTTAAATTTATTCACACCTATAATGGTCTCTTTCCCTGAATCAATTAAGGCTTGCCTACGAGCGGCTGACTCTTCAATTCTCAGTTTTGGTAATCCTGTTTCAATAGCTTTAGACATGCCCCCCATCTCTTCCACTTCATCTAAATGTTTTATGGCTCTTTGTAAAAGGTCGTGGGTGAGTTTCTCAACATAATAAGAGCCCGCCCAGGGATCAATCACATCACAAATACCGGTTTCGTTTTGCAAGTAAAGTTGAGTATTCCTGGCAATCCGAGCAGAGAAGTCTGTGGGCAAAGCAATCGCTTCATCCAAAGAGTTAGTATGTAAAGATTGAGTATGACCCATGGCGGCAGCCATAGCTTCCACCGCAGTTCTTACCACATTATTAAAAGGATCTTGAGCCGCTAAACTCCAACCCGAGGTTTGGGTATGAGTCCGGAGCATCATCGATTTGGGATTTTTAGGATTGAAGGTTTTCATGAGCTTAGCCCACAAAATACGAGCACTTCGCATTTTGGCAATTTCCATGAAATAGTTCATGCCTGAGCCCCAGAAAAAAGAGAGCCTGGGAGCAAAAGCATCAATATCGATACCCGCTTTAAGTCCCGTTCTCACATACTCTAACCCATCAGCTAAAGTGTAAGCCATTTCAAGATCCGCAGAAGCTCCTGCCTCTTGCATATGATATCCGGAAATACTGATGCTATTAAACTTAGGCATATTTTTGGAAGTGTAGGAAAATATATCAGCAATAATCCGCATCGAGGGAGCCGGCGGGTAAATATAAGTATTCCGCACCATATACTCTTTGAGAATATCATTTTGAATGGTTCCAGAAAGTTGCTCTAGAGAAACTCCCTGCTCTAACGCCGCGACAATGTAGAAAGCAAGAATAGGAATAACCGCTCCATTCATGGTCATGGACACAGACATTTTATCTAAAGGAATTTGATCAAATAAAATTTTCATATCCAAAACAGAATCTATCGCCACTCCAGCCTTACCCACATCTCCAGTGACTCTGGGGTGATCCGAGTCATATCCTCGATGGGTTGCCAAATCGAAGGCCACGGATAGACCTTTTTGACCTGCAGCTAAATTTTTCCGATAAAAGGCATTGCTCTCTTCAGCAGTAGAGAAGCCGGCATACTGACGGATCGTCCAAGGACGCACAGCATACATAGTGGGATAAGGTCCCCTCGAAAAAGGGGCTATTCCAGGCAGATAATTGAGGTGCCCACACTCTTTTAAATCATCCTCATGATAGGCAGAATGAATGGGAATTTGTTCCACTGTTTGAAATGCACTCTTTAAAAGGGCGTTCATTTGCTCTTTAGAGAAGGACTCTTTTTTTCGAGGTATTTTTAGATCTATATTTGTAAAATCGGGATTACTTTTTACCATGGTAATGAAAGCTCCTTAATTGAGGTAATGGTTATTTCACTTTCCAGACTTTCCGTCTTCACCACATCAGCCCAGTTCTTTGCACACTTGGCCTCCGGTTCCGATTCGGTGGGAGTGAAGCGATTGCCTCCCACTAAAATTGATTTTTCTTCGGTAAAATAATCCAATCGGTTTTGAGCACTTTCAGCCACCTCCTTTTGCAATGTGCCCTTTTGCAGTGAAGCAAAAAATCCCCCTTCCTTTTCCATCGCTTGAATTTTTTTCCAGGCTGAACTCGCTAATTCATCGGTTATGGACTCCACCAACCAAGACCCTTTGGCCGGATCCACCACTTTATTAACATGGGTCTCTTCGAGGAGTACATGTTGAGTATTTCGTTCTAACCTTCTGGCCAAGCGCTGATCTTCAGCATTCTCACGATTAAAGTGAGTGGGTAAAACCCCTTCGCATCCGCCAATATAGCCCGCCAAAGACTCAATACTTCCTCTGATAATATTTGTGTGAGAATCCTTTTTAATCTTGTTCCACTTCACGGTGGAGGCAAAACAGTTCATCTCTAGATAAGGTTCTACTAGCTCAAAACCAGATAAAATTTGATGCCAAAGAATTCGAGCGGCCCGCAATTTCCCTATTTCAAGGAAGAAGTTCGGACCAATGGAAAAGTGGAAATGGAGTCGGGGAAGAATCTTTTGTAAATCCAAACCACCGGCCATTAAGGTTTTTAGATAATAGATAGTATTGGATCCAAATGCGGCCAGCTCTTCGACCCCATTTGCTCCCGCGTTTCCCCAAATCGCCGCATCTACTTTTATCACCGGATTAAGCAATCCACAGGCGGTTTTATCTTGCATGAGACCCGCTATGTCTTTCATTATCGTTTCTGGAGATGAGGATAAACGGCCGGCACTTACAAGTTCC
>CAYFLR010000002.1:127024-144030 GCA_964343805.1 uncultured bacterium | reverse complement strand
ACAAATAGGTGAGAATTGCCATTTATTCTTTTCATTAAAGGAGAGGATTTTACCCATATTCCGGGATAGGGTTTGCCAATGATCCCCAGTGGCTAAGAAGATTTTGATGCCTTTGCGATTTCCACGGCCCATCAAAGAGTTTAAATCCTCTTCTTTTAAATAGAGTGGAATACTCTCACGTGGGAAAAACAGGTGAGTGACACCATTTTCTTTGTTTTCTACGATTTGATCAATGCAACCGTTGATATCAGCTGGGGCGATTTCAGCGCATATTTTATGATCCACTGGTGGTTTGGAAAAGAGATCACCGGTCAACGTTTCTTTTCCATCCTCTTTAGTATAGAGCATTTTGATTGGAAACCTTTCCAAGATATCTTTGGTCAAATGACCACTAATGTCATCGGTTTTAAGTTGCTTTTGCACCAATTTTTCCCACATGGGATAGTCGGATGAATCAAATACTGGAAGTTCACTCATTTTAATTTGTTCACTCACTTTAGACTCCACCTGCTGTTTTTACCCATCTCTAAAATTTGGCCTCACCCTATCAGTAAATTTTTTGATTTTAAATATTAAAATTTATGCTATATAGGGGAAGTTGATTTGAGCAAATAAACGAACGATCGTTTTTCTTAAACAGGATGGGTAGTTATAAGTTTTCGCTTTTAAATAACTATTTATATGATAAGAACTTATTCGAATGATCGGTTCAAAATTTGGGAGTAATTAATTATGGTGAAAACGATAGAAGAACGTCGCTGTCAACTCGACGAATTGAGAGAAAAATCCGCTCTATCGGGAGGTCAAGCCCGAATCGATAAGCAACATGAGTTAGGTAAGTACACCGCTCGTGAGAGAATCCAAAAGCTGGTTGACCCCGGATCTTTTTCTGAGTTTGATCGCTTTGTCACCCACCGCTGCAACAGCTTTGGGATGGATAAACAAAAATACATGGGAGATGGAGTTATCACCGGTATTGGCAAAATCAACGGTGAAACTGTGGCCATCTATGCTCAGGATTTCACCTGTTGGGGAGGGTCGCTCGGAGGAGCTCACGCCAAAAAGATCTGCAAAGTGATGGACTTTGCTGCTAATAATAATATCCCCGTCATCGGCATCAGTGATTCCGGTGGAGCCCGAATTCAAGAAGGTGTAGAAGCCCTCGGCGGTTATGCCGATATTTTTTATCGCAATGTTCAATCCTCCGGTGTCATTCCCCAAATTTCATTGATTATGGGTCCTTGTGCTGGCGGTGCTGTTTATTCACCAGCCATGACCGACTTTATCTTTATGGTAGAGAAAACCTCTCATATGTTTATTACGGGTCCCGATGTAATCAAAACCGTAACCCATGAGCAAATCAGTAAAGAAGCTCTCGGGGGAGCGGAAACTCATAACGAAAAATCAGGTGTAGCCCACTTCCAATGCATGGATGAGGATGATGCTTTTGAAAGAACCAGAGAGCTCCTCTCTTATATTCCTGCTTCCAATGTGGCTGAGCGAAAAAGAAGACCCACTGCTGATCCTGTAAATAGAAGTAATGATAAGCTGGTGGATTTTATTTCTCCCAATCCTAAAAAGCCCTACGACATGAAAGAGATCATCTTAGAGATTGTGGATGATGCTCAATTCCTCGAAGTACAACAATACTGGGCTAAAAATATTATTTGCGGTTTTGCCACTTTAGGCGGACATAAAATTGGTATTGTGGCCAACCAGCCTGCTGTACTTGCTGGTGTACTCGATATAGATTCCTCTTCCAAAGCCGGACGCTTTGTTCGTTTTTGCGATGCTTTTAATATTCCCATCCTGACCTTAGTTGACGTTCCTGGATTTCTCCCCGGAACCAACCAAGAGCATGGTGGAATTATTAGACATGGTTCCAAGCTGCTCTATGCCTACTCCGAAGCAACTGTTCCACTTATCACTTTGATTACAAGAAAGGGTTACGGTGGAGCCTATGATGTGATGGCATCAAAGCACATTCACGCGGATATTAACCTCGCCTATCCCACTGCAGAAATTGCGGTAATGGGAGCAGATGGTGCGGTTAATATTATTTTTAGAAAAGAGCTCCAAGGTCTCGAAGGAGAAGAGTATCAGGAGAAAAAAGATAAGCTAGTGAGCGACTATGAAAACGAATTTGCTAGCCCCTATAAGGCAGCTGAATTAGGTTACTTAGATGATGTTATCTTCCCAGAGGAAACCAGAGAACGTCTCTATACCTATTTAGAAAGCCTCAAGAATAAGAGTGTAAATAGACCAAAACGTAAACACGGGAATATTCCACTATGAATTCAACTATCTTAACCAAGCAACCCAAACGTATTCTGATAGCCAACCGAGGAGAGATTGCCTCACGAATTGCCAAATCAGTCAGGGAGCTGGGCCATACTGCTGTGGGTGTATGGACCGATAATGAAATCAACGCTCCTCACTTAGAAGCTTGCAATGAATGGGTGAATCTACCAGGTGATAACAATGCGGAGACCTATTTAAATATTCCTAAAATCATGCAACTCATTGAAGAACAGCAGATTGATGCGGTTCATCCGGGATACGGTTTTCTCTCTGAAAATGCTGAATTTGCCGATGCAGTCAAGAAGAAAGGAATCATCTTTATCGGTCCCGATGCTGAAGTTATTAGGCAGATGGGTGATAAAGCCACCTCAAAACAAATTGCTGCTAAAGCCAATGTCCCTACTATTCCAGGTTCAAAGAGCCAAGTGGATTCAGTAGAAGAGGCACTAAAAATTGCAGGTGAGATCACCTACCCTATTTTGCTAAAAGCTGTTGCCGGCGGTGGTGGACGTGGAATGCGTATCTGCCATAACGAGCAAGATGTGAAGGATCAATTTGACGTAGTTCGTCGAGAGTCGCTGGCGGCCTTTGGAAATGATGGACTCCTCGTTGAAAAATACATCACCAACCCTCACCATATCGAAGTACAAATATTAGGTGACAAGAAGGGCAACGTTTTTCATTTCTTTGAAAGAGAGTGTTCCATCCAAAGACGTCATCAAAAAATCGTTGAAGAAGCTCCCTCGCCTTTTATTGGAGAGAATGAGGAACTCCGTCTTGATATATGCAATACCGCTGTCAGGCTTGCAAAACATGTAGGTTATGATTCCGCTGGAACAGTTGAATTTGTTATGGGAGAAGATAAGTCTTATTACTTCTTAGAGATGAATACCCGAATTCAAGTAGAACACTGTATCACTGAAGAGATCACCGGTATCGATCTCATCGCCTGCATGATTCAATCCGCTTTCGATGAGGAATTGAATATTCCTTCTCAAGAATGGATCAAGTATTCAGGTCATGCCATTGAGTGCCGAATCTGCGCCGAAGATCCCATCACCATGCTCCCCGCACCTGGAATGGTGACCGGTTTTGAGACTAACTTTCCTCAAGGCATCCGATTTGATAACTGTATCTACCCCGGATTAAATGTAACGGCTGACTTTGACCCTATGGTGGGTAAACTGGTGGCCAAAGGTATTATTAGAGATGTGGCCATCCGTAAAATGAGAGCCGCGCTCAAGGGAATGCTCTTAGAAGGCTTAAAAACCAATATTCCACTGCATGAGGTCATCCTACAAAACGATAAGTTTCTAGCAGGTGAGTATTCCACCGACTTCATCGCAAAAGAGGAGCCGCAAAAAGATATTTCTACTGAGCTGGATGTTCTTTCCATCATTAAAAAGTTAGGTGGAATCGAAGCTCGCAGTATTCATTTTTAAACCTAGGTTAAGGAAGACCATTATGCGTTATTACTTAGTGGATCAGCAACAAAATGAACACGTGTTTGAACTTTCAAAAACTCATAAGCGTTCTAAACAAACTATTGAGTTTGAATTTCGTTCTTTAAAAAATAACAAGCCTGAAAAATCTACCTCGCTCTTTGTCCGGCAGTTAGCCGGTAAATGCTTTGTCTCCACCGATTGCGTAAAGTGGAACAAAATGGCTCGTCAAACTATTCCCGAAAGCCTGCTGCATATCGACACCAACTACAATCTCTTTCGCGGTTTTAAACCGGCCAACCTCACCAAAGGGGGCGAAGGTCAACTTCGCACTCAAATGCCCGGAAAAGTAGTCAAAATTTTGGTAGAAGAGGGACAAGAGGTCAAAGTGGGTGACCCTTTGGTTATTTTAGAAGCCATGAAAATGGAAAATGAAATTGTCTGCTCAAAAGAAGGTGTGATTCGAAATCTGCAAGTCAAAGAGGGCGACACTCTCGACCAAGGCGTGGCTCTAATGGATATAGAATAACTCCGTCACATTAATAAAACCCAGTAAATTCTACTACTTACCTTATAACCAGGCAACATTTCTTAAATATCTTCTTGGCATTTCCGAATAGTAGAGCACCCAAGGCTATCTGTTTAATCAAAGGAGAGTATTATGGAAAAGAAAAAGGCTTATTTTATTACCTATTTGACTATTACCTTAATTGGACTATTTCCCCTATTGCTCCAGGTGGGGTGCTCTAAAAAAGATGATAGTGGTGATGTCAAATCATTAACTACCGGAACGGTCGCGGGTGACTTAGAGGGAAAAGAGAATTTTAAAACTTTTGCGGCCTTTTCTGAGTACTTGTCCAAAGGTGAAAAAAACGCATCTGAAACCACCGACCTCTTTGATAACTATGTAGAATTAAGAAAAGAAAAGAAAGACCTAGGCTCGGAACCCATTTTCTACCAATACCTTGCCTATGAAAAAGGTTATGTGGACACCTTACTCGGCTACCTTGATGACATCGAGGGGAATCAAACCCTCATTGAAAGTTGGATTGAAAGGGATTCTAAAGAGATGGCCACTATTCTTAAATTACTTTTAGTCCCATCTTATAGTGCAGATAGCACAACCCTCAATCCACTTTCTACCGATATGGCTGAGAACTTATCTATCTACCAAGAGAAAGTTTTTGCTAGTTTTATAGCTGAAATCACTGATACCGTCACTGAAGAAAGTATAGAGCAAGAACGAGTGGCTATTCAAAGTTCAATGACCAAAGCCTTCTTAAATGAGGATGCCACAAAAAGAGAAGAGATAACTCAAAGCATTACCGACCTTCAAACTTATTTGGCTGGTGTAGATACTAAAGTAGCTATAGGAGACACTGATAAAGTTGATAAAGATTTGGCCCCCGCTGAACTCGTGTCAGGTTGCTTTGGAATCTGTAGTACTATTGCTGTAGGAGTTGTAGTTTCAAGTGTAGTAGGTGGAATGATCTATCAAGCATTCTGGGCTGATGGATACAAAACTGGCCGAGATGAATTTGACTGTAATAAACTCTTTGATAAAGATTGTAGATAAGATCCTGAATTACTCTGGAGGAGTACAATCATCCTTATCAGGGTCGGCCAAACAATTATAATATTCAATGCGGCTATTCTGCTTCTGAATAGCCGCCTTTCCTCTCTCTATATCATCTTGAACACTGTTCCAAGCGAGCCATGCAAAACCGGCACAAAGAGCTAAATAGGTTTTTACGCCTAAGGTATAACCTCCCACCACAATGACAGGAATAGGCGCTTTAACTAAAGAGACGACTTCGGGTTTTTCTTTTGATTCTTGTTCCAAAGCAGAAATGGCCTCTAAAATTTTATTATGAAAAGCCTCTTTTTGCTCATCAGTTTGCTCCGTATACCATCTGGTAAAAGCTGCTCCATAAGCTTCCTGCTCCGCCTTTAAGCTCTCAGTATCAACTGAAGATACCTCGCTTAAAAAGCCTGCAAAGTGACTTTCCACAGCTGCTCTATCCACTGTGTTCGCATTTGCTAAATTAAGAGCAATAAATTCAGAGCTAGTGGGTTCGTAGTTTTGGTCAATAATTGCGGCAATAATTTCGAAGGTTTCAAAAGTGTCCTGCTTAAAGAAATCTCCAATTTTTTCAGGAGCCTGACTATTAAAACTCTCAAGCACTTTGAGTTTAGCGATTTCCACTTCAAGATAGGCGCTATAGCCATTATCAATAGTGTTATTAGCATTATCCAAACTAGATATCGGCTCCGCTCCTGATTCAGATTGGCTCTCTATCCAATCAAAAAATTTCATAAAAGTAGGAAAGGAAGCCTTTTCATCCTCTGTAAAACTGATATCAGATCCATTTTGGGTTATCATGGATTTAGCTTCTGATTCAGAGTCATTATCTTTGGGAGAACAACTCACTAGACTTAATAGACTAACAAAAAGGGTGAGAAGGATAATTTTAAATTGGATCATGGGTAGCTCCTATAATTTAATATTCAAATTCTTCTCGGAGCAAGTCTGAGACAGCTTGATTAAACTGCGTTTTTCAAATCATATCTACAAGTTACAAATCACCTATCCCAGCATGATCTATACAGTATATTGTAATTAACAGACAATTCAGATTGCTCCGCCCTCCGTGAGCCGCCCTCCGTGGGCCGCCCTCCGTGGGCCGCCCTCCGTGGGCCGCCCAACCGGTCAGTTCTAACTCAATGCAATTTAGTTCCGTTTGTGCCGCAGATAGAGTATCCGAAGGAGAATCGGCACTAATTTCGGGTAAAACAGTCCCGTTTATGCCGCGGATAGACTATCCGAAGAAGATATGGGACTTAATTCGGGTTAAACAGTCCCACTTCGGCAGAGGATAGATTATCCGAAGGAGATATGGGACTTAATAGGATGGCAGTGGTTGAATAATGATCTGCAATAGGGTTATGGTAAGTGTAATAAGCCTAATGTGTACAATAATGCCGTTGTAAAAATGAAAACCCGAGTTTAGTCAGGCACCAACTCATTTTTTTCTTAATGTTTTTCTCATTCTTCCGAAACGAAGTTTGAATGAGTGTCAACATTTTGAAGACTTGAAAGCAATGAAGATACAATTTTTATTATTAGTTTTAATGGGTTTAACCTCTTTACCCCATCTTGAAGCAGGACCCGCAAGTTTAATCAAAAGGAGCTGCAGCTCTCTCTCAAGGACAATTCAATGGTTAGGGTTCAATAAACGAAGGAAAGTAAGTGAAGGAAACTCTAAATCAGAAAACCATCAATCAGATCGAGTTGCTGAAACCGCAGAGAAAAGAGATCGGGTAGCAGAAACACCAGAAAAGAGAGGCAAGGATGTAACGCTTTTTGAAATGGAAAATGATGGTGTTACGCCTAAACCAATAGAGAAATACGACAAAGCCATTAAGAAATTAAAAAAAGGAGATCGAATTCATTTCACGGATCGCTCTTTTAAACTAGGCAAAAAGTTAGGTGAAGGAGCCACCACCGTGGTATTTAAATTGGCTGACTTTCCTGATTCTGCCATACGTATTCCTAAGGCTCGAGTAGTAGAAGATCTTCCAGGTGCCGAATACTTACATTACTTTGTCCAAGGGGAAAAAGCCCTGGTAGAGCATGGAATTCCTCATCCTGCAGTAAAATTCTATTCACCCGGAGAGTTTATTGTGGTGGAGAGAATTCCGGCAAATTATTCTTTTGTCCAGTTTGTATCTCCCAAAAAAGCAGGAATCCCCGCTGAGCTTCATCAATTGATGAAAGATCGTTTGGTTGAATTTGCTCGTCGGACAGCTGATTTTGCCCATATCGGGGATTTTAAAGCCGAACAACTTCTCTTTGATAAGCAGCGCCTAGAATGGATTCTCTGCGATTGGACATCCGATCACATTATGTTTGATCGTAATAATACCAAGCATCGAAGACGAACCGTCTTTCATCGTCAATTTTTCCAACATTGGGAAGTTTTTTATGATGGCTATATGGGTGAATGGAAGAGTGTTAGCCCAACGGGTAGTAGAGCATGGTTAGCACCCTTTGCTGAAAAACTAGAAAATGCCGCTTTAAATGCACGCAGCAAAGCCAACCTAAACTGATCCCTTCCCACTTTAAATAGTTGCTATAAAAACAAAAAAACTATCTAATGAAGAGGATTTTGGTTTTTTTATCGCCATTTCTTTTCCTCGGGAGTATCAACTATCAATGTGTGGAATATGCGGGTCCTTAGGGTATAACTCATCGGTCTCAGATTCAGATATTGCAGTCATCAAAAATATGAACAAGGTTCAGGAGCATCGTGGACCTGATGACTGCGGAGTTTTTCATGATTCATTGAGTGTACTGGGTCATCAACGACTTTCAATTATCGATCTAAGTAAAGATGGTCATCAACCTTTTGCTTCTACTGATGGAAGATATCAATTAGTTTATAATGGAGAAATTTATAATTACATCGAACTAAGGCAGGAGCTTTCTCACTTAGGCCACCACTTTCTAACTAAAACTGATACGGAAGTCCTTTTAGCCTCATTCATTCAATATGGTCCTGATTGCTTAAGTAAACTAAATGGTATGTTCGCATTTGCCATCTATGACACAAAGAATCAAAGCCTGTTCCTCGCCCGGGACAGAATGGGAATTAAACCTCTCTATTATGTCGAGTTTGCAGATAGATGGTACTTTGCCTCTGAAATAAAGGCTCTAAAAGTCATTCCCCAATTAAAAACCACCATCAACCACCAATCTCTTTTTGACTATACCGTTTTTAACCGTACAGATATATTTGACGAAACCTTCTATAATGAAGTGAAACGACTCCCGAAAGGACACTATGCCACCTTAAGTAAGCAAGGTCTTCATATCCATAAATGGTGGCATCCAACTTGGTTTATAGATAGTTACAAAGAGCATGATTTTACATACATCCACCAAAAAATAGAAGAACTTCTCACCTCATCGGTAAAGTTTAGAATGCGGAGCGATGTGCCGGTGGGATCATGTTTAAGTGGAGGTCTTGATTCAACCATTCTTACAGGTATTTTATATCAACATCAATTAGCGCAATCTAATTACCAGACCTTTACCTCAAGCTATCCTAATGACCCGATCGATGAAACCAGCTATGTTGACAAATTGAATAACAAGTACCCCTTTACGAATCACCGCACCACTCCAACCGAGGAACTCGCTTTTAGTAACCTAAAAAATTTCGTTTATCTCCAAGATGAACCAGTCACAGGTCCCTCGGTTTATTCCCAATACGAGGTCATGCGCCTGGCAAAATCCAAACAGGTGACCGTTTTATTAGATGGACAAGGAGGAGATGAAAATTTTGCCGGTTACCAATATTTTCATGGTTTTTATCTTCATGGCTTATTAAAGAATTTTAAAATAGGCTCTTTTACTTATGAACTGTTTAAGGTTCTACTGCGCAAACAACACATCTCAGCCTATCAGACTCTTCTCTTCCAAATACTTCCAGATACAATTAGAAGAAATTTGCTATATAAAAGCTGCCCCTATTTAGAAAGAGAATTCTTCAACCATGGTATAGAAAAAAGCCTCATCTATTCTGATTTTTTCAACACCCGTTCATTAAATGACAGCTTGGCTCGCCATTTTCAATATAAGCTCGAACATTTGCTTCGATTTGAAGACCGAAACTCCATGGCATTTTCCTTAGAGGCAAGAGTCCCTTACTTAGACCATCGCTTGGTAGAATTCTTATTAAGTTTACCAGATCAATATAAAATCAAAGCGGGACATACCAAACACTTGCAAAAGCAAGCACTGGCTCAATATACTATTCCAGAGATTGCCAATCGTATCGATAAAATAGGCTTTGCCGTTCCTCAAGAAAAATGGATGCAATCACAAATCTGGCAAAACCTGACTCAGCAAAGTTACCAGGTTGTTCAAGAGCTCCTACCAGGGATTTTAAAAGCACCTTTTGACTTTAATAAATCTTCCATGCTCAATTGGAAACTATGTCAACTCGCCACTTGGTTGCAGATTTAATAGCAGTATTTAGTCTTGGGATTTTAAAAACTTTTCTTTTAAAGCCAAGTACAGCTTTTGATATCGCTCAAAATCGTTTCTATTAAAAAGTAATAGATCTGTTACTTTTAAATTTGTCATGCTTTTGAATATCCAAACCTTGATAAAAAAGTTGACGATGAATGAGAGGCTGGTAGCAAAGGCGGCTCCTGAAATTCCCCATTTGGGTATAAATATCAAATTTAAAAAAACGTTTATCACTACAATGAATAAAGACACATACAGGTTGTACTCGGGTTTGCCTCTTCCAGCGATATCATTTGACATCACTGCCGCTACCGAACTCACAACCCCGCTCGGCAATAAGATCTTAAAGGCTTTTATACTTTCAACATATTCCTTGCCGTAAAAAAGCATAATCACAATATCCGATAGAAAGAATAACAAGAGACCTAATATAACAGAGACTAAGAATATGTTACGACAAGCCAAGGAGGTTATATTATTACGTGCTTCCTCAGAATCTAAACTACATATTCGGGCATAAAGCACAAAAGAAACAGAAGAGGAAACCAGTTGCAGACCTTCAATTAATGTGACAGCAACAAAATAGATCCCTACGGCTTTGGCGTTGATAAAATGGGAAATGATTAAAATATCTAAACGGTGATTTAAAAAAGAAAGTAAATTACATAAGTGACTTTTAAAACCAAAAGTGAGGGTATTTTTTAAATAGGTAAAATTAGTTTTCCCTTGAAAGATGGACAATTGGTATTTATTTTTCAACATCTTAATGGTGAGAGCAGAGGATAAGAAATAGGACAGACCAAAGGCAGTCAAAGAACCAAGCACACCTAATTTAAATACCACTACGGCAAAACAAAAAAGCACAAAGGCAAAGATCTGTTGTATGAGACTAATCCAATTGTATTCCTTGAAATCTTCATGGGCTTGAAAAATGGCCTGAAAGAACTTAGTGAAAAACATAAAAGGAACAATGAGAAGGCTAAAATAAAGAAGAGAATTGGGAACATCCTTAAAGAAATATTCTTTAAAAAATAAAATAGAACCTATGCCAAGAGCAGCCGATACCAAGGTTAATATTAAACTCCAAACCAAGTTAGAACGAAAAACGGCAGACAGGGCAAGATCCATTTTATTTGTGTAGTATACGGTGGAAACATGAATCCCTAGATTAAAAAATTGAAACAACATCATGGGGAGTAAAATCACCAGTGAATAGATCCCTTGCCCTTCGGCTCCCAACCCCCTGGCAATAATGACTGATGAGAGAAAAAATAAGACTCCACTGATGAACTGTCGGTTGATTGTAAGTAACGAGTTCTTTAAAAAGTTACCCATATTTCGGCCTTTTCAAAATAAGTTTCATGGGCATAGGTAAAGCTCCCGGATTCGTTGGGCAATATTTTTAATATCAAAAAGTTGAACAGAGGACATGGCATTAGAAGCAAGCCGTTTGTATAGCTCGCGATTAGTTAAGAGTTCACGAAGTTGATCTCGTAAATCTGAAAGATCATCCACTTCAAACTGTGTTCCATTCATTTGATTTTGAAGATAATCATCAATACCACCGATCCCCGTTGAGACGATTGGAGTTCCAGATGCTAAGGCTTCCACACCTACTAAACCAAAAGCCTCTTTTACGCTGGGAAAAACAAAAATATCTGCTGCCTGATACCATATTTTAAGTTCTGCAGGTTCCATCCAGCCTTTAAAAGTAACCCTCATATTATTTGTTTTAGTAAACTCATGGAGGGAAGAAAACAAAGCTCCATCACCAATAATAATTCCCTCTACATCAGGTAGATCCAACTCCTTAATTGACTCTAAAAAAAGAAGAGGACGTTTGGATTCGATCAAGCTACTCACAAATAACAGATGATATTTACTTGCATCTAACCCCAGTTTAATTTTCATTTCCTTTTTTTCATAGGTGGGCTTAAAAAAGTTAAGATCCACCCCACAGCTTATTACTTCTATACTGCCTTCATCAATTTGATACTCATTTATTATCTTGGTGCGATAATAGGAACTCACAACGATCACTTTTTTGGAGGCCGCAAAAACCCGACGGATAAGTTTAAAAACAACAGTTGATAAAGAGGCCATATCATCCACATCACCGCCATGTGATGTCACTATATAAGGAGTCCCCCAAATTAAGTGATGGAGATAAGCCAAAGCCCCCGGAAAAAATGCCTGATGAGCGTGGATCAGATCAAATCGTCTCAATAGGAAAGGAGTAAAAGCAATTATAAAAAAAAGATACTTAATAAGATGAGAGATCACCCCTTTTTGTTCAACCGGATTCGGCATCCAGTTAAATACCGGGTTGTAAAAAACCTTTAATTCCAACTCTCCAAAAGAACTTAAGGATTCAACTTGCTTTTTAACAAAGATGCCCCCACCAGGATTCTTGGGAGTGGGATATGAATTGGTAATAATCAGTACTTTCATTGATCTACAAGATTTTATGCTAGAAAAGGCCCTATGGAGAGAAGTATATGGTATTCACATAAATCTTTCTACCTATAAATATCGGCCTCGCCCCTTTAATGAAGAGCATGAAGAGGACTTCCTTAAGTACCATGATTGAGATAATGTTTTGGATGTGTTTTCAGAGGCAGAGAGTTCTAAAAAATATTTATTTGATACTTGCCATAAAGGAGAATGGCTAGGTTTTTTAGATAACAACCTTTTGCAAAAGGTGGAATAGGGGTTTTTAGACTTTGCAGCCAGTTCTTTAAGATAAGCTTGTGCCTCCCTGTTAGTGACCAACTCAGACTGCTGAGTCAAAACCCATGCTTGCACCAATTTGTTTATTGGAGTTTTCTCTTTTTGAAAATGAGTTATTAAAACCTTCACCTCTGGTGCTGATAACAAAGGGGGATATAAGATTAAGATATTATAAATTCGATAGAGAAGTTGATAGGCATTTTCCTTGGGAATATACTTACTCACATCCGATAGAAAAAGCTCGGATGAAGTTAAAATCTGAATGAGTCTCTCTACCACTTGCTGACCTTCATGAGTCAACATAAATTCATTGATCAGGCTTCTGCGTTCTTCAAAGGTAAACCGACGAAATCCATTTTCCAAAAAGGCAATCCCATGATCAATGGATACGATCCTTCCATCTTTCTTAACGAGGAAATTGCTTTCATAACGGTCTCCATTATCAATTAAATAATCCAAAAAGGATTGTTTGGCATAATCCAAGGCATTGGGTCTTCTCTCAGTTTCGATTATGTCTTCCGCACCAGGAATAAACAGTTGAAAACTTCCTTCCCGACCTTCAATGGTTCGAAATATGGTAGCCGGAACTAAGCCGAGTCGGAGAAAACGGTCTAATTTTGCAGTTAAGACTTCAGTTTGTATACTGTACCCCTTGTCAGCATCGGCCGGTTTCCACACTGCAAAGACATTATTCTCTAGCCCAACTTTCAAAGCTCCAGAGGTCCCTTTATAAAGCTTTTCTTTGCTCAATATAGAACCCGCCCTTAGTTGCTTATGAATGGCATTGTCAGTCGAGGTAAAAAAGAGGTTGGAGGCGAAAAGAGGGATCCATAGAGATAACACCATTAAACAGATAAATATAATTGGGTATCTCTTCATATTGATCCTTCGGAAATAAATACTATAAATATATGGTAAAGGTAAGAGAGGGAGGCTGTCAAAACGAAAAAACCCCTAAGTGCACCATAAACCTCGAAAGAAAACACGAAAGGAGATGGTTATTGTTGATTTAATCCAAAATCCACAGCACACTTAGGGGTTATATTATTCAGAATCAAAGAAATCCTCATCAATAAGTATCTCTCTGGTCTGAGGCTTTTTTATGTTTCCTTAAATTTCTTTTTAGGAAACAATAAAAACGTTTATACACACATAATTTGAGTTTGTAAACGATAAAATGAATATTCCACTTATTTCGTTTAGTTATCTAGCGAACGTGCATTTAGTAGCATTATAGTTTTCTTAATGCAACCTTTATTTGAGGATAGAGACAGAAATGCTCTTCTCTCCATTTTTTACAAGAAATGTAGAGTGGTTATCAGAGAATCGACCCTCTTTAGATGGAGCCAGAGGATATTTATAATTGGCTGAATTTTGGATAGCATCATTATTTTCTAGAGATAGAAATCTCAAGTTTTTTAAAGATGTTAAGGATGAAGGTAAAGAGGTAAGCTCATTTTTATTGAGCGCTAAGACCTCTAAGTTCTTCAGTTTCCCTATGAACTCAGGAAGTTTACTCAGTTTGTTTTTCCAAAGATAGAGTTCTTTTAAATTAGATAGGTTACCAAAATCCTTAGGAAGCTCGGTGATTCGATTGTTTCCTAGGTACAGTTTTTCCAAAGAAGATAGTTTTCCAATTTCTGATGAGAGATAGTTAATTTGATTATCTATGAGTAAAAGCTTCTCCAGCTTTACCATCCCGGAAATTTCATCAGGAATTCTATGAATCTGATTATGATTAAAGGAAATGGAGGTGACATTTTTGAGATGCCCAATACCTAAGAGGGCTTTAATTCCTCTTCTTTCACAGTTAACATGCTCAGTTATTTTTTGGTATTCGGAGGGATCTACTGTCTCACTATTCATTATCCCCAGATGTTGATTCAAACATTTAATAAGCTCTGAATCCATCACGGCAGGGGTGGAGGGTGGGGGAATTTCTGGTTTAGCTTTCTGTGATTTTCTCTGGCAAGATAGACTTGCTATCAGAAAAATTATTAGACTCAAAGCACTCCAACTTAATGCCTTCATGGATCAACCTCCTGCTCGTTCCCGTTATTGAAATCATAAAGCAAAATGATCTCGACCGCAACTTGGACTTCAGCTAAACTATAAATAAACATTTTATTACAATGAGATATCCATCCCGATTAAAGAATCGGGCAATCAGGTCCGACCTTAATGTAGATAAGATGGATTCATGCTATCTAATTAGAGGAGACAATTATGAAAAGATCATTTATCTATTTGCTCATGTTACTTCTTTGCAGTGGAACCCTGTTTTACTGTGATAAAGGTGATGACGATGAAGATTGTGAAGATGGAAACTGTGAAGACGGCGGTGGTGGTCATCATGGAGATCGATTTGAAAAGTTTTATCGGGGTGCCGATGAGATGGGCCATGATCAAGGAGGTGGTCATCATGGTTCTGCCGCGGTAGACCTTGAATTCAATGCCACCGGAGCACTAGCTCTCATTACCAATGATATGGGATCAGCAGGAGCCAAACTCCTCTTAGTAGGAAGTGAAGAGGATGAAATGGTGGATGCCAATTTGGTTAAGTTAACCACTGATAAAACGGTAGAAAAAATGGTCACGGTGAAAGCAGCCAACTTAGATCAAAATGCTAAGGCGATGGATAACCGGATCAACAAACTCAAAGAGAGTGATGAGTTCAAAGATCTCCCTCAAGAAGAGCAAGAAGCCATGTTAAAAGATTTGGCGAAACAAAAGGAACGCATGTTTCCCACCTGCCAATCGGTATTAGAAGCCTTTCAAGAATCAAAAGAATATAAGGAAATGAAGGCCAGTGGTGAGGAACATGAAAGAAAAGAAGCGGAAAGAGTTCTAAGTGAGATTAAGGGACGAGTGGAAGAGTGTGAAAGAAGAGAAAGAGAGAGAAAAAGACAAGAGATCGAAGACCAAGAAAACAATAAAGACCATATGGCTCAAATGATCGCTTTTCAAGCTCGTAAAGCAAAGTTTAATCCTGTTACCGGTAAACTCTATGTGGCAATGGAATGGCCCATTGAGATGATCATCGATAATGAATGGGTACGCTGTGGATTTATCGAGGTGAATAAAGAAGACGGAGACTACAGATGTGTGAAAGAGAACTTTGAATTTGCTAACTGGAATTGGTGTGGTGAGAGCAATCTAGATCCTAACTTTTTTGACTTTGATGGCCAAGGAAATGTGTACTTTCTTGGAATTGAATTTGATGAAGTAAGCCAAATGCATGGCGGAGAGCAGGTTAAGTCTCTCTTTAAATTAGATACCGAAGGAGAAATCACCAAGCTTTCCGGTGACAATCAACAAATCCATGAATTCTATGCCACTCAGGCTGGAGCTATCTTTTTCCGTGGTATGAAAACCGGAGATAATGGACATTGTGGCGAAGGATCTTTCTTAAGAATCATAAAACCAGATGGTGGGATTAAAGCGGTGAGAGTCGCTTCCGGAGCTCACGTTCAGTTTTTCAAGACTCAAGGTAATGCCCTGGTATTCTCCTACAATACCAACAACGGTAAGAATGTAATGAAGCGCGTGGTCTATAATGCCGACTTCACCCAAGAGATTTCAGAAGTGAATCTTATTGACGAAGGAAATTTTGGTTGGCCCAAAGATGTGAAGTTTGATGATAAAGGCCGGATCTTTATGATCTTAGAGCAGTGGGGAGATAACCGCGATACGGAATCCAATGTCAAATCTCTCTATATGATTGTGGTGAGATACAATCCTATCAATGGCATCTACTTTTCCGAATTAACCAAACTCTCTGGCGTTTATCAAACCGTCAATGGAGATAAAAAAGAGGAGTATGTGACCAAGTATGGAATCGTGGGAAACACCATTTATTACACCATCGATGACGATGGAATTCCCGGTTTTCGTAAAAGAGAAATTGGAAGCTTAGAGTACACCGAAATCACTCAAGACGTGGAAGTTTATAACTTCTATGTTGATAACGAAGGAACTCTGCACTTCAGTGCCCAAGACTTTTTGACTGGTGAATTTTTCGCCGGCCGCCTCGAAAAGGATGCGGAAGATTTTGAAAAGGTGGAAGGGGTTGGTAAAATCAAAGATTTTGAGCTGGTTCACAAACAACTTTTTGAACTGGAAGAAGATCCTGCACCCACTATGAAACTTCCTGACAATTACCTCATGATTGCTGAACCTCCACGTAATTCGGGTTGTTGTGGAAATCAAAAGTTTAAGATTAAACTGGTGGACCTCAGCAAAGAAACCGACAATGTGTACACCATGATGAGTGGACTCACCTTCGAAAATTCAGGCGGAAACTCAGCAGAAAAATTCGATCTCACTCAACATACAGTGGCTCATCAAGTGTTTGTAACAGAGACCCGTGGAATCGAAGGCGGAACTCAGTTTAAGATCTATTTAGTGGATCTGATCACTCAGAAAAAGTACCTGGTCATTTCCCATGATGACACCGGTGGAAAAGGACCACTTCAACTACTCGGAAAGTATGACAC
>CAYFLR010000002.1:124081-127014 GCA_964343805.1 uncultured bacterium | reverse complement strand
TGGGTAACTCCATGAAAGTTTATCAGGTGGCTGTCCCTACAGACACTAATGCCGATGATGCGGTGGTGACTGATCTAAGTAGCTCCTATACTGGAGAATTCGGAACCGGTTACCATAAATTTTTCCCTGACTGGTGGGGACAACTGCGAACCAATTCTATTCTCTACAATAAAATGGTTTATGCTCTCCAGGCTACTGGTGAGAATCAAGTAATTGATTATTACAAACAGCCAAAGGTGATGATTTACAACCTAGACACGGAAGCCACTTTGAACAATAGAAGGCGCTATACGAAGGTCCTTTCAGCTATGGATATGGCACTGCCCTCTTGGCATTGTACAGATTCCAATAATGCTTATTATGTCCGGTTTAAAGATGGCATTGTGGATTCCACCAAGGTTCAATTCTGTACCGGCTACAATACCACTACTGGTGTCTGTGACACCAATGTGGCAAATACCGGAACCGTTTCTGAATGGCTCGATTGGACAGAAGGAACAGTCTACCCTAATTCAGTGGGTGGAAGTTGTGAGGTGGATCATCTCTGGACAGATGACTTAACTGTTTATGAAGAACGGGGTGTTCAAACCCAAGATCGCAATATTTTTGATGGTGGAATTTGTCCTGAGTCACCCCATGAGCCGGACATGAACTGGAGTCCCAATCAGAGTGGAAATCCCACCGAGCATTGTCATGACTATAATCTCACCAGCGGAGGTTTAGACTTTAAAAACTTTAAAGTTCGTCTGGAAACTGCCAATAGTCAGGCCAATGCTATTTTAATGCCGGCTAAAATTGGCACCTCTTCCATAGCAAATGGTCTTCTAAGAGTCACTTTAGATGACAGCAAAGCCCGAGGTAATAATTACGAGAGTGGAATTGTAACTGGTGAATCTCTGATTGAGTGTACCGGTTATACTTTCCATGAAATGAAGAATTTTTACCTCACAGCAGACAGTGTCTATATCGTGGATTTTGATGAGGCTAAAACCACTGATCAGATCTCCATTTTAAAGTTCTCTTATGATGGAAGCACCTGTGCTTATCAAAAAACGGTGGCGAATGAACTCTTAAATGGGGTGTTAGATCTCTATGCTCAATAGCATTGACACCGGTAAATTCTCCAGGTAAAGTGGAGAAATGGAATATATTAACCGTATTGTTGAGAGAAAAATAACCAAACTGCTCACCCTCTTTCCCGTTGTAGCTATAGTGGGGGTGAGACAGTGTGGTAAAAGCTCACTTGCTAAATACATAGGTCATGATTGGAACTATGTAGATCTTGAGGATACAGATGACTTAGATAGAATTCAAAGTGATCCAAAGTTCTTTTTCAAACAATACCCAAATAAACTTATAATTGATGAAGCTCAAGAACTACCCGAAATTTTTAAAATTCTACGAGGGGTCATTGATCAAAATAGATCACTTAAGGGGAGGTTTATTGTAACTGGTTCAAGTTCTATAGAACTGTTAAAACATATTACTGAATCTCTTGCTGGCCGCATAGCTGTGGTAGAATTAGGCACTTTTACCGGTAGAGAGCAGTCTAAGGCAAAGCCCAGTAAATTATTTTCATTTTTAGAAGATGAGAAAAAGCCCCTCCAAATTGAAGATATTCTAACACTATCAGATCCCATCGAAGAAGGACAAGTTCAACACGCCATGATCCATGGAGGTTATCCTGAATTATCAAGTTTCCAAGAAGCTGAAGATCATAAAATCTGGATGAATGAGTATTTTAAGAGCTATATCAACCGAGATATTCGCAAGTTATTCCCTAAGCTTGACATTATAAAATATAGACGATTTGTTCAAATGCTCTCACCCCTTTCAGGTCAACTGATTAACAAAGCTGAATTAGCCAGAAGCCTTGATATTTCACAAACAACAGCTCGGGATTACCTTGATATAGCTCATGGATCCTTTGTTTGGAGAAATTTATTTTCATTTCATAAGGATCCCTCCAAATCTATTGTAAAAATGCCTAGAGGGGGATTCAGAGACAGTGGATTGCTATGCTTTTTGCAAAAAATCAGTGACTTTGATTCACTTTTTAAACATCCTAAGGTAGGTAGAATTTTTGAAAACTTCGTCACTGAAGAGATTATGAAAAATCTCAATTCAATCTTAACCACTGAGGTAATTCCTTATTATTTCCAAACAAAAGGAGGAGCAGAAGTAGATTTAGTTTTAGATGCTCATTTTGGAATTCTCCCTATCGAGATTAAATGGGGACAGCGAGTCAGATCCAATGAACTCTTTTCACTTAAGCAATTTATTGAAAGAAATAAGTGTCGGTTCGGTATAGTTATAAATAACGGTGAATCCATCCAAATGATTTCAAACCAAATTATCCAAGTTCCCATCCAATTTATTTAGGATGAATATCCATCAACAGAAAGTATGCTATAATCCATATAATAAGGTCCTCATAAGTTTTTAGGTGAACAAATTTGTCTATTTATAAAATAGTACTTACTTTTTGGATTGTCTCAGTGGGGTTTATCCCCCCCGTACTGAGCCAAGAAACAAAATGTAAAACTCTCCGCCGCAACCAATTTATGACTCCTCGCTTACCGGCAGAGTCGCCCACCCTAAAGCTCACCTCTTATTTAGAGGCTCTGATGGAGATGAATATTCTCTCTCTTTTAGATTTAGAGCCTTTTTTGAGGGGATTAGAAAAAGGCAAGGTGATTAACCCGCTCAGTCAACCTTATCGATCCGCTTTTCCAGAAAGGCAAATTCATTTCGAAGGGATTGAAACAATTATCAGCTCTAAGCATAAACTTAATCTGGAAGACCTTTTGGCTTGGACGCGCCGGAAATTGAATCGGGAGAAGAAAAAAGAGCGGGAAAAAAGAGTCGCAGTGAAAGAGACTCAAAACACTTTCACTCGCATGCGCTTTATCCCCATTACAGCAGGTAAATAC
>CAYFLR010000002.1:119557-124071 GCA_964343805.1 uncultured bacterium | reverse complement strand
ATACTATAGGCCCTCTTATTTTAGAAAGGGGGAAGGGTTTGAAATTACCTGGTCAGACCCTGTACAACTTGCAAATACTCATGTGACTCAATATCAATGGGCCCTCGTGATGCACGAAAATCCTTCTCACCATGTGGAAGGAATTCATAGTACCGTCAAACGAATCAACGGCAAAGATATAAAAATGCAGCCAGACCACCCAGTGGAGAATATGGACTGGCACCAAGTGCAACTGTTTTTACAAAGGCTCAATGAGCTTGCAGAGAAGAATGATCCCATCGTCTATGAAATCATAGAAGATCATCAACCGGGAAGGATGTATCGACTACCCTTTGTGGCTGAGTGGCAGCTAACTGCATCCAAAGTGACAAAAACACTGGCTGACTTCAAAGATCAGGCCGTTTTTGATCAGTATGTTTGGAATGCCAATAACTCCAGTGAGGTGACCCATGAGGTGGGGACTTTAAAGGGGCATATGATTGGCAAACAACCCATCTGGGATATTTTCGGCAACGTAGATGCTTGGATGGCAGATGGTTTTTACAACAATATGAACACTGAAATGAGCATGGCAAGAAAGAATCCCATTGGTTTGCAAGAACCCACCTCTGGAAAAACCATAACCGGAGGAGCCTTCTTCGATAAAATTGAAGATTTTCGTAAACATATCACCGATGAAGTAAAAAATGATAAACCCGATTGGAAAGGCAAGTACAAAGGGCTAAGACTGGTTGCCGAATCGGGGATAAAACCTCGTAGATCCATGAATAATGATGGGCCTCATCCCAAACTCGAAACCGAACCCTCTAGAACAAAAACCACTAAAGAACCTGAGATGACCAAAGAGCCTGAAATAACCACGGAGGAACAGGCGATGGATGATATGTATGAAAGTATGTTTCCTTGACAGCCAGGTTTAAAGTGTCTAAGAAATAGACACTCTTTAAAGATACCCCCTGCTTACCAGATTGAATAAGTCAAATAAATTCAAATACTTAAATCCCACCCCCCTGAATAATAGAATGGCACAATTCTTGTATTAATATGAGTTGGGAGTTAAACCTTTGAGGGGATCCGTTATGAAAATCTGGTTAATAATTTTTATTTTTCTTCCTTTTTTAGTGAAATGTGGAGACCAGCTACCACTCCGTCAGGCTCGACTCTTACAAATCCCTTCTCATCTCACCAATTCCCTTGAGATCACAATTGATCAAGAGTCCGGATTAAAAAGATTCACATTAAAAAAAGAACTCACTCACGCCTTTAAGGGTACCTATCTGATTCAATTGCTTGGTCTATTTGAAAAAGAACTCGCTCATCTTCAGCCTCAATTGCATCAAAAAGCCCAGATCCAAGTTAAGATGAAGGTAAGAGCTCAAGTTGAAAAGGATTATGAATTTCAACTTTTAAGTATGTATTTACAAAACGATAGTAACCCCGAGATTTATCCAGAAAACTGCCCTTTAAACAAGTGCTTTAGACCCAACCAAGATTCTAATGTCCCATTTAGTAATATTACTTTTAAAAGCTCATCTGTTAATATAAATAGCTTAAATCATTTGAATATCTATCTGCGAGGAGACTTCTATATTCAAGATATGGAACTTTCTATCTCGAGGCCTCTCTAAATATCATAATTTTATACCCCGGTATTTTTTACAATCAGATTAACAAAACACCCCCCCTAAAATTACAATATACATAAAACAGTTGCGATATTTGAAAACTCTCAAAAAAAAGTAATCCTTTGGTTAATTTATCCGATTAGTAACTGATATCTTTTATATTATGAGCGGATATCTAACATATTGATATAGAAGAACTTTAACAAAAGGTAAAGTTATGAAGCACAAATGCTACGTTATCTTACCCCTCGCCCTTTTTGTTTTTTTGGGAATAATGCCCTCCTTAGGGGCCAATGAACCGGCAGCTCCGAAAAAGCCCCGAGCACCTCGCAGCTGTAAGACGCTCAAGGCTAAAACGGCTCCTCGCAAGCTGGTTGAAATAGATCCCCAGACTTTTGCCTACAAAGGATTGACCGATGAAGGAGTGGAAGCAATTAGGCAGGCAAGGGACACATTGGCGCAAAGGACCCAACTGTTTGACAGCCAGTTAAGAAATCTAGATACCCTTCATCACGCAGGGATAGTGGCCCGAATCGTAAAATACCATATGTTTCTCTATGGACCTCCGGGCGGAGCGAAATCAGGATTTGTGGATTTCATGTTTAAGGGTGAAAGGGATAAGGCCTTTCGTCTGCAAATGCACCAAATGTTGACTGAATCCTCTCTCACCGGGGGGCAGATATTTGAAGCAGCCAAAAAGGGAAAATTCGAACTGAACCCTGAAGGCAGTCTCGCGGATCATAAAGTGGCACTCCTGGATGAAATAGAAAAAGGAAATCCCGCTGCCCTTTCGGTACTTTTAAGCTTACTGAATGAAAGAACCGTTCAAGCCGGGGGAACTGTGATTCCAGCTAAATTAGAGTCCCTTTTTGCAACCAGTAACGCCAACTTGGCTGAACTTTTTCAGATGTTTATGGAAAACGGAATGAGCTCCACCGCTCCGGCTCTACTCAACCGTTTTCATTTTAAATCCTTTGTGTACAACTGGCTCAAAGTCGAAGATCAGGCGATTCTCGATATGAGAAAAGCCGATAAGAGATTTCTAGATGCACTGGCTGAAACTCATCCTGAGGTGCTAAAACATGAAGTCTATCAAACCCCTGAAATATTTGAGTGGCATGAATTAAGACAACTTGCTTATACCATTTTTGAACTCTCTCCCCAGTTCAAGGCCAACTATCTTGAGTTAGTGAATGAATTTAGAACTCAAACCAACAGAGCTATCAGAGAGTCAGAAGAACGACACAAAAATAACCCGCAAGAGGAGCCTTTTGTTTATTTTCCATCTGCTGACCTGACAGAGCGTTTAAGACAGCAAGTCCCTGAGGTCGTCATGGTGTCAGCAATGGTGGACTTTTTAAAATCAGATCTTTCCGCTCCAGAAAACATAAGAGCCGCCACCGCGGAGAGGATTCAACTAGACCCTCTCTCTCTATGGAGAGCCTATCTGATGCTCACAACGATAGGTCCAGGCAAAACTCGACTGAAAATATTAGAAGATGCCGCTAGCAAAGGGGTGGAAACTGCCGAAGGTAAAATTGAATTGGATTTTGGTTGGAGCATCGATCCCAGCAGCGCCAGAGACGTTAGAGAAAAGAGATTGATTGAAAATCTCATCGCGGAACAAGAACGTTTTAAATCAATTTTCCAAAGCCATATGTCTAAACTCAATGAGAATTTAGAGCTAAGAAATCGGCACACCAACGAAGCGGTGGGCGGTGAATCCTTTGAACTTTTATTACTCGGATCCACCCCAAGGTAGAGGAATTTGATGGCTCGCTTTTTACTTTTAAATTGGGTAATTATTTTGCTGCTGAACCAACAGGTTTGGGCGGAAAAGTGCGACCAAATGGAAGAGAATTGGGAGCAAGTTAACGCCGTGTTAGAACCGGTGGATGTGACACTTTTTGAAAAGCAAGTCTCCGAATTAATCTTAATTTACAATACCAAACTCGGTCTCTATCAAGATCCATTTGCGCTCGTCTTTACTGCTGAAAAGGGAGCTCGCATATTTGAGCGTCTTTCCTACCGGGTCACCTCTGAAGGCAACTTTGAAAGCCCCATGGCGGCGATCAATGGTGAACTTAAAAGAAGCCGGGTATTCAAAAGTAAATTCAATGAAGATCTGGTCAAAGACATTATTGCCGATGCTGAGTATATGCTGAACTTGGAAGGGGTCGCTCGGATTGACCTGCAATCCAATTTGCTCGGACTTAAATACACCCTCGAATATCTCACTCGTTATCGAAAGCCAGAAGAGGTCGTGGATCGCAAAGGCAAGCCGGTCAAAGATAAAACCGAGGAAGCAGAGGCCAAAGAGCAGCCAAAAGAAAAGGAACCCGAGCAGAAAAAAAATGAAGAAGAGCGACCTCCCGATGAGTATCCAGAACTTCCTGATGCCTACAAACCTGAAACCGGTGACACATCGCAATCAAGTGGTGATTCTGGGGGACAAGCTCAAAAACCTTTTGAATTGGCGGACGCCAATTTCAACACTCCCTTTTGGGGACAACGTTATTTTAATCAAATCAACCGACATGGGGATCATAACTTCACCCAGATAGATCTTCCCAGTAAGCCAACAAATCCAGGTCAGTTTAGACATAGCTCGAGAGAGATGAATATTAAACCGCTGGGGAAAAAAGAGGTCTCGTTATTTATTCCCCCTACCATGGAACCCTTACAACCCTCTGACCCCAGGGCTCGGATCTCAAGATCAAGTACGGGTAATTATATCCTTCACCTCAAAGAAGATCTACCCAGTGTAAAGATCCCCTTACAAAAAGAAAAAGTCAAAATGCTTCCCCACATCCTTGAACTTTACCTGCGCCCCGTAGGTTTTGAAAAACATGAATGGCCAGAGAATGTGCAGATTGATTTGATTCATAA
>CAYFLR010000002.1:112632-119547 GCA_964343805.1 uncultured bacterium | reverse complement strand
AAATTGATCCCAAAAAAACCTCCCAGCTTGATATAGCACAAAAAATAGCCGACTTTATTGCCATTGAAAACCTTTATAGTGTCGGAGAAAGACCGGAGAAAGATCCCATTGATGCCCTGAAAGCAGGATCATTTCAATGCGATATGGCTGCCTTTGTCATGGTGGGATTACTGCGAGATGTCTATCATATTCCCAGCCGAATTGTAGGGGGATATCGCGCTAAGCAAAAAGGATCTGAAAATAATAAAAGTTATCTCGTTCTTCCCGGTGAACCCCATGTATGGGTGGAGGTTTACCATGAAGGAAAATGGCATATGTTTGATCCCACTCCAGTCAAGAAAGATAGTAAATCTGAAAATAAGGGAGACAAGGCGAATCCTTACCGCGATCAAGATTTAGAAAACACTCCCAAACCCATAGAAGAACAAAACGCCGAGAAGGGAGAAAAAGGGGAAAAAGGGGAGCAGGCAGAAAAAGATGGGCAAGAAGGATCTGAAGGTGGGAAACCCGGAAGCGAGGGGCAATCTGAAAATCCGCAAGCTGGTGAACAGGCCGGGCAAAACAGCGAAGCTCCCGTGCCCGCCGCTCGGAAAACTGGAACGAAAAGTTCCGGTAAAGATCATAAAAAGGAGTTATCAGAAACGACTCAAAGTGCCGTGGAAAAGATCGAAAAAGAGTTAGAAAAAGAACGAGAAGCGCTCAAAAAAGAACTTGGGTTAGAAGGAAAAGGTCGCAAAGAAATTGAGGAAGAGTTAGCCCGCAGAAAAGAAGAGTTAGTCAAAAAACTTGAATTGGGATCACTCGAATTAGAACCCACTCCAGATCGTAATCCCCTAGTAGAAAGAGCACTCCGTGTCTTAATGCAACTCTCGCTGGATCCTTCTCAATCCGGTCGAACCATCCTCGAACGTTTAAATAAATTGTCTTCAGCTTTAGGTGTTTATCGCAATGGAGAAATTAAAAGTTTGATGAACGAAGCTTTAACCATCCATGAAAAAGATCATCCCCATGTAGGAGATTGGATCGATCAAGTGGTTAGTCTTATCAGAACAAAAGATGTCACCACCAGCTATCAAGAGGTTCATAAAATAAAGCAGTCGTTAGAGCTCTTTGCCAAAGTCAAAGATGGCGAAAGGATTCCTCACCCTTATCGATTATTGACATTATTAAGACAAGTTCTCGATCATTTGAAAGGTCTTAATCATCCAGATTCAAGCGACATTGCGATCGTTAACGATTTCCATAAATCGCTCCCTTCGGTGATCCAGTCTCTCTTACATCAAAAGTATGATTTAGGAACAGTAGGACCTAATGCCCCCACTCGTCAGGTAGCCAAAGATATGAGAGATGGTCAACTGGCGGATATGAGACTTCTCAGTATATTGTCTCCACTCACTGATTTTATTTTAAACTCCACTCCTCGGCCAGAATATATTTCAGTAAAGACCTGGCAAAAAAATGACAAGAATCCTATAGGTAGAGATATCATCCCGGTTCAAAGGCCTACCGATTTACCGCGAGCCCTTTTAGGACAACCCGGAAAAACTTTAGAGCAGAACTATCAAGAGGGAACCGCCTTTCAGGTCACTCGGAGAAGAAGAGTTAATATAGCGGCAGGCCGAGGCAAAGAAGATGCCGAGAGAATCACACTCATTTTATACGACACCTCAGGTAGTATGTCGGGAGATCCCGCTCGTTTTCAAGCGGCACTCATTGGAGCTTTTACTGGCAACGCCTTAAGTGATGTTTCCCCTTCAGGGAGACAAAGACATAAGGTAATGATTATCCCCTTTGATAGCAATGTGGGAGAACCAGTTCGAGTGACAACCAAAGCAGAAGCCATCGCAATCATTAAAGACTATGAAAGTAAACTGCACAATACCAATGGGGGAACGGATATTCAAAAAGCATTAATGCAGGCTATGTCACTCATCGCCGAAGCGGAAAAAAGAAATGGAGAACCTTTAGCAGCTGCCAATGTGGTACTAATGTCCGATGGTGAATCTCCCATCAACTATACTGAATTAAGTCAAGCTCGCCAAAGCATTGATCGGCAAACTCCCCTACAAACGATGTTCGTCTCCATTGATGGTCATAATGCGGAATTAATGCAGTTTGCTTTAGAGTCAAGAAAGGCCGGTTTTAGCAATGGCTTTTACCGAGAATTCACTCGCAAACAGATAGAGGAAATCTTAGGAGATGCTGACAGTACCAACTTCAAAGCGAAAGAGGGAGACTTTTTTACCGAAGCCAAAGCCTCAGATATTCCACCTGAAGTGGTGTTACTCTTAGAGAAGGCGCGATTGGAAGCGGATGATTATGTAAGACAAGTGAAACAGGGATCTACCTTTCGACCTGCTAAAGAGCATGCCGCAGAGCTTGATAAGCTTCCATGGAATAAAGAGGAGCAAATTGATCGCCCCATTGCAAAATGGCTTTCAAACCTGCGGAAGTTGACCGACTCCCACCCTATTTTTAGTGAACAACGAGTTTTAGAGCATGTGATAGATGATATTGTAAGAAACTTAAATACTATTACCGGAGTGCGTCCCGAAACCTATTCTCAATTTGAACAGGAGCATTTGAGACATCTTGTTCGTCGAGCTGCCGGTTTGGAAAAGCGAGAAAATGAATAACAAGCGTCATCAAACTTTTCTTCTCACTTTACTTTGTATGCTGTTTGCAAGTCAGCTTCAGGCTGTGAATTGTAATAAAGAAGCGCGCAGTTGGCGACATTTTCAAAAAATGGCAAAACCTTCTGAACCGAGTAAAACTGATCGCTTTATCGCTTATCTGAATATGCTGGTGGAGAAGCAAATTATTAATGAACAGCACCTTACCAAAATGCTAGAAGAGATCACTGAAGGTCATATTCCCAATCCCATCTCAAAAGCTGAAGCCAATCGGGACAGCACTTTGTTAATTCATCGAGAAGGAATTGCTCGCTTTATCGAAAATCCCAAAGAATTTGATATGTCTCGTTTAAAAAAATGGCTGGAAAAAGGAGAGCTGGATCTTAAAGAAGAAAAGAAACAAAAAAGAGTGGTGGTAGGAAAAACCCAAATGGCCTGGCGCACCATGGGTTTTGTGGATATTCCCCCGGGAGAATTTAAAAGAGGTGCTGATAACAAACCCACAACGGTGGAAATAACCAAATCCTTTCGTATTCAGGATACCGAGGTGACTCAGTTTCAATGGGCGAAAATAATGGAACATAACCCATCCGAATTTAAAGAGGGAGAGGTTCCTCAATTTGTTGAAGTAAATGGAAAAAAAATTGCCATGCAACCCGATCACCCCGTGGAAGGTGTTAACTGGAATGATGTTCAAACTTTTATTACTAAGTTAAATAAATTAGCGGAAGCCAATGATCCTTTGGTTCAAGAAATAATTCCTCATCATCAACCAGGTGATCTCTATCGATTGCCCACCCGAGCCGAATGGCAATTTGCAGCTACCAACCGAGGAAGAGACTATGCTGATTTAGCACGTAAAAATGAGCTCTCCGAGTATGCTTGGATGGTTGAAAATAGTGAGGGAAAAACCCATGAAGTGGGATTGCTAAAACCTTTTATGATCGAAGGAAAACCAGTTTGGGACTTACTCGGTAATGTGGAAGAGTGGGTGCAAGATGCCCATGTATTTAAAGGAATGGCTCACTATGAACGCCGAGTGAAAGACCCCTTGGATCAATCGGATAGTAGTTCTTCCATGGTGACTATGGGGGGAGACTTTAGCCAAAAATCCTGGAGCTTTCACATTTTGAGTGACTCCATCAATTCCCGTTTTAAAGATCATCGTCAGAGAAATTATCAAAGACTGGGAAGCGATATGGTGATTGGATTTCGTTTAGTGAGTTATAATTTTAAGCAAAAAACTGAATCAGTAAAACCCGTAACAGAAAATTCAAACCGACCTACGGGAGGTCTGTTTAACCCTTTTTTTTGGTTTAATTAAGTGATTAAATTTTTGGTTGTCATTCTTTGCTGCTTTTTACCCAACCTACACGCCCAGTGTAAAAGGTTCAGTAAAAGTCCCTTTGCCTTTCCAGACAGAGGGACAAGTACCGAAGCAGCTAAAGAGCTGGTAGCCTACCTTCATCAACTTTACTTTCAAGGAGTGATTACTATCTCCCACCTCGAAGGCTTGAGAGAATCCATTACTATAAAAGAGATAAAAAACCCCATTACATTGCAAGAAGCCCAAAGCGATCCTTCCAAAATGATTCATCGGGAAGGTCTTAATGCCATCTTAGCAAAGTCCAATTTTGCAGGAAGTCGCGATCTGATTCTTGATTGGGTAGATCGTAAATTACAAAAAGAACAGCTAGAAAAAAAAGAAAAAGAGCGTGGAGAACAGGGCACTTATTTTACTCAGGAGCTTATTGAATTTGCTCAAATTGAACCAGGGACCTTTACCATGGAAGGCAAAGGAGGACAAAAGGTCCCCGCCGAAATAACCAACTCTTTTGGTATCGGTCGGATCTTAGTCACTCAATTCCAATGGTCAGTGGTGATGGGAGAAAATCCTTCTATTTTCCATTCTGGTTCCAAAACTACCCTCATTGATGCAAATGGTAAAAAAATTAAAATGCAGCCAGACCACCCGGTTGAAAATGTCTCTTGGGACGATGTTCAATCTTTCCTTGGACGACTTAATAACCTTTCCCTCACTGATGATCCGCTCATTTATCGTTTAGTTCGGAATCATCAATCAGGTACTGTTTATCGACTCCCCACTTCTGCCGAATGGGAGTTTGTAGCTAAAAACCGAGGACGTCACAATGACACCTACCATTTCGGCAAAGAGGATAAAGAGTTGATTGATTATGCTTGGGTCAGCTCCAATTCATTGAGTCGCACACATAAAGTAGCCACTCGCAAACCCTTAGAAGTCGATGGTGAAAAGATCTATGACATACATGGTAATGTGGAGGAGTGGGTTCAGGATCGTTATTCTCCGGAGGTAAATGGAGGAAAAGATCCCCTCGGCGGTCCCAAAGAAATAGAGGAACGAGTGACCCGAGGAGGAGGCTTCACCGCTTGGGAATTTGATGCAGAAATTTCTGCCCGAGAATATAACACTCCCGATTTCAAAAGTGCTGGATTAGGTTTTCGCCTGGTGGCTGAAAATCCCACTCAAAGTTTTATCAAGTTTCTAAAGCAGCTGGTTAAAGACAAGGTCTTATCCAAGATCGAATTGGATCAACTCAGAGAGTCCCTAGAAAAGGGTAAACTCATTAATCCCATTTCCCTCGCTGAAAAAAATCCACTACAGCTCAAATACTATGCTCAGTGGGAAGGGTATTTAGCCAATCCTATGGTTGATATTCCTTCTTTAAAATCTTGGGTAGAGAACAATTCCTCGACTCTTTTTGACAATAAGAATCAATAACCGCTGAACCAAGAAGGCGTTTTGCCTCAAACAAATTATGCTCCCTACAGAGGACCCTTAAATTCTCAATCTCATCCCCTCCCCCTAAAGACAAGGGTTTGATATGATCTATCTCGACATCATGAGTGGATCCACATTTATTTCCATCAGCACCCACAAAAGCACACTGATATTCAGACTTTTTCATAACCTCTCGCTTAACCCATTCAGCAATGGGTTTTCTTTTTTGGGTGGAGTTTTTAGAAAGAGAAGACTTTTTGAGTCGCTTTTTCTTATCTACCCTTTTTTGTTTCCTCTTGGGGCACTTCTTTTCTAACAATAATTCTATTAAATAAGTTATCAATACACTCATGCACTCTCTTTGCTTTTGAATAAGGCTGACAACTTTATTGATTACATCTTGATTATTTAATTTTTTCATTTAAACCTCCCTTAATGTCTACAATAGATATAACACAGGTATTTGGCATCCTTCAGAATGAGCAAAATGGGCATTTAATGAATTGAAAAAAAGATACCCTCTACCAGGGGGAGTCTTCCATGAAAAAACAATCCTAAACTTGGTACAACTGCGCTCTACCCTACCATATAACCACCTCAAGCCACATAAGTCATTTTCAGTCAAAAACCCGTCAAGTAAAAAGGAGTCATCTAATTAAATATAAGGCCAGCACTTAATTACCCAAGGTTCCAAAGTTTATGTTAGAATCACTAGGTAAGAATCCTATTTTTTTAGCCAAAGAGAGAAACCTATGAAACTGAACCATATACCGCCAATCATCCTTCTGATGTTTGTTTTCAGTCACCCAATGTTTGGGGCAAATGAAGGCTTAAGCTGTGATGAATTAGTTAAATCGGATTCCTCCATCTTTCACCTGGATGAAGAAATCACTCTGAATGTGGACCCTGTCATCCTGGTTGCCATCCCCTTTGAGGGGGAAGCTGAAAAACTAAAAGCTCTTGTGGACGAAGCAGGAGTTGAGTGCATCACTTGGTTAGAAAATTACTCGGACCATTGTAAAATAATGGTTATTGAATGGATGACCACTTCAGATATTGGAAGGTGTGCTATAGAGATTCAAGATCCTTTTGAAAAGACTCTGGGTTTTTCCTTTCTCTATTTTAATTACTAATGATCAATACCTATAATATATAGATCTAAAAACAAAACTGCCAGTGAAACCATCCTAGCTTCACTGGCAGCCTGTTCTGGCAGCATTCTGGCTCTAAAAAGAGCCATGCTTATTAAAAAAGGCCGTGCGGGATTAGACCTTTTTTAAATCTAATTTACAATCATCAAAAAACAGATACTACGAGTTGGCTAACGTAAACGCTCATCCGCAGGGCGACGAGAAAATCGAGAGAAGGCAGTACGTCAGAAGTACGAATTCGAATCGATTTTTGATGACAACACAGCGGATGTGCGTTTCCGGACGCCAACTGTTTAGCATTTCTCAATAATCATAGAAGCAGCTTCTCCCCCACCAATACAGATGGAAGCCATACCTCTCTTTTTATCAT
>CAYFLR010000002.1:44881-112524 GCA_964343805.1 uncultured bacterium | reverse complement strand
ATATTCATGCATTGCATGAACAAGAGTTACGAGAATTCGAGCACCGGAGGCGCCAATGGGATGTCCCATAGACACTGCACCACCATGGACATTGACCTTCTCTTGATCTAAATCAAATTCTTTCATAGCAGCCATCGTTACCACGGAGAAAGCTTCGTTGATTTCATAGAGATCAATATCATCAGGAGTGAAACCGGTCTTCTCAAACAGTTGCTTCATTCCTTTAACAGGAGCAGTGGTATACCATGTGGGCTCTTGCGCGACTAAGGTGTAGTCTACAATTTTAGCAAGTGGCTTAATATTATGCTTTTGAACATACTCTTCACTGGCTAAAACGAGAGCTGCGGCACCATCATTAATGCTAGAGGCATTACCAGCTGTAATTGTACCGCCATCTTTTTTGAAAGCAGGTCTAAGTTTGGGAAGTTTCTCCAAAGGAGCAGCAAAAGGCTCTTCATCTTGATCCACAACCACCTTATCTCTTTTCATAGTGACTTCCACTGGAGCCATTTCATTTTTGAAACTGCCTGTTTCATTGGCCTTCATAGAACGATGATAACTGGTCATGGCAAATTCATCTTGCATCTCTTTAGTAAAACCATACTTCTCAGCACAAAGCTCAGCACACTCTCCCATATGCATGTGCTCATAAGCATCTACAAGTCCATCACAGAGCAGAGTATCTAAAAACTCACCATGTCCCATGCGGTATCCCCAACGAGCTTTTTTAAGCACATAGGGAGTATTGGTCATGTTTTCTTGACCACCAGAAATACCCAGCTGAGTTTGTCCAGCAGCTATTTGGTTATGAAGTAAAATAGTGGCATACAAACCAGATCCACACATCTTATTGACGGTGCCTGATGTGGCTTCCACTGGAATTCCACCATAAATACCAGCTTGTCTTGCAGGAGCTTGACCCAGACCCGCAGGTAATACATGGCCCATGATCACATCTTCCACATCTTTTTTGGGAGCACCTGAAGCGGCCAGCGCACTCTCTACGGCCACTGCACCTAATTTTGTTGCGGATACGGACTCAAATTTTCCCTTAAATTTTCCAATTGGTGTTCTTTTTGCTGCAATTATATAAGTTGTCATTTCATACCTCCTAAGTTGTTAACCAATAACTAATCCACCATCCACATCTATGGTTGTTCCGGTAATGTAAGCGCCATCATCAGAAGCTAGAAAAGCATAGGTGGCAGCAATCTCTTCAGGTTTACCCAGACGACCTTGGGGGATTTTCTCTTTCATCATATTGATTACTTTTTCAGGAATTTTGTCCACCATAGGCGTTTCAATAAACCCAGGTGCAACAGCATTCACTCTTATTCCATAGCGAGAAAGCTCTTTGGAAAGAGTTTTGGTTAAACCTAATACACCCGCTTTGGTAGCTACATAGTTAGCCTGACCAAAGTTTCCATAGTGAGCCACTACAGAAGCGGCGTTTAAAATAACTCCACTCTTTTGCTCTTTCATTAGTCGCATGGCCATTTGAGAAAGATTAAATACAGCGGTTAAATTCACAGCAATCACTTGATCCCATGCGGATTGTTCCATTTTAGCGATAGTGGCATCACGGGTGATACCTGCGTTATTGATAAGAACATCAACGCCTTTGTCCATTTCAACCTGAATAGCGTCCAGACCAGCTTTCGAAGCAATGTCAGCTTGAACATAGGTCATACGCTCAGGGAATTGATGAGCAAGTTCAGTTTTATCTAATGGAGGCATATCTACGATTACAATATAGGAACCCTCTTCATAAAAACGGGCTGCGGTTGCTCTACCAATACCAGAAGCTCCTCCGGTAATAATAACTCTTTTGTCTTTTAATCCTCTCATAGTAATCCTCCTACGCGACTAATCATTTGTTTGGTTTTCTCGCTAAAAATAGGTTTGTCCCAGGTCACTGCAATAGCGGACCAGGTATAGCCAATGCCCGCACTGGCAAGTATGGTTTTGTCACCGGGTTTTAACTGATTATGAATTTCTGCTAGACCCAGTGATAAGATTTGATCAGGTGCGCCAAAGTGGCCAAAGTAATCCATATAGTTACTGTTCTCTGGTTTCAATTCTAACTGATCCAAAATGGTATTATGGATTGATCGCTTTAGATGTAATATTGCTAAATAATCTATCAACCGATCAGAGGTGTCTTGAGCAGCCGTACGTATAACATCTAAAAAGTTAGCGAGAGTTTTATCTGCTAAGCGAACTCTCATTCCTTCAATATCTGGAACATTCAGATAAGTCATATCATCGGTGTAATCTTCGAGTAGAGGGTTTTTTGTTCCTCCTGCAGGGATGATTACATCACAACTAAAGGCTCCATCAGTAATAACTTTGGAAGCTCCAATATGATTGTCCCAACCTCGCTCTACTAATACCGCAGACCCACCATCACTCAGTGAGTAGAGAAAACGAGCTTTGGGGTCTTGGTAATTAACCAGATCACCTGTTTTGTGTCCACCTAAAAGCAAAACTCTATTTACTTTAGGATCCGCTGCAATGATGGTTTGCGCCATTTTAAGACCCACCACATTAGTGGAACAGCGAGCAGAAATATCCATCGCCCATGCTTTACGTAGCTTTAAAGCCTCTTGAACAAAGATACCAGCCGACCAAACGGGGTAATCTTTGTATTCAGAGCCTGTCCATAAGATCACATCAATGCTATCTCGGTCAATTCCTTCCAGAACATCTTCTGCTGCATTGATCGCCATTTGACTGGGCTGCATCTCACGAGTGGCTCTGCACTTTCTGATGATTCCCATTTTCTCCTTTACCACCTGCAGCGGAATCTTGGTTTGTTCACTGATAAATTCACCATCTTCGTATTCTTCCGGCAACCATACAGCGGCCTTTCTAATACCAGCGATTGTGTTAATTGATGACATTTTCTACCCCCTTAAGATAAAAAAGAACTTATTGTTTGATTGAACTCTTTTGGAGACTCAATCATTAAATAATGACCCGACCCCTTAATTTCTTTTAACTTTGAATTGTTAATTTGTTGATGAATCAAATGTGAATTTTTCGCAGGAACTACCACATCTTCGGTTCCGGTGATTACCATGGTACTGGCTTTGATTTCCGGCAGTCTTTCATACACATCAAACATAGCCCCAGCAGTAGCTTGATTTACCCAAGAGACGGTGTCACGATCTTCAGTGAGTCGAACCTTAACTGACTGTTTAATTTGATCTTCATTTTGCAGATAGTAATTTTTGCTAAAAGCGAGCTTTACCGCATTTAACAAGGTCTCTTCATTGCAATTCATTCCTGACTGATAGATGATTTCCCATGTTTCTGGTTGCATAGGAACGGCATGCTTACCTCCAGCGGTTGTACAGCACAGAATTAGACTCTTAATATATTCAGGATGGGACAGCGCAAATTCTTGTGCGATGAATCCCCCCATGGAAGCTCCCACCACATTGACTTGCGACAACTTGAGATGATCAAGTAGATCTTTAATGTCTCCTGCCATATCAGCCACTTGAAAAGGGGTGGAGACTTTATCGCTTTGACCCGCCCCTCTATTATCAATAGCAATCACTTGGTAGTCTTTTACAAAGTGAGCCAGTTGATGCCCCCACATTTCTACGCCTCGGCCTAAGCCTGGAATAAAGAGAATGGGCTCACCTTCCCCAGCCGTAAAGTAGGAGATTTTTAATCCATCTCGATTATTCATAAACGAACGAGCGTTTATATTTAGTGGGCTATTTTGTGATGTTTCCAATGGCAACTCCTTATTGTTAAAAGTTATAACCTTGTATTTTGATTCTCAGAGGTCAAAAGACCGTGACTAAAAATAGCAGCAATTTGATTAATGGCATCATCATCCTTTAAACCCAGATGATTGGTAGCGCCAAAAACATTTTCGATAGTGAAATAGTTAAAGTAGGTCATGGAAAGAGTTATAATACCAACCACCGGATCCACATCCGCATGAAAGACCTTGCTCTCTTTAAGCTGAGACAAGACCCCGGCATACCTCTCTTCATAGCGATTACGAATAAACTGAAAGAGCCGTCTAATATTCTCACCATCAAATTCCACCACATCAATATAGATGAGGCGAAAATAGTTAGTGTATTTTTTTACCATTTGCCGACTCATAAGCCCGATCTCTTTGAAAAGTTCAGGCAGCGTATTCACATTGGTTCCGCTGCGAAGCCCATCTTCATCTTTAAAAAATTCTGCTTCGTAATTCTCAAGCAGAGTCCGGTAAAGGTTTTCTTTACTTTGGAAATGAGAATAAATATTACTTAAAGGAGTCTTGGACTCCTGAGCGATATCCCTGACACTCACTCCGTGAAACCCTTTTTGAATAAATAGATTCTCAGCAGATGTCAGTATTCGCTGATGAAGTTCAACATTTTCTGGACGTGGCATAAATAATCCTGTTAATATAACCAAACGAACGATTGATTATCCAAAATTGGCCTATTTGTCAAGGATATTCACAATTCCATCAATGATTCAAGGGGTCTATATAATTTTATTTGATCCGTAGGGTAGTTAGTGATAAGGGAAGCTTATATTCACTATTCGTTTTTTTGACCAATGAGGGTTTACTTTTAACAAAAAACTAACAATTGACCAAAGGATTGTGATGAAAAAACTAGGGTTTTTACTTACTTTATTGACCATCTTAATAAGTTCTTCCATCTTTGCAACTGAGTTTTTTGAACCCGAGCCTCTATTCACATTAGAAGGTGAAGATGCTGCTCCCTGGGCTGCCATTGAACTTCATCAAGATTTTAATCCTCGCATTCCTCCCGAACAATCTCACTCCAATATCTATCAGTTTTATCCTCAGATCGTTAAAACATTTGGTTCGAACCGTCCTTCAACTCAGCAATTCCTTCTTCATTTAGGAACAGGTTGGGATACTTATACCAAGGGTATTCCGGTAATTTTCATCCATGGCGCAAATGATGATGCCACAAGACGCTTCGCGAAACCTTTAAGTCCTCTTGACAAGAAACATCATAAATTTCCAGGTATGATGCAGTACCTCGCCAAAAGGGGTTATGCGACTTTTGCTATTTCTTTTAGCCATTTTCATGGCGACAATATTATCCAGGGGGAACATATTGCTAACGCCATTACCCGGATTAAAACGCTCTATAAAAAGATCGGCCGGCCAATAGAAAAGGTTGATTTAGTAGGGATTTCTAAAGGTGCAATGGCTATTAGATCCTATGTCCAGAGTGCCCCCTCTTTCTACCCCACTTACTCTTATTTAACCAAGTATCGAAACGACGTGAATCATATAGTTTTTATTGCCTCACCTCTGGGTGGCATTGATACCCCCTTTCGCTATTATCTCTATAACTTTGCTATCCAGTTGAATAAACTCCTGGCCCCCTGTGGTGCTTCAAAAATCCTCGTTAATGGCAAATGGCAATCCACTGGTGAGAGAAATATTCTTTCCGGTAATTGGCATGGTCAGCTCCAAATGCTCTTTGATCAAAGAAAAATTGGAGTGGTGGGATCCATACTCACTCACACCATGGACCTTAATCATACCAAGAAAATCTTAAGGGATGGTGGAAACAACTCTTTTGTTGTTTCTCCTGGTATTACCAAAGCCGCTGAGGCAGGAGGCTTTTTAGTTGAGTCTCTTAATTTGGCTCATTTCCCTTCTGATATAACCTATTCAATCTTAGCAGGAGACCGAAATGTTCTTACCGACGAAAGGTATCCTGAACTCATTATCCCCATTTTAACCGATCCCTTCGAACCCAGTGATGGTGTTATATTCTTAAAAAGCTCCACTTACCATCAGGCATTGAAAACCCAACCTTCTCAACAAAAAGGTATGAAAGTATTGCATTTAAATCACCTTGAGCTTTCCCGCAGTAAGAAAGCCTTTAAATTTATTCAATCACAATTGAGTGGAGCCAGGTAAAATGAGTAAGCTAGGAAGCACCTACCATAGTAAATTGATTTCAGCGGAAGAAGCTGTATTAAAAATGAAAAGTGACACCGATGTCATTGTAGCCCAATGTGCCTCAGAGCCGCAAGGATGTATGGCCGAGTTCCACAAAGCGGCACCCAGGGTTAAGAATGTGAAGGTTTTCTCTGTCCTCACCTTGAAACCCTATGAATTTTATATGAATCCCGATATGTCAGATCATTTTCAACTGTGTAGCTGGTTTCATGCTCCAGGTTCCCGAATGGCCATCAAAGAAAAAGCAGGAACCGTAACTTATGTCCCGAATATGCTGCATAGAGCCGCTCTGGATCGTCTTTATGTTAGAAAACCTCATATGTTTTTTGGTACCTGTACACCACCAGATAAAAATGGTTTTGTTTCACTCTCACTCGGTATTACCTATGAAAAAGACATTATTGAAAATGCCGAGATTGTTGTACTCGAAGTGAATGAAAAGCTTCCTCGCACTTATGGTGACACTCATGTTCACATCAATGATGTGGACTTTTTTGTAGAGCACAATCAAGCTGCCCCGGCACTCCCAGTAGCAAACCCTGATGACACCGAACAAGCTATTGGCAAAAATATAGCGGCCATGGTGGAAGATGGATCCACTATTCAACTTGGTATTGGAGGGATTCCCAATGCAGCTGCCTTATCCCTCAAAGGTAAAAATGATCTGGGTGTTCACACGGAAATGTTAGTGGATACCATGATGGATCTCTATCAGCAGGGTGTCATTACCAATAAGCAAAAAAGTTTTATGAAAGATAAGTTTGTAACCACTTTTGCCATGGGATCTCCTAAACTCTATGATTGGCTGGATAACAATATGGCAGTTGAGTTCCGCCGAGGCAAATGGGTCAATGATCCTGCAGTTATTAGACAGAATTCCAAAATGGTTTCTATCAACACCTGTCTCATGGTTGATTTGCAGGGGCAGGTCGCCAGTGAAGCCGTTGGTGTGGAACAATATTCAGGCACAGGTGGACAAACAGACACCGCCGTGGGTGCCAAAGAGGCCTATGATGGATTAGGAAAATCCATTATTGCCTGTAAATCAACAGCCAAAAAAGGACAACTTACTACCATTGTCCCTGTTCTTCCAGAAGGAACAGCCGTTACACTTCACCGCTCTAATGCGGATAACATTGTCACAGAACATGGTGTTGCACCACTCAGAGGTCGTACTCTGCAAGAACGTGCCGAAAATCTCATTTCCATTGCACATCCTGATTTTAGAAGCGAACTCACCCTTCAAGCTCGAAAATTGGGCTATTTTTCGTAAATTCTATAATTTTCATTTAATTAAACTAAATTAGTATATTTTGAACTAGACTTCAAAAGCGGCTTGGTGTATAAAAACCTGGTCAGCAACTATAAGATGCTAACAATCTACTTTAATTATTAAAAGAAGGTAAATTTATGAAAACGTCAATTTTCTTCATCCTCTTTTCTATGACAACATCATTATTGGCTCAGAATCGAATTGCAAATACTGCATGGACAGCGGGTCTAGAACCGATGGAAACCCGTGTAGTTCTGGTATTCACAGAGAAACAAGCACTGATGCAATTTCCGATTCCTCTGGGAGCAGTGCAAGTGGCCAAAGAGTATCAAGTCAAAGATAATAAAGTAATTATTAAGTTTATCGATCCCTATAAAAGTATTGAAGAAAATAACCCTGCAGCCCCAATGGTTTTTAACCTTACTGATAAAGATACTTTACAGGGAGAACAGTTCTTACATGACGTTCCCTTCAAACGACTAAAGCCTATTCAAGGAAAACATTTTGATGATATCATCCCCGTTTTTACTAAAGAAATCAAAGATGAACACAAGGCGGAGGAGATGTATACACGCTATATGACCCTGTTAGAATGTTATGAGTTTTCTGGTTTTATCCTCGGTTCCCAAGTCAAATCAGAGGCTACAGCCGATCAATGCCGCTCTCTGTTCAATGAAAAGCCCTCGATTCTCTAGACAAAATTCCTCCCTATTAATAAACACTTAGAAATATTTTCCACGAATTACGTTTACTTGTCCTATTTCAGTGGATCCCCTGTCCTGATTATGGTATAGGCATATCAATTGGTCGAGTACAATTTTATTCCGAACTTTGAAGGAGAAGTACCATGAAAAAAGTAATTCCTCTTATTCTTTTAGCGTTAGTCTGTTCAACCTCTATTTTCGCTGAATCTCGAGTCATTCTAGAAAAAGATGCTCAGATATTCCTAGGTTCATTTGGAATGGGAGAATTAATTGCTAACATCAACTGTAAGTTTAACGACAATGGCTTTGTTACTGTAAGTAAAAGCACTTCAGTAGCCTATGGCCAACCCTCTGGCTATCCTACTAGCTGGCCTGCTACTTACTTTAAATTATATGTTGTAAGCAAAGATAAACTAAAAGAGATAGCTGAGAATATCCGCAATGCGGATGGATCCGAGTTTCTTGATGTTAAAGAGGAATACAAAACCTCCTTTAAAAGCCATAAAACATATCTTGCCTATATCTATCCTCAAGAAGTATCCACTCTAGATGAAGATGATATGCTTGAACGCGAAGATGAGAACACTCTCTACCATAAAAAAGTGGTTCTTAAGAAAACGGAAGATGGTTCCACCAAATTTAACTCCAGCAAAGAATCCATTAATTTAGTAAAACTCATGGACCTTCAATGTAATTGGTGGATGTTTTAATCAGTCTTTAAGATAAGAATCTACCGCTTGTAAAATATCTGATTCACTGAATGGTTTTACCACAATCTCTCTCGCTCCAAATTGCTCACTGGCTTCCTCGTAAAATTCACCATATCCGGTAAAAATTATAGGGACTTCAGGATTTATTTCTTTAATATAACCAGCCAGCTCAATCCCATCTAGCTCAGGCATTCTTATATCCGTTATAACCAATGATATGGAGTGATTTCTAAATAGAAATAAACCTTCAATTCCATCGTTGGCCCGGAAAACATTTACGTCTCTTTGTTTTAAGATTTCCCAGAGCAGATCTACAGCTAAATAATCATCATCAACTATTAATATGGAAGGTCGATCTGCCCGAACTTGATCACTCAACAGACGCCTTAACTTCATGTTTAAATCAAGGGCAGTGTGGGTATTATAGATAGTATCTTGGGCTAACTCATAAAATGACTTATCCAATGCCTTCTTTGCTTCCTCAGATTTAACCACGATAGGTAGATTTTCGAACACTGGTTGGGAGCGAATTTGCTTTATAAAAGCCAGGCTCTCCTTCTCTTTTTTATCAATGTTGATCAGAAGCAAATCAACTGATTCATTCAGTAACAATTCAAGAGCATTTTTATTATCCTTGGCTAATAAAACCTGATAATCAAGGGTTTCAATGGTTTTCTTAACAATATAACTACGGGACTCATTTTGATCAAAAATGAGTATTTTCTTTGGAGTATGAATATTGGGTAGGTCAACTTTAAAACACGTTCCATCTTGGGTCGATTCAGCTTTAATATTTCCTTTATGCAGAAGGCATATCTGTTTACATATAGCTAAGCCTAAACCAGCACCGTATTTAGATTTTTCACTTTGAATTTGCACATATTTGTTGAAAATTTTGGAAAGATGCTCTTTGGGAATCAATGGACCGGTATTAGCGACAGAGATATGCAATACGTCTTTTTGCTCATCAAAACTCCGTTTACTTTTTGAAGTGGAATATTCAAGATCGATCCTTCCATTTTCAGGTGTAAATTTAACAGCATTGCCAATAAGGTTATTCAACAATTGTTGAATTTTGCCTTGATCCGCATGGAGACGGTAATTCTCTTTAAAATTATTGTTAAAATAGATTCGCTTATCATAAATTGTCTTAATATAAGTTTCAATAGACTGGTCTATCACCTCTTTAAGGAAAAAACTTTTTAAGGTTAAATCCAGTTTTCCTTCTAGCCGGCCCAAATCAAGGATGTTTTGGGTCAGGTCCAGGGCAAAAGTGGATTGGCGATGGGCACGGGAAATCAACTCTTGCCCTTCTTTACTGTCAGCAGCAACTAACCCCCCCATTAAAAGTTCCATACTGGTTCGAACCACACCAATGGGACCTCGTAAATCATGAGAGACGATGGATAAGAACTCATCTTTGGCTTTAGAAAGTTTTAAGATCTCTGATCTCATAGCCGCAGAACGTAAAATGGTTTTGATACGTTCTATTTGCAAGAGAGGATCGGCTGACTTTTCGATATAATCATCAGCGCCGGATTGCAGACCTTCGATAATATTTTCAATTTCCCCATCACAGGTGAGCATGATCACAGGAATAAATTTATACTCCGCATTACTCTTCAGCTTCTTGCAAAAATCAACACCCTTCATACCAGGCATATTATTGTCAACCAGAATACAATCAGGAATTTGCTCCTGTAGAACAGAAAACCCCATTTCTCCACTGTTGGCATTTATATACCTAAAACCACTCTTCTCCAGAAAGTGATTAATAACATCCAGATCCATTTGAGAATCATCAATAGCTAATATCAACGGCTTGTCGATGATCTGGTTCATGTTGTTTCCCCCTTGTTTACAGCAGGTAGAGTTGGTTCCAAAGAGTAATGGTTATTTAAAATGTCGGTTAATGTTTTAAATTCGGCTTCAAGCTCCACAAGTAAGTTTTTAACGGTATCTATATTCTTGCTAATAGCGCCAGATTCCATCTTTTTAGCCAATTGGGCAAATCGTTGAGCTTTCATATTTCCCCCCATAGTTTTTAAATTATGGAGAACTCTTTGCATGGTTTCATAGTCTTCTATTGGTAGGGATTTATGTATCAAATCCAACTTTTCGGGGGCTTTCTGGACAAAGGACAAGACCAGTTTCTGGCAAAACTCCTGATCATTGAAATAACGACGGAGAAAGATATCATGATTAAAAACTTCACCTGTAATACCTTCATCATCACTCTTTGTTTCTTCCATTAATTTGGGATTGGGCGAATTTGAATGCCTCATCTCCACTTGAGCTAAGACCTTCTTAAGTCGATCAAACATAATTGGTTTATTGACATATTCATCCATTCCCACCTGCTTACTTTTCTTAATGGCTTTATGAGTTAAATTGGCAGATAAAGCAATGATGGGAATGTTATGATTTTTTACTTTGGAAGCAGGATCACGAATGGCTTTGGCGGTAGCAAATCCATCCAATACAGGCATTTGGATATCTAGAATCACCAAATCAAACTCTTCTATAGCCAATTGATCAAGAGCCAATTGACCATTAGCTGTTATAACAACCTGATAGTTCAGCCTTTCTAAAAATTCTTGCACAACTAGTTGGCTGTATTCATCATCTTCAGCTATCAGTACACGCTTTTTAGGGGAAGAGTCAGATCTTTCTCTATTCATGATTATGGCCATATTTAAATTACATTCTAGATGGTTATATTTTAACATGAGCGGAGATAATAAGAGAAAGATTTTATTAAAATTTCTCAATGTATTAACTTTTCTTTATTTTTAAACACTCTAAAAATACCCTATAATAAATTGATGAAATCTATATCAAGGCGAAATTTTATCAAAAGCTCGGTGCAGGGTGGTCTATCAGCTATTCTGCTTTTAAAGCAATCTCCAGCAATATTTGCGAATAACAGGCAAAAAGTACGAGTATTAGGAACTCATGTCACCCTGCAAGAAACCATTCGATTGCAAGCAATGAAAGACCTTAATATTGACATTGAGTTTTCTCCGGGAGGGAGTGCTGAAATTATCCACCAAGCCTCCACAAGGCCAGAGAGCTTCGATATTTACGAACAATGGTCCAACAGTATCCGGGTTTTATGGCAGGCTGGGGCGATCCAAGGAATTGAGGTGGAGCGTCTCAAATACTGGAATGAAATCAACAATTTGACTAAAAAAGGGAAAATAGCACCCGAGGCCCAATATGGTCTCGGTGATGCACCCTATAAAATTCTCTATGAGCAAAAAAACCACAAATTAGGAAGTGCCCCCTCTTCCAAAATAAGTTTTATGCCCTACGTACATAACACCGACTCATTTGGCTACAACTCAAAAGTCATTTCTAAGGGAATTCCCTATGAAACTGAAAGCTGGAGTTGGCTGCTTGATCCTAAATATGCGGGTAAAGTAGCTATTGTAAACGAGCCAACCATCGGCTTATTTGATTTGGCTTTAGCAGCCCAAGCAAAAGGTTTAATAAAGTTCAAAGATATGGGCTCCATGACCCGTGATGAATTGAATAGTTTGTTTTCTATCATTCGCAAATATCGACAAAATGGCCACTTTCGGGGAGTCTGGTCCTCAGTTCCTCATTCGGTTAAACTGATGCAGAGTAATGAGGTCATAATTCAGAGCATGTTTTCTCCGGGAGTATCCGCTCTCAATGGTATGGGAATTCCCTGTATTTATGCTGCTCCCAAGGAGGGTTATCGAGCTTGGCATGGAGTTATGTGCCTCTCTTCTAAAACCAAAGGCTACGCCAAAGAAGCATCCTATAAATTTATGAATTGGTGGTTATCTGGTTGGGCAGGAGCATTTATTGCAAGGCAAGGCTATTATATTGCTAACCCTGAGCGATCCAAAGATTTAATGAGTAAAGAAGAGTGGGATTACTGGTACATGGGCCAACCAGCCATGAAAGATCTACTTGGAACAGATGGAAAAGTTTCAGTGAAAAAAGGCGAGGTGAGAACAGGTGGATCCTACATTAAGCGCTTCAGTAATATAGCTGTATGGAATACAGTAATGAGTAACTATGAATACTCTCTCCCACTTTGGAATGAGTTTGTTTTAGGCGGTTAACAATGATCAATTTCATTATCCGGTATAGCACCCTACGTTACCGCATTTTACTGGGGTTTTTGTTTGTCTGTTTGCTTATATTTCTATCCAGCTGGTTGAATTACTATAATAGCAAAGCCAACCTTAGAAACTTAGAACTTCTGAATAATGAAACCAGTATTGAGCAACAGTTTGTAGCCATCAAACAAGATGTTTTGCTCCTGCATAACACAGTTCAACGATACACCTTTTCAGGTTATGAATCGGCTTTAAATCAGATTAATCAGCTAGATAAAAACATCGGATTAAAGATTGAATTTCTACTTCCAAAAATAAAAAACAAAGAGATCCGGGAAAAAATCGATCGCATTACTAGTGCTCTCAACCGGTATAAAAAAACCTTAGAGAAAGTAGTTAAAGAAAGAAAGCTCAGTTCAGAGCAAAGAGAAAGAAGTTTACATGATGATCACGACCGTTTGGTAGATTGGTTAAAAAAGTTAAATACTATACTAAAAAAGGAAATGATAGAGACTGATTCTCATGTTTTAAAAAATACTCTCAATGATTTTTTGTTAGTAGAATTAGATATTTCAAACTACTTTGCCCACCTTGATACACCCTCTTTGGATCAAGCTTTAATCCGAATTGACCATATTCTGGATAACCTAAAAAGAGAACATAAGAAGAGTTCGAACCTTCAGTTTAGCAAAATCCTAACTGATGGTTGGAATATGTTTTCCATTTACAGAAACTCTCTTATACGCTCAGTACAAACCACCAGAGGCTATCTTTTTCTAGTCAACGTTGTTTTAGCAGGTGAAGCATCAGAGCTAATTTTTATTACCCAATCTCTAATTGATGAGCTGATTAAACTAACGGAAACCCGAAAAAAAGCTATTTATAAAGACACCAAAGAGAGTCAGGCCACTATTTTTACCATGTCATTTTTAATTTTATTCATTGGTATTTTTCTCTCTATCATTATTTCTCAAAGTATTAGTAGACCCATATCCTCTATTACCAAGGCATTCAATGACTTAATAAAGGGACAACCTATTGCCAAGGTTCCAGGCCGGCACTTAAAAGATGAATTAGGAGATTTGGCACGATCAGCTGAAATGTTTAAACAAAAAAGTGAAGAGAACCAAAAGTTACTGCTTGCCACTCAGAAAATGACGAAAGAGTTAGAATCCAAACGCAAAGAACTGAGTCGCTCCAATGATGAGTTAGAACAATTTGTCTATACGGTTTCCCACGATTTAAAGTCGCCACTTGTGACTAGCTCTGGATTTATCAACGTGATTGAAAGTTTGTTCAGACAAGGAGAATTTCAAAAGGGAGTTTCTAAATTTAACTTTATAAAAGAAGCCAACGAGCGCATGTCCCTCCTGATAACAGATCTATTAGAACTCAGTCGAGTGGGCCGTCTTGACCTAGAGAAAGAGAATGTAGATTTAAATAGTTTCTTTGAAGAGTTCACCAAAATCCATCATTCTCGCCTCAAATCAAAGGATATGGAATTGATAATTCCCTCCAATTCACCCACTCTTTGGGCTAACTACAGCCGCCTCTTACAAGTGTTTGAAAACCTTTTAAGCAATTCCATCAAATATCGTAGAAAAGAAATCGCCTGTAAAGTTTGGATTCGAGTAAAGAAAGAAAAAGATAAAGTATCATTCGAGTTTGAAGACAATGGCATCGGTATCAACGAGAGGTATTATAAAAAAATCTTTAATTTATTTTATCGAATTGACAACACCACCAATGGAACTGGCATTGGGCTCGCCATCATTAAGAAAATAGTCAGCAATCACGGGGGGGAGATCCGCGTTAAATCAACGGAAGGAGAAGGTACTCAGTTTCAATTTTCAATATCTAACTCTCAACTCTAGGAACAAGCATGAATGATAGAGCATTACTTAATATTTTACTGATTGAGGATGATTTAGCCCAATCTGAATTGATTCAATTTTATATTGCCAATCATAGTGCGGAGCATCAAGTCGACACTCTAAGTACCGGTAAAGATGCCATGGAATATTTAGCTAAATTAGAAAACAAAGAAGAGAATTTTCCAGACTTGATTCTTTTGGATCTAAAACTTCCTCAATTCGATGGGCATGAAATTCTCAAGTTTTTAAAAGAGAGTGATTCCCTTAAAGTGATTCCCATTTCCATTTTAACCACCTCCAATGCTGATAAAGATGTTAATATGGCCCTGATGTTGGGTGCTAATAGTTATGGTGTTAAACCCATGAATGCAGATATATTTCAAAAAAATATTAATATTTTATGTAATTTCTGGCAAACTCAACTTAAATATAAACCTAAACACGGGACCAAACTTGAAAAAGAAAACATTTAATATCTTATTGATTGAAGATGACCCCACCCACCAACAGCTATTAGAAGACACTCTGGATAACTGTAGATGGTTCCGCTACACCCTCAAGATATATTCCAATTTAGGCTTTCTCGACGATAAGCTAGAAAATGATAATTTCGACCTTGCCCTACTGGACTTATGCCTGCCTGATTCTGAATACTACGAGACTTTGGAAAAAGTACAGACTTATTTCAGTCAGGTGCCGATCATAATATTAACTGCCTTAGATGACCCTAGTTATCTGATGAATTTAATCCAGTATGGAGCCATTGACTATATTCCTAAACACAAACTCTCTTCAGATATTCTGGAGCGAGCTATATACTTTGGTATTGATCGGTGGAAAAAGGAGCAAGCCGTTCGCCTTCGTCAAAAGGAACTCAACACCTTTTTTGAGCTGGTTGATATCTCACTCATTCAATGTGATGCTGAGGGCATTATTCGTGATGTCAATCCCGCTTTTCAAAAATTCCTAGGTTATAACAAACAAGAAATAATAGGAAAGGACATTCGTTTTATTACCCAGTCTGAGGATATTCAAAAATCCATGACTCTTATAAGACAACTCGTTAACGGAGAAATGGAACGTTTCACCATTGAAAAGCGTTACATTACCAAAAACAAACAGGCGGTGTGGGGAGAGGTTAAAGTGAGAGCCAAACGCGACCTGTTTACAGGAGAAGTTACTTTAATTGCTGAGGTCCTCGATATAACCGAAAGAAAAAGTTATGAGGATAAACTCTTAGAAACGAATAAAAAGTTAGAGGCATCAATAGAGGAGGTTCGAACCGCCAATCGAGCAAAATCAGTATTTCTCTCCACCATCAGTCATGATCTAAGAACCCCTTTGAACTCTATTTTAGGACTTTCAGAACTGCTCATTGAGCAAAATGAGCAAGAAAAAACGGTCAAGTTTGCCAGCATTATAAATAAATCTGGAAAGGTCCTACTGGAACTTATTCAAGATGTACTAGAAATTACAGAAATTGAATCCAATATTAACCTTTTAAAAATAAGAGCTATAGATGTTCGAGAAATTCTCGATGAGAGCCTTAGTCTATTTAAAGACAAATATCAGGGACTCAACATTGATCTCCTAATGGAAATAGACTCCTTTCCCAATGGTTTATTATGGGGAGACCCTACTCGGATACAACAACTTCTCAATAATTTAATTGGGAATGCCTTCAAACACACTAAAGAGGGCTATATAAAGATTAAACTTGAGCTGGCAGCTGATGGGGATTTTTATTTTATAACAGTTGAGGATACAGGATGTGGAATACCGAAAGAGGAAATTACAAATATATACCAACCCTTTTATCGCTCGGAAATTTCTCTGAATCAAAAGATTCAAGGGAGTGGACTCGGTCTTTCCATTTGTAGCAAGCTAGTAAAAATTATGAAGGGAGAAATAATAACAACCAGTGAAGTCAATAAAGGAAGTAGTTTTACTTTGAAGCTTCCCTATGAAAGAGCCGAGGATGAATCTAAAAAAGAGTCATTAGACAAAGATCTAAGCATGGAAGTTAAAAAAGTTTTTAAACAACTCAATATCCTAGTGATCGATGATGATATGGACAGTTTAAGCTACATTGAAGCTCTGTTAAGTAAATACTCTCCTCGTTCCCTCAAACTATGCGATTCTTCTTTAGATGCAGTAAACCTCCTGAAAGACCAATCATTTGATCTGGTTTTACTGGACATAAAAATGCCTAAAATGGATGGATTTGAAGTTTTAAAAATAATTAGAGACTTAGATCGAAGCATCAAGCATAGGACCCTAGCTATCGCCTTGACAGCCCACTTATTTAATAAAGCAAAAGAGAAAGCTCTTGATGCTGGGTTTGATGCCTTTTTTTCAAAACCTTTTGTGACCATGGACTTTCTTAAAAAGGTCTACCAATTGAATAAATAAGGAGTCAACTTTGATCTACTTACTTTCTCTGCTCATTTTATTTTTAATTGGAGTTATCCTTTATCAAGTTAAAGTTTTGAGGGAAAACAATAAAAAAGATAGGGAGAGTCAGTTTGCTGAAGATTACCTCACCTCCTCAACCATAGAAGCCATGAATGACACCTATTTTCTGTTTAATGCAGAAACCGGAAAAGCGATTAAATGGAACAGTCTTTTTCGGGAACAGAGTGGTTATAATGATGAGGAGATTGCCAATCTAAAAGCTCCCGAATCCTATTATTCACCTGAGGACCTGAAGCTGGCAGCTAAAGCTCTAGAAGATGTATCAACTAAAGGAAAGGCGGTAGTGAAGATTTCCTTGATCTGTAAAAATGGAAATCGAATCCCCTTTGAATATTCTGTTGCCAAAGTCCCATCATCTGAAGATAACCTCCTAATTTCCATTGGACGTGATCTTTCGGAAAGAAGAAAAGCAGAACTGGTCCTGCAAAAAGAGAGAGACTTTGCTACCAGTTTAGTTAATACAGCTCAGACCATCATTTTAGTTCTGGATGTGGAAGGCAAAATAGTTAGAGTCAATCCTTTCCTGGAAGAATTAACAGGCTATTCACGAGAAGAAATTGAAGGCAAAGATTGGTTTTCTACTTTTCTCCAAGATCAAGACCATGAAAAAGTTCGTCAAGTTTTCAAACAGGCGGTTAATGATATTCAAACCAGCGGAAATATAAATCCTATCTGTAAGAAAAATGGTCAATCTATTGATATTGAGTGGTATGACAAAACCTTGAAAGATGGAGAGGGTAATGTGATTGGTTTGTTGGCCATTGGTTATGATATTACCCAAAAAAGGATCTTAGAAATAGAAAAACAACATGCACTGGAAACAGCCAAACTTGCCAGTAAAACTAAGAGTGAATTTTTGGCTATCATGAGCCATGAAATCCGTACGCCTATGAATGCCATTATGGGAATGGGGCAATTATTGAAAGCCTCTTCGATGGATGATAATCAGATAAAATATTTGGATATCTTGATGAACGCCAGTGAAAATTTATTGGCCCTTTTAAATGATGTTCTCGATCTTTCTCAATTGGAGTCAAAGCGAATAAAAGGAACGTTGAAGCCTTATCACCTACCAACCCTCTTAGATGAAGCTCTAAAAGTCCACCAGCTTTCTGCTTCAGATAAGGACCTTTCTCTTTCATATATTATTGATAATGCTGTTCCTGAAAATCCCATCGGAGATGCCAAAAGAATTAGACATGTGCTTCTCAATCTCATAGGAAATGCCATCAAGTTTACAGTAGAAGGATCAATCCAAATCCACGTCAGTCATTCAGAAACAAACGGGATTCAATTTTCAGTGATTGACACTGGTATAGGAATTCCACCCGAAAAATTAGACATGGTCTTCAATCCATTTACTCAAGTGGACTCTTCAATAACTCGCTCTGCGCAGGGAACAGGCTTGGGTTTAGCCCTTTGCCAGCGACTTGTTCAAGTAATGGACGGTAAAATTTGGTTGGAAAGCTCGCCGGGGAAGGGTAGTAAATTCCACTTTTCACTGCCAAATAATCAGAATCCACAAGCTGAATTTACTTCCACTAACCAATTGCAAAGTCCAAGCGAGGTGACCTCATCTAAGAATAGCAAGAAAAGTGATAAACAGCCGAGTATTTTGCTAGCAGAAGATTCCTTTGAGAACCAAATCATTGTGCAGGCTTACCTTGAAAAACTAAATGTGGCTCTTGATATCTCATGCGATGGAGATGAGTGCTTTACTAGATACAAAGATAAACCCTACGATATGATCTTAATGGATATTCAGATGCCCACCATGGACGGATATCTAGCCACTCAAAAGATCAGAGAATGGGAAAAGTCAAACGATAGAAAACCTTCCATAATTATTGCCTTAACAGCCCATGCTTTAGATCATGATAAGAAACGGGCCCTTGAGGCTGGCTGTGATGAATTTTTACTCAAACCCATTAGCCAAGAAATTTTGACCAGTACGATTCACAGTTATTTGAATTGTTCATGAACTTTTGAATCTTACAAAATTGAACACTATTAACAACAATTCACGGTAGACTTAAATTTTTACCTACATTTTAAATAGTTACAGAATATCCACCCCTGTGCACACAATTGAACACAATTGAACAACTATCCTAAAGCTCTTTTTATTATAATATGTAATTTCAACATGTTATTAGTTTGGTCAAACAATTGCATAATTAAAAAAATACAATTTAAATATGTTGACCTTCTTTCCCCCCATTGGTTTAGAAGTCTTTCTTATAGCCAGAGATTGGATCTTGCAAAAGATTGGCTGATGGTTGCCTTTGAAAGATATGTTTTATTTAACTTATTTTATTCAAAACTTTTCTTCAATCAGGGGGGAAATATGACCGAAAACAATCAAAAAAATAAGCCCAGATGTCTTATAATTGATGATGACGTAGATCTTTTAAGCCTGCTTCATTTAGGTTTATCCAGTCACTGTCATGTAGACATAGCTCAAAATCCCTTCTTAGCTTACTCAATTCTAACAGAACATAAATATGATTTGCTATTATGTGATGTTCATCTCCCACGGATAAACGGAATTCAATTCGTTCGTTCTTTAAGAGATCAAGGAATTTTTGCTAAGGTGATCCTCATTTCTGCAGATATAAGTCTCACCCTCTCGGAAGAAGCCATGAAACTGGGAGTGATCGATTTTCTTACTAAACCTGTTTCTTTAGCAAAGTTGCAAAATATCATGCAACAATATGTGCAATGTGAGAACTTAACCCAGTCTAATGAGAACTATCAAGAGGCCGGCTATGTCTATAATCTATTCAAATCCTACTACTTTGATCTAGATAAACTCTTTGTGTGGATGAATCGAACCGGCAAAACCCTCCATTTTATTCGCAGAGAGCTCGAGCGTAAACAATTAACGGGTTATTGTTTGTTCGATAACCCATCAAGCTTGAATAAAAAATTTAAAAGGGAGAGAAACAATGATAGAAAACCTATCAATCGATCAAATAGTTAATCTTTATGTGACTCCTATAAAAAAAGAATTTAAATTAAAAGGGATCATAATAGAAGACAATGATGATTGGGCTTATATGCTATCTGAAATTCTCCATTTTTATAAGATAGATTCACACATCGTAATGGATACTGATGATCGACTTTTCGACCCGAGCCAACTCCCCGATTGTGATTTTATCCTGATGGATATTATGATGCCTTTAATGGACACCAGTCAGGCGGTTAAGAAAATCAGAAAAATAGAGCGATATGCGGAGACGCCTATCATTTTAGTGAGTGCAACCAAAGATACTGGACTGATAAAAGAAATTGTTTACTCCGGTGCAACTCATTTCATTCCCAAGCCATTTACATCCGAAGCTCTCATAAAACATATTTACTATTCGCTCGTATTGGAAGACAAACCACTTGCCTCTTAGAGACTCTTTTTAACGTTGCCGCTTGATATCAATGCCATACTTTTTCAAACGGCTATATACGGTTCCTCGGCTGATATCAAGGTACTTAGCAATTTTGGATATATTCCCCCCAAACTTCTGAAGAGCTGATATCAAACGTTGATACTCTATTTCACCCAGACTGACATCTTCTGAATCGGTTTGGTTAGGGGAGGGTGTGTTCTTTAATGAACTTGAGAAATCAGCAATAGTGAGCCCACCATTGGCACACATCACAATGGCTCTTTCGATCATAAATTGGAGTTGTCTAATATTGCCCGGGTATTCTAATGTTGATAGGTACTCAACAACTTCTTTATGTGGCGATTCTATTTTTTTATTCATTTTATTACAGTAATAATTAAAATAATAATCCACCAGTGCCGGAATATCACTTCTTCTCTCCCGTAAAGGCCTTATGAAAAGGGGTAACACATTTAACCTATAAAAGAGATCTTCTCTAAAGTTCTTTTTATAAACTTCACTTTCCAGATCTTTATTGGTTGCAGCAATTATACGAATATCCAGCTTTTTAGTGCGCAACCCTCCTAATCTTTCAAATTCCTTTCCCTGTATCACTCTAAGTAACTTGGCTTGCATATTTAAAGGAATTTCACTTATTTCATCTAAGAAGATAGTCCCCTTCTCCGCCACTTCAAACTTTCCCTCTTTGGTATCAGTCGCCCCTGTAAAAGCTCCTTTCTCATATCCAAAGAGTTCACTCTCCAAAAGACTTTCAGGTATGGAGGCACAATTTATAGTTATAAATGGAAAGGGATGACGCAAACTTTTTTCATGAATACAACTGGCAACTAAATTCTTACCGGTCCCACTTTCCCCTTGAATCAGCACATTAGAATCACAATCTGCAAATAAATAAATCTCTTGCAGTAATTTCTTGGTTTGTGAGCTATTGCCCACAATTGCAGTTTCTTCTTTATGATTAACAACCCGAGTGACTTTTTCTTTCCGCTCTAAAATATCCCAGACTGAATCTACCTTACTTTTTAAAATATCAATTTCAAAAGGTTTAACAATATAATCAGAGGCTCCCTGTTGAATGGCTTTAACTACTTCTTGAGGTTGAGTGGAGGCACTGATCATAAAAATAACCGCCTCAGGAGCCATAGATCGAATATGGGGAATTAAATCAATACCAATACAATCAGGTAAATTCAAATCCAAAAGAACTAAATTGGGGTTCTCACTCTGAACGAGCTTGAGACCATCTGCTCCATTATGAGCTGACTTGATAGATATATTATCGTCTTTGAGAGCCTGCTCTAGTGTAAAGCAACTGGAGGTATTATCATCAATGATGGATATTTTCTTCATTATCCATCTATTTTAACATGGCCAATAATAAAGTGCCCTTTTAAATTTCATTTAAGACTTTTTTCCAACTGTTTCTTCCAAGCGAGGTATTCAAAAAGATCAGAATTGGATGTTCTCTTGCCGTTGACTTCTTTAATCTTGGCTGCCAAATTTTCAGCGGCACTTTGCTTATTATACCAAGCTGCCACGTAATCCTCACTAGGAACTAGCATCTTTAAAAAGAAATCATGATAGCTATTTGGTTGTGCGGTAAAACGGTCTAAACGACTTTGAAAAAGTTCGATGATACGAGATGAAATTATATTTTTTTCCCAGGTTAATTTCATCATATGAATAGTATCCGAAGGTCCTCCATTCGCTATATTAGCTGCTTCCAGCAAGAAGGAATCCACCTGTCTATAGAGGGTAATGAGCCTATCCATCTCTATCTTAATTTCCAGCAGATCCCAAGTTTCAACCTTGGGAGGGTTTAATAATTGATCGCGTAAGGAAGCCATTCTTTTCATTTCTATAACTGGAGGAATAGGCAACCCGATGGCCAAATCTGCACGAATAGTATGATCTTTGCCGATCAGAATATCTGCAGCCAAAGGATTTGTACTATTGATTCGTCCAAATTGATCTCTATTGCCCATCAGTTGGTATGAGAGATTAAAAAGTTTACTTGGAAATACACTGATAGCTATAGAGAAAAAGTTCATTTTGGCAAGTAGCTTGGGCTGCTCCTGCTCTAACCAATAGCTCAAATTGGCAGCTTTAAAAGCACCTAAACAGTAGGCAACAATATTAAGTTCTTTTATCTTTTCCCCATCTAATTTAAGAAGCAATTGATTCACTTTGTTCGTGGCATCATCCACATACGGCTGACGAAGACTGGCATAGATGGTATCCAATAAATTGGGATCAGAAAAGGCTGCTTCTTCGAGAAAACTATCTAATATAGGAGCCCCCATTCCTCCCATTATTTTATTGGATAATCTCTCCACAAAAAAAGCCTTAGGTCCTTGAGTGTAGACACCAAAGTCTCCATATCCGGAGTGGACAGCCAATACGGGGGCATTATTCGTTTTTGCAATTCTTTTTCCTAAGTTGAGTGAACCTACCAAATTGTTGGGAAGACCAGAAAAAGTAATGAAATTGACATTTCCAGCTAAAAAGAATTGATCCGCTTCCTCTCCCATAAGAGGGGTTGTATCATCTGGGAAAACCACCACATAGACTCCTGCCTGGTCTTCAATGGTTCCCGCTTCTTTATGGTTAGAAAGCCATAAATTTTCTCCTTCACTGAGGTGAGTGAGGTTGACAAATCCCAGTTGCAATTTGCCATTATCAGCAAAAATCGAAGTGGAAAGTAAAATAAATAATAGAAAAGCTGAGTTAAGTTTCATAATGACTCCGATAGAATAAACGATACCTCGCCATCTAGACGAAATTAACCCAACTTATACTATTATTTTATTTTTTTGTAAATATATTTTAGCATTTTACAAAATTTCAAGAGAGCAGCTTGATGCAAATCATAGATTTTGGCTGCATATCAAAGGAATTATTAGATTTATCAACACCATACTTATAAAGGACCTGGCAGGATTTAGTCCCTTGTTCAGTTTTGTAATCAAAAGGACCTTTGGATCGATTGAGAATAATATGCAAAGTTTCTCCAGCATAGTTGCGTTCAAAATGAAGCAGGTCGCCCTCTACTTGCACTGTTTTAAACTCCCCTTTTTGTAATGCGGGCTCTTTCTTACGAAGAGCAATGATGTCCTGATTAAAATGATATAGATCTTTATTCCAATCCTCTTTATTCCATGGAAATCCTTTGCGGCAGTCTGGATCATGGTCACCTGTAACTCCCACTTCATCTCCATAATAAATAGTAGGAGCACCGGGAAGACAAAACATGAGAAACAAAGCTTGCTTCACGCTATCCGTATCCTTACTTGCTAAATTCAATATTCTCGGAGTATCATGACTGGTCATGATATTCATTTGGCCTAAGTTTACCTCTGGAGAATAGAGCTTAAAAAGCCCTTCTACTTTGCCGATAAACTCAACCCCATCAATGGCAGAAAGAGATTGGTAGTTCATAGACTTGACCGTCTCTTTATTAAAACAATCATAAAAACAGTATTGAAGTATGAGTTTACCCAGAGCATAGTTCATCACTCCACTATATAAGCTTCTGCATTGGCTGATTTAACGACCTGGCGAAACTCTCCCCAAAAGACGGGGTCATCAATCTCTTCTGGAACATCTAAACGCCATCCGTCAGCTCCTTGATCTATCCAATATTTCGCCACTTCAAATATAAAGTTTCTCACCTCTGGGTTGTCAGTATTTAGTTTCGGAAGAGCAGGAAGTCCCCACCAGCATTTATAACCATACTCTTCAAATCCTTCACAGCCATCAGTGGCCTGCCTATCGTAACTGGAATAGGCAGGGAGAGGATCAGAGCCTTCAAGTTTTTTCATATTAAAATGAAACCAATCCAAGTAGGGAGAAGATAGCCCGTTTTCCATCACATGATGAAAAGGAAAAAAACCTCGGCTGGCATGATTGAAGACTCCATCAATGAGTATTTTCATTCCTCTCTCATGTGTCTGTTCAATAAGCCTTTTAAAGGCAGAGTTGCCACCCAAAAGAGGATCAACTTGAAAGTAGTCATAGGTATGGTATCGATGATTCGCGGGAGAAGTAAAAATGGGATTAAGGTAGAGAGTATTAACACCTAGGTCCATGAGGTAGTCAAGCTTTTCGCAAATTCCATTAAGATCTCCCCCTTTAAAACCCATCCGGCTGGGTTTAACATCCCAGCCTTCTAGGTTCGTGTTTTTACTTATATTGGATTTATAAAATCGATCGGGGAATATTTGATAAATAATACTTTCTGCTACCCAATGAGGGACCATACTCAACCTCTCCATGGTTAAAGACCCGGATACTCCATCCGGGTTAGAAAATTATTTTATATGACATAAACCAGATTGGCTATTGTATTCGTAGAGCTCTGGACAGCTACAAGCACTTGGGTTTCCCCATGCATTGATATCCATAGTACAAATACCTACTGGAATAAGGCTCTCTGGTAATTCTTGCTCTTCTTTACTGGTGGAGAAAACCACTTCAGCTTTGCCATTTCCTGCGGAAGCTAATACCTCAAAGAGAGATCCATCACCAACTCCATATTCTTTTGAAAGATCAAAGGTTAAAGTATGAAAGATGTGCATACGACAATATCCAGCAAAACCGCTATGTGATAAAAAGAGTCTTTGAGGTTTATTTGGATCGTACGGAAAGGCCATAAGTTCAGGTAGAAGATCTAAATTGAATGAGAGCTTATTGCAGCCGCCATAAGCAACATCGATAGAAAGAACTCCATCTTTGAATTGTCCGTTACTATAGCTGACTGAAGTTGTTGGTTGAATTGTATTTGCACTGAGAGTGCCAAGGCTAAGAATGATGATTAAAAAAAGTGATTTCATTTTATACTCCTAAAGTTTTGTGTTCAAAATCTATCTAGGAGCTAAAATACCCTCTTTTATGATTATTACAAATTATTCTTTTAGATATACCAAATCAGTTACACTAATCATTTGAAAAGATGGGTCAGTACGAAAAGAACATTCTCTTTTCGTTCAAGTAGACGCCGGGTAAAGTAAGGTAACCAGTCTGTCCCAAAGGGTACATAAACTCGAAAAGGATATCCTTTTTCACTTAAACGATACCACTGCTTTTTATTCATACCAAAAAGCATTTGGAGCTCATACTCACCCAATTGCTTTTTCTTTTTCTTTGCCTTCTTAACCACATCAGACAAGAGCTTTACATCATGAGAGGCAAAAGCATGATAATTATCATCATCTAATAAAAGATCTGCACATTTGAGATAGTTTTTTCTGATCTCTTTCATGCTTTGCCAAGCTATCTCTGGTCGCTCCTTATAAGCCCCTTTGCATAGGCGGACCTTACCTTCTAACTTCAGAACCCTTTTTAAATCGTCATAGGTCCGATGGAGATAAGCTTGTAAGACAATACCAACATTGGAATATTTTTCTCTCACTTTACAAAAAATATCCAATGTTCGATCAGTGTACGCCGAGCCTTCCATATCGACCCGAACAAAAATATCTCCTAAATCATGAGCCTCTTTAACAATTCTTATCAAATTGGCTTCACATAGCTTTGGAGAAATATCCAGGCCTAACATAGTCAGTTTGAGCGAGACATTGCAAGCTCCTTTGTCATTAAAACCACGGTCATTGATTTCCCATAAGAGCTCACAGTATTGATCGGTCAAAGCCTCAGCTCCCGCTTTGTCATTTACATTCTCTCCGAGAATATCCAAAGTGGAATAGAGGCCTTCACTCTTTAAATTGTCAGCAACCAACAAGGCTTCATCTTGGGTTTCCCCAGCCACAAACCGAGAGGCCATTTTAGTTAATAGTTTCATATCTATCCAAAAGATTGACCACAGCCACAGCTAGTTTGAGCATTTGGGTTATCAAAAGTAAAGCCACTTTTTTGCAAAGAGGTCACATAACTAACCTCGGTGCCCTGCAATTTACTGGCATTATCTTTACTAACAAAAAGTCGAACACCATCTTGCTCTATCTCCATTTCGTCACCTGAAGCTTCTTGCTGAAAAGCCATCTCATAAGTCCACCCAGCACAGCCCCCACTTTGAACAGATATCTTAAGCCCTGTGTTGTCAGCTTCATCAGCCATCATCTCTTTAATCTTGCTTACTGCTGTATCTGTCAAACGAATAACAGGACCGTCAACGGATTGCTCTTTAGAACTGTTAAGAACATTATTAAGTTGAGTAAGTAAACTTTCTAACTGCTCTACAGATTTACCATGCCCCATAACACCTTGCTCAAGTGTTTCAAATGAAGCGGCACCACATCCTACACAATGAAGACCAGCCTGAAGCATTACCTCTGTTAAAGTTCCTGAGTGTTCTGGGAATTCTGTTAGTATCTGTTGAATTGTCATATCTTTAGTAATTTGAGTCATACTTTTTTTACTCCTTAAACAAAATTTATATTAATAGTAATAATAATCATTAAGTGAAAATTGTCAATAGGCACCTCTTATAATGGAATTTGCTATACTTGCAATTCTAAGTAATAATTGAACTTAAAATCACAACTATAAGGAGAATAAAATGAAGGCGATGCTTTCTATTTTATATATTACTTTTTTATCATCCTGTGTAGTCCGTCATGAACAACCAATAAATCAGCTGACCCATAAAATAGGAAGTCCTGCAATTAAGGGGGACAGTTGGGGTTGGTATGATGTAAAAAATAAGCCTGCCGGTCAAATTGTAAAAAACTTATATGAGGAAGATAACCAGAGAGATATACAAGATGTATTTCACCCGGCCACTGAACATCTTCAGTCTTGGCTTTCATTGATGGATAAAACAGTTAGGGAGCACTTCCCCAATAAACTTTCCCATATCCCACCACCTTTTGTCAGAGTAGGAAATTTTAGAGCGGCAACCGCTGTAAAAACAAGGGTTTGCATACCCAGTAAAATTGAAGTTCTTGATTTAAAAAATAAAGAAGAAACATCGGATAAGAAAAACCAAGAGTTGGAGGAAACACCTCCTCTATATATCGGTATGGATATCTATGGATACGTTTTTCTATCCCCCTCACAAGTGTGTATAACTGATAAAAACTATCAACCACACCTTCCCAAAATAGTAGAGCATATCAATAAGAGCCATCCTAGGTGCAAAATGAAATTTCAGGAAGATACTCTTATAATAGATTATAAATGTCTAGGGCCGGAACCACCACCATTCAAGATTGTAAGCTCTAATTTCAGCCTGGTTTTAATGAGCAACCTAATAATCATACCCAAGACCTATTTGGAGTATTTAGATGAAAAGGCGGTGGTGGCCACTCTCGCTCATGAACTCAGCCATTATTATCGGGCTCATTACACTCTTTCAAACTTTGGCAAAGAGCATTTCTATATCCATCAAATGAAAAATCCAAACCATAGACCGATCAAAGACCCTACAGCTGAGAAGCTGGGAAACAGTATTATTAGTAACACTTATAATAATCCCAGGAGCTCGAAACTAAAAGAGCTCTTCTTAGAGGCTCAAAAAACCAAATTAGGTTATTATACCTATGAACAAGAGGCTGATGATCTTTCACTGGAAATACTCGCTCTCGTTGGAGTCAATCCACAGGTGAGTATAGATGCCTATTATCAAGTTTTACAAATTGAAACAGTCGAATCAAATCCACTGCGTCAAGCAATTGGCCTTTTTAATGCCGAAGAATGCAGGCAGTTGCATGAGAATAATTGGCTATCACCAGCAGGTCAATTAGTCATCCCCATGGGCACGTATTTAGATAAGCATCATAGTCGTTGCTATAATATTTTCAATTTAGATCGTGAAAGCAAAACTCATAACTACCAAATTCAGCCTCTGAAAAAGACCTTTTTATCCAAAAGTGAGTGGCAGAAAATTATTCAATCAAAGGAATAGCCTCATGAATCAGCAACCCTCAGCCTATGATATTTTAAGAACACTCAAGTCCATTTTAAAAGCCCATAAAATAACCTATAGCCATTTAGCCACTCGAGTCTCTTTTTCAGAAAGTACTATTAAGAATCTGTTTCACCAAAAAAATATCTCTATAGAACGTCTTATCGAAATCTGTGAAGTGATTGACATCCCTATTCAAGAACTTATTCAAATGGCTAGTCGACAAAAGGAAAGCGAGTTTATCCTGGACCCAGATCAAGAAGAGTTCTTTGCCGATAACCCAGCTTACTACTATTTTTTCAGAGAATATTTTTTTCAAAAGCTATCTCTGCAAGAGATTCAAGATAAATATCAGTTAAGTGAAATTTCCGTTTATAAATATTTAAGAGCTCTGGAAAAAATTGGACTTTTAGAATTAAAACCAGGCAACAAGACCAAGTTCAAGGTCCACGGTAAACAGAATTGGAAGCTCTTTGGTCCCTGGATGAAAAAATTCTTTTCACCCTTTATGAGCTCTATCACCGATAAAGTCTTAAAAGGAGAAAAGGATCCCAACACTTACACTTCCAACATCTCATTTTTCACCTTAACGGAAGGAACTTTAAAAAAGTTTTTGATAGAGATAGATGAGCTCACCCAAAAATATAGAGAAATTGCTTATCAAGATTATCTCATTAATAAACATGAAAAAGGAATTCCTATCACCTGGACATGTAATGTGGTTCCCTGCGATATATACGATGAAATGTCGCACATTCCTAATCAGGAGTAGAAATCAACCAAGTGGTTAATGGACCTTTTCTAGAAGCATCTAATCGATCCAACATAGATTTGAAAAGAGGAAAATCACCCTTGTTAGGAGCCACCATTCGATGCCATGCAATCTCTTTGGCGCTATTCACGCTCATATCCCCATTTTTAACTGCCGTCTCCAAAGAAGTGATAAATTGGTAAGCAGCCTCAATACGATAGATTTGCATTAATTTAGCAAATGATCGTTGCCATGAATGATCTTCATGCATCGCTGACCACTGAGATTTTTTGAAATCTTTGCGATTATGAAAGGCCTCAACCGCCCGATTAATCGCTTCATAAATCGCAGCACCTTGATTATCAGGGTTAACAGGTCCATACTTAATAGAATTAGCACCTTTTCCTAAACCTCCCACATTATGAACAATGGGGATGGATCCCATATAGAGAGCCTCTACATCAGTTAAACCACATGGCTCGTAGCGACTAGGAATAACAAAAAAATCAGATGCGGCCAGCATCAAGCTTTTTAATGGACCTTTAATCATGCCATCGATGTAATGAAAATTATGACGGTTTGGAAAATTCTCTTTTTCAAAACGCTCTTTGAGTGCAATGGCAAGATCTCTTTCTGCCTGTCCGATTTTGTCACCGATCGGCCCCCCCATCACCACTTGCCCCCCTCGCTTCAAAACATGCTCAACTTGTTCAACAAAAAAACCAATTCCCTTTTGATGAACCAGACGAGAAAAGGTCACAAAGAGCGGCTTATTATGATCAATATCGAGACCAAAATTTCTCTGAATGGCCGCTTTAGCTCTTCCCTTAGTCCAGTGAATTTCAGCTTCTGGCTGACCTGGATAACCATAATCAAAACCCGTTTCTCTAAATTCTTTAATGACCTCGGGATGGGTAATACCACTTTCACGCATTGCCGATTCGGAAACTTCCTTTTTCAAAGTAGAAATCTCATGAGGACGATTTATATCGGAAAGACCATTGGTGACCCCTTCGGTGCGACCAAAAAAGTCAATTTTATTTTCCACCACTCGATCATTTATTGCTTTGGCGGTCCCATCCGAAACACTAAAGGCGGTATTCAACTCTCTCTGTTCAGCTAACCTCACAGCTGGTGCGAGCATAGTAAACATGTCCTTTTGCATAAAATACTCTTGCATATCTTTTTCAGAAATATCCCAAATACGCCTCACTTTCTCGGCTTTGGAACTCTCTACCCAGAAGTCATTCACATACCCTTCATTGTGGACCAAAGGTTTAGCTGAGAGAATCTTTCTATGATGCAATCTTTTTCTAATATAAAAAGAGGCAGGAGAGACATGGCTATCATGGGGCATATAGACATCGCCTTTTACATAATCAAAAGTCAGAGCCACCGCTTGATTGAGGGCCGACCAGATCCGATGTTGCTCCATCTTATCAACCCCTCGCATTTCATAGATACTTTCCCCTTTCTTTTTGGGATTGGAATTAAATGTAAGGAACACGGGATTTTCTAAAAAGATAAATCGGGTGCCCTCAGAGGTCCAGTATTCAAACATACCAATTTCCCACTGTTTGCCCTCCACCGTGGGTTTGACTAGACCTAAATGTTTCATATTATTCTTACTCACGTTATCCATAAGGGGAGCGATAATAGTGAGTTGCCCTTTAGCTTGATCTCTCAAAAAATGAGGAAACAGTGAGCTTTGATCACTTACGACAACCGAAACTCCCCCTGACTTAATATTAAGTGGAGATCCATCACTATGGGTTAAACCAGGAACGGTACCTAGTTCCATAGCTGACATCACCAAATGCAACCCCTCCCCTTGGTTAGGGACTTCTCCCCGTACTTTTTCAACAAAGTAATGAAGATGATCCAACCAGTTCTTTAGAGGAAAATTCTTAACTAACTCTTGTTCGGCGGTTTCAGAAAGGGGCTGACATCCTGATGCCTGTATCAATCCATTAGATAAAAATAATGGAGCAATAAAAAAGATAATTAGAAAGATATTCATTAATTTAACACGTATGAACTGCATAGAATCTCCTTGCCCTCAATAGATTCACTACAACTGAGCCATCAATTCATCAACGATGGTTTCATGGCTAGTGAAAGGTTTATTTAGTATGTACTTGACTCCTAGTTCCTTTGCCTGATTAACCTCTTTAGACCCTATGGCAAAAGCTGTCATCAGCACTATTGGAGTCTCTGGCTGATGAACCTTTGATAGTTTAATCATGTCCAACCCGGTCTTTCCAGGCATTTTAAAATCCGTTAAAATGAGATCGAAGGTTTCATTTCTTATTAAGTTCATTGCCTGTATAGGCTGACTGCAGCCCAAGGTGTCAAATTTCCCCTCAATAACTTCCACCAGTAATTCTATTATGTCTTCCTCATCATCGATCAAAAGAAGTCGCGGTTTACCAGAGAGAGGCCTTGGAAGAATAGAGGCAACTTTGGGAATTTCGATGGGAAGTCTCTCTTCATCAAATTGATTAAAACTAAGGAGAACTGAGGTTTCATCTCCTTCACTTTCTATACGGAGAAAGGCTTTATGCTGATCTATGGTTGCTTTTACTAGCGCCAAACCTAATCCAGAACGTCCTAGTTCATTTTTAGTAGTAAAAAAGGGCTCCAATACCCTTTCTTTGTGCTCTAGGTCAATTCCCCCTCCATTATCTCGAATCAGTAGAGTCACCATTTGATCTACCTGGTCCGTCTTGATTAAAATGAATCCATCGTCTCTCTCTGGCCCTAATTGAAAGGCATCTATCGAATTGGCAATAATATTATGGAGGGCATTCTCTAATTTTGCTCTCTCTGCGGATATGTTGGGCAAGTCGTTATGCAACTCTAATAAAACTTTAATATTATTTTTTTCTAGCAATGTTTTGAATAATAGTAATACACCTTCGAGGATCTCACTTAAGGATTCACCCCCCATGGACTCATTTCCTGTTTTCACTGCTAACTGTTGTAAGTGGGCAATGATTCTCTGCATACGATCAGCAGCCTCAACTATTTTTCTCGCCCGAAGAATATAATCATTTGTTTCCACTTCCTCAGTTTTGCTTTGAATAAGTTTAGCTTGCCCTAATACGGTTACCAGAGGATTGTTTAGCTCATGGGCAACTCCTGATGCAAGAGTTCCAATCGAGGCTAAATGAGCTGACTGCATCGCCTGAACCCTCATCTCTTCTCGCTTGTTTTCTGCCACCTTTCGAACTTCCATTTCTTCTTCAAGCTTCTTTGTTCTTTCTAATACTAAATTTTCCAGATTGGCATTCAGACGAACCAGCTTTTGAGCCAATTGGGAAATCACCAATTGGGTTTCGATACGAGCCATCAGGACATCCCGACTGAAGGGCTTAGTTATGTAATCATTCGCACCTAAAGATAGCCCCCTGATAATATCTTCATCCATATTTTTCGCGGTCAACATAATGATAGGAAGGTCCGTCGGATTAAACTTCATTCTTAGTTTTTCACAGACCTCGAAGCCATCCATCAAAGGCATCATCACGTCCAGGAGGACGAGATCTACCGGGTCATTATTTTGAATATAATCGAGAGCAGCAATGCCACTTTCTTTACCTACTAAATGAAAATTACTATGACTTAAATGATTCCAAAGTACCTGTAGATTAATCATTTCATCATCAACTAATAAAATAGTAAGGTTTTTATTTTCTGATGTGTCCATGAAAGAAATGGGGGCATGGGCTTTTTGCTCTGTCTGCTTAATTAGATCTTTCTTAACTGATTTTTCTTGTTTACTTTCTTCTTCAGTAGGAACGGGTAATGAAAAAGTAAAAAGACTTCCTTTTCCTACCGTTGATTCTACTTCGATGGATCCCCCATGGAGTTCTACTAACTGTTTGGTAATACTTAGTCCTAACCCTGTCCCACCGTATTTCCGGTTACTATCAGCATCAATCTGCTCAAAGGCATTAAAGATTCCAGCTAAATCATCTGACTCAATTCCCACTCCACTGTCCTCAATTTCAATTCGAATCAGACCAGCAGAGTCCTTATGAGCTCTCACCGTCACTTCACCTTGATCGGTGAACTTAATTGCATTTCCAAGCAGATTCAGTAAGATTTGGTGGAGGCGACTTACATCTGCCCGCACCAGGGAAAGATCCTGAGGAATCTCGTTTTTTAGTTGAACCTGCTTACCTTTGATTAAGGTTTGCAATAAAGGAAGCATGCTCTCCATCAATTGGTGTAGATCCACATTACTTAAATCCAACTGAATCTCTTGTTCTTTCATCTTAGAAAAATCTAGGATGTCATTAACCAGAGAAGTGAGTCTTTTTGCACTCATATGAATGAGGTTAAGATTAGATTTATACCATTCTCCCCATTCATCTTTAGCTTCTCGTAAAAGAGACTCGGTTAAGCCCATGATCCCATGAAGAGGTGTTCTAAGCTCATGGGATGTATTGGCTAGGAACATATCCTTAATCCGATCTGCTTTCATTAAATTGTCTATGGCCTCTTTTTTAAGTCGGATAGACTCTGCCTGGGCACTCTCTTTCTCCTGTTGAATGATGAGAATCTTATCTGCTAAAGCCAGTGCCAGCATAGAAAGTTGAAATACAATTCCTAAATGGAAGCTGAAATGGGCCAGCATATTATAAGCCATCCAGCCTAAGTCAATAAAGACAAAAAAGAGAGCCCCAATAAAGAAGCCCATCCAAGAAATCAAATAGAGTCGAGCAGCTCGATAACCTCTTCTCCAGCTAGAAACCCCCGCACCAATCAAAATAGTGAGTCCCACAACCACCAATAAATTTTGAGGTGGAATCAGAATTTTCATATGGATAAAGAAAAACAGAGCGGCATAGACTAAACAAAATATTGAAAAGCCATTGATCCACTTGACTAAACGAGGCGAGTGAGATGAATCAATGGATAAAAAATGTTTAGAAAAATAAAGTAAGGCTGGCAAAATAAAACACGGCATTAAAGCGGCAAGATATTTACTGATTACGGGAGCTCCAGGCCATAAAAACATGGTAGCAACACCTTCCGTAGAAGCTAAGAAAAGCGTGAGACTGAGGTTGGATAGTACATAAAAAAGATAGGATAACTGTCTCAAACGAAAGTAAAGTAATAAATTATAAACCATCATAATGAAGAGAGCCCCATATATCAGGCCCAACAACAGCTTCCGTTTAAATTTATTATCAACTATGGAGGCAAAGTCATAAAGTTTAAGCGGAATGATGAGCGGGCCGTCACTAGCAAACCGCATATAGACAGTGCGAGTGGATTCTGGTGGTAGGTGGAGACGAAAACCATAGAGAGTATCATTCACATCCTTTGATTCATTAGAGGCAGAAAGACCGGTTAGGATAGCTTTCTTAGGGAAATTGTTTTCATCTACAACATAAAAATGAATAAAGTCAAGAATTGAGTTATTGAGCCAAACATAGCGCTCTTTCTTTTCATTACCAGGGTTAAATAAAGAAAACCGAATCCAGTAACTACTCTCTGTATAACCAAAGTTGAGTGCCTGACCCTTATCATATTTAAACTCGATATTTGAACTTTTCAGAATCTCATTTAATGTAAGTTTTCCTGTGGGATCTTCTAGAATTTGAGCGTGAGGATCAAGGGTGATAGAACCGGTCCCCTCTTCCACCAGGATGGGCTCTGGAGGGTCACTTACAAAATGACTACTAGCAGCATATGTAAAAGGGGCATAGCATAATGCAAATAGATAAATGAGCCCCAAAAAAAACATTTTTCCCATGAGACTCATTATATCATAGATGACTATTTTCCTGCCATCATTGCTGTAATATCATCATCTACTCCACCAATACCCTTAAGGTCGAACTTTTCTATCAAAGTTTCTGCTATGGTTGGAGATAAAAAGGCAGGAAGAGTTGGACCAACTCTAATTCCCTTAACACCAAGATGGAGGAGAGCTAATAAGACTGTAACCGCTTTCTGCTCATACCAAGCAATATCATAAGATATGGGAAGCTGGTTAATGTCGTCTAGACCAAAGGCATCTTTTAACTTTAACGCTACTAAAGCTAAGGAATAGCTATCATTACATTGTCCAGCATCTAGTAAGCGAGGAATTCCCCCGATATCACCAAGATCTAGGTCATTATACCTATATTTAGCACAGCCCGCAGTAAGAATCACTGTATCCAGAGGCAGCTTTTGAGCCACTTGCCTGTAATAATCACGACTCTTATGACGTCCATCACATCCAGCCATAACAACAAATCTTTTCAAGGCTCCGGCTTTGACCGCATCGATAACTTTATCTGCAACACTCATGACAGTTTCATGGGCAAAACCGATTGTGAGTTCCTTACCAGATTGTTCTTTTAATTCTTCACAGCTGGAGGCCATAGATATGACCTTACTAAAATCCTTGGACTCATTTTGACCTTTTTCAGGGAGATGAGTCACTCCGCTAAAACCCACTAAACCCGTGGTAAAAATCCTATTTTTGTAACTCTCCTTAGGTTCGACTATACAATTTGTAGTCATTACAATCGGGCCAGGAAAGTCGGTAAATTCTTTTTGTTGATTATGCCAAGCACTTCCCCAATTTCCAGCTAAATGGGTGTACTTTTTAAATCGTGGATAAGCATGAGCAGGCAACATTTCGCCATGAGTATATATATTAATGTTGGTCTTCTTAGTTTGCTCTAATAACTCTTCCAGATCTCTTAAATCATGCCCTGAAACTAGAATCGCAGGACCTTTTTTAGTACCGGTTGAAACGGTAGTAACTTCTGGTGTACCAAAGGTTTCATTGTGAGCTTGATCAACTAACTGCATGGCACTTACTGCTTTCTCACCGGTTTCCATCACCAAACCAAGTACATGATCCATAGAAGATCCGCTCTTAGGAATTTCAGCAAAGGCTCTTTGCACAAACCGATCTACTTCATTATTTATAAAGCCTAAACGATAAGCATGATGAGTATAAGCGGCCATGCCTTTTAGACCATGCAGTAAAAGTTGCTTCAAAGAGGCCATGTCTTTATCTGAACTTTTAACAAAGCTGGTTTCTCGACCTTTTTCTAGCAAAGACTCTTTATCAGTACTTAAACTACAGGTAGCTGCATCTGGAACTTGTTCATCAAATTCCCTATCTTCTCTCTTTTTGTACTCATTTAAGAACCTTTCCATTTGTTGACTACGTAGATGGAGAACCTCTTCCACGAGTTCTTGGAGTCGGTCTAAATCAAAATTGACGTTAGTAATTGTGGTAAAAAGAAGCTGGTTAATACGATTATCAATATCGGGATTAAAGACTTCCATCCCGTTGAGCCGGTTATTCCAATAAGACAAGCCGGATGTAACATAAATGAGCACATCTTGCATAATGGCAGTTTCATCACTTTTTCCACAAACACCGACCTTTTCACAACCTTCATTACGAGCAGCTTCTTGACACTGATTACAAAACATGAGGACCTCCTGAACGTATATTTATAAAACTAAAGATTTTAATTAACCTTATTTAAAGTATGCTATGCTGAGGGAAGAAACCTTGACTTAAGTCAATTAATGCCAGTTATTAGAAAATATAAGGACTCACATGTTAGTAGAATCTTTTCAAGCTGTCGCTACCTTACTATCTCTAGGCATTCTCGGCTTCTGGGTTATGAACCGTAAAATAGTATCTGAAAAATTATTTCCCCCTCTCATAACACTCGCCATTGAGATTGCCCTCCCTTGCATGATTTTCACCAATGTGATCAATCATTTTAATCCAGAGGTCATGACAGACTGGTGGCTCCTCCCTCTTTGGTGGCTTGGTTTTACCCTACTCACCGTTGCTTTAGTTTTTCCCTGTTCTTGGTGGGTGAATCCCAAAATCAGAAAGGAGTTTTTAGTCTCTTTACTTTTTCAGAACTCCATCTTTTTTCCGGTCTCCATGCTGAGTAGTATGTTTGGTCCAAATCATATCATCTTGGTCTATCTTTTCTTATTTGTAGTGGCCTATCCCATCTACTTCTTTTTCCTATTGCCCCAACTCCTTTCCCATAAAACTGTCAAATTTAACTGGTTCAGTATCTCTAATCCCACGACATTAGGGACCGTTTTAGCAGTCCTACTGGTTCTAATTGGAGCACATAATTGGATTCCTCTTTTCATGAAAGGAGCCATCAAAATGGTAGGACAGATAACCATCCCTATCATTTTCTTAATTATTGGCGGGAATATTTATCTTGATTTGAAGCGCAGAAGCACTTTTCATTGGAAGGCTATACTCAAATTTGTAGCGGTGAAAAACTTTTTATTTCCACTCTTATTCTTAATTCTTATTCTCATAATCAAGCCGCCCATTATGATTGCTTTCATCATCATCTTACAAGCAGCCTCTCCTCCCCTCACCTTTGTACCAATCATGGTGGAGAAAGAGGGAGGGGATCGCAATATTGCCAATCAGTTACTTCTCTTTAGCTTTTTGACAGCTATTGGATCTTTTCCTCTGATCATTCTCTTATTTAACACCTTTTTTCCAGGCAAGTTCTAATCCATCTGCTTAATAACATCCATAACCACCTCGTGGTGATCTTTGGTCTTAAACTTTTTGAGAACTTTATGAAGCTTTCCTTGCTTACTGATCACGAAGGTGGTGCGAACAATTCCCATATACTCTCTGCCATAATTCTTTTTCAGTTGCCAAACACCGTAATCTTCAGCCACCTGATGGTCTTCATCTGAAAGCAGGGTAAAATTCAGATCCTGTTTGCCGATGAATTTTTCCAGACGAGACGGTGAGTCCGGACTCACTCCTAAAACCACGGTATCTAAATCTTCTAACTCCTTATTGACATCACGAAGTCCACAAGCTTGGGTAGTACAACCCGGAGTCATAGCTTTGGGGTAAAAGTAGAGTACGACGTTCTTCTTTCCCTTAAACTCTTTCAATTGAACCGTCTCTCCTGACTGATTAATTAATTTAAAATCAGGTGCCTTTTTTCCTTCTTCAATCATCACTTCCTCCAAATTTAAACAGCCTACATAGTAGTTTTTTAAGACAACGTAGTGAAAGTACCATTTATAAGCCTAAAGTTTTGGCTAACAGAAACGGGCATCTACAAGGCAGCTAAAAAAATCGTGAGAAGACAGTACGAACTTAGTACGGATTCGATACGATTTTTTTGGCTAACAAAGTAGATGTTCGTTTATGGACGCCAAAACTAGCCTTCGATGTCTTGATCGATAGGCAGGCCGGAAGCCTTCCAGCTTTCATAGCCACCACGAATATCATATATATTCCCATAACCTTTATTTTTCAAGAGGCTAATGGCGGTGGCAGATCGATATCCATTTTTACAAAACAGTAAAATAGGTTCTTCTTTGTTAGCAAACTTGGTTTCAAATTCATCCATGAAGTTTACTAAATCAAAGTGTTCAGAACCGGCAATGGATCCTTCGGCTTCTAACTCTTGCTCTGCTCGAATGTCTATTACATTAGCAAATTTATCTTTTAACATGAGATTGAGTGACTTCATGGCACTATATCTTTTAAAAGACATGGTATTATCATACTTCTCTTCCCAAGCTTCCATGCCTCCCTTGAGATATCCATGAATATTATCCAATCCAACTCTCGCTAAACGAATTATTGTTTCTTCATGCTCTTCATCATCTGCCACAAAGATTATCGGCTTGGAAAGATCCATCAATATACCTGACCAAGTAGCAAATTTCCCATCAAGGCAGACATTGGTAAAACCAGGGATGAAACTATCTGAAAAGTCAAAAGAGTCTCTTGAGTCAAGTAGGTTAAACTCACCGCTTTCAATAGCGGCCTTAAATTCTTCTAGTTCCATGGGCTTCACAATTTCCATCAATTCACCAATATCATGCTTTGCACCTTGTTGGTTGATTTTGGCATCCATACCAAAGTATTTAGGGGCAAATGCTTGATTTGATGTGATTGATTTAACAAATTCAGCTCTGTCTTTAATTTGTAGAACCTGATTGCTTTCTCTTTGGACACCAATTGTACTAACTGTGCTGCCGCATAGTTTCTTACCACAGAGTGATCCTTGTCCATGACCAGGGTAAAGGATTGTCTCATCAGGAAGTTTCATCAGCTTTTGATGTAATGAATCGAAGAGTTGATCAGCTAAATCTTCTGCTTTAAAACCGGCTGCCACCATTAAATAGTGTATCGCCCGTAAAAACTGCTTTGGGTTTAGTTGCAGACTCACTGAGATCATAAAGAACGATAGAAACATCACCTGGTGTATGCCCTGGAGTTTCTAGAAACTCTAACCGAGCCTTTCCAAATTCTAAAGTCATTCCGTCCTCAACAGCAATATGGTCATAGGCCGCATTACCCTGTTTTCCTATATAAATAGGGGCCTTTGTGTATTTACTAAGGGCTTGATGACCTGCTACAAAGTCAGCATGAATATGGGTTAACATGACCCCATTGATTTCATATTCTAACTCTTCTGATTCTCTCATATAAATTTCAACATCACGACGTGGGTCGATGATGAAACCTTTTCCTTCACTTATAATTACATAGCTCGCTTGAGCTAAACATCCTAAATAATGTTGTTTGACTTGTACCATTTTGAACCTCCATTTATTCAATTCAACTTGTTCCTACTAGTAATAAATATTATTACTATTTAAGAATATTAGCAAGTACTAATTTACAAATAGCTGAAATTAGATCCTTATTTTTTTTATTGTTACTATAATATTGGTGCTTTACCATAAATTATCCATTTAAATGCTATAGAGAAGCATAACTTATATTTTATATAAATTTATTTTGATTATAAATAAAATCATGCTATAAAAAACCTTCATATGAAATGGTTATAGAAAAACAGAGGAGAGATTTTAATGAATAAGGTTCTATCATTACTAATAATAGGTTTATTTTTGTCAAATCTCATGGCAGGGACAACCTCCTTTCTCATTAAGCTCCCTAAATCCCCTCAATCTTATTCAAATCATGAACTTGAAGCTCTCCTAAATAGCAATAAATTCAAGATTCTTAAAGGGAAAAGTGAGTTAGTAAAGGTAAGCAAAATTTTTGACTCCTTAGCGGAACAAAAAATTTGGATTAATACTTTAAAAGAACAGTTTGGGGCTCTCTATGTAGTCAAAAATAAAAAGCTTATTCATCGTAAGCAGAAAGTAGTCCGCTTCTCCCATGAGGTACCCTTTCCCAATTTACTAAATTTACCCCCTCTAAGTTATTTTGCTCCGGTGAATGATCCCGCTTACCCTAAACAATGGGCTATGAAAAATACTGGTCAACCTCGTCTCTCAGGAGTCAAAGGAACACCAGGAATTGATATTAATATTGAAAAAGCATGGGAAATAACCAAGGGTTCCAGTGATATTCTGGTGGCTATTATTGATACCGGAATTAATTACCACGACCCAGATCTAAAGGATAATATTTGGGTCAATATTGAAGAGCAAAATGGGGCCCCTGGGATAGATGATGATAACAATGGCTATGTAGATGATATTTATGGCTACGATTTCAGTAAAGAAGTTGCTGAACCAATGGATAATCACGGGCATGGAACCCATATTGCCGGTGTGATTGGAGCTAAAGGAGATAACAGTTTAGGGATTGCCGGCATTAACTCACATATTAAAATGATGGCTTTAAAGTGGCTGGATCAAGATAATGAAGGCTATATCTCTGCTGCTATCCAAGGCATTGATTATGCGATTGAAAAAGGGGCCAGAATTATAAACTGCTCTTGGGGATATGAGGACGATGATGAAACAGAGGATTACGAAGTTACCCCTCTTAGAGAAGCCATTGAACGAGCCAAAGCGGCTCATATTTTGATTGTTGCTGCTGCAGGAAATGAAGGCACAACGAATGATGAGGCAGGGTTCTATCCAGCAAGCTATAAACTCAATAATGTTATTTCCGTAGCAGCCATTAATAATGAAGGAAACCTGGTCACATGGTCGAATCATGAACACCCAAACTATCCATTTGGTAGCAGCTATGGTGCCAACTCGGTTGATATTGCTGCCCCTGGACATGAGGTTCTTAGTAATACTATGAATGGTCTGGAAAGCTGGTCAGGAACATCTATGGCAGCACCTCATGTCACTGGAATTGCGGCTCTTCTTTTAGCTCAAGACTCCACCCTCCTGCCTGATGAGATCAAAAGACGGATTGTAAATGGAGCCCGCCCCCGATATTCTTTAAGGAAATTTTTAAAGAAAGGGGCTATCGCAGATGCTTATTATGCTTTAACCAATCAAACGGCTCCTAAAGACCCTGATGACCCCCATAACTGGCAACGTCTTCCCTATGAACTTTCCACCCCCCATAAATACCCTGCTAACTGGGAAAAAACTTATACTATCAAGGTAGAAAATGCCAAACGGATGGCTGTCCATTTCAGTCGTTTTAGCTTTGAAAGCCGAGACTACGTCCTCTTTTATAACGGAGAGGGAGAGCTGATTGCCAAGCAAAGCCGTCGGATTAAAAATGATTTTTCACCTATCGTTCCAGGAAATACAATGATCCTCAAAGTGGTCAGTGACGATAATTTTGAAATGTATGGTTTTGATATTGATGGGATAGCGGTAGAGCTGCATTAATTACCTCAAGACTCCTAGCTAATTTCCGATAATAGAGTTACGGCGAATTATATAGGAGAAGAAGATGACCACTCGACCACTTTTTTTTAATATTAACAATGATCTATGTGTAATTATCCCCACTTTTTCGGTTAAACAATATTCTAAAGGAAAACTTGAGAAGATCACCCAGGTTGCCACTGCACATGATGGTTTTATCAAGCAAATCCAAGGTGACCGTTTGGGGTTTTTCATAAAAAGAGAACACCAGGCAGAAATGATCGAAGCCTTAACGGATTTAAATTATCTACAAAGTGATCTTTATAGCTCTCATTATGTGATTTCCACTTGTTCTAATGATCTTGCTGATAACCATTCGTTTGTGACGCTAAATGAAGCAATTTGGCTGGCAGAACAGTTAAGTAGCTACCCTAATGAAAACTTTTCTACTGAGTCCTTTGGCATTGGAATTTTTGGTTGTAACAGTGGATTAAAAGTTAAAACCCCACTAGATATTGCATTAGTAAAACAATCAGAAGGCTATCATTTATTTTTGATAAACACCCCTTCCCCTTACCAAAGGACTAAAGCCTATTTAGCTCAAAACTTGGATCAGTCACTTCTACCAGATATAATAAATACCCTAATCTCTTACCATTCCCTTCACCAAAAAGAGGGTGAAAGTCTTTTTGAGCTTTACGAACGGTTTGGTTCTCAAATTTTTAATCATATTCTTCAAGAAACGGTTCATCATACTCTACTGGTTTCAAATAAAAAGATCGCTTCCCCAGTTATTCCACCTTCAAAAACCATCACTTCATTTAAAAGTGATGAAGTGTGCCCCACACCTTCATCTGATCAAATAAAAAAATGGCAGCACGAGATTGGCATTGGCTATTCAACAGAAAAAAATACTTACGAACCCCCTCTTCTCTTAAATGAGCCCAAAAAGGAAGAAATTAAACTGGTGGTGGCTGAGCGAAAAGAAATCTCACTCACTAAAGAACAACAAACAACTCTCTTTGCTGTGGATCGAATTCTCCGCAGAAAAAAGAGCAATAAAAATAATCAAAAACAGCAGACCATTCCATTAGGTCCTATTCAAAAACCGGATCACATTCCAGAAAAAATCCCTTTTGCCAATTTGAAAAATATTCCCAAAATGCCTAAAACGCCTAAATCACCAGAATCGAAGAAATCGGTCGAGGGACTTGCCAACCTTACCAATGATCAGACTCAAAAAAAGCAACAAAAACCGGTGGTCATTATACCGAGCTGGCAAAAGCTTATTCCTCCCATTCCCAAAGAAGAGCCACGTCCTATCATTTCTAACGGAGAGCTCTTTGATGAGTTTAAAGACTTGATGTCGGAGCAAGTAGTTATTATGGAGTATTTAATCAAATGGCAGGAAGAGTATTTAACAGAGATGGATCAAATTACTTTTAAAAGCGTGTTACAGGATAAGTTACGGACTCTCAGACACACCCTCCTTACCATTCAAAGTGATAAGGATAATCCCGGAGTTAATTTCAATCACTTCTTAAGAAGCATTTTGAAAAATTATATTGATGAATACCGAGGGCATAGAGAGGACGGGAACTTTGTTAATGATCCTTATGAACAGGATCAGGTCTATGTGAGTATAAAAACGGCTCTCATGTGTGGATTTATTATTACTGAACTTTTGAAGAGCACCGATGGGGTTTCCTACAGCAATATGGATTGCAATATAAAACTCCAAAGTTTTTATTACCCCCAAAACCAAAAATATCCCTTTCGGATACAAATGCAAACCAACCCTTTATGCCACCTCCCAAAATTGATCTCTCACAAGATGCGGTCTATGCCAGCATTCAACTCGTCAAATATTTGGTCAGTGAGAGCCTCAAAGGTGAGGTGATATTCAAACCGGAAAAAGGGGTGTTGGTAGATCTGCAGTTTGATGATTTAAGTAAAATGACCAGAATTGAGAAGAGTGAAGAGAAGAGTGAAGAGAAGGGTGAAGAGAAGAGCAACGTGGTTGCCCTTCCCAAAAGTGCTTAAAATTCGAAGTTTAATCCGAGGTGATTCTCAATTGTATGGGTCTCACCTTTTTGGTCAGCATCGTATCTAAAGTCATTTTCTAAAGAGGCTCCATCTGCGAGAGAATAGCTAAAACCTATGTCCACATGCATTTTTTCAGTCTCTTCTGATTTGCTGTAACCAGCGGCTGCCATCAAGCTAAAATTATCATTCACACCATAACTTAAGCCTAAATCAAAAGTCATGGGGCTCTTATCATCCGCATCTTTACCACTTAATACTTCCACCCCGAGTTCAAGAGCATCTTGTTTAAACTGAAATCCAACAGAAACTCCCGTCACGAACTTTTCAAGCTCTTTTACATTGATAGCCATAATTGAAAGTTGAGGGGTCACTTTCCCTAAAGAGGTGAGCTCAATCTTATTGGCAAAACTCACTCGGCGATTCATAGTCATACTCTCATCACCATTTTTAAAGAGTGAAAAGCTGTTAGCGAAGGCTTCAGTACTGTAACTGGTCACCCAGACCATCACTCCATCTACCCCTGCAAAGGCCTCACTTTCAACATATTGATCAAGATAACTAAAAGGATTAAAAGCCTGACCGTAACCCACTTCACCTTTTCCAGCCAAAAATGACCAACCACTGCCACAGTCATAGCCAATGGTTGCTTTTCCCAAAAAGGTTCCTACCCCAATTTCTCCGCCTTCAATAAAGGAAAGGGCATCCACTTCCATCTCCATAGAGACTTTTCCTTTGGTGGCTGAAAAGCCAATAGAGGCATCGGTGACGGCAGAATTGATATTGGCTTCTTCATCTTTGGCTTGATCCATTGCCAGTAAAATGACAGTGGCACTTCCGGATACAGGGCTACTGCTCTCGGCTGGTGCTTCTGCTTTTCCAACTTTACCTTTTAACTCCTCAACTGCTTTTTCCAGCTCTTTGAAAGAATCTCCCCCTTTTCCACCATCTGCTACTTTAACACCTTGCTGTAGTTTTAAGATGGCTGTTTTAATGAGATTCAGATCATTTAAAATACGATTGGTATCAATAGCATTGCCTTGGGCTGGTGCAGCAGCGACCGGAGCGGGTGGGGGAGGTGGTGCTGGTGTATCTGCAACTCTTGCTGGTGCCGAAGCCTTAACCCGAGCAATCGCCTTCTTAAGCTCTTTTTTTACATCTTTTTTTACATTTGCACGCATGGTCTTTATTTTCGCCTCTAGCTTGGCAATTTTGCTAGTTAGGGTGCTAATGTCAGTTTGCTGCTTACCTTTAAGCTGTCCTACCGCCTTTTCAAGAGCAATCACATCATCCATCATAGAGGCCATTATTCTTTGGCTCGGCAGAAAAAAGGATAGTGCTATAAAAGAAATCAAAAAAACCATTTTCCGCTTCATTACAAGTCTCCTCAAAATTTATTAGTCTAAATAGAATTAGTAAGAAAATGATAATATATTATATGAGATTATGCCAGTAAATGTAGAAGGATAGATTAATTACTGCAGGACATGCTTTTTTCAATATACTCTCGAAAGAGCCCTCCAGCCATCACTGCCACTTTATTATTACTTCCTTTAGCGCCATTAAAAAGCTGCCTTAGGTTCCAAGTGTAATGACGACCGGTTAAGACCACCATAGCGTATTGGCGATCTTCATAACGGAAAGTGAGAGCATGGTGATAAGATTCATCCCAACTTCCTGTCTTTCCTCCAACTACCAGACTTTGAGGAAGGTAATATTTAGCTTTTGTTGAACCGGTTCGACAGGTATGAAAAATTCGCCACATTACATCAGCACCTTGATAGTTGCCATGATAGGTATCAAAAAAGAGTTCGGCTGTTTCGCGGGCATTGATCTGATTTCCTAAATAACCATCATAGGCATTGCGATGGCTCCGTGTCTTTACATAACCCATCTTAGATGTAAACTTCACAGCTCCAGAAGGTTCCCCAATCTTTTTTCTGATGGCGATCCAAGCCGGATTATTTGAATCTCTAATCATGCGAATGAGCAAGTCTAAATCAGCTAAGGTATCCAGTTTTCCATCATTGGCATCCAACCATGCAGCTCCAGTAAAACTCTTAACCACCGAAGCTCCGTAAAAATTATGTTCATAGTCAATACTATGGTCTATAACTTTAAAATCATCTTCAATATCTGCAATGATCCACTGAATATGATACTCACTATTATTTTGAGATTTGTACTTTTCCTCGCAATATTCGGTGGCCTTGCTCCCCATCGGATAACCTAAGCCAGTGTATAGTTTATTCCGAGAGCTTAAGCTCGACATATCAACTTCTCCATCCACTTCCCTCACTGATCCTGCAGGCAGAATCATCATATTTTGAAAAGTAGCGGATGACTTTTGATCAGGAAGATCGACAGTGGGTCTCTTTTTAGGAACGACTCGATCCAAAGTGGACATCTTATCATATTCATCATCGGGTTTTCTTTTAGGTGCCGGAGTTGGAAATGGGATTTCCGCACTTGGATCAGTACTAAAGGCCACTTCCTCCCCCAAGATGGCTTGGGTATTTTGGTTTTCAAATGCATTTAAATTGGTCACGTTTACAGTAGCTGCATAAAACTGAGTCGAGGAACCTAAGATTCGATCCATTAATATTTCAATAGAGAATCCATCGGCAATAGCACCTTCACTTATGAGGCTCAAGTTAGTGTATATGATTTTTGCACCGGCATTTTTCCCACTCTGCTCAGTTGTGACACAAAAGTTATAAACCCCCTCTTCTCCCCTTTCATCTTGACCTTTGATTTTCACTGTGGACTCAGGACTTCCACAATTAGTATCTGCGATAAAACCTTTCGAAAGGGTAACTTGATTAGGAATATCCTCAAGAGAGTCACTCACGACTTTTATTTTTAATACATATTTGGCGCCAGAGGATTTCGCTTGTTCAAATAAATTGTTGTCGGTGGAATATTGAGTTCGACCGATAACTTTATCACCACTAAAGCCACTGGGGTAGCGCCCCCAAGAAATTTCCTCGGGTAAAAGCTCGCCAGAGTTAGTAGTAGGCTCATCGTTTATATAAACCCCTACATCTAGTACCTTTTGACCATTATCATAACGGTAGCTTTTAACATTGGCACCTTCATCAGCTTCATCTCGTGCTTTACAGCCTAAAAGAATGACAAAAGCGAAAAGATAGATATATCGAGTCATGATTTTCTCCCCAATCTTAGGTTATTGGTTCTTATCGGTTGAATGGAAGGAAATCTAAAGGTCATAAATTTAAATCTAATTATATTAAATATTTAAGTATAACTAGGGACATATAAGCAGAGATGTTGAAGGGAGCAAATGTTTACTCTTTTTTAAAACCTTGTTAAAAAAGGTTATGGTAAGTGGGAAATTATGAGTGCTGTTTAGAAAGAGGACATAACTCCGAAAGATGATTCATCAGGGCCATTGGTGACCGCTTTTTCATGCTCAAAGCGGTCATAACTCCAGAAGATGATTCATCTGAACCAATCGTGTCCGCTTCGTCTAGAGGAAAAATCAACAAGACTACTTAGCATGAGCTCCATCACAGTATGGAGACTTAGCTGTTTTACCACAGCCACAAACAATCACCAGTTTATCTTCAGTGAATTTTTCAACATGAGGAGTTTTACCTGTTCCCTGATGATTGCCATCACAGTCAGGCATTTTCTTAGATTGACCACAGGTACAGAAAGCTTTGGTGTCGCCATTTTTAACTTCCACTTTATAAAACGGGGTACTCATACAATTTCTCCAATAATTTTAACATTTTAAACTTTAAACCAGTGAATTCTACTAAAAAGAGACTAGGGTTGTCTAGCTTGAATTCGAGTAAATTTCAGATAGACAAAAGCCCGGTATATCGCCGGTACCAACACCAGTATGATAAAGGTGGCGAAAAGAATACCCATGGCTAAGCTGATGGCCATGGGAACAAGGAATTTGGCTTGCCTGGAAGTTTCTAAAAGCATAGGCATTAAACCCACAAAAGTGGTCAAACTAGTGAGAAATATGGGGCGAACTCTGGATTTTGCCGCCTCCAACAGAGCCTGATGTACATCCAGACCTTGATCGAGATAAAGCTTTACTGCATGTATGAGTATTAAAGAGTCGTTCACCACAACACCAGAAAGGCCAATGAAACCAAATAGGCTCATACTGCTCAAATTATACCCAAGCAACCAATGACCTATAATCCCCCCTGCCAGACCAAAGGGAATTCCAAGCATCACAATAAGTGGTTGAGTGTAGGAGTGAAAAAAGAGAGCTAACAAGGTATAGATTCCTATTAAAGCAATAATATAGCCACTTAAAAAACTCTTCATCGATTTTTTACGCTCTTCACGGGCCCCTCCGAAAGAGACCGATAACCCACTAAACTTTCTCTCAACCTGCGGAACTAACTTCTCTTCAATCTCCTGTTGGATATCATCTAAGTTAGCTTTTTCTTCAGCTACTGAAGCACTTAGCCGAATGGTGGGCCGGCCATTCTCTTGCAACAGGGTTACGGGCTCCACATGTTCCGAAATATCAGCTGCTTCACCCAAGGTGATGCTTTTACCATTTTTTCCGAGCAGAGGTATTTGCTCCAATAGGTTTAAATGGTCTCGATACTTCTGATTATAGCGTAAAACCACATTGACCTCAGTTCCCTGATGATAAAAAGACGAGAGATCAATACCTTGAAACCCACTACGCACCGCCCTTGCCAAGGTAGCAGCATTGATACCCAGTGACTCTGCCACGATACTCGGTTTAAAAACTAACATAGTGTTACCCGCTTCTTCAGACAATTCTACCTCATGGACCCCTTGATATCTAGTTAACTCAGTTTTCATGTAATTTATTGCCTTAAGGAGGGTGTCATGATCAAAGTGTGAAAGAGAGAGGGAGATGTCAGTTCCAAAGTGCATTCCTCGACTGGCCAGTTTTAAACCTTCAACCCCTGGTATAGAACCAATTTTCTTTCGCCAAACTCTTTTTAATTTAAAGATAGAGACCTTTCTTTCAGGTTGTAAATCCAATGAAACTCTAAAGCTGGTTTTGCCTGAATTACGTGCTTGTGAAATTCGGCTATAGACCGATTTTAAACTGGTATCCTCTGGGTCAACCCCCAGTTTTCTTTCCATCCCCTCTAAACTTTTACGACCAATCTTCTCTATTTTCTTAACAATTCTCATGGTCTCTTCTCTGGAGTAACCTGCTGGAAGCTGTCCACTCACTCGTAAACGATCCCCCTCGATGTTGGGAAAAAACTCCACTCGGATGATTTTTCCCGCCACCATTCCAAGACACAAAATTAAAAAGGCGAGTCCGATAGAAATAGATAAAAAGCAGTGACGTAAAGCCGCATCCAAAACCTTTGAAAAAGTACCATTAATGAAATTTTGTAAGAGTTTTGTGGTTCCAACTCTTGCTTTTTCAATTAAAGTCAGGAGTGGATGGTTGAAGGGTTCACGACTGCTATGAGCTAAATGAGCAGGTAGAATAAATAGGGCTTCCAGTAATGAAATCCCGATAACACTAATTACAATTATAGGTGTGGCAAATAAAAATGCTCCCATCATACCCTTGGTAAAAGCTAAGGGGAGAAAGGCGATCATGGTGGTTAAAATTGCAAAAGTAACCGCCCCCGCCACCTCTTTGGTTCCATCGATGGCGGCAGTGATAAAATCTTTTCCTTTTTCTCGATGTTTAAAAATGGCCTCACCAATGACAATGGCATCATCCACCACTATTCCTAACACCAGAATAAAGGCAAAAAGTGACATCATATTGATGGTAACTCCGGCCATTGGTAAGAATATCAAGGAACCTAAAAATGAAGCAGGGATACCAATCATTACCCAAAAGGCCAATCTAATTTCTAAAAAAAGACTCAAAGAAACTAAAACCAAAAGTAAGCCTAATAAGCCATTGCGAATAAGTAGATTGAAGCGATCTTCAAAATAGGTAGATCGATCACGGAAAACTTTAAAAGAGTATCCATAAGGAAGAACCTTACTCTTACGCTCTACATAGTGACGGATATTCTTAGACACTTGACCCGGAGTGTAACTATTGTGCTGCTTAATATCTATAATAACGGCCCGTTTGCCATCTATAATGGTGTCCCTAAGACTCCTTTCTAATTTCCACTTCACCTCGGCAATCTCTCCTAAGAGCAACTGAGATCCTTCTTTGGTAGTCAGCACTGGTATTTTTTTGATTTGTTCAACTCCAGTTTTTCTCTCTTTAACCCCTAGGAGAATCTTACCGGTTCGCTGATTTATGGAACCAGCTCCCAGATCTAAACTATTACTTTTTATCATCTGACTTAAGGAAGAGAGCGAGAGGTGATAGTGTTTCATTACATCAGGCTCTACTGCAATTTCAATTTCCTCTCCTCGATCCACCATCAGAGAAGCCACTGCAACACCCTTAATTCTTCTCACTTCATCTCTCACATGCCGAGCATAACGGTACAACTCCATCTCAGATGAATTGCTCACTAAAGCCAATTCCATAATATCTCTATTATGTGAGGCTTTTCCCACAACAGGCTTAGTGGCATCTTCCGGGAAATCTCCAATACCATCTACAGCTGTTCGGACCTCTTCAAAAACGTCATTGAGTTCTTCTCCTTCTTGTAATGTCAACCTCATGGAAGCGGCACCCTCCATGGAAGTACAACTGGCGTCTTTGACACCTACAATATTAGAAATGGCATCTTGTAAAGGGAGACAGATTGCCTTAGCCACCTCAGAAGGGGCGGCACCTGGATAACCTAATTTAATATTAATTCTATCAAATTCAATATTAGGAAAGACCTCTTGCGGTATGGATTTTCCGGCAATAAGACCGATAACAAAAAGAGCAATCAGCAGCAAATTGGCAGCCACTTTATTTTTGATCATGTATACAATAAAATCTTTCATTCTTGCCTTCTTAAGCTACAGTTCTATTTGAAGAGGAAGCCCCGGTTCGAAGTTGGGCACACTGGAGGTAATAATTTTCATTTCAGCTTCTACCCTTTGACGGATATAAACGTAATATTGATCTTTATAGAGTATCTTAATAGGGTGTACTTTTAAGACCTCTTGTTCTGCCACCCAGAGAGTGTCACCAGGTCTTACAGCTTCTGCTGGTATCTGATAAACCCCTTTCAACTGTTCACCGGTCAATGAAATGTCAACTAACATTCCCACAGGCAGCTCTAAACCTTTATCGGAAAAGGGTTGGTCAACCATAATATAGGCCCTGGCTAAATGATCCTGCAGATTAATGCGAGTGGAAAGTTTAGCTACATACCCTTGCCAATGATGAACTTCAACCCCAATTTTTCGACTGATTTTTACATTCAACTTTTTGCTATTTCCCATCTCCAAACGAACAATATCTCGAACAGGCAAAGCTGCGCTAATATGTAAAGGGGTGTTGGCATAAAAGGTCCCCACCTTTTTCATGGCAGCCACTAACTGGCCTTTGGCTAAATTTACCTGTTTTATATAACCCGAAAAAGGAGCTTTAATTTTGGTTCTAGATAGATTTAATTTGGCAGCTTCCACCGTGGCTTCCGCACTCTTGAGTCCAGCCAAGGCATTTTGCATTTGAGGTGTGAACTTGGCCAGATCACTGAATTCAGTATTGGCGACTTTTTGCTCTAGCATTTTTTTCCTTACCAATTCAAAGCCTTTCACAGCGGATTTTTGCTGTGCTTTTACCAAATCGAAATTATATTTGGCTTTAGCCAAGGAAGCCTCGGCTTGGATTAATTTTAGCTCAAAATCGGCAGGGGAAAGAGCAAAGAGGGTTTCACCTTCTTTTACAAATCCCCCTTCCATCAGTTGATCATGCACCTCAGACACCATCCCACTCACTTGAGAGGCGATATCAATTTCATAAAGAGGAGTAGCTATGGCTCGGGCTGAAATAGTAATGGTATGGTCTATTTTTTTGGCAGATGTTATGCTTACTGCAACCTTGTTCTTAGCCATTCCATGATGTTTATTAGGCCGTTTAGACGATTTAGACATTGTGATAAAGAGTCCCACCGCTCCGGCTAAAATAATAAAGGGGGTTAAGAATTTTAATACTTTCATTATATATCCTTTTTAGTTAACTCTTGGGTGATTTCTGAAGCCCAGTTGCCAGTAATATTTCCTCGTAAGTTCATATAGTTTTTTAACAGAGAATACCGAGCAGAGATCATGGATTTTTGTGACATAAATAGCTCTTTACGACTGTTAATAAGTTCAGACCAACTATTCAGACCATCTTGGTAACCACTCTCAATCATCTGTAAAGTGGCTCTTACCAAATCTATTTTCTCTTGCATTAGTTTTAATTGTTCTTTACCGAAATGAATTTTGTCTAAGTTTTGCTGGAGGTCTTGACTGGCTTTGAGCCACTGTAAGTGATATTGAATCAGACTTTGAGTTCGTGCCTGCTTTTGCATAAGTGCTTTGTTTTTTAATGCCCCTCGATTGAAGATGGGATTTAATAAATTGCCAGCCATGCTCCAAAGAATCCGATCTGGATTGATTAATTCTTCTAATTCCGATTCACGTGTTCCTATACTGGCGGTAAAACGAAATTGAGGGTATTGAGCTGCCACTGCCGAAGCGAAAGCTTCATCTTTTGCCTTCAAGCCAAGAAAAGCCATTCGAACCGTAGGGTTCTGCTTCAACATAAAAGAAGGTATTAATAAGTCCTGGGGTGAAAGAGTTAAAGGGACAGACTTTTTGACAGTTAATTTTCCAATCTCTTCAGTTGTCATGCCGGTGAGTTGCACCAGGTTTCTTTGCAAGAAGCGGAATCGACTTTTCAAACCGGGAAATTCACTTTTAGATGATATTAGCCGCTGTTTTGCTTGTAAGATTTGATAGGTCCTTGCGGTACCATTTCGCAGTTCTGCTAAGAGTTTCTCCAAGTTTTGTTCATCTTGTTGCAAAGTATTTTTTATTAATAAAATCTGATCATTCACTTCCCTTATTTCAAGCCAATTCTTGGTCACATTAACGGCGGTCTCCATCAGCAGTGCTTTCAACTTCTCTACCTGAATAAGCACCTCGTACTCAGCAGCAGAAAGACTGTTCCGGTGAACTCCAAAAATGTCAATTTCATAGTTGAGCCTCAGATTTAATCCATAGCTATTTAATGTCACTTCTTCTTCACTCTTACTGATTAGATTCTTAGAAAACTGCTTACTTTTTGATGCCGATAAATCGAGAGATAGATTCGGCCATAGAGTTGAAGATTTGCTTTCAAGAGCAGCGGCGGATTGTTTCACTGCAATCACTTGAATTTTGATCCTTCCTTGCTCCGCGAAGGACTTTTGAATAAGGTGCTCTAGGTCGGGATCACTCAGTTCTTTCCACCAGTACCCAGAAGTTGGTTTCTTAGTTTTTAATTCAAAAGTTTCTATCTTATATTGAGAGAGCCGCAGGTCACTCTCTTTGACCTTCTGATGTGATATACAAGCACTGCACCAAAATAAAAGGATCAGCCCCAAAACTCTCTGCTGATAAATATGCATATGTCATTCCCCCTATAAGTGGGAGAATGATATCATGAGTTAATAAATATCCCAAACTCAGTCTGCACAAGCTTGCTTCAATTCTTGGGGGGTTGCACCGAGCATTCGCGCTTGTAAACGCTTAGAATCCATTAATTCGAGACGTTGAATTTGCTTTTGAATTATGAGGTGAATAGAATTTAAATTTTCATCGGCAATAGGAGGCTGCTCCGCTAATTGAAGTACATATTTCATACCTTCTGTGAGATTGTATTTAAACTCATCCAAATCATAATGGATGGTCTTGCCTTGACTCCAATCCTTGAGGAGGTTTTCGAAGAAATCAACATACATGACTATTTCGGCAGCGAACATATGAGGACGGATAGGAGAAGTAAGTGGTTGACCAATACCATATATATGGTTCACCATTTCAGCGAGAGTATAGAATCGATTATACCATGCGGTATTTGGCCCCGGACAGACACATGGAGGTGCCAATTTCTCATCAATTAGTCCCAATTCGATTAAGGCTCCATTAGCTAAATGATCGCAAAGACAAACTTTTTCTAATACCTCTGCCTCCATTTTTAAACGTGCTGATTCACTGATGCTCTTACTTCTAATTTGTTGAAGTTTCGACTCTTGATATTGAGCAGAAGCCGTACAAATAGGAGTCTCACTAAATTCGGTATTAGAGACCAGAAATCTTTTTGGGCATTTAGAACCCGGTTTGCCCTGCTGGGCCAACTTCTTGGTATGGTTTTCCGAACCTGTTTTATACATATTATTGAATGGAACTCCCAAAGGAGATGCTCCACTTAAATAGAGATCTTTGGTTTGAGCCATGGCTAATTGATGCCGGGTCTTTTTATCTACACAGGTGGCTTCAGGGACAAGTAGAAAAGCACTGGCCCACCCGACATAGTCTATATTAAAATATTTAATGAGTCGCATCATTTCACCATGGGTTCCCACTCCTCCTTGGACTGAGACAGCTGAATACAGGTGAAAAGAGCCCGGAGCTGACCACCCTTTTGCTTGATAATAATCAAGAATAGGAGCTTGAAAATCTTGCATCAGAGCATTTCTTTTCTCTTTAAACTCTTTTAATATGACAGGGAGTAATTTGCCATTGGAAGGAAAGGCATGACCACCACAGTTAAGCCCAGACTCAATTCGATACTCATAAACACTCAGTCCTTTTTTAGCAAGGGTTTTTCCTTGAATATAGGCAGAGCGAAAATCACTTACCTTTAAAATGATCCGCTTTTTTATTTCTTTAGTTTCTCTGTTAAAATAGAACTCTGGAAAGCTAGATATATATTTAAACAAGCTAGGATTAATTCCCGCAGACAGCACCACAGCGGCATTCACTTTACTCCCTACAAATCCACGAATGGCAGCTTTGGCATCGGTATATTCAAAACCCAAAGATTGACCCTTTTTATCAAGATGCTTACGATCTATTTTCACCATGATATTAACATCAATCGAACCGGGAACCATTTGATCGGTTAATCTCTTTTCCATTAATAGACGCTCTTCACTTGGTTCTATTTTGAGTAGGGTAAGAAACTGTTTTTTTAGTGGATGATTGAAAGGAAGCATTTCAAAATATTTTCTCTTGGCTTCATCCCGAAAGATACTTAAGTTTTTCAAATGATCAAAATTGATCTTTACAATATCCGCAACGAGATCGAGATATGCCTTGATTCTTTTTGCCCTCGCATCTTTTATTCTCAAAGGTATGGATTCGTAACTTAGATCATATTTTTTTGCATAATGCTTTCTTACCTTTTCTAGCAGGTGATCATCAACTAAGGAAATCACCGAGTTTATCCCTAAATGAGCTAAGCGAATGGGACTATCAACGGTAAAACCAGTTCCCATAACAGGAATATGAAAAAGATGAGGTGCTTGTTGCATAAGATTCCTCCAGCTTTATATTAAACTTGAGGATAAGTTTAGCTTGATAATTCCCTCTGTAAAACCTTATTCCCAGGTATTACAAAACTTTTACTTTTGAAAGTGGGTAAAAAGTATACGATTAGTTAATAGAGAGGTGATACTGTTTCCAAATAATTCTAGAGTAGACTTTAAAATCAATAGGCAACAAGGAATCATAGAATTGAACGAATCATTCAATCCTCATAGAGCTTCTTTTTACATCTGGCCAGACGAGCAATGTAAGTAGACATGGTACAACCATCTAAATCTTCGTAGCACTCAATCACTCGATTGTAGGTCTCTATATCTGCAAATTCAAAATACTCTTCTTCCTTTTTGACCTGTTTATCATACAGGTCTTGTAACTCTGCTTTAAGGTCCTCTTTGTATTTTTTCATTTTAGCAGGAGAGTTGTTACTGTTATTACTTGAGTGAACAGTATCCAATAGTACGGCTTTAAGATAACACTTTTCTATCTCTTCCAATGCAGGTTCTAAAGGAGCCAATTCTTCACTGGCGCACTTTAAAATGATGACTCCCAGAATTAAACCAGCAATTTTCTTCAACATGACTAACAGAACTCCGAATTTGCATATTGTATTCATTATATCAATGGAGATGAGTTTAACAATAGCTCAAGGAAGAGAAAAAATGGAAACCTCGCTTACCCCACGCGATATATGTACAATATTACATATAGTTTTATTATTTATTATATATTTTTATAAATATTATTGACAATATAACACTAATTATTATATACAATATAAATCCTCGAATTCATTCGAGTGAACCTCTATATTTGTATAAATTACCCAAGGAGATGGTTATGAGACTATTTATATTTTTATTTTTAAGTGGCTTATTTTTTTCAAATCCAGGAATGTCCTATGGAGATAAATGCTTCAAGACTTTTGATAATTTAACCTTTAAAGACTGGTGCAGTAACTACTATCAATTGCCCGAGAAATCCAAAATGGCGGTCAACTTATTACTTATAAAAGTAGAGGAAGAATCCTGCACCAGTGAAGCCATCAGAAAAGTAGAAAGACTCACCACTTTTTCACTCAGAGATAACTTTTATCAGCGTTACCCAGCAGGAGAAAGACCACAAATGTCACCCCTCTGTGACTTTACCTTTGAAGAGGCTTATGATCCAGCAGACGAAGATATTGATGAGGATGTTCACAAGTGTGACTTCGATAATAGCAATGGCAAGCATTATGATCTACGTATTTTATGGACCCTCCCTCGATTGGAGAAGGTGTACACCACCCGCTATAACAAAGTAGTTATGTCAGTTCTAAAGAAAATTGAAGATGTAAAAATCGTATTTGAAGAATATCCCACTGAATTGGAATTTGATTCTCAAGTGAAGCATCTTCGCTCAGAGTTCCAGGTGACTGAATAAAAAAATACCAAGGTTTTCATCTACCCGTGGACAAATTGCTCTTTTGATGAGTGGCTGTATTCACACCTTTTGAGGGATGGAGACCATCTAAAATAATCACATTGCACATGCTTGGTATAGTTCCCGCTATTACTAGGATTTTCTGGGTCATAGGGTTGGGTATAATAAGTTTCACATTGGGGTGGACAGGAAGGTTCGGTGTAATCACTGTCACAAAATTCATGCCAGGTTCTTAAGATATCATCCCAAACACGACGGCACTCTTTGACAGGGTCATAGTGTCTAGTACTATTTGTTATTTGAGTTAAGGAATTGGAACTTGAATGAAATGGATTGTGGGCAAATAGGTTGGAGGTACCTAATACCAAATAGGTAAATAGAATTAATAATATTGGTTGTTTCATAGTGTTGGCCTCTTTCTCGATGAATGATACTCAAATTCAGATTCCTAACATTTGCATCTTTTATGCCATTAAATAAATGATGTAATTTCAATAACTTAAACTTAACAGCAAGAGATAAGTAATCTTCAAGAAATAAACGAAAGTATTGTAATGTGACCGGCCAGGGAGCCAATCTTATAACTTACTAGATCTAAAGACATTATAGAAAAGTATCATTAAGACACTGGACTCTTGGCCAGTAACCTTTTTTAACTGCTCTAGCTTTTCTAGGATATCAAGGGCAGTTGACGAGACCCTCTCAATAAGAGATACTAGCTTCAAATCTCATATAAGGAACAAGTTCGATGAAAATTATCTTCATACTATTATTCATATTGGTGACTAGTTGCCGTACACGAACCAGCGAACTGCAGAATATAATAACCACTGATCCGGTCAATCCTCCGAAAAGCCAAGGAACCATCGGCTCCTGCGCCAGTTTCGGTGCCATGAGCTTCTATGAATTAGAGGCTTTTCAAAAGTGGGGAGTGACGCTCGACCTTTCTGAAGCCTACATTGTTCGGTATAACCTGCTGAAAAATGCAAGAATTACAGGGCCAACTACTCACCTGGTCAATATTATGTCAAGAATTGGGGTTTTACCTGAGTCGGAGCTTCCCTACTCTAAACTAATTAATAACCCTCACTTTATCGACGCCACAGATCTCGTAAAACAAGGATTCCTCAATGAGGGGGATCCCATTACTAAATCATGGGAATTAACTCAATCACAACTCAGTCCTATGACCCCGCTGGATCGAGTAGAGTTCCTAAACCAGCCTGAATTTTTAGGTCCAATAAAGGCAGCCAGCGTACCTTCCTTTACCATTCCGCTGCGAGTTCCCTTTCATAATGGCAACCAAATACCTCACTTTGCGGGAGTCCCCTGCTTTATCCCAGAAAACCAGATGAGTGATCGCAGCACTCCCATTTCGGCTCGTGATTTTGCCAAGGTCTGCCTGGAGGCCCAAAAGAATAACTACAATAGATGTTTGAGCCCAAATCTCAACTCAGGTAATAAAAAATTCCTGCTCAAATCCTTAGAAGGAATCTTGGATAATAAGCGCCCCTTTGTGGGAGGTTTTAAAATAACCAACCGAAGACACGCGCTTTTTACCGAATTTCAATTGGCCTCAGATCTGGAAAATCCCGATAGAGAATCCTACCACCATGCCCTGGTAGGAGTGGGGTATTTAAACCGCGAGGAATTTCTAAACACTAGCTCGCATGAAGAAGGTTTTCTAAAAGGGTGGCTTTTTGAAAAGTACTCACTCCTTGCCGACTATCCTTTAAAAAAAGTTCTCAATATTCTCAATGAGGAGCTCAAAATCATTCGGGCCACCAAAGCTCAAAATGAGAAAGATGTAAAAGCAGCTCGCACTCAATTAGATGAGAAAAAGGAGATGATGAAATTAAAAAAATCTCATTATCAGGAAATGAAAAATAGATACAACGCCAACCGTACTCCCGCCAATTACCAGCGTTACAAAGAAAGTATTACAGCTTTCAATCAAAGCGTTGAAGAATATAACCAAGCGGTGAGACATTTTAATAGGGTCATCAAACAGGGCTACCCCAAAGATAAATTATCTGAATATAATGCCAGAGTGGATGCTTTCAATCTCGCTCAGAAAAATGCCAATAAGCACAGCATCTATCCTTTTAATGTCAGATATAACCCTAATGAGCAAAGATTAGAAGTCACTCTGGTTAATTACCCCACTTGGATTTTAAACACCCTTCCTCTTCCGCAAACAGAGACTTTGGAACAAAAAATAGGGAGGCGAAGCAGGTTATTATTAGGCCGGATTATCAATGAAGAGGATGGATTTTTTATTGTGAGAAATAGTTGGGGAGAGGACAGAGGTGTAGAAGGGTATTACCTGATGAGTTATAAATTTTTCTTAAAGAAGTTCGATTCCGTTTTAATTGCCAAAGTAAATGGGGTAGATATGAGTTCATTCTGTAGATAAGGAGTTTGAAAAATGGAAAAAGATTGGCTAAAAAAATGGAGTCTTTTCAGCCCCCAAATAACCGCCTTAATGGATGGAGATAGCGGACAAAAATATTCCTATCATGACTGCTATCACGCCTCTCAAAAAGCAGCCCAGAAGTTGCAAAGTGAGTATCACATAAAAGCTGGAGAACGCATTGCAGTTCTGGCTGAGAACCATATTGAATATGTACTTCTCTTTTTTGCCGTGCAAAGATGTGGAGCTATTTTAGTACCTATCAATAACCGACTCACAGCCAGAGAAATTGATTATATAATTCAAGACTCCAAGCCTAGTTTGCTGTTCTTTGAATATGCCTTTAGAGAAGTTATTGAAGAAATCCCCGCCGTAAGTAGACCCAAGTCTATTTCTTTAGATGGAGCTGATGGTTTTAATCAAACCTTTCATGAAAGTTCAAAGGTTATCCCAGATATTCCCATGATGGGAAACTTTGAAGATCCAGCTATGATCCTCTACACTTCGGGAACCACCGGATTCCCAAAAGGTGCGGTGCTCACCCACGAAAGCATCACTTGGAATGCCATAAATACCTCGATGCGGCTAAATATTACCCCGGAAGATAAAGCGGTGATTTTCCTACCCCTCTATCATACGGGAGGATGGAACGTTCTCACCACCCCTTTCTTTCATCAAGGGGCCACCACTATTCTTACTAAAAAGTTTGATGGCGATCAAATTCTCTCCTTAAGTAATCGGGAGAGTTGTACTATCATTTTTGGAGTTCCTACCACTTTGCAGATGATGTCTGACTCAAAACTGTTCCATGAACTTGAGTTAGATAGTGTACGTTATGCCATTGTGGGTGGAGAAGCGATGCCCATCTCTCTTATAAAAAAGTGGCACCAGAAAGGAATCAAAATCAGACAAGGTTTTGGCTTAACTGAATTTGGCCCCAACTGTTTCTCACTTAACGAAGAAGATGCTGAGAGAAAAATAGGATCCATTGGCTTTCCCTACTTCTACAATCAAGCCAGGATTGTGGATACCTATGGGAAAGAGGTCGCTCCCGGAGAAATTGGGGAACTCACCTTAAAAGGTCCTATGTGCATGAAAGAGTATTGGAACAACCCCAAAGCTACTTCAGAAACCATCCGGGAAGGTTGGCTCCATACCGGTGATTTAGTTAAACAAGATGAAGAAGGCTACTACTATGTAGTGGGCCGGCAAAAAGATATGTATATCAGTGGTGGAGAGAATGTTTACCCAAGTGAAGTGGAAGCGGTTATCCACCAAATACCAGGGATTCAAGAGGTTGCTGTTATTGGAGTGAAAGACGACCGCTGGGGTGAAGTGGGAAAAGCCTTTATTACTGCAGGTCAGCAAGAAATTAAAATCGACCAAATCAAAGAGCACTGCCTCAAGAATTTAGCCAAATTCAAAATTCCAAAATACTTTGAATTCCTGGATGAGCTTCCCAAAGGTCATAGCGGGAAAATTCTAAAAAAAGATTTAAGGTAATACTAGTTTGAATAACTATCATCCACTTCCACATCTAACTCTTCAGTTTTAGCGGTGGGCAATTTAATACCTTTTGGGACACCAGTACCTTCTTCCACCGGTTCAAGATCGAACTTATTAGGAAAACCCTCTTTTCCACAATCAGCCTTCACCACATATTTCACTTTGGATTCAGTTAACTGCCAAAACTTTTGATCTTTACTGCGAGTAAAGCACTGTTTTTGTGCATAGGGAGCAGGAGCATTGGTGGAGGGACTGGATTGATACTTTTGTCCGAACGCACAGCTAAATCCCTGGACCTTACCATAGCCTTGCTTCTGGGCTATAGGTCCGGCATATCCGGCTATTCCACAACCTTCTAAGGATCCTTCTTCATTTTGAGACACATTGACTACAAACACTCGTGTTCCCAGAGCACTGAGAAAAGGAGCCCAGCCGTACTCAAAATTTCCAGTTCCATTTGCCGTATTTAAATCAAATTTGGCTGAAACTATTTGGGTTACAGTCTTATTATCTTTATACTCTTTGCTTAATTTTTCAAAAGCAATGGCTCCTTTGGGGGTAAAAAAGCCTTTAATAGCAATCCCCGCTGCCAGTTCTGCTTTTTGTATAGAGATACTGAGAGTTTTCCCCTCTTTTTTATAATTTACCGTCATTCCCACTCGCAGTTTTTTTTCTGATTTCGGCATTTGCTTTTATTCCACCATCAAGATTCGTCCACTAAAATCTTTCGCTCCCTTAACCTTTTTATTCACCAGATCAATATGGATATTCTGTTGTTTATCTGACATATCTTGATAATTAAGATTTAGGAGGGTACGATAAATAGTCTCTTCTCCCTCGTGATCAATGTGCTCTATACGAGCCTGTTTGACTTGCATATCTTTATTATCCCATACTTCCTTAACCGTTTTTCGGTAGTTTGACCTACATAGTTATCAACAGCTGCCGCCAAGCAAGCATTTTCCCCTTCTTTTTCAGCTATAATGCCCGCATCCCCTTTTAAAATGCGCTGGAGATTTTCATCCGAATCCTCTTCAATATTAATAGGATCGATCCCCATCGGAAAAGTAATTAAATCGGAGGAAGAAGTGATCTCACTCGGATCGCTAGTCACCTCTTGACCATAACATGTGGGATCAGGCAGTTTCTTAAAATGAAGAAGGGGTTTACAGGACTCAGCATTTTTTCCAGATAATTTAACGGCATTACTGATAATCTTCTGCCTTAGGGAGTATTCAATCTCTTTTAGTTTTCCCCCATCTGCCCCTTTTATAAGAGAGAAGGGAATATCGAGAGTTCCGGCTCCACTCACCTCTACTTCTTCTGCATCAATCACAGTAGGAGAGCTTATAGCAAATTCAGTGGGAAAAGCATCGGCTAATTCATTTTCGATATTTAAAGTTCCCGCAGAAATTAATTCATCAGCGAGAGAAGTAACATCATCATTGCTAAGGTCAGCACCCTTTTCAATTTCCCCCACCACTTCTTCAGAAGAATCTCCTTCGGTGGAATTGGTATTTTTATTTTCAGTACTGGGGGTAACTTTATCAGGGTTGCTATTTCCATTGGCTTTTGGTTTATCGCCGCTGGGGGATTCCGCTTCACAGCCCATTAAACAGAGAGAAAGTAGCAGTGCATAAAATTTAAATCTCATTTCATTCCCCCTAAAAAAATTCTATAAAATGCTGAGGCAAAAACTTTCGTTTGCCAGTACATGCTCAATTTCAGCAGCTGTAAGAGAAGTAAATTTCTTAGCTAAAATTTCAAAAGTGGCAGCATCTCTGCTAAACCGATCTTCCGGTCTTAAAGGAAGATCAAAAAGTTTCATTACCCGATTCCAAAACTTCTCTTCAATCGCTGCAAAAGCAATATACTTTCCATCTTTGGTTCGATAAATAGTATAGCAAGGATAAGCCCCATTATGCAAAAAGCTATTTTCTCCACTTTGTCTATGGGAAGTTGGCCAGAGAGGATTAAAGATTTCACTTATACTCTCTAGAAAATAACAGGGCATCCACTGGGGACGGGCAAGTTTTTGAGATCGATTAATTAAAGCCAATAATTGCAGGGCCAGCTGTTGACCATAGGCGACTCCCGCAAAGGGTAAAAAGGGTGGAGCCACAATGTCATCCTCACGTCCTCTTAAATGAAGAGATAAAAGCTGAGTCTGAGCCCAAACATTCAAATCATGAAGATGAGAAGGTCCATTTTTGGAAGCTTTTATTTCCAAAACAGCTATGGGAGAATTAAGCTGAATTAAATTAGCCTGACTCAAAGAGAGTTCTTTTTGTAATGAGGAAGGCCACCCCATTAAGACTCCATCGACCTTATTAACGTATTCATGTAAAGTGGACAGATCCGCTTCTGATTCAAAATCCAGTTGAACCAGCTCTTTCTCTCTACTCATCTCTTTATACCACTCACCGAAAGTACTGTCATTTGTACCAGGCAATGGGTAAGTAAAAGGATCAGGGGCTTTCTTATTTTCTATTTTAATCACCCGCGCCCCAAGCCTTGCCAGGAGAGATCCGGCGAGAGGCCCTGGCAGGCGATAGGATAAATCTAATAAAGTCAGACCTTCTAATAGGTGTTTTTTTTCTAATGAGGACAATTTATTTCTCCAAGTTCAGAGCAAAAATGGCAAAACCCTTTTCATCTATTCTCAAAAAAGAAAAGCGAGCATCCTTTTGTAAGGCTTTCAAAGCCTTGGGAGAAGTGGCAAAAACCACTTTTCCTTTAGTCTCAAAAGTTTTAAATTTCCAATTGCGATCTGGCACAGGATTAACAATTCCCAAGTGCCGAATATATTTAGTCAACACCTGTCGATTCGTATCAGGGGACCGCAAGATTATTTTATCACTGTTTATAGCAGGAAAACTGCCTCCCCCGTTGGCCCGATAATTATTTGCCGCCACCACAAATTCTTGCTTTAGATCTATGGGCAGGCCACTATATTGAAGACCAGTGATACGATGAACTTCAGGGTTAATTAAATTTCCTTTTTGATCATATCTGGGAGGCTTGGTTAAATCGATCTGATAACTCACTCCCTCTAGAATATCAAAGTTATAGGAACGAAAATCATTAATTAGTAATTGCTGTTCTCCCGCGTTTTGAGGGTCAATTTGATTAAATTGAATCGCCGACATTTCCAGCCACTCTTTGACCTGTGATCCATTTATCTTAAGCAGTTGCAAAGTGTTGGGATAAAGGTAAAGATCCGCCACATTACGCAAAGTAATGGGTCCTTTTTTTAGGGAGACAAAATAAGAAGAACCTCCACGACCTCCCATTTTAAAAGGAGCGGCCGCGGAAAGTAGGGGAAGTTTTTGATAGGGTCCATTTTTTAACATGCGCTTTGCTTCCCAACTTTGGGCAGCGGCAATTAATTCTGTATCCTCTCGATCCACAATCATAGATATAAAGCTATTTATGTCCCCTCGGGCCTGCCCAATAATGGTATCTAAATACTTAATAGCTCCTTTATGCTCTTCTTTGATTAGAGTTTGAATAGCGATCTGATCGGTTTGACTCTTCTTCACAGGTGAATTAGCAGCCGCCCTTAAACTGGCCTTTTTAGAAATGACTTTCCAGTGCCCCAATTTGCGCTGTAGTTCCAAATCAATAACTCCCAAGTGGCTCCCCCAAGATCCAGGCATCACTACAGGGACTCCATTTATAGTCCCATCCTCCCCCACAGATTTATATTTGGCTATATCCTTATCATTGGGAAACTGTCCATGAGTATGACCTAAAATAATGGCATCAATTCCTTTCATCTGGCTAATTTGAAATCCCACATCCTCGCCATCCACTTCAGCTGAATCCAACCCAGTTCCTGAATGAGCCGCAACTAAAACCAAGTCAGCACCCAGTTGCAGAACTTTTGCCACCTCAGACATAACACTATTGATCATAGAAATGGCATGAACTTTTCCCCAGAGTTTATCCTTATCCCATTTCATAATTTGAGGAGGAACCACCCCCACGACTGCAATTTTCAAGGGATGCTTCACGCCATTACTATCCAACCAATTTCTTTTAAGCATCACATGGGACTTAAAATAAGACTTTGCCGCCTTCTTAAGTGCAGTAGGTGGATATTGAACATTACTATTGATAAAAGGAAAAGCAGAAGATTTAATCATGGCATTAATAAAAGGAAGTCCATAATTAAACTCATGGTTCCCTAGATTGCCCACATCAAATTTGAGATATTCCATCACCTTAATCATAGGATGCTCTTTTAAGCGCCCTTTTTTATATTGAAGGGCGACAAAGTCACACAAAGGATTGCCCTGGAGAAGATCTCCATTATCTATAAGTAATGTATTGGAAACCTTTTTTCTCTCTTCTCCAATAAGAGTCGCCAATTTATTTAGACCGTATTTTTTAACCTCATTATTGGTGTAGTAATCATAATTCAAAATATGACAATGGAGATCTGAGGTGGCTAAGATTTTTAGTTTAATAACCGCCTGACTTGCTGCCAAAAGTGGTAAAAAAGTAACACTCCCTAAAAGTGCTAATGTGAGGAAAACAATCTTCATAGTTTCAAACTCCAATTGGGGTTATTTTGACCAATAGCCTTGATATACAACAATTTTTTGGATTTATACAGTCCATTTTATAAACCCTGTTCCCATCTAGCGACCACTTTATTGTCATAGACCAATTAAACCTGAACGAGTAAATTGCCCACTTAATTGCCAACTATTCATTTCAATTTTCTAAATAGAATTCTTTATCCCTAGGCAACCTCATCATTTGTTTGATATAATTTGGGTCTAAAATCTATTTATTTTTAGTCGGCACAAGTTTTGCAAATAATCCCCATATAGCAAAAAGCCGAAACTTTTGATCTTTTTTATAGGAGGGACTATGAGAAACAATCAACACAAATGGTGGGAGTGGTCATTAGCACTGCTACTAACACTCATGATGACTATGATTGGATGTACCAACACGGCATCTGATGATAGCACTGATTCAGAGGATACGGAAGAATCGAGTAGCTCATCATCGAGCACTAGTACCGGAACAAGTACAAGTAGCGGATCTAGCGCGGCATCTACTATTGTAGCCATTACCGGAGCACTAGGATTAGTAAACTCATCTTCCTCCTCCTCTGCCAGCTTAGTAGCAGGTGAAGAACTTGATGCCTACTGGGTAAAGTGTGTGACCACTGATATTACAGATGTGAAAGCTTGTATCGACCAGTGTGATGAAAATGGCGGATTTAGCCTCAGCTGTGATGGTTTTAAAGAGAAACGCTTTGGCTGCTTTATCCTCAGTGGAACTGATGAAACAGATCTCTCTATTGTAGGGATGATCACCAGTGATCAACTGGCCATTGGCAGTGATGCCTCTGCAGCCTCAATGAGTATTACCTTTGACCCCACCACCGGATCAGCGAGCGTTGAATTTTCCCAAACAGACACCAGTGGTACCGAAGTAGAAGCTGAAGATCTTGGTCCTGTACCTGTTCCTGATGCTTTAAAAGACCTCGGCGTTAAGAGTGGTAAGTATGACCTCGATAGCTGCCAAGCTAAGAAAAAAGATGTGATTGATGAAGAAGCCTTTGCTGGCGAATTCAAAGAGGACACCACTTGTAAGCACCATATGAAACAGAGAGTTTATGTTCGCTTTACTGAAGCCAGTGAGTATGTACCACCTCATTTTGCCATGTGGAAATCAAAAAGCGACTATGCCAAGTGTACTCAAGCAGATGGGTCAATTAAATACCAGATATCTGATGGGACCAATACCTTCTCAACAACTGAAGAGGTTTTTGATTATAATGACCTATTGGACAAAATCATCAAACATGGATGGGCTCCAGATGCAGCGATTAAGAGATTTGAACTTAGCTCTAAAGAGATGGCCAAGCATGTAAAAGAGGATGATGGAGAAGATGAACTCCGAGAAGATGTGCAAGATGTGTACTCCGATGCCACCACCCCATGTACCGGTCTGGTGGGAGATTTCATCACCAGTTGGAAAACGGGAACCGTCTCCAATAAAAAAGGAAGAAAGATCTGTTCAGATGTTACCTGGACCACCAAATCTAGTGTAGCCAATACATTCTTAAATGACCCTGATGATGACCAAGGAGATCTTTTGGAATGGTGTGGTCAGTACATGAGTGCTAAGTCCACCAAGAAAAAAGAGAAGCTGAAAAAGAGATTTATTGCTGACTGTGATATGTTCATAGCTGGAGAAGTAGGGCAAGAAGAAGAAGCCAGAGCAGGTATTGAACTGGTGCAAGAATTCCTGCATATCCTCTCTGAAGAGCGCCACCAAGGTGGACACCATAATAAGAAATGGGAAAAAATTAAAGAAGCTTACTCCGCCCTCGATGTGGATGCCCTCGATGTAAATGATGCCTCTCAAGATGAAGCACTTGCCGTTCTTGCTATCGCATGGGCTGACCAAATGGTTTCTGAAAGCTGGTATAAAGAAGAAGATCATGGAGATTGGATTGCCCTTTATTATGGTGCTGCAGGTTCCATGGCGGAAGCAATACCCATGACAGAAAATGGCGACGGTGTAACCGGCCGTAAGTTTGTGATTGATCGTATTAACGAGCAGAAGACCCAACTCGAAGTGATGGCCTGTGATGGCACGCCTATTGACTTCTATCCCCTAGCTGAAAATGATGTGGCCTCCTTTAATACTTTCATTGGTCAAATTGAGATGGATACCACCAATCATCGTTGGAAGTGGAAAGCCACAGTGACTGATAAAGAAGCAGCTATTCTCGCTTTCTTCAACGATATCTTAACTCAGACCGGCGCAGCTAAACTCGATCGCTGTACCGCAGCTGAGGTTCAGTTGAAAATTGATGCCATTGGCAACAATGAGTCTTGGATTGACTTAGACACCAATATCTTCTTTAGTTATGCGGCGGGAGATGCTAAAAAGCAAAAACTCATCAAAGATTTAGGTGCCGCTCTTAAAGATCCTAATGGCGATGGCAATGCTCCTATCAATGCGGATAAAACTCCTAACACCAGTTACACCAATGCTCAGGCAGGACTTGATTACACCGCCCTTATTGCAAAAATTGATGAACTCATCACTTACTCTCCTTGGATGAGCTGGTTAAAAGAAGATGTGGTTAAAGGAGTAAC
>CAYFLR010000002.1:44423-44871 GCA_964343805.1 uncultured bacterium | reverse complement strand
AATGCACCTGCAATAGATAAACTCTTCTGGGTAACGCAAGCAGTTGCCGCAATGTTAGCCAGAGAGGCTTTCCGTTTTGACTCTGATTTCTTAGCTAAGCTAAAGAAAATCCGTGCAAACTCCAAATGTCTGCCTGACGCCAGTGTAAGACACAGACCAGACCTTGATGATGATGGAGAAGTGGTATTTAATGTGACCGTAAGAAGCCCTGTAAGAAGAGTCATGGCGGGTGATGTGACCTTAGAAATGGCATTAGAAACAACTGAAGAGGAAGATGATCTTATAATTGAAGATTCTCGACTGCAAGATGAAGGAAGCTGCTTCTGGGGCAATGTACAAAGACTTACTAACACCGAGTTTGATTCTACCACCGATATCTTAACTGGTCAGCACACTGAGGCTTGGTTGGACTCTTGTCGTGGACAAGACAAAGAAAGTAGTAAATCTG
>CAYFLR010000002.1:42608-44413 GCA_964343805.1 uncultured bacterium | reverse complement strand
ATGTCCGCTTGAAGCTCATCAAAGCAGATGAGTAGTATATACTAATATACTGATATAATAAGGGTGGGAGTAGGCTTTCGAAGCTTTTACTCCCACCCTTTTTTAATTTTCAATCCAAATTATATTTGGTATTTTACCAAATTCTTAAAACATTAAAACTTCCAGATACCTATACCCTGATTCACAATATGTTAACGCTCTTTTTTATCATTCCATATAATTAAATTTGATATTTTTCGGTAAATAATGTATACCAGCCCTACCTGAACTAATTTTTTAGTTGCAGGTGGAAACACTCAATCCTTTTTGAAGTATTGACCCAATTCTTCAAAGTCATCATAGGGAGGAAAACATGGGGAAACGAAACTACCGAAAGTATTTGCAAACAGCCACCTGGTTAATGCTTTTTGTATTTGTACAAAGCACCCTACTAGGAAATGATCCAAACATCGTTCCTGATTATGTAAACTATCAAAAGTATTACAAAATCTACCAAGACAAAAAGGCTATCTCAGACAGCAAGAGAGCGAAAGCAGATCGTTTGTTATCAAATGCTCAAAGCATTGATAGCCAATTAGCTAATAAAAGAAGCACTCTTTCTGACAATCTCGATACTATTGATAAAAGCCACGCCAATATTAACTATATGACTTCTGAAATTCCACGCCTCGAAGAAGAAAATGATACCCATGCCTATACCATCGGAATGCACCGACGAACCATGCAACAAAATGACTCTAAGATTTACAATTTAAATCTGGGTATGATCGATTTAGATAACCAAATTGGTACTGCAAGACAAGAGTATCAAGAGTTGGAAAACACCAGAAATCGTCTCCAAAATCGTTTACGTAACATTCGTAAAAATCTAAGAGAACTTCGTCAGGCTATCAAATCGAATGAAGCGGCTTTAGAAACAGCTGTTAACAACTTAGCTGCCACTCGAAGTGACATTCAAGCTTTAAGAGCCAAAAGACAAGAGTTAAAAAATGAATTACCTCAAAAACAAGAAGCTCTTATCAACGCTCAAAACAGAGTGATCAATCTGCAATATAAAATCGCCGAACTGCAAGAGAGCATTCGCACTCTTAATAATCAGATTCAAACACTTAGAACTTCTAAGCAAACAGCAGCTGCTGATCTTGCTAGCAAGAAACAAGCTCTTGATAGTTTAAATTCTCAAATGAGTAACTTAAACAGCCAACTTCAAACTTTAAGAAGTCAAAAACAAGATCTTACCAACCAAATTGCTGCCGTTCAAAGTGAGATTGATTCTTTAAATAATGGCCAAGCTAGCCTAGCAACTGAAAAACAGAATCTTCAAAACCGTAAGCCACAAGTAAGACAAGCTATCAGAGCTAAAAAAGCTGACATTCAATCTCTTAATTCAGAAATTACGACTTTAGAAGGACAACTTCCTACTATTCAAGCTGAAATCAGAGCAAAAAGACAAGAAATCCAGGCTTTAAAACAAGGCAATGATCCTGATAAGCAAGCTAAGATCCAAGCTCTTAAAGGTGAAATTCAAGGCTTAAGACAGCAAAAGCAAGCCACCAGTCAAATGATTGGAGAGAAAAAAGGACAAGTTCAAACAGCGAAACAAGAACTTGCCAACCTTCAAAGCGAAATGCAACGAATCAATGATCGCCTTGCTGCAATTGATGGTGATGCCCAAAATATCCCTGCAGCTCTTGCTGCTAAGAAAGCTGAAAAAAGACAACTGAAAGCTGAACTTAATAATGTTCTCAAAATATGTAATTAAGACTTTTCTCACATTGACACTCTGTTCAAAATAAGATATATAA
>CAYFLR010000002.1:40068-42598 GCA_964343805.1 uncultured bacterium | reverse complement strand
CTTAATAATGTTCAAAGTTCTCTTCGCGATCTTCGTTCGCAAAAGCAAAGCCTTGCTCCTCAAATTCAAACAGCAAAATCTGATGTCAACTCCGCTCAAACAACCGTAACTAACTTCTCTAACATGCTTAAGGAAAAAAGAGATCAAAGAGCAGCTTTAAAAACAGAAAAAACAAATAAAGAAACAGCTCTTACTAACACCAATAATAGAATTGCTAAGTTAAACCAACGAATTGAAACTATCAATAATAAGATTCCTCGTCTTCGTAACAGAATCCGTAACCTACGCCAAACGATTCCTGGGCAAGAAGCAAACATTGCTAATATCGAAACTGATTTAAGTGGTCAACGCGCCAACTTAGATGATCTTATCATTCGTCGTGATAGAGTTATCACCCGATTAAACAACACCGAGCAAAACATGCGTTATAAAAATGACGAAATCAATGGTCTAGTTGCAGACTATGAAGATCTTGCTCGTAGAAAAAGCAACTTAGAAGATCATAATTATAGATTATCAAATGCTATCAACGAACTCGAAGAGACAATCTCTAGTAACGAAGGAACCATCTCTTACTACCAAAGTGAAATCATTCGTCTGAACCAACTAATTGATGATCTTACCGATGAGAACGTAACTCTCCGTGAACAAATTGCAAGCCTGGAAGAAGCTCAAAGAATTGCATGGAATAACTTCCGTAATGCTGATGCTGACGCTTCTGCAGCTGAAGAAGTCACTGCCCAAAAATTAGCTGACTATAGAAAAATCAGAGCTAACTACGATCGTGAACTCGCTAAAGCTAAAGCAAGCGGAAAAGACCAAGGTCTTAGCGTTGGAAACGAAATGGCTATCGAACCTGGAGATCAAGATGGAACCGCAGCTGGTAATCAAGAAGGTAAATTTATTGGTCGTCAAGAAGGTCTTCTTTTTGGATATAAAAAAGGACTGGAAGATGGAACAGCAGAAGGAAAAGATGCTGGTTATACTCATGGTATAAATGCTCCTGAAAATTATGATGCTGGTTATAAAGTGGGTTGGAAACAAGGTAAGAAAAATGCTTACACATACGCTCATCAAACTCAGTACCCCCGTGGTCGTAAAGAGAAAAAAGCGGAACTTCTTTCTTATACACCCAACCGTCAAGTGACTGTTGATAACCGTGATCAATCTGGATATTCTGCAGGACCTGGCGATTTTAATCCAAGTAATCCTCTTTATGGTGGTGAGTATGATGCTCCTGCCGATCATCAAAATGATGCTAACGATGCGGCTATGTCCAAAATTTGGAACAAAATTGGCAGCCTTGAGCAGCAAATTGATAATCTTCCTACAGAGTCCAGCTTTGAGGTTGGAAACATCACTGTATCTTTTAGTGTAGATAAGACCCAAGCAAATTGTGAAGCTGATTATATTGATTTCATCAATGCTTGTTATGCTTCTTATGACAGTGCTTATAAAGGCGCTTACCGCAGATCTTACTTAAGTACTTACAAAGAGTCTAAAGAAGCTGCATTCCAAAGCTTAAAGCAATCTACTTTTAACGAATTTAAAGATGCTCGTTGGCAAGAAGGTCGCGATGAAGCTTATCCAATCTCTTACGAAAAATGGGATGACATCGGTGCTAACGAAGCTCAAAACACTGGTTACCAAGATGGTAAAAACAATGGTTACAATGAGAACATTGCAACTGCAGAAGAAAGAGAATACGAACTAGGTGTTCAAGATGAACTTAAATATTTCAGAAACAATGCTGTCTTAAGACTGCATGGTGCTGAAATTATTAAAGCTCGTAAGACTACTGAAGATGGTAAATTCATTGCTGGTGATGATTTAGTAATCAATATCAAAGTTGCCAACTATGGACATCAAGATTCTGCTAAAGGTCAAGCCACTGTACGTCTCATGGCTCTTACTAACAACGTAACAGTTGATGGATCTCAGCATGATATCGTATCTATACCTTCTCAAACTATGGCTTTCGTGAAATTTGCAGCCTATGCAAAAATTAAACTCGATGCGGTTCTTCCTCAAGATGTAACTATTAGAGTAATTACAACCATGCCTGATGGCGTAACCAATACGGAAGATGTAACAATCCGTACTAAAATGCACATGGTAACTCGCATGGATAACCCAATGGAGAGTTCTTATGGATACGATGATGACATTACTCTCTTCGTTAAAGTAACAAACATCACTCCCGTTGATGCTATGCATGATTTTGTTATCACTATGGATGTTCCTGAGTATTACAAAAGAAAGAAAGCTTTCCGTCTCAGAAAAACTTCCGATAATCTTGGAAGAATTAGAGCGGGACGCAGTGAAACTGCACGTCTTAACTTTGATATTTACAAGAAGCGATATATTGAAAATAAGACCATTCCTTTCACCTTCACTGTATGGTTTAAAGGAGTTATCTCTTCTCAGGAAACTATCAATGTTAAGTTTGAGAAAAAATGTGAACCAGGTGAAATGACATGGGGATGTATTTAATCCTAGCGATATGAGCTAATATTTAGCTTGGTTTTAG
>CAYFLR010000002.1:36166-40040 GCA_964343805.1 uncultured bacterium | reverse complement strand
AATTGTTGTGTCCTTACCCGCTTCTCTCGCTGCTCAAATTCGACCATTATGCCGTTGGATAATTTTCTCAACGGTGGCCAAACCCACTCCATTTCCAGGAAATTGCTTTTTATCATGAAGCCTTAGAAAGGGTTTGAAGATAGTTTTACTCTCATCCATAGAAAAACCCACACCATTATCTTTAACAAAAAAGACCGGACCCTGTTCTGGATCTTCTAACAGGCCAAATTTAATGATCGCTTCCTGATTCAACCCGGTGAACTTAACTGAATTATGTAACAGGTTTTTTAAAGCAATTTGCATCAAACCCCTATCAACAGTAGCACTCAACTCGGGTTGAAAATCGAAAATTAGATGATTACTAGAACTCAGCTCTTTTAGAGCGGAAAATTCTTTACTGGCAATTTCACTTAAATTGACTTCTTGGAAATAACATTCAACCGCTGAAACATGAGCTAACTTTAAGAAGTCCTTGACCAAAGATTGCATTCCAAGAGTAGAATATTCAATCTCCTTTAAGTAGCTTAGATGCTCCTTATTGCAATTTCCTTCTTCAGTTAGTTTAGTAATAACTTCCAGATTTTTCCTTAACGGGGATTGAAGATCATGGGCGACTGAATAGGAAAAGGCTTTCAATTCTTCATTAGCTAGAGCTAACTCTGCAGTTTGTTTTTCAACCTCTTCTTCTAATCCTTCATTTGATTTTTCCAGCTTTTCGTTGAGTAATTTGAGCTGCTCTTCAGATTGTTTTTCGCTCGTGATATCATCATACACGGCAACAACATGACCATCTGAGAGTCGATAAACAAAATTTTCTCGCCAACCGGATATTCTATTATCTTCATAAAAACTCACCGGATAACTTTCAGACTGACCTGTAACCCAAACTCGACGAAAGACATCAAGTAAACCGAAGCGGATGACTCCAGGAAAAACCTCGGTTACCAGTCTTCCCTTTATGTCTTTTTCACTGATTTGCTCAATTCTTTCTGCTGCTGCATTAAAGGATTTGATGATAAAATCTTCGCCATCACGGATGGCTTCATATAATACTACACCACTACTCATGTTATTAACTAGTTCTAGGTACTGATTTTCCTTTTCTCTGCTGCGATTCTTCTCTTCTAGTAGCTGGTTAAAGACCTGAAGAGGCCCTCTTAAATAAATATGATAGGATAAAAATAAAGCCCCATTAAAAAGAGCTACTGCTAATACCGCAATGAGTGAAATATGAGTATTGTAGTGAACAGCCCCGAACTTGAGAAAACCTACTAAGAATAGAAATAATAAATTTAACCCAATAATAATGATTCGCATCTTCATTTGGCATCCACCTTACAATCCTAATACTAATGGAAATCTATAGCAAAAGGATTTAGGACAAAGATACTAGAAAAACAAAAAACAGAAATTTCCCGAAAGAAATCTCCCTAAACTTACCTAAATTGTGGTTTTTAAGCAGAATGGTTGTGAAGAGGAAAACTGATCATAAAGGAGGTTCCCTCTCCCACCTTAGAGTGACAGATAATCTTTCCTTGTTGTTTTTCAATGATCTCTTTACTAATTTGTAGCCCCAAACCTGTTCCCTTTTGCTCACCTTTAGTGGTAAAGAAAGGATCGTAAATCTTCTCTATAATGGTTGGGTCAATACCACAACCGTTATCTGTGAGAGTCACTAATACCATATTATTAAGAGTTTGACATAGCACATCCAAGTGGCCTGGTTCATCCGAAGAATTCTCCAAAATTGCATCAAGCGAATTGGTGGCAAGATTGACCATCACCTGTAATAAAAGATGACTATCTCCCCAAATGATGGGATCAGAACTCGCTAAATTGATATTGAGTTGACTATTATTCTTCTTGTATTTACCTGCAACTAATTCATGCATCTTATTAATAATTTTGTTCACATGAATGGGCCCTAATTCCACCTCTTTGTTTTGTGCAAAACTCAAAATATTGGTCATTATCTTATTTAGGATAACACAGTTACTTTGAGCTTTTTCAATGTACTCTTTTACTTGAGGCCAAACTTGAGCATGATCTTTTACTAAAATCTTCTTGGTGCGACTGGTATTTCCCATAATCACTTGTAAGGGATTTCTAATCTCATGAGCTATTTTAGCATTCAATTCACCGATGGAGGCCAAGCGTGTCGAGTGGATGAGCTGCTGATGTTTAGTTTCAATTTCAGCTTGTTTGGATACCATCTGCTCAGCCATCTGGTTAATAGAACTTCCCAGTCGCCCTATTTCATCAGCACCCAGATCTGGCAAACGATAATCAAAATTACCTTTTCCAAAATGAGCAATCGCTTTTTTAAAGTGGTCCATAGGATGGGCTAAGGATTTAGAGATAAAAATAGCGATGGACACCGCTAGTATCAGTACTAAAATTAAAAGAGTGATATAGATTTTGGTATGTTCACGGTTCTCTGTTAAGATAAATTTTACTTCATCATTAATCTCTCTTATAAGCTGCCCGGTGGATTGATCCAAAGTGGTTAAGGTATCCATCTTAATCTTGTAGAGTTCCAATTCTAGTTCTTCAAAGCTGGCTCCCGTAATGTCCTCATTGTAGGTGGAGTGAAACCCCTTCACAATGGTTTTTAACTTTTGCAGTTTCTTAATTAATGACTGAATCTCTTTTGGTTTTATAGGATGAGTATATGCCGTTAAAGAGGACAGAGACTTTTGAATTGTTTTAAGCCTAAAAAAAATTTTAGATAAACTTTCTCGCTGTGCAAGAGGGAGCATATCTAACATCACAGATAGTATTTGATATTGACTCCGTACCTTTTGAATTTGACTCAAGATGCGATGGTTAACAGTTACTTTTTTAATCACTTTATCTGAGTCACGAATCATATCTAAAGTATGAACTCCACTCACTAAAATGATTCCTGTCAGGATAGCAATACCCATGGTACGGGATTGCCTAAAAGTTATTTGCCACCATTTTCGTTTTAGCATTATTTACTCTCAAATTGCAGATAGAGAGATTCTCCCACCTCACCCGCTCCATAGTTGGGGTTTTCCACCTGAGGTTTCGGTTTTCTACCAGCTATTTCATTCACTGCCACTCCAAAAAGATACTTTCTTTTCAAATCTTTAAATTGCACATCATCCTTATGTCCGGTGACCAATTTTCTACTAAATTCAATCGTCCATACTCCATTTTGCCACTGTCCCTTAGCTCGCACATCAGCCCGACTCCCTGAGGGAACCTGTTTTATGTAGTTAGTAATTTTAGGCTTAGTGAAAATATCGGGGATAATTCCTTTATAAGCTGCCGAGCCATTATCCGCTTTGCGAATGAAATAAACATTCTCTCCACTATTGGTGCGAATGGAAATTGATTTCCTTTTAGGCTTAATGCTAATGATATGGAGTTTGTCATCAGCGAACCCCAACGGATCTGTTCGGTGAGCCTTCCAAAACCAAACATCAGATGTGGATGGAACAGCATTTTTTAGGTTTAGATCCATTTCAAAAGGTTGTATGGCCCATTTAAAGACAAAGGTATCTTCTCGGTCTAACCCCACATCATAGACTTCATCTTCCTTATTCCAAACCCAGGATTTGTGTAAACGAGATTCTGTGGAGTCTTTAAAAGAGACGTTAAAAAAAATATCAGTATCTGAAAAAGCTGGTTTTATCTCTATATTTACTCGGTCAATGGGGTTAAAAGTCTGTACCGATTTAATATTCTGCCATAGGACTTCTTTACTGATACCATCTAACACAGGATGGACGGTTACTTTTTTGGAAGTGATTGTTTGATCGGCATAAATAAATGATTGCCATATCAATACCCCCAATAGAAGCTGAAATAGGATGTATCTATACATAAAGACCTCTAACAACCGAAG
>CAYFLR010000002.1:24311-36156 GCA_964343805.1 uncultured bacterium | reverse complement strand
TTGAAAGTTTTTACATCGTTTCTCACAGATACACAGATAAATAAATTAATTCATGGGCTTGGGGGTATTATACCAAAGAATAGAAAGATAGGTCTTTAAAAATGACTAAATTATGAGGCCGCTTCTAATCTAAATAGAGATGGAAAGTGTTTCGAGGCTTGAAAAAGCAGACTACCCCCTGCATAAGCTCCTAATATCCAAAGAATAATATGAAGATCAAAAGCAACATGTCCAAAGAGATAGAAAAAGGCCACGCTAATGCCTATGGTCAAAAGGATATGGTTATATTTAATATGGTATATGTAGTTTGCATAGGATTTCGGCAATAAAAACAAATTCATAGCCACACTGGTGGAAATAAATAGAAAACCGCAGAGAAACATACAGGCATAATGACCCGCTTTGGCAAAGAGAGCATAGAGACCTTGAAAATCAAAAATGGAAAAACCCAGCTGAGGACAGATACTTATAACTAAAAAGGCGGATAGAGAATGAATGAGGAGGACAAAGGCAAAGATTTTTAGCTTGGTTGACCGTAAATCATGGGCCACCTCGCCGGCTATTAAATAAGAGAGCTGCTGGGAAGGCTGTAGAGTTTCATTTTGAGGAAAAGAAACTTCTTCAACCCATTGATTCTCTTCTTTATTTATTTTTTTTTTCCATTGAACCCCTCCTAGCTACTACTCTATAATACGGACGGTTCAGATCCTGTGTGACAATATTCTAGAAAAAGTAGGATTTTTGGGCCATTTTTTTTAACTTTTTCATTGTCCGACTTATGAGTTGACGGACTGCAGATTCATTTTTGTTTAGAATTTCACCCACTTCTTTAAATTCTTTATCCTCGATATACCTTAATTGAATTGCAGTTTTTTCCACCTCTTTTAATTTATTCAAATGCTGGTCTAATTCCATCTGTACTATTTGCTGATTTTTGGTCTCATCCACAGCATGATGCGCTTCATCAAATTCCCGGTGCATGGAATTTTGTTTCTGACGGAAATAGTCAATCAAAGTATTTTTAGTAATAGTAAATGCCCAAGCATTGAACTTCTGTTTGGGATCATATTTTTCTCGGTTACGATGGATTTTTTGAAAAACCAACTGTAATAGATCTTCAGCGATCTCCTTTTGATTGAGTTTTTTATACAAAAACCCAAGGATCTGGGGAGATGTTCTATTATAAAGACAGTTGAAGGCATTAAAATCATGCAAGACATATAATTTCATCAACTCTTCATTTGTACATTGGTGATAGTTCATATTTTTTCCAGCGAAGAACTTGCCCGCTTTGTATAACAAATATCACATTCAAAAAATAGATTAAAAAAAAATATTGTAACAAATCAAAAACCTCAACGTAGTACCTGATGAACACTTTTTGAAATTGGTATTTAATAAAAAAAATAGGAGCTCGAAATGAAAAAGTTAGTTAAATTAGCAGTTGTTGTTCAGTTAACAATTCTTGGCTTTGCCTCTCAACTCCATGCAACCACCATGCATACATCTGAAGATCACAAAGTTATGCAACTCCAACAATCATTACAAAACTTACAAACCAGGTTGCAGCAGATTCAAAACATGCGCAATTCAGGGCAAAAGAATGAAGGTTGGAATCAATTTATGGTGGATCTCACCCAACATTTAAGTAAGATGCAAAATATGCTCCCTGTCAGCGGTCAAAACCAGGCCGCTTTGAACCCACAAGATGTGGCTCGATGGGAAAAAGAAAATGCTTGGAGATTTGAAGATCATTAACAGTTAATACTAGGAAAAGAGCAAAATTTTCTTGCTCTTTTTCTAGCAAGAAAGTCATTTGCGATGAAGTACACTGCAGCTTTTATTACCATTATGATAATATTCATGGGAAACTTTAAAATCCTCCAAGGAAATTTAGTTCCCAATAATATCATTATATATGAAAGCTTTGACAATCTGTCACAATGGCAACCGGTGTACTTCCCCAAAATAAAAAAACATACTCACTATAGAGTTAGTACTATGAATAATATAACTTTCTTACAAGCCAATGGCACAGGCAGTGCATCCGCCATCTCCCATCATCAAGAATTTAATGTTTATGATTTTCCTAAACTTAAATGGAGATGGAAAATCGATAATGTACTCAAAAAAGGAGATGCCACTTCTAAAAGGGGAGACGACTTTCCTATTCGTATTTATATCTCCTTTCCCTATCAACCGGAAAAGGCTGATATATTTGAATCTGCCAAATATGAATCAGCCCGATTGCTGTTAGGGAAATATCCTCCCCACAGTGCTCTAGGTTATATTTGGGCTAATAAAAAGCAATCAAAAAACCTACTAAGAAGTCCTTATTCCAACAGATCCATGATGATAATTAAACAGTGGGGAGCTGCTAAAAAAGGAGAATGGATTGAAGAAGAAGCAGATTTGGTCTCCGATTATATAAAAGCATTCAATAAAAAGCCCCCTAAAAAGGCGACTCTAACAATTATGTCAGATACGGATAATACCGGGGAATCTGCCGTTTCTTATTTGGATTACATTCATGTGTATAAGACCAGTGAATAGCCTTCTCCTCCTTGCATATATGGTATTTTTTATTCCCCTTAGTTTATTTGGACAAGAGTCTAGAGAACTTACTCCCCATGAAGCCCAGGGAAAAACCATCCTCTCAATAAAAATTGTTGGTCTTAAGAAAACGCAGGAAAAAGTAGTCAAACAAGAGCTTCTCATTAAAAAAGGAACTCCTTTCAATTTACTGAATTGGCAGGAAAGTATTAGGAAATTAAAAAACCTGAGGATATTTCGGACGGTTGCTGGAGAGATTAGCAAACAACCAGATGAAAAAATTAATATCACATTGAAGATCGCAGAAAAGTGGACTCTATTACCTATCTTTCGTGTGGGTGGAGGAGGAGGTTCGGTTTTTGGAGTCTTTGGTCTTTACGATATCAACCTAATGGGAAATTATTTAGAAGCAGGTTCTCAGTATGAGTACTTTCAAGCTGAAAAGGAGACTCATTCAGGGGTTATATGGTATCGTGATCGAAGATTTTTGAACATCCCCCAGACCTTGGGTGGAGATATTTGGCAAGTCAACCGTATCCGTCAGTTCTATACTAAAGAGGGTACTTTAGAAGGCGCTTACCACCTCAAACGCACCAAAATCAACCTGTTCTTCACAAAAAACTACAACTCTCTCTTGGAATGGGGAATTGGATATACTTTTTTAAAAGACCAGTTTTCATTAAATAATTTAAGCCAGCAACAACTCCATATCAACCATCAACATAGATTTGTTCCTCCCGCCGATGGAAAACTTTCTGCCATCCGGTTCTTAACCAATATAGGACAGCTCGACTATGATAATTATTTAGTAAGAGGACAAACCCTCTCAATATCCATGGAGCATTCACCCACTTTTCTTGGATCTCATCCTCCATTCACAAAACTTCTTGCAGAAATCCTTTTGTTCCAAATTCTTCCATTCGATTTCAACATAGGAACTCGCTTTAAAACCGGGTGGACCGATTCTGACCACATGGAGTATCAATTTGCCATCGGTGGTCTTGAAACCCTAAGAGGATTTCATGATAGACAGTTTCGAGGCTCTTTTTTTTGGAGTAGTAATAATGAAATTCGTCTGGCCAGTATTAAAAATTCATGGTTTGTTCTCCAGCACAACCTCTTTATTGATATTGCCTCAAGCGGAACCCACTTTTCTTCTCTAAAGGATTTTATAGCCTTCAGTAGTGGAACCGGAATCCGCCTCATTTCCCCTCGGATCGCCCGGTTGGTGATTAGACTTGACTATGCCTGGGCTTTCGGAGATTCCCTACAAAAGGGTTTTTCTTTCGGCATGCAGCAATTCTTTTGATCACCTATAGTATTTATTTATTAACATTATTAACATTTCTTAATATATAAGTTGCAATTCCATCTAGATCATGTTACCCGTTGATCAACGGAAAATATGGAAGTTACCTTTGTATAAGTTAGTAATAGGGTCTAGCGTTTCTACCGGGCACCGATAATGCCTGACTACAAGGAGTTAAACATGACTAAGTTTCTCACTGCCTTCTTTTTTCTAAGTTATTCCACCATTGCACTCTCTACCCCACAACAATTAGAAGATGATTTCGACACTCTCAAATCAATTCCTAATGATTACACTGTGTTTGGTACTATCTGTGAGCAAGTAGCCCAACTCAGGATGGAAGAAGTGTATGACCATGATGATTATGAAGTGGTCACTGGAATTGTTTATGAAAATCATTCATGGACATTGGGAGAGCTGGATGTGGTAGTTTTTGATCGCTTCACCCAAAAAGCCATAGTTATCGCCGAAGTCAAGTGCTGGCGGAATCTTAACAAGGCCCAGAGAAAAGCTCAAAGGCAACTCAATCGTTTTAAGCATGCCATTCGTGATGGACATAAAGTGAATCATATTTTTGAAGGAGATGATCGTCTCCATGAATTCAGCAGAGAACAATTCATGGATGATCCCCAATATTTAACCATCTCTCAAGAGGGCGGAAAATCCTGTGGGTTTGATATGAATCTTGGTCTCTCCTTGGATGAAGTGAAAAGTTTAAGAAATAAACTTATTAGCTGCCAACGACGTGGTGAGTGTGCCACTCCTGAGCAAAGACCTTTTTATTAAGCTCGGATTAACGAATACCCCGACCTTCGATAGAGCCTTCCCAGGCAACCTCAGTGCGATAATAACTTTTAAACCACTTCCAAAACTTCCATTTAGAATGCTTAATGGGATGAACCAGAATGAATTTATAATGGGCCACAATACCCTCTTCTTCTTGATTCAATACCATAGAAACAAACCCCAAATCTGAAGCGGCCCAATTACCATCAGCTACCTCTCCAGATACTTCTCTCAACTTGGCACCCGATCCACTCACCAACATGCGGGTCCCCCCCCACTCTCCTTCATCTGAAAGGTTATGATCGTGACCCGCTACAATAAGGTCAAGTTTACCTATGACCTCTTGATCATAAAACTCTTTCATCATACCAGTGGCATGACCATGCTTACCAGCACTCCGATAGGGATGATGAGCCCATAAAATAGAAAACGCACAGTCATCTTTAACCCTGTCACGCTCTTCTTTAAACCAATCCCATTGATTTAAAGCGGTTTCTCTCTCTTTATCAAATGGGGTAGTATCAAGACCAAAAAAGCATACATCTCCATGCAATTCACTAAAATAACGGGACGGCATCACCACCTGATCTTTATTTTTAGCCATGGTGATAAAGGCATCTGGCTTACCAAAGTAGTCATGATTGCCTAAAACAAGAAAGAGTGGGATCCCCTGTTTAAAAACCGGTTTATATGGTTTAAAGAATTTAGACCTTAATTGCGGGTCAATAGATGAGAAGATTCCAAATTCATAAACCAAATCTCCCACCACTCTCACCTGATCACACCTTTCATTGGCTATTGCTTTGGCCACTCGGTACTGATCCGCTTTTCCGGTTCCTATATCTCCTACAAAACAAATTTTAAAACCAGTTGTTTTAGTAGCTGGAGAATTGATGTGTTCCCCATCAGGATATTCGCTCTCCCAGTTTTCTTCTGGCACCGGCTTTGTTTCTTCTAAATCTGGCCACTCTTCATCAGGGTTACCGTGAACGACAATATGCAAACTAACAAAAGTTAAAAATACGATCAAAAAACTCCACCATTTCTTTTTACTCATAGAACCAATCCTTTTCCCCTAAGTTGGAAACTCATTAAAGATGTGTGCTATTATTTTAAATGATCTGGCCAGATTTTTCATGAAAAATCGACCAAGGTCCGATACCTCAGCCGATTCATTCAGCTTTTTATACGGCAACTTTGAGAGGAGACAAGATGGGAAGCATTTGCACTAATTTCTCATCTTGAGTCAGACAGACACTTTTAATTTGAGCTTCTCGGATACCCTGTTTGATTCGAAATCGCTTAAAAGACTCGAAGGAATCCTTATCCAACATCACCATTTCCATGGGTTTTAGACGGAGAGAGTTTCTTTTACTTTTATATTCCACATTCATTTGACTTAAAAGTTGATCTACCACTTCCACAAATTCGCTGGCCCTATCTGCATGAACAGAATCATCAATAAACTCAGTATAGAGTTCATAAGTTGATTTTGAGACACTGGCTAAGGCCATAAAAAACTTAACTTGAGCCCCTGTCAGCTGAGAAGCCTCTTTGACAGCCATTAACAGTTGCTCTTCATATAGTTTTTCTCCAGTTATGTTAGTAACACCTTTTCCTTTTTGGATAAATGTAATGACTGGAGTGTTATTGCAAAAGCCATTCACTTCAACAATATCATTAATATTGTATCGATAAAGCCCGGCTTTGGTGGTTACAAAAATGTAATATCTCTCACCAAGAATTACTTCATCCACACCTAAAAATTGAGGGTTGGATTTTTCTATATCTTCCACTTTGACAAACTCAAAATAGTTCTCGGTAATGGTTAGAGCTCCCCCGCTCTCACCTTCCCAAAGGGGCATAGACCCTCTTAATTCAGAGGCAAGATAACCCAGATCCCAGACCCTTAGGTGTCCGTACCAGGATTTCATCTCTTCAATAAAGATCCCGGAATTCCCTCCTGTCCAACAGGCCACCAATTGAAGGTTAGGCCAAAAAGCCATGGGTCTGAGCATCTCTTCAGGGTCTAATAAAATAGACTGTCTTAATTCATTGGCCCAATGCGGATTGGGAGTCAGTTGCTCTTCAATCAATTCTCTAATGTCAGCAGGAAAAGAAAACTCGGAACTCAAGGTCCCCTTTTCTATATCGTTTAAAAGCATATCTTTCCATTCATTGGCCTTTTGGGCTAAAAGACTTAGAGTGGAAGGGTTTGCAGTTGAAAGCAGAGTCACATTTTGAGTCATTCCTAGAAGCAAAATGGCATAGTAGCGAGCCGAGTAATCCTCGATTTCAAAGACTTCATAAGGAACTGCGTATTTATGTTGAAAGAGCTTACCGATCCCTTTAAGTAGCTGTCCAGAAGTTGAACCCACTGGCGTACCATCAGGAGCATAGCCCTCTACTGCAGGAGATACAATCGGAAGTATCTTCCCCTCAATGGCTGCAGGAACATGAGAACACAGAGCATAGGACCACATGCGGGAAATAGCTTGATGAGAATTCTTTTGAGCTTCATCGGTAATGGGTATAAATTTAGGTTTACCGGTGGTGCCGCTGGTAGTTGCATAGGAAATCGGATTCTCTTTAATTAACTGGTTGCGGCCCCCTTGAAGATGCCTATCAATAAAAGGAGATAGTGATTCGTAACTCTGAGGTGGCACCATGGATTGAAAACTATCCTGGTCAGTGACCTTGGAAAAATTAAACTTTTTACCAAATTCAGTGTCTTTATTGGTTTCCATAATAGACTTGAGCAACCTATTTTGAGTTTCTTTAGGATGCTGACTAGCAAAATCATAAGCGGTGGTCAATTTGGCACCCACAACTCTTAACCCCATTTCAAAAAGTAAGTTGGAGGGAAATTCCTTTAAAGGAAGAAGGGAATCCATTTCTAAGCAATCGGTGAGAGAACGGGACAGCTGCTTCGCAAAGGTGGTTACCATTTCCTTTATAATATTGAACAGGATGGCAAAAAAATTAAAAAATTTCTTAAGCTGATAAAAAGAGGAACTTCCTCTCTGGTTGGGGTATTGGCTTAGTTGCATGATCTTTCTCCTTAATTCAGTTCGAATTTAAGAGATTAGAAATGCAAATCATGTGCCAACAAAAATCATTGTAAATCAGGTTAGTTAGAATAAGGAGAGAGGAGAGAGATGGTTTCATAATGCAACCATCTCTCCACCGATAGTGAAACTATTTTACCAATAGGGGTTCTATTTTTTGTACCTGCTCTATGAGATCAAGTACTGCTAACTGTTCCTTTAATTGGTCATTGCCATTTATTTCTAGACCTTGATGAATTGCCTCCCAAGTAACATCTTCGGCAAGAGGATTTTGCTGGAGCTTCATGGCAAATAAAGCCACATTCCATGCAAATTGAAAGGATCTGGAGGAATCTGCCATGGAAGTATTGACCTCACTTCCAGCTAGAGAGAAGGTTTTTAAAGTGGACTCACTCTCATCAGGTTTCTTATAGCGAATCGCCAGTTTAATCTTTTTGTCCTCAAATCCTGTTTTTAATTTTAAAGCATAGATAGCTGTCACCTGATGACCAAGACCTATTTCACCAGCATCTTTGGTATCATCTTCAAAATCTTGGTTATCGAGTACACGGTTGTCATACCCCACCAATTTGTAGGATTCCACCATAGCTGGATCAAACTCCATCTGCAGCTTCACATCTTTGGCGATCACATCAAAGGTCCCGTGCATTTTTTGTTTTAATACTCTTCTAGCCTCAGGGATCGAATCAATAAAATAGTAGTTACCATTTCCTTTATTCGCTAGCTGCTCCATCATTTCATCTTGATAGTTTCCTCTCCCAAATCCGAGAGTGGTCATAAAGATGCCTTCCTCTTCATAGCCAGCGATCTCTTTTAAGATATCCTCATGAGAAACCATTCCAATATTAGCATCTCCATCACTGCATACAATCACTCGACTCGACTTTTTATTACTATGAGCTTTTAAAGCTTCATCATAGGCAAGTTTCATACCCGAACCCATGTTAGTTCCACCATTGGCGCGCAAATTTTCTACTACTTTCATGAGCACTTTTCGATTTTCACTATTCATGGGAGTTGAAGGAAATAAGACCTCGGTTGATGAGGCATAAGTCACCAAAGCTACGCTATCTTGTTCGGTTAATTCTGGGATCAAAAGAAGGATACTATTTCTCACCATTTCCATCCCATCATTCACATTCATTGACCCAGAGACATCAATAAGAAAAACCAGGTTTCGTGCTTTTCCTAGATCAGCTTCCTCTGGTTTGCGACCCTGAATACCAACTCTTAAATAATGAAGATCTTCTTTCGGTGCCGGGGTTAATTCCATATCCACAGCAAAAGGCTCATCTCCCGTGGGAGCAGTATACTCATATTCAAAGTAGTTAATAAACTCTTCAATGCGTACACTGTCTGGCACAGGCAGCATTCCACTATTAATTGTTTGTCGGCTATAAGTATAGGAACCGGTATCCACATCAATGGAAAAAGTAGATAAGTTTTCCTTTTCGGGAGAAACCTCTACCCATTCTTTCACTTGCTGCATGGAAGGCACAGCTTGCTCTTCACCTTTTGCTGAAATCTTAGGGTAACCAGATTTTTCTGGTTTACCAAGTGGGGCCGGTGCCGCATCATTGGTTGTTTGCCCCATATCTGGCCCCTTTTGATTACCGGTTTCCTTCTCTTTTTTACCTGAACTCAGTATGGGGCTTGACTTTCTTTCCACCTTACCTTGTTCATCTTGGGCTGAAGGTTTTAAATTAACCATTCCACAGGCAGCTAAATTCATAACCAATACTGCTACGACTATCGTGGCTAGGATCATATCTTTCATTTTCTACTCCTTAATTGCTCATTCTCTCTTTCACCTATTTTCATTATAACAAATCTCGAGGTATAAGATCAATATATTTTTTTTATTTAGTATATCAGATTTTTTTAATCAATTGATATTTCAGCATTTTATTTTTATAAATATTTTTATATATATTTTTTTGTATATTTTATATCCAATAAGACTCCTCTAAAACTTATTTACCTTAATAATTCAGCAAATAAACCGATAAGTAATTTGAGTGCATGTGTATAAAATTGAACTATGGATAACACTATGAAATTACGACCCATTCTCTTCTCTCTCACCCTAACCCTGCTGTTTATCTTTTCTGCTTGCCATAACAATGACACTGATGAAGGGACAGCAACTAAATCCTTTTACAGCATGGAAGAAGCTGATCAACTAGATGGAGAATTTTCCCATTTAAAGAACCTATCCACCTGGTTTACAACTCCAACTGAGGAAGAGGAATTTGATCTCACAGCCTTTTACTTTACCGATGAAGTGGTTAATCAAATATCCAGATACATCGATAGCCAGTTGATCAGAATAGAAGATATGGAACAAGCCTTTGAAAAGGCTGAGGCAGGAGACCCATCTTTCTTACTCAATCTGCTTGAACTTGAAAGCCGTGAGATGAGAGACATCTATCTTGCTCTAACTCAACCAAGAGAAACCCTCTACCGTTTTCTGCCTGATTCAAATGATATGCTTGCCGTTTTCTTGGCAAAGTTAAGAGCCTCCACTCAAGGAGATCTTCTAGAAGCGAAACTATTCCATCTTGAACTGGTAGATGAAGATATTATTGAAAATGAGAGAGTGAACCTGTTTAATGCCATGGCTCAAACCTTTTTCTCTGATGAAGACTACACCATGGTTCAGAACAAACAAGAATTCTTAATTAAAACCTACGGCATGACCCAGACACTAAATGATTTGAAAGATTATTTTGTCCTTCAATCTAACCCAGATAATCCTATTCCCGGTAAAGACTTAACAGAGAGACATGAATATTTAGGTAAGAGTAATACCTTTTTAAAATGGATAAGCTTTTTTAATTCAGAAAACCTAATGGGAATATTTGAAGCTGATGTCAGCTTTGAAAGTGAAGCTGAAGAAAAAATCGGATCCAATAGCAGCGAAGGAAAGGATGAGGAAGCCATCACCGAAGAAGTAACCCCTTCACCACAGAATTCAGAAACCACCGCTAATTTAGTCAAGTCAGAAGCCTTTTTAAAACTCTATGACGGGTTCCCGAGAAAAGGGCGTCCGGGTAAAAAAAGCCTGGTTAAAGAACTTCAAAAACATCTGCAACTCATGGGATTTAACATTAAAAGAGCAGATGGTTATTATGGATCAGGAACCGCTCGAGAAGTAAAACGAGTTCAAGCCCACCTCGGTTTTTCAGTAAATGGCGATGAAGTTAGCCAAGAATTGTTTGATCGCATTAAAAAGATAATCTCCGAAACCAAGGAGCCTAAGCAAGCTTCTATAGATGTCATTGGAACCCAAGTTTTTCCCGTTCAGCGAACAGGCATGCCCTCTTTCAAAGAATCCTACCGTAAATTTGGAGCTCGAAGAGAAAGAGGAGCTCGAAAACATGCTGGCATCGACATGTATGGCGGGCGCTTTTATCAAGCCGGTGCCACTTGCAATACAAAAATCTACGCCATTACAGATGGAGTCATTACTGCTTATAGAAATTTCTATGCAGGAACTCATCAACTGATTGTTAAGCACCCAGGTTATATCGCAAGATACGGAGAAGTTAATCCTCGCGGACTTCCTGGAGGATTAAAAGTTGGTGACACGGTGGAAGCCGGACAGCATATCGCCACCATGGGAAAGATGATCAACAACCCTCAATGCATGCTTCACCTAGAGCTGTTTTCAGGATCTGTAATTGGATTTCTTTCCCAACGAAGAGCCGATAGAGCCCCTTACTACCGCAGAAGAGATCTCCTAAATCCCACTGATAAGTTATGGGATCTCTATCAAAAGTACCTTCGATCTTTCTCTAGACGATAATCGTCCTTATTGAAAAAGTAGACCAATGGCCATCACATCGATAATGATAAGCATTAAGGTGATATCATTCCATTTTCGAAGAACGACCTTTAACAATGTCCAGCTTAAAAATCCCCAAATAATACCTTGAGAGATGGAAAACGTCAGCGGTATAAGCACCATTGCTAAAAAGGCTGGTATGGCATTATCCATCTCTTTCCAGGATATTTTTAAAACAGGAGACATCATATAGACCCCCACTAAAACCAAAATGGGAGCAGTGGCAATGGATGGCACCATCGAAAGAAGAGGAGAGAGAAACATAAAGGGAAGAAATAGAAG
>CAYFLR010000002.1:18708-24301 GCA_964343805.1 uncultured bacterium | reverse complement strand
GAAGTCCGGCTATAATGGCGGTAAAACCAGTTCGCCCTCCTTCTGCTATTCCAGTTGCCGACTCAATATAACTAGTACCAGAGCTGGTTCCAAAAACTCCCGCTAGCAAAGTTGCAAAAGAATCCACAATCATAGATTTATTTATATTGCGAGGCTCTCCCTGTTCATCTTTTAGATCCGCAGCTTCAGCCACTCCTACAAAAGTGGATAAGCTATCAAACATATCAGTGAATAAGAAAGCAAATATCACTGGCCATAGACTCCATTTAAGGGAACCCCATAAGTCCATCGCAAAGAGCAAACTAAAATCAGGATAAGAAAAGAATCCCTTCCAAGTCACTAATGTAGACACTCCATGATTGACAGCTGCCGCATCCCCCCACCATCTACCAATAGGAAGAGCAAGTAAGGTGGTTATGAAAATAGAGAGAATAAATGCGGCCTTCACTCGCAATGCCACTAATACACCACAGAGCAGAAGTCCAATCACAAAGGTTAAAGTAACAGCATCAAGAGCGCCTCTTCCAATCAAGGTTGCAGGATTAGCCACCACAAATCCACCATTTTTAAAGCCTATAAGAGCAATAAAAAGACCGATCCCAGCAGCCACTCCAAATCGAATTTGGCGCGGAATGGCTTTGACAATTAAGGTTCGTACTTTGAAAACTGAGAGCAGTAAGAATATAACCCCGGACCAAAAAACAGCTCCGAGTGCAATTTCCCACGGCACCTTCATGCCAATAACAACCGTAAAGGTAAAAAAGGCATTTATGCCCATACCGGGGGCTAATAAAATCGGATTTTTAGCATAGATCCCCATCATGATACTACTGAACGCACTCACGAGTACAGTAGCCGTGAGCACTCCACTAAAGGACAAACCGGCAGCACTTATAATTGCAGGATTAACCACAATAATGTACATGGCAGAAAGAAAGGTGGTAATACCAGCTAGGGTTTCTGTCTTAATATTGGTACGAGACTCTTTAAACTGAAAATAATTAGAGATCATAGCCGAGACCTTTTATAAAAGTGAACGTACTTATCTTTAGATCATTTTTTACAATTTATAATCTATGTAAGACAAGATAAAAATGAGGATTGTACCTTAAAAGAATTCAGTGCTATGGTTATGCCATGAAACAAAAAGCAGAAAAAAAAAGCCCCGCCATCTCCCTGATTGGAGTGGATACGGGTGGAACCTATACCGACATCATCCTCCATCAAGCAGGTAAATTACATAGTATAAAAATACCTTCCACGCCAAATAACCCTGCAGATGCCATCTTGAAGGGACTTAAAAAATTAAACCTGAAATGTTCAATGGAAAACCACCTTATTAAACATGGCTCCACCGTGGCAACCAATGCTTTTTTAGAGCAAAGAGGGGCCAAAATATGCCTTGTTACCACCCAGGGATTTGAAGACATTCTTACTATAGGTAGACAAAATCGTTCTGAACTCTATAATCTAAACATCGCTCCTCCTCTGGAGCTGGTACCTCCTGCTCATTGCTTTGGCATAGAAGAGAGAGTGGATTTCCAAGGAGAGATCATCACTCCAATTAATCCTCAATCCATAACCGAAATTTTAGAAAAGATTAAAAACATAAATCCAGAAGCCATTGCCATTTCTCTTCTCTTTAGTTACAAAAATCCTTATCATGAAAGGCAATTGGCAAAAGCCCTATCCTCTTTAAATATCCCTATATATCTGTCTTCAGAAGTTTTACCTAAGTACCGAGAGTATGAACGAACTTGCATTACTACTATTAATGCTGCCACTTCACCCATTATGGAAAAATATCTTTCCACCTTAGGAAATCAGCTTCCAGCAGCAACTCTTCAGATCATGCAATCTAATGGAGGAGTTACCTCTTACCAGCATGCCTCCAGAAACGCTGTACATACTTTACTCTCAGGACCAGCAGGTGGAGTCATGGGGGCTCTAAATTGTGGAATCGAAGCAGGCACCAGTAAAATCATCTCCTTCGATATGGGCGGAACCTCAACCGATGTTTCATTGATAGATGAAGAAATAAAAACGGTAAGTAACTTCGAAATTAACCATATACCCCTTGCCATTCCGATGATTCCCATAAATACCGTGGGAGCCGGAGGAGGTTCTATTGCATGGGTTGATTCAGGAGGGCTTTTAAAAGTCGGGCCTGAATCAGCAGGTGCAGACCCTGGCCCCGTTTGTTATGGAAAAGGAGAAAAACCCACGGTAACGGATGCTCATTTAGTCTTAGGGAGACTTCCAGAAACGGCATTTCTCGCCACCGGCAGAGAGGTTTTTAAAGAACGTGCCCAGACGGCTATAAAAAAACTAGCCAATCAAATTAACCTTTCTCTTACAGAGTGTGCTGAGGGAATTATAGAGATTGCAAATAGCCATATCGTCAACGCTATCCGGGTGATTTCTAGTTCTAAAGGATATGATCCAAGGGAATTCTCCTTAGTCACCTTTGGAGGAGCAGGAGGATTACATGCCGCAGAAGTCGCCTCTCAATTAGGAATTAAAGAAATAATTATTCCAGAAAAGTCAGGATTACTCTCGGCCTTTGGTATGATTCAATCACCCATTACTAGGTTTTATACTCAAACTCATTTATACACTTTCAATGAAGAAGGAAGTAAGATGGCCTTTCAAACTTTGTTGACAAGTCTCAACTCAATCCAAGAAAAGGCCTTAAAAGAGTTTGAACAAGAAGGTATCCAGGCTCACGAAATAAGAAAGGACCCTTTGGTGGAGATGAGGTATAAAGGTCAATCTCATGAACTGCAAATTCCATTTAAAGAAAACTTTGTAGAACTATTCATCCATGATCATCAGAAGCGTTTTGGCTTTGTTCATGATTCAAAACAGTTTCAAGTGGTTAATCTCATTTTGAAAGTGAGTAAACCCGACATATCTGCTGTATCGGAAAATCTGAAAGAAACGTGCCTCGAAGTATCAGACAAGAGCAATACACCCTTTCAGATCTGCAATCAGGTTCCTTTTTATCATCGTGAACAATTACCCTTGGGTGCCCAATTGCCAGGACCTGCAGTGATTCTAGAGTATGGTTCCACCACCTTTCTGCCTTCAAATTTTAGCTTAAAAGTGAACCACCAAAACCAACTCATATTGAGAGAACAATGAAGTGCAATCCCATTAAACAGGAAATTTTCTTCAACCTCTTTAATTCACTCTGTGAGGAAATGGGCGAGGTTTTAAGGCTGTCCGCTTATTCTCCCAATATTATCGAACGAAAAGACTTTTCTTGTGCTCTTTTTAATAAAGATCAAGAACTCGTGGCCCAAGCAGCCCATATTCCAGTTCATCTTGGCAGCATGAGTTTATGCGTTAAAAAAACCGCAGAGCAGATAAAATCCCAAGTCTCTCATGGTCGTTGGGTCCACCCCGGTGATGTTTGGATTTCAAATGACCCATATCAAGGAGGAACCCATTTACCAGACATTACAGTCATTTCTCCCCTTTTTACTACAGATACCGAACCAAGCTTTTATTTAGTCACCAGAGCTCATCATTCAGATATTGGAGGGGACACTCCAGGATCCATGCCAATCTCTGATCATATAGAAAAAGAAGGATTGCTTATTCACCCCACTTGGATAAAGAAAAATGGTGTTTTGGAGCAGTCAAACTATCAGAAAATTCTCGAACATTCTCGAACCCCGAAAGAACGGGAAGGTGATCTCAAAGCCCAACTGGCAGCAAATAAACTGGGTGAAAAGAGACTCCTTGGTCTACTAAAAAAATATAGCCTAGAAGAGATACATTTTTATATGAATGCCATTCTCGATTATGGAGAAACCATCACCCGCAGTGTGATCAAACAGATCCCCGAGGGAGTTTATGCATTCACCGACTATCTTGACGATGATGGTTTTAGCACAAATAAAATTCCTCTTTCACTTAATCTGCAAATAAAAAATGATGAGCTTTTATTCGATTTCACCTCCACGGCCGATCAAGTGAAAGGGCCTATGAATGCCACTCGGGCCATTGTGTGGTCTGCTGTTAGTTATGTAGTAAAATGCTTAACCACAACCTTGGCCAAAACTCAGTTTCACTCCATGAGACCCATTCACCTTAAAACCCGTAAAGGAAGCGTAATTGACTGCTCCTATCCCTCACCAGTTGCAGGGGGAAATGTGGAAACTTCTCAGCGATTAGTGGATGTCATCTTAGGGGCCCTGGCTCTAGCTCTGCCAGAACAAATACCAGCTGCCAGTTGTGGAAGTATGAATAATCTCTCTTTTGGAGGATTTGACAGCATCCGGAAAAAAGCCTTTGCCTACTATGAAACCATTGGGGGAGGAATGGGAGCTAGATCAAATCAATCTGGATTGAGTGGAGTCCACACCCATATGACCAATACGTTAAATACCCCCATAGAGGTTCTGGAAAATGACTTGCCCATTCGGGTGACCAGATACTGTCTTCGACCTCCAGCAAAAAGCAGTTCGGACTATCTAGGTGGACAAGGGATTCACCGAGAGTTTTGCTTTTTATGTGAAGCTAAAGTGACTCTACTGACCGAGAGACGAAGCATTCCCCCCTATGGTCTTGGTGGAGGAGATAGGGGACAAACAGGGAAAAACACTCTTTGGCATGACCATCAAAAAACAGAACTCCCCAGTAAAAAAACATTCGATGTAAAAGCGGGAGACACCCTTGCTATTTTTACTCCTTCAGGTGGAGCGTTTTCTCTTTAGAGGATTTATGCTTTAGGCGAGGTCATTAACTCACAGATCTTCACTTTGAGTTCAGAAAAGGAAGAGAAGTCAGTATAAACTTTGCACTGCCGACAATCATCTGCCTCGCAGAGATCTCCCTTATTTTTAACAATCCAACAAGGCTCAGTCATCTCATTATAAGCATCGCACTTGGCACGATCTTTGGTGCTGCATTTGCGCATCTTCCAACAGGGAATCAGAGATAAAAGAATTTTAATTCCAGCCAAATTAAGACCCTTTTCCTCTATCAAGTAGCGAATAGAGCTGAGCCTGCGAATATCATTTCGGCTATAGAGTCTTCTTTGAGTACTGGTGCGTTGGGGTATAATAAGACCAGAGGATTCATAAAGCCGAAGAGTATGAACAGAGACATTGACCATCTCTGCAGCCACCCCTATGGTGTAAACGGGCCTAAATTCATCATTAATATGATCGCTCATAAAACCGCCTTAAACTCTCTAGTAAATATAGATTATTCATTATACATAACCTCCTTTATACACAAGACTCATTCATTAGGCGAGAAGGAAATTCTTTAAATTCATAAATGCCCCATTTTGGGTAAAAGTTACCTCCGTGTTATTCAGTAGACTCGGCGAGTGAAACCCCTTTATAATAATAAAATAAAGATCCTAAATGTTAGAAGGAGAGTTTTATGGGACGAGGAACAGGCTTTGGAAAGACAATCTTAATAGGCGATCAATTTGTCCGAGAAAATGTTCCGGCAATTGTGGCTTCAATTTCATTTGAAACAGAAGCTCTTGTTAAGCAAGTAGAAGGCACCGGCTGGAGCTTAGAAGATAAGCGGAAAGAGGTTCCTGGATACAAAGCAAAAAAAGAGAAATATC
>CAYFLR010000002.1:6820-18698 GCA_964343805.1 uncultured bacterium | reverse complement strand
AGATTGATTCCATCGATCATGTCCTCAAGGTCATGAATATTGATACCAGCAATACCAAGCTGGAAATCACCCTGGGAGGGACTCTCACAGCAGGAAGCGGTATTGGTGCAAGCGGTGCTGGCTGTATTGCTCTAGCGCGTGCGCTGGATGATGAGTTTAATCTTAACCATACAATTGAAGAGATTAATCATTTTGGTTGGGAAGGAGAGCATGCCTATCACGGAACTCCTAGTGGAATAGATAACACCGCTTCTTGTTACGGAGGCTTATTAAAGTTTTGGATGGAAGATGAAAAAGCAGAATTTACTTCCATCAAAATAAAAGGACCTATCAACATTGTCCTCGCCAACAGTGGAGTTACAGCTGATACCAGTAAATTGGGGCAATATTTAAGAGACCTGAAGGCGAAAGACCCTGCATTTTTCAAAGAAAGAATAAATATAACCACCGAACAATCAGAGCAAATGATTAAGGCTCTTGAAGCATACGATCTTCCCCAAGTGGGGAGACTCATGAATGAAAATCATAAAGTCCTTAACGAGATGGATCTTTCTCACTCCAAAATAATAGAAATGAGCCAAATGGCCTTAAAAGCCGGAGCACTTGGTGCAAAAGTAACAGGAGGAGGTCGAGGAGGCTTCATGGTGGCTTTAACTCCTGAAAAGGAGGTTCAACAAAAAGTAGCAGATGTTTTGGCAAAAGAGGGATACGTGGTTATTCCCACCTGTATTGGCTAGTTGATTTCAATTAAATGAATAGATTGTTGACCCAAAAGACAGTTGGTGGCGGCTCGTTTTTTATCCGGTGTTACATCAGCAGATGACTTGGTCTCGTCAGACACAACAATAAGTTGATTCTTAGAAACCCAACTCACACCCTCAACATTACAATATCCAATTTGACCTTCGGTGGTGAGCGGAAAAGGATGGCGGGATCCTTGACTGATAAACATGCCAGTAAAATTGATTTTCCCTAACCAAAGTGAAGATTTTTCCTGAGACACCACAGCCATATTTCCTTCTTCATCAATATCTAAACCTGAAAAATCGGTGAACCCTGGAATCCTCAGTTCTTTTGACCCTTCATAGAACCAGTTAAAAGAATTATTATCCCCGGTTATTTTTCTAAAAATAAGTAACTGCCCCCCCGCCTGTCTCTTATACTTTGTCGGGTTACAGCTTTTTCCTTCACACAATAGGAATAGAAAATCGCGCTGCTCATCATCCTGTACATGAAAAATCCCTTCAATACCTTTGTTTCTTCCCTGTTTACTTACAAATTGAAAATCTAAGATAATGAGTTGATTCAACTGGAAGACTGCTTTTTCTGGATTGCTGGAATTTATGTATTCAATTTCAGCAACTGCTGGCATGTATACTTTTTCACCCATTTCGGTGCTTACATTGATAGTTTCTACTGCAGCATAGAAGATGTGCCGTCCGGGGCCAGATAACTTGCGATTATAGGAAATACCTTCAAACCCTGTAATTTTTGAACGCCAAGCCTTTTCCAAAGTTAAGCGAGAGCACTTTTTACAAAAGGGAGGATTTAAAAGTTTAGCCTCTGTTCCCACTCTAATTGAAACTCTTTTGGCCGCATATGTTTTCTTTTGAGGATTATATTTGATCACAGCAATATCTTTACTGTTATCGAATACTGCAAACATTCGATTTAGAGCCTTGGAGTAAACAACTCCACTCGCCTCATAAGGGGTGGGGCCGTTAAAAAAGTTTCGCCACTTGTCTTCACTTACAATTTTCACACTTCCCCTCTCTTTGGCAATTTCTATTTCAGCTGGAAGAGCCTCTTCAGTTGCCACCGGTTGGGGAAGATTGGGAATCACATTGGAAATACATCTATCAAATTTACATTCACCTCGATAAGGTCGATAAGCTTGGTACCAAGATTTAAACCAGCCACCTTCTTGAGTGAGTACGCAGCGAAGCTGTTTGCTTTCATCACAAAAAGCTTCGTACATAGACTCGGTTACCCTTTCAGACTGATCATTCTGAGGTCGATCAGTGATGGAACCATCTGTATTTTTAAATAGGGGACAGCTTCCCCCTTTTACCGTACGAGCTTCACAGTAACCAGCATGAACTGGAACAGTGGGCTTATTGACACATCTCCCGACAGTATTGGAAGTACCATAAAGAGCCCTAAATGAGATTTTACTCCCATATTCTTCACATCCAGGGTCACTAGACTGCCTAGTTTTGTTATAGTCATGGATATCTTTGATCCCCATCAGGTCCATATAATCTTTGGAGGGTTGAGGAACGATACACACTTTTTCATCATCAAAGCTAAAGGTCAAAATTTCTTGGGCCATTTTTGTCAGATCATTTCTCATGCCCATTTTTTGATCTTGATAAAAATCATTTTCACAGATGCTCTTATAATAAGAAAGACCTTGCCCCTTTTTAACATCGAGCATTCCAGTAGTCTGAGTAATTTTAAGAACAGACTTTAAGCCCAAGGTTCCTTCCAATCTGGATCCAAGAACATCTAGTCTACCAACTAAGCCACTGTCTCTTTCTAAATAGAGCTCCTCTTCGCAAAGAGCCACCGTGTCACCTGGGGGAATTTCACCAAAAACCAATTCGCCCTTAGAATTTTTCTCAATCATACTATCTATATTATTGCCGATAATTTCTAGGGTGGAAACACGACCGACTTTAAACTCCAATTCAATATATGACTCTAGACCCAGTCTATCAACAGAAGCGACCCCTAAGTTTTGAAGTGGCCGCATAATACGGGTTTTGATACCCACACGCAGACCCGCTTCTCCATATATCTCTCGTTTTAATTCATATCCTCTTCTTGGCCATCTTGGACGTCGATCTCGCCCTTCAGGATTTTGGTATAAATCCATACGCCTTTGAAGATCAGAAGTCTCTTGATTGGATAAAGTTCGAAGTTTGGTATTTTGGAGACCAGCTCTCTCACCACAAAATGGTAAGATAGAGAGAATTAGGATGGGTAAAAAGATTTTTCTTGTGCGAGCTGTTAAACGATCCACAATCTCCCCCTTAATCATTTGAATTATAATGATTATAAGGCCTAATTTTGAAATATTTGATTTATTTTTTTGAGATTACTCAAAACATGGAGTTTTTATCTTACATTCTAAGAGATTAATCAAATAAGAAATAATTATCGTTCAAATAATATATACTTATATATGTATAATATCAGTATGTTATCACAAGCTTTCTCAATCTACTTTTTTTTAAAGGAAAAACCTTTCACTTTTGACCAAAGCTGAGAACAAGCGGGAAGAATCTGCTCTAAATAATTTGGTCCCTTTGCTTTTTGTAGTTCAGTATCTTTCACTTGATAAACAGCTTTAATAGTTTCTTCACCATTTTTTATAGCTTTCCGAAAATCCGGCCAACGAAAAAGAGAATCTTCACCCGACTTGGAGAACATTAAAATGAGATCCTTGGAATTTATTGATTGGTGTTCATATGGCATAGGATCAATTACAAGAAGAGCCACAGCACCATGCTTTTGTAGGCTTTCCAGTTGTTTTTTAAAAAATTTAGCTTTCTTCTTCGACTTGAACTGAATCTCTTGAACTAAAACTCCATCAGAGTGATGAGAAGAAGGGAGAGTCACTTTTACCAAATTTTCAACAACCGCCAATTCTACTCTCTCAAAAGCACCTCCTCGTTTAAAGGGAAGGGTCCCAAAAGCCTTAAAGGGATAGACTTGCCCTTTATAGTTTCTAGCAGTGGAAGATCCAAATTGAACATAAAAGTTAACTGTTTGACTGGGCTTTTTTACCGAGATATTTAAGTCTCCTGGAAACTCAATCTTATTCAACCTTAAAGCTGAGGCTACATCCCCATTGCGTCGCTTTACTTGCCGCAGAAATGAAGGAACTTCCAAGGTGTAAACTTCGCCTGCATACTCAATTTCCATCATTAGATGACGAGGAGCATAAAGATTATCCGCTCTCTTACCTAACATGAGTAGATTAACACTCCCGACCTCTGCCATTAGAACCATTGTCTGATAAAAGCGAGCGGCAGTACTCTCCAGTAGGAAACGAACCTCATACCCCTCTATTTTATCCTTTTTTGACTTTTTTGGCTTTTTAACCTCAGATTCTTCTTTTTTATCAAAACTGAAAAAGACGCCCTGGGGATCTTTGCTATCAAATTTGGGCTTCACTCTCACCTTTTTTGATCTGGCTCGATCTTTTAAATCTTTGTATTTCCATCCCTCTCCAAAAATATCATCGGTAGAAATCGTTTGAATGGTGTAGATAGACTCTGGGGTTTGAGCCACAATCATGGCATGGAGGCATAATGCAAAAGTTAAAAGTAATTTAAAAAACATTCGCAGTCCTAATTAAATTGGGTTGTGATTTATTGTTAATTATAAAGCAAATCAATAAAGATATAAAGAATGGAAAACTTTCATAATTCGATCAGTGAAAGAATCACTTTATACTTGGCTCCTTCACGCTCTATAATTAATTTAACCCTATCTCCAGGCTGCTTTAACTCCAGAGCATTATAAAGGTCATCGTAGTTCGTGATAGTTTTGCCATCAACTCCAACGATCACATCTCCCAGCACCACTCGACCATAACGATCCCGATAGGTAGCTCTCAAACGCTTTTTGGCGGCTGGGGTTCCTTTATGAACCTTTCCGATAATCACCCCTTTAATACCTAGGTATTCGGCAATGGAATCATCTAACCTGGAAATACCAATGCCCGCTTGTTTGACCTTTCCATATTTTAGCAATTGGTAAACAATTCTATTGATAGTATTGGAGGGGACGGCAAAACCCACCCCGGCATAATTTCCAGTATTGGAATAAATAGCTGTATTCATCCCAATTAAATAACCCCGATGGTCTAAGAGTGGTCCCCCAGAATTACCAGGATTTATTGCAGCATCGGTTTGAATCATATCTCGAATGGTAACCTTGCCCACTGACATCATGGTTCGCCCTAAAGCGGATATAACTCCAACTGATAGTGAGTGATCTAATCCAAATGGATTCCCAATGGCTATCGCCTTTTGCCCTACAATCACGGTACTGCTATCAGCTAGTTGTTCATGAAAAGTGGTCTTAAACTTTTTATTGATGCGAATGCGGAGCACGGCAATATCTTTATAAGGTTCAACCCCCACCACCTTGGCATCAAATTTCCCTCCATTTTGCAAACTAACTGCTATTTTATCGGCCCCCTCAATCACATGATAGTTAGTTACTATATGCCCTCTATTGTCCCAAACAAAACCGGACCCCGTCCCTTGCTGAACTTCCAGTTCATTAAAAGAGAAAAAATTCGTCATATAGCGTAGGTTGTGGACAAAGACCACTTTAGGAGCCACTTTGCGAAAAACATCCACATTGTTTTTACCGAAAGCAGACAACTGCCCATAAGAGATGGGTTTCTCTTTCACCTTTTCATTAAAAAAAGCCGAGAGAGGAGCACTCCAAAAAAGTACAGTTAAAAGGCTTATGGCCACCTTGGGGTAAAAAAACACTTCAATTCTCCAAATTTAATGATTGACCCTAACAAGAATCCTTTCTAATTATATTTAACATGACTCTTTGTAAGATAAACTAAAAAAGGGGATAAAAATGATTCGACTGCTATTTATTTGTATGGGAAATATCTGTCGCTCTCCTGCCGCAGAAGCAGTTATGAAAGCAAAGGTTAAAAAAGCCGGTCTTGATGATAAAATCCATTGTGACTCCGCTGGCACTATTTCCTATCATGCGGGAGAACCCGCTGATAGTCGGATGAGAACCCATGCAAAAGAGCGAGGAATTATTATTACCAGTATATCAAGGGGATTCAATCCCTCTGTGGATTTTGAAAAATACGACTATATCATCACCATGGATAACGATAATTATCGAAACATAAATGATATGGACAAAGACGGTACCAACACCTCAAAAGTCCTACCCATGACCGACTTCTGTAGCAAAATGGATGTGGATGAAGTACCAGATCCTTACTATGGTGGAGCGAAAGGTTTTGAAACGGTGCTAGATATTCTCGATGATGCCTGCGAAGGTTTTCTTGAACATGTGAGAAACGAAGAGGGATTATGAATGCTTCATCACTCAGTCACAAAATCGAAGAACTCACCAATGACCATGTTATTGAACAATCCTCCTTAGGTGGAGGCTGCATTGCCAACACACAGAAAATCAGACTTTCCTCAGGCAGAAAGCTTTGCTGTAAAACAATTTCCAGTGGCATTTCCATGTTTACCCAAGAGGCCAATGGTCTTAGAGAGTTAGCAAAGACAAGTACCATTCGTATTCCTGAGGTACTTTATGCTAACGATGAGATGCTCGTTATGGAGTACATTGAAACCGGCCATCGCTCAAAAGATTTTTTTAAAGAGTTTGGTCGGCAATTTGCTGAAATGCATCTCGTGCAGCAGGAAGGAATTGGTTTTTATGAAGATAACTTCATCGGAGCCAACCCTCAAATAAATACCCCCTTATCCAAAGTCACCACCCCGTCCCTCTCTGCCTGGTGTGAATTTTACTTTCAGAAAAGAATTCTTTATCAGCTGCACCTATCCGAACGAAAAGGCTATGTTACAAAAGAGCTGTCAAAGGCTGTTTCCCAAATTGAAAACCTGCTGTTCAAAATTCTGGAGGGCAGTGAAGAGCCCGCCTCAGTTTTACATGGAGATCTTTGGTCAGGAAATTTTATAATCGACGAAAATGGAAGTCCCTGCCTCATTGATCCGGCAGTATATTATGGGCATAGAGAAGCAGATCTCGCAATGACTCGTCTTTTTGGTGGCTTTAACGATGAATTCTACAGTAGCTATCAAAAACGTTATCCCTTAAAAGAGGGATGGCAAGATAGAGAAGCTATTTACAAACTCTACCATGTTTTCAACCATCTAAACCTATTTGGTCATAGCTACTATGGTCAAACTCTGCAGATTCTCCAGCACTACAACAACATCTATTCCTAATCCTCTTTTTCCACACTAGGAAAGTACTCTTGCTTTTCATTCAGCACATGACCGGCAGGAATCGGTTTTCCAAATTCATCAACTGATAAGATGGACTCAGGGAGATTCAAAGACTCACGCAACTTGTTCATAGTTTCTGGAACAAAAGGACTGAGCATTATCAGAAGGTGCTTCAAAATATAAAAACAAGAGTAAAGTGCATCTTGCCGTTGCTCCAAAGGATACCTATCATCATGAGGTTTAAATTGGGTAAAGAAACTGTTGATCAACCGTGCATAATTCTCTATGGCGTAAAGTAATTTTGAATACTCTGCAATCTCCATAGATCGAACATAGCGTTGAACAATTTTAACCGTTTCCACTTCCGCTTTTTCCAATAAATTCCCTTCCGGGATCTTGCCATCAAACTTCTTAATCGCTGCTGAAAGTGGCTTTTCAAAAGCCGCATTGAGTGGACCTGCCAGGAATTTATTGCGCTCATCTAAAGTGGTGAATTCAAAGTTGGAGGATTTTTCTGAAAGGCTGAGCAAAGCCAGAAAATACCGGATCTGATCAGGATGATATCCTTTCTCATCGATTAACTGATCACCAGTAAAGAAGTTTCCGGTGGATTTACTCATTTTCTCTCCATCCACATGGAGATGAAAACAGCCAAAAATATCAGACAACTGTAACTCACCTTTTTTCGGTAGCCGCAGAGGATTTTCTTGAGATCCTAACCATAAAGCTCCCTGCATAAGTACATAGAAAAACACATTATCTTGCCCTAGAAATTGACAAATGCGAGCCTCAGGATCACACCAATACTCTTTATACTTTTCCATATCCTGCTCTTTTTGCTCCAGGGCCACTTTAGTAAAGGAAATGGGAGCCAATAAGGAATCAGGCCAAACATAGAGACTCTTACCTGTCATGGTGGAATCTAAATCTAGAGGAAGAGGAACTCCCCAAGTTACATCGCGAGTAATAGACCTATAAGCCCATCCATCTTGAGGGGTACATTCAATCCCCTTTTCTTTTAACGCAGTCAATCCTATATTATAATCAGCCAAGGATTCAAATTGAACCACGATTCTCTTTCCCGGTGCGTAGCGACTCTTACATTTAGGTAGATCTCCCTTTATTTCTTTAAAAGCTGGCTCGTGGGTATTAGCAAAAGAAAAACAAGGCAAAACCGTATTAATAACTTCGTTGTAAACTCCCTTGCGCCAGCTCCGTTTTTTACTCTGGATCCATTCACGAAGGTAATCTGAAACTTTCCACATATCCAGCCACCAATGATCTGTGGCTTTGATTACAGGAACACCATCGCTAAAAGCGCTCACCGGGTCCTGTAATTCATTTGATTCATATTGTTTACCACATTTTTCGCACTCGTTACTATAAGCCTGTTTGTTGTCACAGTTGGGATTTGGGCAGGTTCCCCGCACATAACGATCGGGTAAAAACCTCTCTAACTCGGTATCAAACCATTGGTTACTGGTTCTTTTATCCAGCATCTCATTGACATACAACTTTCTTAGAACATTCTGACAGAGTTCTTTTTGATGAGGAAAAGTGTCCGGTGTGGATGTACCCGAATAGGTATCAAGATTGATGGAATAGCGATCCAAAGTCTTTTTCTGTTTAACATGAACCCCCGCGATAAAATCTTGAATAGACACACCCTCCTTCAAGGCAGTCACTTCACTGGTGGATCCATGATCATCAGTTCCACACACGAAAAGTACATTCTCTTCGCCGATGAGCATTTTCATCCATCTGGCACAAATATCAGCAGGTATATGAGCTCCCGCTAAATGACCTAAATGAAGCGGACCATTGGCGTAAGGCATTCCCGCAGTCACTACCGCCTTTTTGGGTCTATTAACCCTGGAAAGAACCATTTCAACAGTTTGCTTTTGTTTTCCCTGCTTATTTTTTCCGTTCATTAGATTTTTCCTCATAAAAATTAGATGGCACTCAAAAGGGTAATACCAAATTGTATAAGCCATTTAATTCTTTGACAATATATAAATAGAAGAGAATGATTTTTACTGGCAACACAGCGGGTGTAGGTACATTATGATTTTTGCAGGCAACACAGCGGGTGTAGGTACATAAAGTTGGGTTATGGAAACGTGTTCCCGCAAGGCGCCAAAAAAATCATGACGAGACAGTACATTGTTAGTACGGTGAGGATATGATTTTTGCAGGCAACACAGCGGGTGTGCGTTTACTAAGCGGGTGTGCGTTTATTGAGCGGGAGTGAACAGACTATCATGCCGTCCCTGTCCATCTACACATTTATCTTGAGTCACATTGGCTGAGAACTTAAGAACATTACTCATCCCATCTCTGGCACCTGAGTCATATTGACAAGAGGGCTGCTTGCGCTGCTCTGCGGAACATTGAGTCCAAACCCAACGACCCCGAGCGGCACGGCATTGCTCTTGTAAAGATTGTGAGGTCTGCTCCAAAATATCCCAGTATTCATAACAAGAAGATACTGGTGTACTATCAAGTCCATTTTCCATCAATTCACAGGCTCCAAAAAACACCTGCAAAGGAATATATGTGGTGGGAGTATTATATAGATCTAAATATATAAGCTTTCCATCTTTTATTTCTGCGGGTTCTGGTCCCACTTTATCTTTCATGCCATCTAATAGATCCAACCTAGTACTGTCTAGGATATCCAAGGCTTTTGCAGGTTCATTGCTATCCACCTCTACCACAACTAAAAACCGATCAAATAAGGTAGTTGATACCACAACAAAGTCTTTCTTATTGGGAACATTCACACTGATGCGTTGACGAACATCGTACCCATTATGATTTATATTAGCCACACTCCCATTACCTGCTGTAACATTTTCTGCGGGTTTCCAATACTGTCCATACTCTGGATGAGCTAATACCTTATCTGTTTTATCTATAAAGTCATATATATACACTTGACCATGGCAATCTTTGCCGTCTGCGCAACGATCTGGAAAAGTAAAGAAGATATCAGCTTCACTGTAGGCTATTCCATTATCAAAATAGGAACCTGCGTCCAGTTTTGGAGGATTGATATCATCCCTATGACGAGGTAACAAAGGAACCAGGTCGTTAAAATGAACTGGAAATTTACCGCCAGCCACCTGACTTAAATCGGAAGCTCCTGAACTCAAAGTGGAAGCGCCCTTAGAGGTTTCACCAGTTTCCAGATTGGTAATGGTTGTTCCACTTTGATCCTTCTCTTCTCCCACCTCAATACCCGTACCCAAATTGCCACTTTTAGTTCCCTGGGGTTGAGTTACTGATCCTTCCGCCTGGTCAACCTTACCATCTTGCTTATTGTCAGCTTTACGACTCTGTTCACTTTTTCCTTTGGCCTTATCATCTTTCTCTTTGGAATTTTTATCCCCCTGCTTTGCTTCACTTTTCGGAAGAGCATTGGTTCCACAGTTTTGATACCCCATTACAAGAAGAGTAAGTAAAATCACTGTTAATCCCAAAAATAATTTTCTTGCTTTCACACTCAACTCCTTGAAAAGGAATAGTTGTTTAACTACTTACTAACTTATCGGAAATTACTGTTTATCCCTTTACGACCTTTAAATTTCTTTTTAATTCTAAATAGTTACTATATTTAGAATTGCAAAATAAGTAGGGCAGAATTTTGATAAGGACCATTTGGGGTTATGGTAAGTGTAAACCAATTCTATCTGGACAGAAGTCCCGTTGTAATTTTGAGAACGAGAGTTCTGTCCGTTTTTTTATTTGGACATGAACTTTACTCTATTTTTACAATTGAACGAGTTACCATCCCCTGCTAGATTCTAAAGATGATCAAGCCATCCTATAAAATAAGACCCGCCCAAGCTGAAGATGCTGAAGGTATCCATTTGGCCCATATACAATCCATCAGAGAAGTTTGTGGCCCATTTTATAGCCAGCGTGAGATCGCTGCTTGGGGCGGAAGGGAGTTCAACAGATCGAGGAGAGAGGCAGACATCCAAAATGATAAAGTCTGGGTGGTGGCCCAGCAGGAAGAAATTTTCGGGTATGCTCATTTCGATCAATTCAGAGGAGAAGTGCTCGCCCTCTACCTTCACCCTCAAATCATAAAAATGGGTTATGGTAGCCAATTACTGAACATGATGGAAAAAGAGGCTCAGAGGCAGCAGATATCTCGTCTGTTTCTGATTGCCACATTAAATGCCATTCCATTTTACCAAAAGATGGGTTTCACTAATGTGGGAGCTGAGACATCTGTAACCATTCAAGGTGAAAGTATCCGCTGTCAAAAAATGGAGAAGATGTTAAGTGGCTCTGGAAATCTACTAAAAAACATTCCAACTGAAATACCAGATGAGATTACAGATATAATAGTAAAGAAAGAAACTCTTCGGATTGAACGGATTGTCTCAAAAGGACACCAATCTCCTGAAGATTTTTGGTATGACCAGAGTGAACACGAATGGGTAATGATACTCAAAGGAAAAGCCACTCTCCTTTTTAAAGAGGGAAACCAATCTCACCCTATGCAAGAGGGAGATTATATTAATATTCCAGCCCACACCCTGCATCGGGTGGAGAGCACTTCCCCATCAGAGGAAACCATTTGGCTCGCCATTTTTTACTCCTGAAGTGTCGCACTGCAACACACTCCATGTTGCAGCACACACCTATCTGACACATTTGCAACACTTTTAAATTGTAATGTTATTTAATCTCGCAAGAGACTACAAATACAACTACTTATATTTACAATACTTAATAGCAAAAACTTCTCACTGGCACACTTGTTGCAATTTTACTTATTCATACACAAAAAATAGGGGGAAGAGGATGAACAGAGCTTATTTTACCAACAAACTAATGATTTCAATTTGCTTTTTGGCAGTTTTAGCAACACTTTCATGTGGTAC
>CAYFLR010000002.1:4494-6810 GCA_964343805.1 uncultured bacterium | reverse complement strand
ATTTGGGTCAAATAGTGAAAGATAATCCACAACAGACCAAGGTTCAGGTATTTGAAACACCCACCCATCAAACAGATGATCTGTCCTACTCTGTGGTTATTGAGACGATTAGCGACCTTCCCCCTTGCACCGAAAGAGAACAGGGTCAATCTATCTACATCAAAGAATCTAAGGAGCTCAAAACCTGTCAAGAAGGGCAATGGGTATTAGAAATACAGGAAAAAGAACAGACTTTTGAAGAATTAGAACCACAGATCTTTGAAAGGGAAGCAGATGAAATAGAAGAAATTGAAAAAGAAGAGCAATTAGAGGAACAGAGCAAAAATGTAGATAATCATATCATCAATATAAATTTCGAGATTAATAATGTCATTAATCAATCAAATCAGATCCATAATGAATATAATGAACATAACGAATACAATGAATCAAACGAATGGAATAAGCTGGTCATCAAAGACATAGATAAGGTGGTCAAGAAAAAAGCCAAAAAGAAAAAGAATAAAAATAAAAAGTGTAAGAAGAATAGAAAGAAGTGTAAAAAGGCAAAAAAGCAAAATAAGAAAACCAAGAAAGCTGATAAAAAGGATAACAACACCCTCTACATCTACGATGCAAATGAACAAAAGCTGGGTCAATATATAACATGGTACAGCGAGTTAAATGCAGGATTCTTCCTACTCGCCCTGCTGTCAGATGGAAGTATGGTAGCTTTTACAGCTAATGGAACCGTTTCCCCAATCAGAGATAACGGAGACTTAGGATGGGAAATTCTTATTGACCACCAAGCTCCTGTAGATTTCCCATCCCATTCCATTCAAGGCCCCTTGAAGGTAGGCAGATAATCAAAACTAAAAGGCCTCTGGAATATCCAGGGGCTTAGGGCATGATACGACTGATAGGTCTTAGAGGAGTTCTTAATTTACATGCCAAATTCATAGATACAAGCCGATTCGTTTTAGTTGTCAGTAAAGATGCAAAAGCAGGGCCTATTTGATCATAATCCACAGACAAATCAGTAATGAGTTGCTCCGCCAGTGCAGTCAGAGCCATTTCTTTGTTCTCTGACATCATCAGAGGTTCTTTGCGTTTAGCACTTACTATCGCCTGACATTTTTTAGGTCCCTTTTTGTAGTAAATCTTTATTTTGGCCTCAAAAATAAGGTAATCACTGCAGGAAGTCCCATTATCAAAACCCTCTTCACTCCATCCATAGTTATTCACCTCTACCTTTTTAACTTGCCATAGTTTCAATTTTAAAAACTCGATAGATTGACTGATTAGATCGAGTTGCTGTTTTCCATCGTCAATTTCTAAACTGCAAGCCAGCGCATTACTTTTAAAACCACTAACCAAAGCGAGCATGGAAACTAATATTAAAACCTTCATGGGAACCTCCTGTATTTGTTAAAAGAAATAGTCCAAAAGATGTACCACATTCCTTTTGCAACATTCGGGCCATATCATTAAAATTAATATTTTCAATCTATTAGCAGAAGACACTGCTCTAGGTGGTTAAATCTGTAAACCACCCAAAACAACCGCCAACCACTTAAAATAATATATTAAATTATCTATTTTTTATTTTTTTTGAAATTTAGTTGATATTAAATAAAGTTTACTTTATAATCCCTCCACTCGCACCGAGGCAAAAAACAGCACTTATCAGGACACCATTATGATACTTAAGAATTCTTTTTTCTTTGCTTTGCTTATATTCTTTATCTCTTCCACCACTTGGGCTCAAGGTCGGTGGAAAAACTACTACCAGAACTATACCGGGATAAACCCACAAGCTCTCCTACCTGACGGGACAGCGGTTAAGCCCACCAACTTTCGAGGAGGTTATCATGGTAGCTCCAAAGTCAAGATTGAAGACGTGCTAGATCAAGGATTTCTTCGCCGTGGAAGTAATTGGGATCTCAAAGACCATGTTGAACAAAGGGGAAACTCTGCCTTTCGAGGTGTTACCGAGATGTCTTCTGATCCAGTTGGTGAATCTGGCGCTGTGTACTGGGCCGGTGTAGGTGGATGGGTTTTTGAAATACGTCATATTCCCACTTGGGATGTAAATACCCTGTTAGAAGGACGTGTTAGAACTGCCTTTGGTTATCGAGGCAACCTGATGAGAGGGGAAAACGAACTGGCTATTCCCGCACATATTCCTCTGCCGTTTATAAAAAAATGGGGAAAGGTCACTCGTTCCTACACAGGGAAACTGCGAGTTAAAGAGTGGCACAATAATCCCAGCTATTGTTGTGGTGCTTGGTAATTAAAACTTCACTCCTCCGCCCCCCCCCCCCCTTTAAAAAAAAA
>CAYFLR010000002.1:0-4484 GCA_964343805.1 uncultured bacterium | reverse complement strand
GCAAAGGAAGATAGACAAAACCCCCAAAATTGATTATTATATGTAATATGGCTGCCTTACCAACAAAAGCTGGACCAGTAAAAAAGAAGATCATTGAGCTCGATTCCTCAATGTTGGTGCTCATTATCGCCAATCCGGTGGAAATATGCCTCTCCATCAAAGATGGTTTAAAAAAGCTGGGTTTCAATAACACTATCAACTGTGACGACACCTTAAAGGCCATAAATATTATTAAAGAGCAAAAGGTGGGGTTTATTATCTGCCTCTATAAAATGCCTCATATGGATGCATTGGAATTGATGGAGGAAGTTTTTAATGATCCAGAGATCTCTCGCAAGCCTTATGTCATTATTGATAAGGATGCAGATGAAGGGGATCTGGCATTAATGAAAGAACGAGAGGCTGATGCCTTTATGGACATCCCGGTGAGTCAGAAGCTTTTGGCTGATACGGTGAGAAAGCTGTGGAATAAATATAACAGTAAAAATAGCCATGAATTCCTCATGGAAAAAGCTCGCGTGGCTCAACTCACCACCCAGTACGATATAGCTTTAAAACTATATACAGCCATCGCCGGACATAAGAGCCGAATTGTTCAAGGCCGTGCCTACCTAGGCATGGCCCGCGTCTACGCCAAGATGGATGCCGTAGATGAAGCAGTGAGCAATTTTCATAAAGCTCTCACCCAGCTTCCCTTTAAAGTTCACCCTCATCAAGAGTTAGGAAAAATATTTCTCTCCATGGGATTCAGTGAACAAGCTCTGCACCATTTTCAAACAGCCATTGATATTAGCCCCAAAAACCCCTATCGCTATGAAGTATTAGCCGATATCTATATCCAGCATGCTAAATACCAAGAAACCCTAGATCTGGTACAAAAAGCGGTTGATCTGGGTTTTGACCCTGAGCCACTTACCGCCGCTAAGGCCGATGCTCTTTTTCACACCCAGCAAAACCAAGAAGCCCTCACCCTCTATTCGCAAATTTTACAGAAAACTGGCTCTTTTGATCTCTCGCTTTTAAACAAGATTGCCATCTGTTTTAAAAGACAAAAACAATACCCGCAAGCTCTCTCCTTCTATGAGAAGTCATTGGCTAAGGTGAAAAATAACGCCGAGCTCTACTTTAACTATGCCCTCTCCTTTGTTCAAACCGATCAGCGAGACAAGGCAGCAGAAGCATTAAAAACCGCTATAAAGTTTAAATCACCCTACTATAAAGCTCAACGCTATCTCTTTATTTTGCAGAAGCAAAACGACAAAGTGAAATTGATGGACCAGCTCACCATCAAATCAGCCTACTTGATCAACCTGAGCTATTTATCCGTGCTTCCCTACTTAGAAGACCGTCTGAATTTCATCATGACAACTGTGAAACAAATAACTGATACACTCACTGAAGCTTTACCGGTCATTTTAGATACGAGTAAGGCAAGCAATACTGACAATGCTGAAGTGGCTAAGACACTTGAAAATCAAACCAAGAAAGAAGATGAAATTGGCAGTGAATTTATGAAAGAGGCCAGTCACCAAGATTTTTTAAGACAGTTGGTGGAAGCCTATAAAGAAACCTTGTCCATCACGAATCAACTCCTTTCCAACAACAGGCAGTTTGGCCCTGATGTTTTACAACCCGCTATCGACGAAATTATGAAAGTTCAGCATCTCCCCTATTTACAAGATGCCCATGAAACGACATTAGGCAAAAGTGCTTGTGCTAAAAACTTGATGGATTTCTCCATTGGACTCTATAGCTACTTAAGTGCGAGCAATAATTATCTCTTCTCTGAGTTAGTGAATTCTTCTCAAAAGATGAGCATCTGTATTGAAGATTTAATTAGTGTGAAGGCCAAAAGCTCGGCTGATGTGGCCAAACATCTTAAAAAGTCAGAAGGTGGTGCTGGTAATAGTTTAACCAGCGAGAATTCAGCCCAACTCATGGCCAACCTAGACAAGAACGCGAACAAAGAGACCGAGTATCTGCTCAACATCTGTGGAACGCTGGACAAACAGCAACAACTTCGATTAAAAGTAGAACCTCTTTTAAGTATGCACCGCTATATGGTGAATCAACTGAGAGCTCTCCAAGATTATGAGTATCTCGATGCAGAAAAGAAATTTGGACAACGCTGTGTGGGCTTTTGGAAAGAGTTTGTCCCAACTATTCGTTTAAAGCAAGAACGACAGGATTTTTTCACCGCCTTAAATAGCGGAGACTAATCACACCCAACATAACAACCTATTATCACTACACTTTTAAATTATTCTCTATAGATATTAAATTTCACTCCGAAGGGTGGACTGTGAACCTTTGTGTTTTAATTAGGGATGATTAATGACAAACAAATGGATTTGGCTCACAATAGGAAGTGCTCTTATAATTTTTGGTTGTAGCGCCTCCAAATTAACGGTGGAAACCACACCCGAAGGAGCGGAAGTCTTTTCTTTAGAAAAGGGACGGCCCCCTCTTTCCTTGGGCAAATCTCCGCTCGTTATCGATTTACTCAAACAGCAGATCCAAGTAAAAAACCTCCATCTTCTGATCTCCAAAGAGGATCATTACTCTCAATCCTTCATTATGCCCAGTTCCAGCTGGCCAAAAGAAAACCGTGTTTTCTTTAACCTAGAAGCGATTCCTCAAGAGGAACCTCCACCCGAAGTGGACGAGAAAGACAATACCAAAGAGACCATGCGCCGCATTGAAGAGATGTCAAAAGCAGAAAGACTCAAATATGAAGAGCAATTAAAGCAAATTGCCAAAGGCATTGCCCGAGTCCAATTTATGACCTTCCGAAAAGACTTCATGGGAGCTGAAACCGAACTGAACCGCTTGGTCACTCAGTTTCCTAATGTGAGCACTATTTACGATTTACTTGGAAATATTTATTACGTCCAAAAGAACTTTACTAAAGCCCTGTGGGCTTATCGGGAATCGAATAAGATCGATCCGAATAACTTTGAAACCTTGCAGCTCATTGAGCGCATAGAAAGGATAAGAGGAGCAGAAACTCCATAAGGTAGAAAATGGCATATTTATTTGGACTCATTATAGCCAGCGCATGCTTGGTACTTTCGGCCATCCATTTAGGACAGCAGTCATCTAATTATTTTGACTATGTGGCCTTTATGATGGTCCTGGGTGGAACCCTCGCTGTGGGTATTGTAATCCTTCCTTGGAAGTATTGGCGAGAAATTATCGGCGGTGTTTTTTGGCTGTTTGTTCCAAGGCGAATCTCCCATAAAAAACTCCTCCTGGTTTCGATCGATTTAGTTGAATCTATCGGACAAGGGCAGGCCAAAGAGATCAAATTTGGCGGTTTACCGGGAGACATCCTCAAAGAGGGAACCGAGCTCATCACCTTGGGATTAAAAACTGACTTAATTGAATCCATTCTCAGAGAAAGAGTTTATCAAGCTGGCTTACGATCCAAACAAATCGGAAGTAGCTTCACCTCTTGGGCCAAATACCCTCCTGCATTCGGTTTAGCAGGAACAGTCCTCGGTCTTATTAGCCTTATGAATGCCATCAGTTTAGGAGCTGATGCCAAAGAAACAGGAACCCAAATGGCGATCGCTTTAATTGCGACTTTTTATGGTCTTCTGGTGGCTAACTTAGTTATAAACCCAGCGGGTGAAAATATAATGAAACGGGCTTTAGAAGATGAAAGAGCTGCCGAGCTAGCCTTACAGGCTATCTTAATTGCCTCTGATGGGGGCTCGGTTTTAGAAGCACAAGAGATGCTCAACTCCTTTGTAACCAAGGGAGAGAGAGTGAATGTAATAAAAGATTACCGTTCCGATGGTGGAAAAGGTGAAGCTGCATGAAGGCACTTGAACGAAGAAAAAGAAGACCTTCAGCTCTTTCTGCTGATTCAGAAGGAAGCTGGGCTATTAGCTATGGAGATATGATTACTCTCCTTTTGGCCTTCTTTATCATGTTCTTTAATATTGATCCGGTGGGAGGAAAGATTTCCACCATGCAGAAGCAGATTCTTTCTGAATTTAATGAAGATGATGCTCAAGCGGCAGCAGCTGCGAAAAAAGCAGCAGAGAAAAACAAAGCCAAAGGACTCTCATTTTTGGCAGGAAAAGAAGCCCTGACTCAACTCAGCGGCATCCTGGGTTTAACCAGTAAAAAAGATGACCAAGGTCTCACCAAGCTTAAGAGAGATAAAGGACTTTCCAAGTTAGAAGATGATAGAGGGCTCAGCAAATTGCCCTACAATGAAGGGCTCGCTCAGCAAAAAAAGGATCAGGGTCTCAGTAAACAGGTGGATCAAGCGGGTCTTACCAAACAAAAAGATCAAGAGGGTTTAACTGAGCAAAAAGAATCAGCCGGACTCAAAGAAGAGCAAGGTAAAGTGGGAGAAGGAACAAAAACCGCTTCGGCAGGAAAAACTTCCGGAGAACAATCCGGAGGTCTGACGGATCAAGCAAGTAAAGAAGGACTCACCAAAGAAAAAGAGAAAGTAGGATTAACCGCTG
>CAYFLR010000001.1:230229-234832 GCA_964343805.1 uncultured bacterium | reverse complement strand
TAACCCCCTTCCTAGCGGAGAAAGGATAAAAGCAAAAAACGGAAACCAATTTTTGTAGATAAAACTGCACAAATTGCTTGTTTTGATTCCCTTTTTTGTTAATATGAGCAAATGGATAGTTTAAGAGATGCATTAGAAAAAGCTGGATTAAAAGGTTCGCCTAAACAACGTAAGAGTAAAGGCCCTAAAAAGAAGCCTCAACGCAAGGGACCACCTCCTCCTAAACCAGCAGCAAAGCCGAGGAAACAACACAACCCCGGTAACTCAATTCATGATCACCATATGAGATCGGTTTGTGAACATTGCCACAAAACCTCTCCCGATGTAGAATATTACAATCATGAATTAAAGAGCGTTTCTGCTCGTTGGATTTGTATCCCCTGTGCAGATGATCTCAAGATTCATGACGACTGCCGAACCACAGCCCAAAGTGACTTTTCTCTACGTAAAACTTTCCGTAGACTCTACGGTCCGACTCGTAGGTTTCCACCTAAAAAGAAACCCTAAATTAGAGAGAAACCTCCAGTTCCTCACAGTCAGAGAGTTCAATTTGATTTTTATAAAGAATGACGGGCAATTTTGAGAAAATGGATCGAAGTTTCTTGGGATTGGCTGCACACTCTTGGAAGTAGTCCATTTGGCTTTTAGAAATTTGATCAGACACGATAGTCTCACTTTCTTTAAAGAGAAATAGACTCTTGGCAGTGACCTCTTCTATAGCCGCTTTACTAGTGCCTAAGTCATTTTCCAGTTGAAGGGTATAAAGACTATCAATCTCCAATTTGGCCACTGGAATCTTAAAATAAGATACAGATTTGTATCGCTCCAAATTTAGCTTTTCAAGCTGCCCAGCCTCTTCAAAGACTTCTTTTAGAGTTCTAACAATAAGACTCACATCCACTGGACTACAATGAATCATATCTTGCCAAGTGCAACCGGCAAGAGGAAACTCAGCGTCAAGAATTTCTCTTTTAGTGCCGTATTTTTTTGCATGAAAGGCAAACTCAGCGGGCATCAATTTCATTACTTTTTGCATGGGATAGAGAATGGATCCCTTCATATTGGTGGGTTTAATGTGATAAATATGTTCGATCATTCAGTCCCCCATCATGTATAGCTGAAACAGTTTTCAAAAGTTAAAGTCGGCTCCCGTAAAGGGCTTTTGCTGAGCAAGATCCTGGTTATATAGCTGAATTCTTTCAACAATGTAATTGTAGAGTTCAGAGGAAGTCTCTTGATCTAAAGCTTGAGTCACAAATTCCGGTACAGCATCAATGGGAGCCTCATCATCGGGCTCAATTTCAATGGTCACTGTGCCCACCCCATCCTTGGTAATAAAAACATTCTTACCCAAGGTGCGAACATTGAAAAAGGAGGGAATGGGCTTCTCCCCATAGGGCTCCAGATTAAAAAACTTATCCACATATTTTCTTAGTTTTTCTAGTGGGATACGCGCCACTACCAGATTTTTAGGATCAGGTACTTTTGTTTCCATTACTTTCCTCTAAGGTTTATATCTCTTTAATTCTAACAATTACTGGCAGTTTTTTCAATTCCCCCAAAGGAGAGTCCATTTCTTTATGGTTTCTTTCTTTTTTTTATAGTGCACGAAAAAATGGAGTTAAATTATTATATATGAGAATTATCACTCATGTTTCACCGATTTTAACACTAAAGTACTAAAATTAAATGGGTAATCTGAATTACAGCTCATTGATAAGAAAAAACACCAATTTTCCCCGCACAAACCAAAAACAAGAATAAATTCAAGTTAAAATTGAGATGGCCGATAAGGTTGTTAGATAGTAATATTAAGGAGTGTTCACATGAAATATTTAAAAAATAGCCTCAATCTATTGACTCTCTGCTTCCTAGCACTTTATCTATTTACAGCTTGCGATGATGCTCCCAAGTCTACTCCTAGCAAGAAAAAGAATCCTTCTGCTAGTCAATCAACGGCTAATGCAGGTGTTGAAGGGGAACCTGGAGAGCCAGCCCCCATATTACCCCCTAAACCAACAGCAATTGTTGATTCAGAGTTTATAAAAGCTTATATGGAACAACATATTCAAGAGGCTTCCTCAAAATGTTCCATTGAAGATATTGATCAAGGGCAATTTTATGGCGTTCAAGGAAGTAAACAGCTTGGATCTCAGCCAGCAGAAGTCATTTACAGACTATTTCCCGCTTGCTCTAACATCATTTCAGTAACTAGTAAACTATCAAGCACCCAAGGAAGCACAGGTATTTGTACATATCAACTGGATGATGCGAAAAAAGGACATGCCAGTAGCACTCCAGGGAAGTGTTCTGTTAGCCTCAATAACGAAAGTGAGACATTCACACTTTCCTTAGAGGTGTGCTTGGATCCAGACACCATTACCAACACCTCCTCTCAAGAAAACGTCGTGGATACAGATGTAGTTGCCACCGATCCAGAAAACTGCACCACCATCAAAAGTACTAATGTGGCCCTTAGAAATGTGCAAATGGTGATCGATCAATGTAAAAAAGAGTGCACCACCCTTTTAGAAAAAGCAGAACAAGAAGTAACCAATAGTGCACTAACTGACCTGGTTGTAAATGGTTTAGGTGCGATTTTAGACAGTTATTACGATATAGACGCTAAGAAAACCGAGAAAGTAGGAGATGTGGCCACCAGCGAAGCCAAGCGACTTCTAATATGCAAAATGAAGCCTTGGGGTAGCACCGCAGAAACCTTACCTTGTGTTACCGGTGAAGTTGCCGTACAATGCCCTGAATTAGAAACCAAACGTAAACAGTGTAAGAGTACCAACTAAATCCTATGACCACCGAAAACAACCCGCAAAACGAACCAGATCCACCAACCCCACTTATAAAAAGAATCGCAGCTGCCTTATTACTCGCTGTGTTTCTCTATCTATTATGGCATTTTTATCTTCGCTTTTTGAACCTTCCTCCGGGTTAGAATTGTTTTAACCGTGCCCCTTCCTCTAGAAGCTCCTGCCAGAGTTCATCAAAGTATAATTGATATTGTTTGATGATATGGGTTTCTTGTCCGTAGACCTCACTAAAATCAAGTAAAATCAGGTTTTCATCATTTCGGTTATTACCCAGGTGAGTCCAATTTTGAGACCCCGTGATGAGGATGGCATCATCTATGACAGCAGACTTATCATGATGAATTCCCGGTCTCTTCTCAACTAACATTTCTATTGGATTTGCAGCACTTCCCTTGTTTTTAGAGCTGGCAAAATGCCCCCAAGAGTATTTAGAGCGCGCCTGTCCACCATCCACCATGATTTTTATTTCTACCCCCCTTTGTTGAGCCCTTCTCAAAGCCAACCAGATTTCCCGCGAGGTATGAGCAAAAAGGGATATCCGAATTCGTTTCTTAGCCCGTAGAATGGCCGGAATAATGGCTCGATGCTCTCCATCATCGGTGGGTGCAAAATAGAGTCGTATCTTCAGGCCGGAAGGGTGAAAGTAGAAATTTCTATGGGTGTTGGGGCGTTTTTTAAGGTGATACTTTCCCTCCACCCCAAACATTTCATTAAACTCTGCCAGATAAGCTGCAGCAATTGCTCTACTTTGAACTATAAGCACAGTATTTGTTTGAAAATTGCTTTTCATGGCACTCTTGGTAAAATTGGCAGTGCTGGTCCACAGTTTATTTTCATCCACCACGATGAATTTATTGTGCATATGGTACTCGGGAGAATTGTTTTCATAGGTAACCTCTGCTCCTTCCAGTTTAATTTTTTCACCCTGATTTAATACCACCCGAACTTTGACTCCCTGAGCAATTTTGCTTTTTAAGAGGGTCTCAATTGACTTTAACCCCCTAAAGGTATAGGCACACAAGGCGATCTCCCGCCGAGCTCCTTCTATAAGTTTATTCAATTCAGGTAAAAAGCGACTTTGAGATGTAAGGAGCTTCAATTTGATGGGATGGTGAATCAATGATCTATCATCCAGCCCCCAACTCTGATCCAGACGAAACTTACTCCAAACAGAAGGCAGAAAAGGATGATGAGTATCAATGCAGTGCCAACTGTAATTCATGGATTCACAAAATATAAAGCCGAGATGAGACTGAAAAATCCTCCTCAGCTGACGATCCACCCCAGCTTGTGACCACTTGCGATGAGGCTCCAGCTGGATGACGGCAAGAGCATATTGATAAATCTTTGCATGAGCATTTGGAAACTTAAGCTGGAGATGATTTTGATAACTCCTGCCTAATCTTGAATGAATCTGTTGACTGATATTTTGATAGCGCAAAGAAGACAAGGAAGAGTCTTCTTTAAACAGACTGATAAGGTTTTCGGCTTGGGATTGCCATGCGAGATAAAGAGAACAAAGTAAAAAAATAAAAAGCGGGTACCCCCCGCATCGCACTATCATCCCCTTCCCTCTATCTGTTTAGTTTGGAAGTTGCAAGAACTTTTCGACTTTTTTCAAATTGGATGATAAAATTGTATTATGACTAAGAAGTTACCCAAAACAAAACAGGCAGTGCCATCGTCCATTGCTAACCAGCACTCATTTGAGCAAATGGATATTAGCTCTTTGATCCAGACATCTAAACTGATCAATATGGGATTTCTTTCAGCGGGAA
>CAYFLR010000001.1:228601-230219 GCA_964343805.1 uncultured bacterium | reverse complement strand
GAATCATACATGAACTGGGCACACCGGTTTCTACTATCCAGTTGATTGTCGAGCATTTGAAACTGTTAACTGATAAGACCAAGATAAATACTTTCGATCTGAAAGAGGTCATAACGGATCTTGATCTCTGTAATGCTCGAATAGCAGATCTTCTTTCTCATCTGAAAAAACAACTCAAAAATAAACCCCATGAGGAGATGCAACCCTGCCAAATTGAAGACACAGTCAAATCCTCTCTCCGATTTTTAGAAAAGATTTTTAAACTCGAAGACATCAATTTGAACTTGGCCATTTCCCATAGTCTTCCCGACATTTGGGGCGAACCAGTTCAGATTCAGACCATCATTCAAAACCTGCTGATTAATGCAGTGGAAAGTTATGACCCCAATGATTTGGAGGCGATTAAAATTATCAAGCTATCTACTCATCTCCATGATCAAGATCACACTCTCAGATTAGTGGTGGAGGATAATGGCAAGGGGATCTGTGAAGAGCATTTGCCTCGACTTTTTGATCCCTTTTTCACTTTTGACAAGCCCGATGGAACGGGAATTGGTCTTTATTTAGCCCAACGGATTATGCAAAATCATAAAGGGAAAATTGAAGTCCAAAGTGAAATAGGCAAAGGCACCACCATCACATTGGCTTTTCCTGTCCAACCTATTCACAACCCTTAGGCAATGATGAAATGGAATCTTCTCCCGCTACCAGCGGATACAGTGCCTAGTAATATGACCACCTTGAACACCGATTCTAATTCGCCTCAAGAGATCCGGTTAGAGCTGTCAAAGCAAAATCATCTTTGGAAAAAAGAACCCAAAGCCGTGCTTGTCTATGATAGGACACAATTGAAAATCCATCAGCATCTCCTTGCTATTTGGAACCAGCAGAGCCAAACCCATTCCTATATAGAGGCGGTAAATGTTTACCAATCAAGTCCTTCTGATGCAGGAGAGATGGTTTTTGGACATGCCTATAGTTTTCAAAGAGAACAAATTGATAGAGAACTTCCTTCGCCCCTTCATCTTTCCCTGCCTGATTTATCCTCCTTTAAAGAAGAGGACTTAAAAAAGGTGATCTTTTTAGATCGAGATGGAATCATTAATGAAGACACTCACTATCTAAAAGAGGAAGATCAGATCCGTTGGATGCCTGATACTTTTGAGACGCTAAAAGAGCTTGCAAAGTATGACTATCAATTTGTGATAGTAACCAACCAATCGGGTATCGCCCGAGGATATTTTACTTTAGCAGAACTCAAAAAGCTGCATGAAGCTTTTAGTAAAAAGTTTAAAGAGATGGGATTACCACTTTTGGATCTTTTTTGCCCTTTCCATCAAAAGGCTCAACTTGAGGAGTATAGGAAAGATTCTATTCTTAGGAAACCAGAACCCGGTATGATTCTCTTAGCGGCCGAAAAGTGGGGTATCAATCTAAGCCAAAGCTTTATGATCGGAGATAAAGAGTCGGACCGTATTAAACTCCCCTACCTCACCTCACTGCTTTTTCAAGGTCAGTACCCTATAGAAAATAAAGAATTAGTCTTCGATAGTATGAGGGAAATTGCAACCTACATTTTGAATCAATAATCGATTTTTATTCCCAAGTGTAAGAAAGT
>CAYFLR010000001.1:210471-228591 GCA_964343805.1 uncultured bacterium | reverse complement strand
CATATTAAAAGAGCGCCCTCTTACCTGGTTATCAGAATCACTGGATGGACTAGTATAGTAGGAGATGGTTTTTAGAATCATGCTAAAACTCACCTGCACACCAAAAAGATGCAGCACCGCATCAATTCCATAGGCAGGCATCTCCCAAGGTCCAATTTTTAAATCGGGAATGATATCAATAGGAAGATAGTCATAGGTAAGCCAAGGAGTCAGAGAAAAGTACTTGGCTAAATAAAAACGACCTAATAAACCCATAGATCCGGTATAGGTTCGATAGGATAGACGATCCTTGTGATTTTCGGTAAAGCGAGTCTGTACTTTCTTGACCCCTTTGCCGAAAAAGGTGGATATCTGATGCTCCTTATGTTTCCAAATCACCGGCATTAAATAGAACTGAAGAGCATAATTCTCATCATTGTACTCTTCAAATAGAGGGGACCTGAAAGCAATTTGTTCGTACTCAAATGAAACTCCCACCCCTAAACGATCGTAAAGACCGTAGCCCAAAGAGAGGATCCCCGCTTTTTGCTCATATTTCTCCTTTTTCCGAACAAAATCGCGGTATCTTACTCCTAAACCGACTGATTTAATAGACTTTCCCACATCAAAGTAGGTGGGAGGGGGTGCCTCTAAAGAGAAATCTCCAACTTCGGCCCCTCTTAAGGGAGAAAATAAAAAGGTTGACAATGTGAGAATTAGAATAAAAACTACCATGTTTCATACTATCGACCTTTTTTTTAAATGGTTTAGTTTTATAAGAGGTTTAAACCGTGGGAAACAACCACCGCAAGTTTAGTAACTATTTGATTTTATCGGGCTTTCAAATAAAATACACCCTACTCGTTTTCTTTCTCACATTGATGGCCTGTTTGACCTCCTCCTACTTTATTTCCTCCTGGAGTTTGAATAGGTATATGAAGTTAGCCAATCGACTGACTCCACTTTCTCAAATAGACTCCATCCAAAAACACTCACACATCACTCTTAACTTGTTACAAACCCTGCAAAGATATGATCAAGAAAGAATAAAGCCGTTACTTTGGTGGCTTTCAATCATCAGTTCATTCTTAGCGGCTGTAATGATATTTTTTCTAACCCACCGTATCGCAGGTCCCCTCTTTCGCATATATATATACTTTAAAGAGGGGAAATGGTATAAGCATCCGCTTATTATTAGGAATGAAGATGACTTACAATCTGTTGTCAGTGAAATAAACCTTACAAGAGATCAAAGAAATTATAAAATATCTAAAATTCAGCAATCTTTAGAGCACTTAGTTGGGAAAATACCACAAGATAAAGCGGATTCTCTCATTGGCAAGCTTGAACAGATGAGGCCTCAATGAAAACGATATGGCAAAGAGTGCTTCTTTTTCCAAGATTTCAATTTCGTTGGTCTTTTTGGCTGTTTATTATTACCTTCCTCACAAATGCCATCTTGATCTTCATTCTTGAACATGATTTTCTTCGCTTTACCTCAAAATCATCCGAACTTTACAATGAAATCCTCAACCTGAAGCAGAGCACCTATCTATTCACCTCCCTTTGTGCCTGGTTTATCTTTTTATTGGCCTTCTTCATTACCTACCGAGTGCTACTGCCTATTATTCAGATCAGAGATGCCATAGTAAATCCTAGACCACCAACCCGGGGACCTTTGGGGCAGAGAAGTGATATCAATCTCATTTTAGATACCATTCATGAGCAATGGCAGAAAGAAGAGAAATTGAAAAATGAAATTATTAAAGACATTCAGAACCTCCATCCCACCCCAGCCCACAAAGAGTTAATTGAACTAATTACTAAGATTCAAAAACTATAATTCCATATTACCAACTAGGAGAAATATGACGACCCTCTCACCCCACTTTCCCCATAATAATTTGATCACCGTGGATGAAGAAACTCAGGTTCCAGCTCCAGAGCTTATTTCAATGATCACTCCTTATCTCACTCAAAATCGTATAAAACGTATTGAAGATGTGGTGAATATGCGAACCTATACCATCACCACCGTGACCGAACATATATTTGACCAAGGGAATATAAACGCCATCATAAGAAGCAGTGAGGCTTTTGGTTTTTCCTCCATCCACGTGATCGATAGCAAAGAGTTCCGACTCGCCAACCGAGTGACCCAAGGAGCTCATAAATGGATGGATATCTTTCATCATGAAAGTAATGGTGAAGCCATTTCAAAACTCAGAAATCAAGGATACAAAATCGCGGCTACGGCCTTAAGAGATGACACTGTCTCTTTTGAAGATATAGATTACACTCAAAAAACCGCAATCATTTTTGGAAATGAACACCAAGGAGTCTCTCCTGAAATGCAAGAGGAAGCGGATATGTTAATTAAAATTCCTCAGGTGGGATTTTCTCAATCCTTTAATATTTCGGTAGCCGCTTCAATTTTCTTTCAGCACATGTTCTATATTCGCAATAAATTAGGACATCATGGAGATTTGAGCGAGGAAGAAAAAACCATTTTAAGAGCCCATTACTATCTAAAAAGCATAAAAACCCCACATATGATACTGGAGCAACTCACCCGATGAATTATGAAATTATAAACAAAGGTATTTCTCATAACAAAGTTCTCTATGCTGACACCGATCAGATGGGAGTGGTTTATCACAGTAACTACTTTAGATGGTTCGAACAAGGACGGACAGAGCTATTAAAAAAGTGGGGCGTAACCTATAAAGATTATGAAAAAGCCGGATTTCAGCTGCCAGTGGTGGAAGCCGATATTCGCTATCGACAGGCAGCTCTCTATGATGACGAATTACGAATCGAAAGCAGGGTAGTGAAAGCCAAAAGGGCTTCTATTTTATTTTCTTACGAAATTTATCAAAGTAATGGAGATGAAAGCAGGAAGGATAAACTCTTGGTCACCGGACACACTAAACATGCCAATTTAAGTCTCGAAGGAAAGGTGAAACCCTGGCCTTCTTTTATGCAAAATATCCTCGATCAAATCAAGGGAGAGTAAAATGATCAGCAAAGCTTTTCCCAAAATCGCAAAACAAATCAAAGCCTTTAATACTCCGGTGGTGGATCTCATCGCTGTCCAAACCAAAGATCCTTTCAAAGTGCTGGTTGCTACCATTTTATCTGCCCGAACTAAAGATGAAACCACTGCTCCTGCTAGTCAGCGACTCTTTGATTTAGCTGGAAATGCGAATGAATTAGACAAACTCTCGGTGAAACAAATTGAGAAAGCCATTTTTCCAGTGGGGTTTTACCGTAATAAAGCCCAGCATCTTTCCAAACTACCGGGTCAACTGAATGCTCTTTTTGAAGGGAATATACCAGATAATATTGATGACCTCATTAAGCTACCGGGGGTTGGTCGCAAGACCGCCAACCTGGTAGTGAGCGTAGCTTTTAAAAAGCCCGCTATCTGTGTTGATACTCATGTGCATCGCATTGTGAATATTTGGCAATATGTCAACACCAAAAACCCGCTGGAAACAGAAATGGCCTTGCGGAAAAAACTGCCGGTCAAATACTGGAATCAAATTAATTCTCTTTTAGTCGCTTTTGGCCAATCCATCTGCCGCCCCATCTCTCCTCACTGTGATGTGTGTAGTATCCAATCTCTATGCAAGCAAAAAGGGGTTAAGCCTCGTAAAGTTAAATAACTTGACCCATCCCTTGCTCACATCATAAAATATTAAAGACTATTGTAATATCCAGATAATATGGAAGATTATGCAGAAGAGGACAAGGATCCAAGAGTGGAAGGATAGACGACGTCGCTCACTACTCTCTTTAGGGGGAAGTTTAAAAACTTTCGTAAGGCAGGTGAGTCAGGCGCGGTTTATCAATTACCTTTTCATCTTTCTGTTAGGGGTCCCACTAGCTGGGGTAGCTATTTGGTGGGCAGAACATGAACATAACAAAGAGCATTTTGCAGACCTTATTGAATCATTCTGGTGGGCTTTGGTGACCATGACCACCGTGGGTTATGGTGACAAATTTCCTATTACTTATGTGGGAAGGATCATCGGTAGTTTTACCATGATCTTTGGCATGACCACCTTTGCTATGTTTAGTGCAAGGATCGTATCATTTATAATAGAAAGAACATTGCGGGAGGGCAGCGGTTTGGCAGGATTAACTAATATCTATGACCATTTTATCGTCTGTGGATGGAAAAATAATATGGCGGAAGTGGTTAAAAACATTTTTAGCTACAACCCCACTTTAAAACCAGAGTCCTTGGTTCTTATCGCCAATGTAGAACCAGAGGCTTTTAAAGAGGTGCAAAATATCCCTGGAAATGAAAAAATCCGTTTTGTAAGGGGAGATCCTTTTGTAGATAACACCCTCCACCGAGCTGGAATTAAGAAAGCCAATAAGGTACTGGTGATTCCCAATCAAATCAAAGGTCTTTCTAAAAATGAGATTGATAATCAGACAGTAATGACGGTCATGACCATCAAAGCCACCACTAAAAAGGTACCTATTTGCGCTGAACTGATTGACTCTAAGTTTGAGAAATTTCTAAAATTGGCCGACTGTGATGAAATTATCCACAGCCAAAAACAGGCCACCAGACTACTAGGGAATGTCCTTTTCCAACCAGGACTCACCAAGGTGATTGACAACTTGATGGAAGTCAAAGGAGGAGATGCACCTAAACTGCAGATTGCCCCCATTCCTGAACAGTTTTTAGAACAGAGTTACCTCAGCTTAAGTAAGCACTTTAATCTAGATGGACAGCTCTTGATTGGCCTTTTAGAAAACACTGGCCAGTCTTTCGTAATGAAGAACGAAGCCATGCGAGAGGCTCAAAAAACACCCGACATATCTCAATTAGTGGATAACCTACGATTGGCAAAAAACATTGAAACCAATGTTCCCATTTTTAATCCCGAGCAAAACTACTTAATTCGCAAGTTTACCAAAGCGATTGTGATAGGATAACCTATGCCAGATCAAAAGGATCACCAACTCAAAGCTATCACGGAAACCTTATCCAACATCAAACTGTTTGAGCAGTTGAACCCTGAAGAACTGCTTTTACTGGCTAAGTGTATTAAAGAGATCCAAATTGCCAAAGATCACTTTGTAATAAAAGAGGATGAGAGTGGCGATCGAATGTTTATTATCTATAAAGGAGAGGTGGAAATCATAAAAAATACCCTCGGAGGTGACTCTTACACTGTCACGACTCTGAATGATGAGCACAATGCTTTTTTTGGAGAGCTGGCTCTCATAGCTGACGATAAACGCAGTGCCAGTATCAAAACATTAACTGATTGCACTTTTTTTACCATTTGTAAGGACGTTTTTACCCGTTTGGGAGATGAAAATCCTAAAATTGGATTGCTCATCACAAGGCAGATTGCTCGTATCTTAGCTGAGAGAATTAGAAAATCCAACTCCGATGTGATTACTCTCTTTGAGGCTCTACTGGAAGAGGTGGATGTGGATGGATAATATAATTAAATCGTTCATTCCCATAATTATCTTACTTTCTTTTCCCACTTTGGCATGGGGGTCTTTAATAAACTGTAATAAAAGCCAGATTATTCCTCCTGCCCCACCCCAATCAAAGTATCGTATCTACCGCAAAATCTATATTCAAGAATATGATCATGACCACCAGTTGGTGGTCCAACGCTCTGTGAGCAGCGTAGAGCTTTATGCACCGAAAAAGGGAAAAACGTTAGACAGAAGACTGGATCATTTCACTGAAGGCAAATATAAATCACCTCCCTTCGCCCTCCCTCTTTTCCCTTTCTATGTTGGTTTTGGTCATAATAAACTCAAAGAAAATAAGGGAAAAATAAAAATTGGACTAGCCCCTAATCTCCCTCCGGATGAAAAGCTCTTTAAACTTGAAGGAGCAGAAATTAGGGTGAATAATTTAGATTGCAGTATCAAATCGGTGAATTATGAAGCCTATGAAGATCCTGCTTTGGGAAATACCTACTCAGTTAAAATACTCTATTTTAAAAAGTTTAAGAAACTTTTAATCCCTCAAAATATGATCATAAAGTTTTCAACTTCCCACTTTTTATTTCTTAAACATCATTTTGTGATTCATTTAGAGACTCATATTATAGACACCGGTGAATTTTTAGATGATGGAAAGTCAAAAAATGCCAAAGTGATCTATCAAAGACCTAAGGCTAGATAGGCTTTCAATAAAACTATAAATCAGTATAACTGCAGCCATATACCACATAGCCATCACTGTACTCTCTACGGTAGGGATACAAACCAGAGGGACAAACCAGTACTACTTCTTTATATAAGGTTTGCCATTCTGAACAACCTATAGAATCTGCTTCTGTTACCTCTCCAGGACCAAAGTAACTCATTCCATTAGGGCAGTTGACTGTCAGATCTTTAGAGGAACTCACCTCATCTGATAATTTTTTCCAAATGTCAGGTGAGCTTATATTACAACCAAATGACTGGTTAGGAACCTGCCAAGAAGACTACTTGGAAAGTTAACCTTTTCCTTCATATAAGTGGGACATATCACCTTAACTCGCTTTTGCAGATTACTTATCCAACTCTCACTATAGATTCCCTCCGGTAAATAACATCCTCCATAATTCATACGAGACGAACTATCTAAATAAACACTTCGGTTTGTATTAGGTGGACACAATACCTCTCGACCAGATAAGGACTTTAATTCAGTATTTAAGACCCTTGTAAACCCTAAATCCTCAGGGGTTACTTCAAAGTCAGATATATCAGATAAACTTGATCTGGACTCACCACTGGCACAATCATAATCCGCATCAGGCTCTTCAATAGTGTAGCATTTATAGGATTCACCATCATATTCACTCTCAGCCATACTGTCAGAATAAAAGTTCATAAAAACATTGCCACAGATATCAGCACCCCATAAAGCGGACGGATAAATATAATAGCTGAATTCTAGTTCTGCTGTGGAACTAATAAAAAGGTTCTCTTCTCTAACTGTATTAGTACAAAAATATTTTTTACCACTGTTTTTCACTACTTTGGTCTCCACCTCCTTAAAAAGACCCGCTTGACTCTCTTCGATATAGTTTTCAGCTTTCCTCCCGTAGGGATAGGAACTCTCTGACCTCACCTTTTCTTGTTGCGGAGGAGGGGTATCTTTACAATAGAAAGTAAACCCCCAACATAAGAGCAGCAATCCTGAAAACTTAATTAATAATTGGCACTTAGGCTTAGTCATAGAAAATCCCGTGTTTTCACTCTGAGTGACTAAATAATAGACACTGTCAAAACTTTTGACAATTCTTTGTCTATTCCTTAAACAGCCCTAATAGCTATCCCCCTATAATTATTAGAATAAAAAAATACTCAACTTGGCAGCCTCTTTGCAAGAAAGAGGGTGCGGGGTTCCGACCCTGTTTATAAGTAATGATGAAATGAGGACATTATGAAGCATTTAATATTTATTAGCGCTATCTCTTTTTTATTGCTCAGTTATCTAGTCATACCTAAAAAACATCCTCTTCCCTCTCGCTCTGCTAAAAAGCTAAATGAAAAACTCATCACCAATCCCATTGACACCACCTGGAATATATCTGTGATGGGAATTATTTTTCATCCCACTCGCAATAATTCAGTGGTCCTAGTGAAAAACAATAAAACCAGACAGATTAAAGTCTACCGGTCGGGCGAGGTGATGTTTGAAAAGGCCACCTTATATGATATTCAAAGAGATCGTATTTTATTTGCCAGAGAGAATCAAATTGAATACAAACTACTCAAAGATCGACAACCCGCCACCAGCACTCCCACTTACTTTACCGCTAAGTCACTTGATCTACAAAATGTTCGATCTCGTTACGTTGAACGAGGTTTTAAACGAATAGATAATGAAATAACTATGACCGAAAGTTATCGTCATAATCTTTTAACTAAGCAACTTACCAATGTCCTTTATCAAGCCATGGCTCTCCCCCGAGTGGTGAATGGAAAAATTAAAGGATTTCAAATTTCCGAGATTGAAGCGGGAAGTATTTATGAGAAAGTAGGAATTCAAAACAATGATGTGGTCACCAAAATTAATGATGCTCCTTTGAACGATATGAGTAAAACCATTGCTCTGCTTAACACTTTACGAGATGATCAACAGGTCACTTTTGAAGTGGAAAGAGGCGGGCAGAAAAAGACTTACTATCTAAAAGTGAAATAAAACCCCGAAACTCAAAACTTTTTAGTAGAACCCAAACCCAATTTGCCCTAAAATATAAAGATATATGCAAAAAATTTATACTTTATGGGCGTACGTGGGTGGGCTTTGCCTGAGTTTGATCTTCTTAGGATGTATACGCGGTCCACGTAAAGTTCCTAATATATTACAAGAAGCAGAGCAGGGAAGCGCCAGTCCGGAGATTTTTTATCAGGTTCAAGGCCAGATGCGCCGGATTCTTAAAAACAGATTCTCTCTCTCAATTCCCAGATATGATCTCCCCAGCAGATTATCGAAGCTGGCAAGTAATGAGCAAATTGATCCCACTGCGATGGATAATCCTTTAGCAGTAGCTGAAGCTTACTCCTACTTAAAAGACTATAAGAAAGCCATAGCAACTCTCAAAGAACAGCTCCCTTTCACCTTGAAAGGCATGGCCCCCTATTATGCTTACCATCTTGGGAAATACTATTATCTAAATAAAGATTACTCTAATGCAGCACAAACACTTGCTGGTATCCAGGTGGACACCCAAAAGTACCCCTTCCATAAAAAGTTAAAATTCTATTTAATTGATTCGCTCTATCAAAAGAAAAAATGGTCTGATCTCTACAAACTCATTAGTCATCAAACCTTTGACTTTAATGAATCCCAACTCAATCAACGCTATCTCACAATCAAAGTTCGTACCCTACTCCATTCAGAAGATTTCGAAAATCTGGCTAAGATAGCAAGAAAATATAAAAGAGCACCCTCATTTCTTAAAAAAATTTTTCCCGATTACAGCTCCTACAAGTCACGCTTAGAGCCCCATTTGCTGCCTGGCAAATCCACCAGGTCCACCTCAAAAATTGCCTCCCGAAATCTGCAGGGGCAATTTAAAAAGTTAGATGTCAATATCAATGCACGGGCTTACCGAACCTCGGAAAAGGTCTCAAGGGCTCTCCAAAAAAATATTCGTAAATATTCAAAGAATAAGCAAAGAGATCTTTGTAAACTGCGAGAAAAGAAACGGACTCTCTATCGGAAATGGCGGAAGAAAAGAAAAGAACTGAAGGTTATTAAAAAGCTACTTCCGGCCTGTCACTCTTATTTATCCATTCAAAAGCGAGCTGATTATTCCTATCGAAAAGCGAATATCCACTGGAATATAGATCCCATTCACAGGGCCATCACCGCATTCAAAGATACCTTCGAAACTTTTCCCACCACCAGGGCAGCAGAGTCTGCTATGTATACCCTAGCCAACCTATATCAAAACCGAGGAGATTTCCTTCAAGCAGCAAAATGGTATGCTAGATTTGTCAAAAATTACCCAAAGGCTGAGGATAATGAAGACGCCCGGTTCCATCATGGATTCAGTCTTTTCCTCGCCGGAAAAACACAACAAGCTGTCCAAGCTCTAAAAGATCAAAAAGAGAATCCTCGTGCTATGTTCTGGCTCGCAAAATCCTATATTAAACAAAAAAACCTAGCCAGGGCTAAAGAGACACTCCGAGAAGTGGTGAGCGAACACCCTTTTAACTATTATGGAGTTCGCAGTTTGATGGCGTTAGAAAAATTTGAAAAGTTCCGCCCTAGTTTTGCCAGAAATCTAACCCTCAATTACCCTATGAAAACGAGACCAGAACGTCTATCTTTAAAAACAAGTGTCCACTTACAAACCGCGGAAAGACTCCTTTCGATGGGGTTTTTAAAATACGCCAGTGCCGAGTTAAAACAGATCCCTTTAAAGCATAAAGATCTTCAGTATCTTGCTTATATCGCCGTACTCAACTATATTTCTGGCAACTGCCTAGAGTCAGTCATTGCTTATAACTATCTCATTGATAAAGAGCCAGAATTACCCTCTGATTTTGTGGTGCTCAATTACCCCATTTCTTATCTCAGCACTATCACCAAATACTCTATAGCTAATAAGCTAGAACCAGAATTCGTCCTTTCTTTAACCAGACAGGAATCATGTTTTAATGAAAAAGCAAAATCTTCCGCGAACGCTTATGGACTGATGCAGCTTATTTCCAGCACAGCTTTAACAACAGCCAGAAACCTAAAAAAAGGATTAAAAAAGCCTCAGAATAACTTATTACTCAAGCAAATTGATCGATTTAGATCCAGCAAAGATGTAAATTACCTCTATCAGCCCGAGTTTAATATTGCATTAGGAACCCATCATCTTTATGAACTATTTAGTAAACAAGGTTCACTCATCTTTTCCATTGCTAGTTACAATGCGGGTAGAGGAGCTGTGCGCCGATGGAAAAAGCAGTTTGGCTTTGAAGATTTGGATGTATTTATAGAGAGAATACCCTACCAAGAAACCCGTAACTATACCAAGTTAATCATTCGTAATTACTACAACTACCAACATTTTATAAAGGGGAAGATTACAAAGAATCTTTTTGCAAAAGAATTCGGAGACTCCTTACCTAAACACTTTGTAAATAGCGAAGGTTAGCTTTCTCCTTCGGGATGCTTATTGAAGCAGGCTTCCACTTCATCCTTGGTAAAATATTTGGACTTACAGGCACTGCAAATATATCTGGCACCATCTCTGAAAAAAGGTTTTTGATTGGGTCTACGATAGAAAACTTGAGCGCTATCGTCTGGCTCTTCATCTAATTCGGCTGATAGGTCAGGTACCGGAGCCGTATTAGTACCAGGTCCACTTTCAGGTTGTGGAGCAGCAGGTTCTGGTGCAGAAGCTGCTGCTGATTCTTCTTGCATGGCAGCTTGCATTTCCGCTTGTTGGGCTTTGGCTGCTTTTCTAGCAGCTCTTTTGGCTCTTATTTCTTTAACTACCGATTCCGGCCTTCCAAAAGTCCCCTCTAAAACCATAGATTTACAGTTCTCTAGACACTTTAAAGCTCTATCTTTTGCAGTCATATCCTTGCGGCAAAGGGAGCATCTATAAACAGTACGAACCGCCTGCTCAACAGAGATCACTTGTTGTTTTGACAAAAAGGGAGGTATACATTTGGTTAAACACTTAACCGCATCCACCTTAGAAAACCATTTCTTTCGACAGATACCGCAAAAGTACTTCTCTTGCTGACGTAAAACTCGAGGGACAGGTTTTATTTTTCCCTCTTTTGATTTCACAGGTGCAATGTATTTTCGTCGGGCAAGGTGATCACCTTTTTCTTCAATTTTTTCATCATCTGACATGATACTTACTCTCCTTGTAGTACTATTTTAAACCTGTTTCATTCTTTGAGACATTTGAAACATCTTCTTCATAACCGCAAAGGCTTTATCTCTAAAATTCTGCACATCCGTTTGAAAAGAGGCACTGGCACTCTCATGAGTTAATCGATTCCTCGTATCCTGCATCATATGAATATCTCGGCAAAAAGAAAGTAGCTCATCATCCGTACGAGTACCCACCTTCATGACTTTAGCCAGACCAAAAGGACATTCACTCCGAGCAAAGGCCAAAAAGAAGAGAGCATAGGCTTTTATTCCATCTAAGACAAACTTACGATGAGGATTATAGGCACATAATGCAATCAGCATCTTCTTCAGTTTGGTGGCTGAAAAATAGGGAACCTCTTTCACATAAGGTAAATCTCCAAGGAAGGATTCAAACTTCCCCAACTTAGCTTTATGCCCCCTGGTATATCCTAAATAGTCAAGCTTTTTTTGCACTCCACTTCTTTTAACAACCCACTCCACCTCTTTATCAAACAACTCTTTGAATAAGAGTTCCACTGCTTTATTTTGAACATTTACAATGGGACTCAAATCAATATCACTATGATACCAATTCATCAAATTTCTGTAAAATATTTCTGAGGTTCTGATGGAACGTTTTATAGGCTCTGAGAGTTGATCAAATTCAGGAAAGTTTTTCCTCACATGCTCATCGATTTGAATATCAACTTTAGGGTCATTTTGACTTTCTGTAGGGCGCACTACCTCAGCCAATTCATAGGTTTTACGCATCTCAATACGATCTCTTAAATCAAACAAAGCTTCTTTGAGTTCGGTGGGAAAATTTTTAAAATCCAGTTGGTCAAAAGCATCTCCATCAAAATCAAGCATCTCCACATCGATATGATCGGCTATTTGAACCCGCATAAGTAGATCGATCTCTTCATTGCGGATGGATTCAAAGAGAACTTCATTGGCCCTTTGAGAGTTATTTTTCTGAAGAGCAAGAATAACTTCAGTTGTCACTTTTTTATTGTCAGATAATTGAGTAGCCAGGAATTCAGCAACTTCCTTTACAGAAAACCGACCGAGACAATTTATTAACTCCCTCAAAATTGATAGAGGGACTGACCCTTTTTTTATTCTTGAAATGATTTGATCCCAAGAACCTGGAAAGTAGTGAGATAAAAAAGTAGCAGCAATTAAGTTAAGGTGAGCCTCTTTTTCATTCAACAAGCGAAAGGCCAGCCTCTCAACCTTAGTGTTGCCCCCAAAATCGCTCCCTTGCTTATTGAAGTTAAAATAACTTAGGCAAGCAGATTGCACCTCTTTTCTGTTACAGGACTCGAGCAATTCTTTAACAATATCGCCCACCTGAGGCCACTTTAAGCGACCTAAATAATTAATAAAAAAAGGATTTAAGTGATCCTTAGCAGAAGCAATATACTTTTTAAGATCGGGTAAAAAGTCCTCTAGTCCACAAAGTAAAGTGATCAAAGCTCCCAGTCCCATAGTTTTTTTGTTGAGATAAAAGCTTTTGACCTGCTGGTTTAATTTTGTCTTAAAATCTTCTTCCTGGTTGAAAGCATAGAGATCATAGAGTTCACGCAATAGAGCGACAGGAATGGTCTTATCAGATTGTAAGAATTGGAGAACTCGCTGCTGTGTTAGGGTAATAGAATCCATTAGCTCATTGCTATAGGCAGCATCCTTTTTGGGTAATGTCCCTAAATACTGCAACTCATAGACTCTAATGGAAGGTAATGTAGTGGTAAAAAAATGATCCACTTCCTTTTTTAAACCTTCATCTAACAGATCCACCTGCTTGCTTAATTGCCGGTGAACATTAATTAAATATATAAAGGCTGAAACCCACACTGTTTTTTCTAAATTTACTGCCTTTTGTGATTCTAAAAGGGTTTTAAGTGCCTGCCTTGTAATGCTACCCGAAACCGTACCTAATTCAGTGTAGGTAGTTAAGATAAGGGATTTTAAAGCATCGGAAACAGGTTCCTTATCGACTCTTTCAGATATCAAAGGCAGAGCTTCTTTTATTTCTAGCTTTCTTACCAAACGAATAGAATTATAGATAACCCTTTGACTGGTCATAGAGTCTTTGAGTAGTCTTTTTATCACTAAGACTGGTTGGAAACGCCTTAGTTTTCGTAAACACCGCAGAGCAGCGCTCGCCACATCTTGATGTTCATGGAGACATAAATCACATATGACCCAAACTAAAAAATCAGGGATTTCCTCTTTCGGTCGATCTTGAAAATAATCTAAAAGATCTTGAAGTAATTCAATTGATAGCTGTGGAATTGTGACAACAGAAAGTTGATAGGTCTTAGAGGCAATTTCATTCAAAATAGAATCTTCAATCTTTCAAGGCTTTTCTATATCAGTAAAGATATCAACCTTCACATAGGTTTGTAGGGTGGAAATAATATTCTCTAGTTTACCTAAATGTTTAAAGGCTGTGTCTAACATTTCTTTTGCTTCAGTAACTGACTCAGAGCTTACATTATCCGATTCTATACCATCTTCTAGCTCTTCCACCACTTCTTCCACAAAGCCTTTAGCTACAAAAAGAGAGTTATTGGCATCGTGAATCATTTTCCTGATGTTTTTACTGATGTTCTCTGCAAATTCGTGAATATTATCCATTAACTCCCCTTTCAACTTGAAATTTCAAAAGCCCATTTGAAGACTAAACAAATAACGGGTATCGGAATCACCCTCGATCCCGGTTATCTGACCTTTATCCCCAATTTCCTCCGCATATTTAGCAAAGTCAAATTGGAGAGTCCAAAAATCTAAACCAAAACCATAGCACAAATTTCCTTGGTTATAACCTAATCTTAGCATAATTGGTTGATAACCAAAAAGAGGTTCTTCAAAAGTTATTTCTGTACCGAAATGAACCTTCTTATACTTAGTCCCGGGTGCGAACATATTGCGGAGGTCAAAGTAAAATTTACCTCTCATATAGTGCCATTTGATAGACTCTAGCATCACACCAGCTGCCATTCTAAACTTATCCCAGGGAGGTGATTGGAGTAACTCTGCATCTTTAACTGCGGTTCTAAGGTACTTAGAACTCTCATACCTAACATGAAATATATTTTCCAGTAGAACTCCATATGATGCTTTAAAATAGGGATATTTTAACTTATAAACACCTCCAATATCAACACCTGGAGCAGCACCCAACCGAAGTAGCTCTTTCTTTTTTTCCTCTAAGGTTTTTTCCATATCTCCCATTTGAACAAAATCAAAAGCTGAAATTTTGATTCCAGCCATAGCTTTGGCTAAATATTTAACTGTCCACCCTAATCCCAATTCTCCTTTTTTTACTTTGATTTTAAAACCGTTGGATAAAAAGAATCCATCATAGAGCACCACTTCAAACTGGGCAGCAGGAAAAATCCCTGCGGTTTTAATCTTAGTATTAACTGTGAGCGCATCCACCACCCAACCTATTCCAAAGCTAGGTCTTATATAGTGCATCAGTAATCTCTGCCCATAGTGAATATTATCTCCCAAGTACTTTCTAACAAAATCCATGGTTTTTTTCAGGCCTTCTATTTTATCAAAGTCGGTAAAAATGAGATCGTAATCATTTTTACCAAAGGTCAATTGCATATGGATCGGATTGATCAAAGAGCTTTTGTTAAATGCTAAAGAGGCCGGATTATAAAAAAGAGCATCCTCTCCATCAGCCGAACCAGTGGTACCTCCACCAAATCCAAGGGCTCGGGCACTGGTATAGGGTTTATGGTATTCCCCACTGGCCCAGACTTCTCCCCCTGATATCAAAGTTAATAAAATTATTACTATCCTATTAATAATTTATGCCCTCAAAAAACATTAAGTTCTGAAACCCATCTTATTCCGTAATAAGATTCAAAAGCCACCGCATCTTTCACCACCTCGATATCCCAATGAGAGTAATAGGTGCTGTAAAAATACTCAATTTTCGAATCAAAGGCTAACCAGCTAAAGAAGAATCCTGCTCCTATATAAAGGTATTTAAACTGCTCTGGTTTTGATGACTCTACCTCATTTACTAAATTAGCTTCGATCATCGGTGTGTATCTCGCCTCCAACTCGATTCCCCTTTCTGCTTCAAAGTAGGTCTTTCCTCTTAAACTAAATACAAATCCTCGGTATTTATTTATAAAAAGGGTATCGTAGGAGTTGTTAATAGGAAGCTCTCGCTGATGGTATCCCAATTTAAAAGAGACAAAGGAGTTATTGCTAATGGAATTAAAAAAGTAACGGTAGAGAAGATAGGCGTTGTATTCATAGGCTTCCTCAACAGCCGCTCTTTGTTTTATATCCTTCGGTAATTCTTTTTTCCCCGGGTAAGGAAATGAGCCGCTTACCAGACTGCCCAAAGCCTCTATATGAAATCCAAAGTTTTGGTAAAACATAATTTGAGTTCCAAACAACATAGTGGGCATAAAAGGTTTAAGAAGTGGATCGGCATAATTCTTCTTATGAAAAATGGGAGAAAAACCCATGGTTAATTCTATAAAATTAGGTGTGATCAAACGGTCACTGGCGGTTTTAATACGAGTTAACTTATAGGCTTTATTCACCCTCAAAGGACTACCAGTGTAGTTGGATATAAGGTCAAACTGTAAGAACGATTTCTTTAGTGAAAGGGGATGGTCTATTCTTTCCACGATAGGACTTTGAGATTTTTTGCCCATCATAATAACCCGGGTGTTCTCTGCAGTAATACCAAATGAGTAATCAAATAAAAATTCCTCCGGTTCTTTGCCAAAAACAAAATCTTTCACCGGTCTGATAGATCGAGGACGCTCATAAATTTGAAAGTGAGACCAGGGGACATTGATAGAATATTCATCACCAAATTCATCGATTAGTTGAAGATGAAACCTTTCAAACTGGCCCACTTGGATTTGATGAACCTTGCCACTTTCGGCAATAGGAATAAATGCTCTATTCATTAGCAATTTCCATTTGTGTCGACGGATCAACTTCTTTAATTGACGGTGTATGTCTTCGGTTAAAAGCATATCCACGCTATTTTTCTTTTTGCTTTTTAAAATGAGATACCTTGAATCAAAACCATAGGTCCGAAATCTTTTAGCTGGTAGCTTGGTGACTTTCATAACATAACTGCGGATCGATTTGGCTTTTTTAAGAGCCGCTTTTTCATTAGTGAGTGCTGAATTTGATCGATCTGAATAACCTATCAATAGTATATTCAAGTCTTTATACTGCTTTAAAATTAAAGAGACCTCTTTTAGCTGGCCTCTCATTTTGGCTGAGGCAAAGAACTCCTTAGCCTTCATAGTGCTGGTTTTAACTCGTTTATTACGGTATTTTTTATCAAGCACAGAAAAGTATTTTTTTTGACTTTTCACCTTCACATGATTCCAAAAAACCACTTCCACTCTGAGTTCATAATATTCTCCTGGTTTTAATATAAGCTTTCCACGGTAACGCCCCGTCCATTTGACCTGGGGCCGGATTCCATATTCAGACTTTAAGTTAAATTTAGCCAAGACAGATTGTTTTTTAAGGAGATAAAGGTAGGCCGATTTAACCTTTTCAGATTGAACATAGTCTATATGAAAGCGAATGGGTTTAACTAATTTCTTTTTACCTACATACACCTGCCGCTCTCGATCAATTCCTGATACTTTCAATGAGACCGCTGGAAGATTGATATTTTTATTATTTATTTTTAAGTTATAAAGTCGAACGTTTCCTTTGATTTCTGTTTCAACAATTTGATCCAAAGGTTCTATTAAATAGTAGGGAATAGACCATCTCCCCATAGGGAACTTTTCATTTAATAAATTTCGCCACGAGGAGAGACGACCCTTATTCCCCATGGCATGTATTAAATGGGAATTAACCAATATAATAAAAATGATCAGTAATAGGCGCATTAAAAGCTTCCCTCTATTCCCCACTCGCCATAAAAATATTTTTGAGGTAAGGTTTTGGCAAGGCCTTCATCTTCTTTAGCTAAAGATAAAGCATTGCTTTGTTCCCCCCCCACATTAATATACATTTTTTCCCGGCCTGATAATAAAGTAAACATCTGCAGAAAACCAGATGGACGAAGTAAAGAGCTATTTTTTCCATCTGAGGATTTATCGTACCTTAAGAATTTTAGATCGAGATGAAGCCTGATTCCATAATGGCTCCAAAAGTGCTGTTTAATAACTATATTGATACCTGGTGCCGTATAGTTTCTTTTGCTAGTGGATCTCTCTAACTTGACTCCCAAGCGACCAAAACTCTCAAATCCGGTCTGTAATTGTATAAAGGTATAGAGTTCAAAATTAAAGTTATCCTCCAATATTGGAAAGGAGAGATACTCTTTCTCTCTCAATAATAGGGCCATCTCATAGTATTTAGTTTTATTGGTTTTAAATCCTGCCACTAACATCTGATCTTTTAAATATCGGTACATAGTTTCAAAACCACCTAAAAGCTCACTTTTTAGTTTTTGGTGATTAAGATAGGAATACTTAAATTCAAAAAACCCTTTATAAATACCATAAGTCTCAATCCATCCCACCCCCACCCCATCTATAATCTCATCTTCCAAATTACCGGACATAAATTCCGTATAAGCCTTCTGAAAGGAATAAGTCAGATAAGCTTGATGTACATTTTTATTGGTTGGTCCCACAAAACGAAATCGACCGATGCCTTCCACCTGGAATTTGGCTTCCGGACTGACCTCCATTGAGTAATTAATAGGTACCAACTTATAGCGAAATCGAAAGGGATCTCTCTTTTTATAAACATTGACT
>CAYFLR010000001.1:208213-210461 GCA_964343805.1 uncultured bacterium | reverse complement strand
GATAGGTGGCGTAATCAAAGTCTTTGTATCGCTGTGATATTTCCGCAATCTTGAGCAGATAGATATCGTAATTTTTCCAATCCAGTAGAGCCGCTTTATAATAGTACTGCTGAGACCTTAAATACTCTCCAGACATAAAAAAGGCATGGGCTATAATGGTATAGATAGCATAATGATCTCTCACCTGTACATCAGAGCCAGCAAAGGTTTCTACCACTTCATGATATTTTTTTTGTTCTAAAAGTTTTGATAGCTTTTTTTTGAGCTCCCGCTGTTCTCTCTCTCGTGCATATTTAGTTAAAGTACGCTCAGCGCCTCCAGAACTACGCCGGTTCGGTTTAGAAAAAAGACTTGGGCTTTGGATAATAATACAATAAAATAGGATCAAAAATAGGCATCCCTTTCCCTTAAATGGGAGATGCCATATCTTAAGTCGCTTTAGAAAACCTTGCAAGGGAACGTCCATGGGTCAACATACTACCACAAAGGGGTTAAAAGGCATCCAGATACCTAGGAAACAAAAAGGCTCCATGGTACTGACTCTTCTTAACATAATTTTCATCCTACTCATTCTAGTGGGCCTTGCTTATCTTTTCAATGATTATATAGAGGAGACAACTGGAGTTGATTTAAATTTGTCCGCCTTTGATGAAATAATCGATCGCGAAAGTGAACCGTTTCCCACCATTGCTAAGATGGTTGGGGCTAAATCTAATCAGCCTGAACCTAAGACTGTCAACCGGCAAAAACCTAAATTACCTCCTCTGCCCTTTAATGAAGAGATCAAAAATAAATCTATTGGTCTCATCAAGGATCTCTCAGGTGAGTCCGAGGTAATTAGGATGGAGGGTGAAAGAAAGAAAAAGTATTCTGCGAAAGCCCTCTCGTTTTTATTAGAGGGTGATATAGTTAAAACGGGCTCCCGAGGAAAGTTAGAAATTCTATTAAAAAACAGTTCCATGATTTATGTAGGCCAAAAAAGCAGTTTTGAACTCACTACCTTTAAAAGTAAAAGACGCTCTATAACCAGTTTAATAACCCTGCTAGGAGGAATGATTCGAAGTTATGTGAGTAAATCTAAAGTAAAAAGAGATTTTAGAGTGAGAACCCCCCACACTGTGATGGGTGTAAGAGGAACAGACTTTATTGCTGCTTACTCTCCGAGAGAGCAAAGCACTTCCATTTCGACTATTGAAGGAAATGTATTACTCGCTAAAACCCCTGCTATTACTGATACGGAGTTAAATAAAAAACTCTCACTCCATCCCAAGGTATTTAATTATTCGACACAAGTACGAAAAAACTTTGCCTCTCATTACAGTCCACCCCAAGATCAAAGCGCCTCCAAGAACCCTGCCAAACTAAAATCGGCTCTCAAAATGACCCATAAGAGGAATCGAGGAAAACCAGTCAAATTAAAGAAATTTGATCGAAAGTCACTAGAGCCCCTACTCACCAAAATTCATTTCTCTTCCCTGACTCCCAGAGAAGATATAAAAAAATACTCACCTCATTTTAAAAAGGGAATTCCAAAAACTGAACCAGCTCCAGCACCCAAAAGAAAGCGTGGATCAAGGAGAAGAAACGCAAGAGAACCTCAGGTTGATACCTCCAACACTTACACCCCACCGGCAAAAAATGCCCCTCCTAGGCGTAGGGCTCCAAAAAAAAAGAATTTCAAAATAAACATTCAGGACGATTAAGCTCTCTTGACATCCGTCTAAAAGTGCTGCTATATTGCCGCACCAAGGCTTGATGGTGAAATTGGTAGACACGCTCGTTTCAGGGGCGAGTGACCTCACGGTCATGAGGGTTCAAGTCCCTCTCAAGCCACTTTTTAACCCAAGTTCTAACCCATTGATATATTTACTATTTATTTTTTCACATCTATTCCTACCTTTATAAATCTCAATTTTAGTATTAATTTAGTTGGGTTATAATTTATTCCGTGATAAATTAGATAATTAAATTGTATTAAAGTTTTTTTTTAAGTGGGCGACAAATGCAAGAGCATTTGACCTTTTTAACCATTCAGGGAGGAGAATTATGAAAAAATTGTATGTGGTGGCAATCGCTGTTTCTTTGTTAGTGCCAGGTGCATTGATTGCCAAAGACATGGCTACCTTTTGCGGCGAAATAAAAGTTTGGCCAAAGGGTAAAGAGATGCCAGGAGCGGATGTCTATGCAAAAGCTGGCCTAGGTAAGGTGGTAGACGCCCCATTTGCTTACAGTCATCATAAAGATAAAA
>CAYFLR010000001.1:192117-208203 GCA_964343805.1 uncultured bacterium | reverse complement strand
GCTGGGTGATTGTAGACGCTAGAGCTAAAGCAGACCGTGGTATGGGTAAAGTTCCTAAAACTCTTAATGTAGTTTCTGACTCAAAGAATTCAGCTAAGCATGAGTTTACCGAAGCGACTTTCTTAAAGAAGTTCAATAAAAAGAGAAAAACTTCTTATGCTTCTGTTAAAGATATCAAAGAAAATTTGATTCTTTTCTGTAATGGTCAGAAATGTCATAGAAGTTCCTGGGCGGCTTGTGAACTTCGTAAAGCAGGAATGCCCGCTGACAAAATCCATATCATGACATGTGGATTTCCATGTTGGAAAGCTAAAGGATACCCAACTAGATAAGGTAATACCTTATAGTTGAGTCAAGTTTTAAACAGGATTTAAAAAGAGGGATAAAAAATGTTTTCATCACTGAAATTCCGATTAACGTTCATTGTTTGTTTGATCATCGCAGGTATTTTTGCGTGTATTCCTTTTCTATCTAGTAAAATTCAAGAGACGGTGATGACCACCTTTAATGAACAGGCTGTTGCTGATAGCACCAAACTCTACCAGAGAGTTATATCTACTGTTAAAGCAGGTGCAGAAAGCGATGCCAAGCTATTTTTTGAAGAAGTGAGCAATTTTGTCCCTCTTTTATCCGATCCTATTGATGAAGGCTCCTGGGCCACAAGCCTCAATAGCATTGGAGGCACACTAGGTGCTGGCTATTTAGCCACCCGAATTGTCAGTTTTGACACTGATAAAAACCGAGTTTACGATCATAAGATTAATGAAAATGCCCAGTCCTTTGATGCCAGTGGAAAATCAGTTACAGAGGGACTCGATAAAACTTTGGATTCAGAAATGCCCACATGGTATACCGTTTACTCTGAAGTTAAAAAACCCTTTCTGGCACTTTTCTACCCTGGTTTAGACGAAGATGAAGAGCTCACTCACGTCCATATGATTGTATTTGACTTAGCCGTGGTGCAGCATACCTTCAAAAAAGAGAGTGGATCTTACGCGATTCTTGATTACAATAAAATGGAAATTTACTATGGAACAAAGCCTTCCTATAAAGAGGTTAAGGGAGAAAAATACCTACAGCTAGACAACAAATTTTACTCAATCCGAACACTCCCCCTCAAAAAAGAAATTTATGGAGCACCAGCTAATGTCAGAGTATATGTGGATGTAACCACTATTAGAGCTCAAATAAAAAACCTTGAAAAACAGGTTTACATGGCCATGGCCATCGCATTCGGTGTTATTATACCTCTGCTTATAATCATCATTTGGTTTATGCTCCGCAGACTGAAAGTGGCCCTCACCGCAGTGGCTCAACTGAGCGAAGGGGACCTCACAATTAACGTAGATGTGGGTAACAATGACGAAGTGGGACAACTTTTAGGCGCTTTTAATGGCATGGCAGCCAACTGGCGAAGCCTGATCAAGATGATCACCGATTCATCATCCACCCTCAATAAATCAGCAACTAAACTGGCCGAAGTCTCTCAAGATATGGAGACCGGAGCTCAGACAGTAAATATTCAAACTAAATCAGCGGCTCAACTCTCTGATGAAATGGCCAGAGAGATGAAGCGGATCAGTGAAGTTACCGAACAAACCAATGAGCAGGTGCAAAACCTTTCTGCTGCGAACGAAGAAATCAGTCAAACCATTTCTAACGTAGCCAACGCCACCGATCAAGTGGCAGGAAATGCATCCAGTGTTTCAAACTCCATTCAAGGTGTCTCCTCTACCCTGAACGATATTACTTTAAATACCAATAAAGCAGACAGCGTCAGTGGAGAAACCACAGCCATGGTAGAAGAAGCTCGTAAAGTGATGGCTATCTTAGAGCAGAGTGCCAATAACATTTTCCAAGTAATTGAGTTTATTGAAACCACCTCAAATAAAATTAACCTTCTTGCGGTGAACTCACTCATTGAAGCAGCCAATGCGGGTAAAGCGGGTGCCAGTTTCTCAGTTATTGCAAAAGAGGTAAAGCAGCTCGCTAACAACACCGGTAAAGCGACTCAAGAGACTGGTGACCAAATTAAAGAGATGCATGATAACACAATTATCATGAAAGAGACGGTTGAAAAAATTACTGAGAGTGTACTTAATCTAAATTCAATCAACAGTGAAATTGCTACCGCTACCGCAGGGCAAAATAAAAAGACCAACGAAGTGGCCGGCACCACCAACGAAATGGTGGGAGATATGGGCAATGTAAGTAAAGATATTGAAAACACCGCCCTCGGAGCCAGAGAGGTAAGTCAGAACGCAGCAAAAATTTCTGGAAATGTGGCCGACGTTAACCAGACAATTATGGGCGTTACTAATAATGCAGTTCAAGTCTCCTCTAAAGTACAGCAAGTGAATCAATCTACTGAGAACACATTAAGCCAAGCTCAAACACTTAAGAGTGACTCGGATGGTCTCATTCGAATTTCCAAAGAGCTGCAAGACTTAGTAGGTAAGTTTAATATCTAATAAGGCGTGTTCGTGTATGAAGGAAGTTCTATCCATAACACCTAAAGATGAAGAGGGTCGTAAAGTCTACTATATTGCGGGTCCCCTTGATGAGAACTGTGATTTAACCCTCTTACTGCAGGACAGTCATGCAGATCTGAATCTGGATGTCCAAGGACTAACCAAGATTAATTCCATTGGCATCAAGAATTGGGTCAGCATGCTGCTTAAATCAAAGCAAAAGCAGGTGTTCATCCATCGCTGCTCTATCCGGTTTATTAACCAAATTAACTTATTACCTGAATTCATAGGACATGCAGAGATTAAGTCGCTCTATCTACCTTATTATTGCGAAAGTTGTGATGAAGAGGAAGATTGTTTGATCACTATTGATCAAGCCAAAGATGAGAACTTTGTCCAGAATCTCGATCAGCAATTTAAATGTAAAAGCTGTAATGAATACCTCAGCTTCAATGATGATGATCAGATCTATTTCTTCTTTTTAACTAAGCCTTAACCTCTCTTTATTCAATAATTATCCCCCCTCCCTTTACAGCTCCAAGTAAAATGGGCTATAATAACCATATGCAATCAATTTAATAAGGGAATCGATATGAGCCAAGTACTTAGTCAAAGTGAAGTTGACTCCTTACTCAGCGCTGTTTCTGACGGCCAAATAGAGGGTGAAGACGAAGATTTTGACGATGATGAGGGGTCGGGGCTCCTCAAATACGATATATCTAGCCAAGACCGGATTATTCGTGGTCGAATGCCGACCTTGGAAATTATTCATGACCGTTTCACCAGGTTATTTAGGGTTTCTCTGTCTTCCGCACTGCGAAAGATTTCTAACCTCAGCGTTAACCAGTCAGGACCGGTAAAGTTCGGTGAGTTTATGAACTCACTCCCTTTACCTTCTTGTCTAAACATTATTAAAATGGAACCTCTGCGTGGATCAGGTGTTATCGTCATCGAAAGTAAACTGCTCTATGCACTAGTAGATAGTTTCTTTGGAGGTAATGACGCTCCCTATACCAAGATTGAAGGAAAAGACTTTACCCCCATCGAGATCAAACTGGCTCAAAGGATTGTTGCCCTGGCTATGGAAGCCATTGAAGCTTCTTGGGCCCCAGTTTACAAGCTGCAACTCTCTTATGTTCGAACCGAGATAAACCCTCAGTTTGTGACCATTGTATCTCCCTCAGATGTGGTTATTGCCACCACCTTTGATGTGGAGTTAGAGAAGGTCAGTGGAACTATCAAGCTAATTATCCCCTACTCCACACTGGAACCCATTAAGAATAAACTTAGCACCGGTTTCCAAAGTGAAGCTCTTGAGGTGGACCACCTCTGGATAAACCGAATTAAAGAGCAAATCATCCAGACTAAGGTCTCAGTTTCCGTAAGATTGGGTCAAGCCCAACTAACCGTCAATGACCTCACCAGCCTCGAAGTGGGAGATGTAATTCAGCTCAACCAAGACGCTACCCATCCTCTCAGTCTTGAGGTAGAGGGTGTATCTAAATTCAGATGCCTGCCCGGAGTCTTAAAAGGTAATAAAGCGGTAAAACTCATTAGTCAAATGAGCGAATAAAAAAACATCAAGCACGCTAAACCCTTATTTTTATTATATAATATATCTTTTATTAACAATTTGTTAATTTTTATTTGACTTTTTCCACTCCTTTTTATAAGTATCACACAATTGAATAATAATTATTAATGGAAACCAATCTATTAGGGAGAATCCAATGAAGCATTTTGTGGTACTGAGTCAGCTCATAGTTGCTCTAAGCTTAAGCCTCGGCTTAGCTGGCTGTGCAGATGAAGTGAACACCAATAAGAGCAGTCTAAAAAGAGCCTGGGCTGACAGAGACAATCCATTTAAAATGGAACAATCTGAGTCCTTTGTTCGTGATTACAGAGAACTACCAACTCAAGGGCGAGCTATTAAAACCCCATGGAGTGCCAGTTACTGGCCCAATAGATTAAGAGGTATTGCCCGCCGATACCAAAGACCCAAGGTATCTAAAGACCTTGATCGAAATGATATTCTTCGTATGTCTGCAGAAAAAGTGGCCATGCTCTCACCAGCTGAAAAACTCGATATTTACTTAGGCAGATATCATTTTCCATTAACTGAAAAAGAGCGTAAAAAGAAAGGTTTCTTTACTCCCGGTTGGTACGGTATGTGTCATGGTTGGACCCCTGCTGCTATCAGAGAGCCTGTTCCTGGCGAAGAGGTCACACTGCGAAATAGTGATGGTGTTTCTATCAAGTTTTACCAAGATGATATTAAAGCCCTCCTCATCAGAGCCTATGCAGGTCAAAAGGGAGATCTTATTTACTTAGGATCCAGAACCAGTGAAAAAGACACTAACGCAGGAACTCTTCATCTGTTAATAACTAATATGTTGGGCTTACGAGGTGAGAGTTTTGGTATCGATAAAGACTTTGGAAAAGAAGTATGGAACCAACCATTAGAATCCTACACCCTCAGCTACGGTGAACTCACACGTCTAAATAGCAATAGCTTTAGGGCTTCCAAAAGAGCTGCTGGCACTGTTTACTTAATCGATGTAGAAACCGAACTCACCTATGTTGATGAACATCTAGGTGGAAAAACTTTTCCCCGCCCCAATCAATTTCGTCATATGTATATGCACTATTCACTTGAACTCGATGCCAATTATCAAATTATTGGTGGTGAATACTATCCTAAGTATTGGAAAGAGATCAAAACAAGGAATGGTCAGTTGAAAAAAATCTGGACGGATCAAATTTGGCCTGATTACACCTTCTTGGTCACTGCAGCTCCCAAAGATGAGCGTTTAGCACCTTACTCAGTTATTAAGAAAATCTTAAATCGTTCTTTAGGTTACTAAACTAAATAAGAGGGGGATACTGTGGCCGAAACCATAAGTTAAACCCTTCAATAGAAAATGTTAGAAAGCCTTGCAAATCAGTTTTTGCAGGGCTTTTACTTTTTTTACATAACTCCCAAAAAGAGACATACCAACTGGTCACCATTCCCAAAAAAATAATCTCAGAAAGAGGCCCTTCCTTTTTATTATAGTTAGCCCCCACCAAAGTATTAAATTTCTTTCCCTCTGGTATTCTATAACGGTAAACAGTTTCATCTAACTTTTTCTCAAATGCATGAACCTCTTTAGAAATTTGGTTCAACTGAGGAGCCACTTCCTCAGTTAGATCGATCTGAAACTCTGTTGAAGCTCTCGGGGTAGGTGAATCTATATGATCAAAAATAGATAGATTATAAGACTTTCTAGCAGCCACACGATCTTCAACCTTTGATAAACGGTAAACAATGGGAGGAGCTTCGGGTGAGACCGCCGCAGATATAAAAAAATCAGAGGGATTCTGACGAACAAAGTCATCAAAAGCTATCTCTTGCTGATTCCGAAGCATCAGTTTGAAACCCTTCTTGGGAACGATGAAACCGAATAAGCTGCGCTCCACCTCTGCCACTTCTTTCTTCTCTTCAGCTCCTAAAGCGCCAAAATTATCCCCGGTCTGCACCCCTTCAGTTAATATAACCTTTTCCCCTGGATATCCACGGTAGCGTTCCTTACAAGCAAGAAGTCCACACACCATTCCTGTTATTAACAAAGTAACAAAGGTATTAAACCCTACTGTTCTATAACACTTCATCCGAACCCTCTATGTTTTAACCCTAGGATTGTAATAAAATCGTTTTTAAATCTGATACCGTAATAGGAAACATATTGGTGGCATGACAAGGATCTTCAAAAGCCTGCTCACTTAAAAAAGCCACATCTTTTTCTTTAATCCCATGATGATCTAAGCCCAGTTGAATACCCACTTTTTGAATGAGAGCTTTGCAATCTTCATGCAGGTAATCTCCCAGATAGCCAGCCTTTTTAAAAAGAACTTTAAGCTCCTCAATCTTAACTGGATCTTTTTGATCATGTTTGGATTCTTCTAAAAAACGCATTCCACTCGGTAAAAGTAAGGCATTCGCTAAACCATGGTGCAGACCAAATTTAGCAGATAAGGGGTGAGCCATACTATGGATCATCCCTAAGCCTTTTTGAAAGGCCACGGCTCCCATGGAGGCAGCCATTTGCATCGCCCCTCTCGCTTCCATATTATTGCCATCACTGCATACGGAAGGTAGATTTTCCAATATCAATTGCACCCCTTTTAAAGCAATCCCATCGGCCATGGGATGAAACATGGGAGCAAAGTAGGCTTCAATGCAATGAGTTAAAGCATCTATTCCTGTGGCGGCTGTAATAAAACTGGGTAGACCCAGAGTTAATTCAGGCTCCAATACGGCAATGTCTGGGAGAAACTCTGGATGGCAAAAAAGCGTCTTTTTTCCTGTTTCGGTCATCACAATCACACTGCACCTGCCCACTTCACTACCTGTTCCTGCAGTGGTAGGCACTGCATAAAGCGGAGGCATTTCATTTACTATAAAACGATCTCCTCCTTTGGCATCGTCATATTGAGATAAAGGAGGTTCATGAGTGGCACAGAGTTTGATCACTTTAGCTAAATCTATGGGACTGCCTCCACCAAAGGCTATTATACCTGTGTACTGCCCTTCTTTAAACATCTTGGTGGCTTTTTCCACATCTTGATCAGTGGGGTTGGGAGTGGTTTGATCAAAATGTTCAAAAAAGATTCCCTCCTTTTCCAAAGCCACATCGAGGTGTTTCACCAAGCCCAATTTCACTAACTCTTGGTCAGTGACTACCATCACTTTTTTATGAAGAGACTTGATCCTGCTTGCCAACTCAGCTAATGAACCTGGACCAGATAGAATAGTGGTGGGAAAATTATATTGAATCATGCTCTAACTCCTCTATATAATTTCGAAATAACGCCGCAACTGCCAATCCGTAACCTGCTTTTCATATTCTTCCGCTTCCCATAAACGGCTCTCGACAAAATGGTTAACAAAGGTTTCACCAAACCAATCTTTTGCTTCACTGCTCTCTCTTAACAAATCCGCCGCATCCCTTAAATTAGAAGGGAGAGAAGGAACATCTGCTGGCAAATGAGCCGAATAGGCATTCCCCTTAATTTCATCTCCTAAGGAAAGTTTTTGTTCTATACCTAAAAGACCTGCGGCTATTAAAGCACTCACCACCAAGTAAGGATTACCGTCCGCAGATCCCACCCGATACTCTACTCGCTGAGATTTAATATCACCAGGTATAACCCTCAATGAGGTGGTTCGATTGTCGACCCCCCAAGTGACATTAGTTGGAGCCCAAGCCCCCTTAACTAGGCGAGTATAGCTATTTATGGTGGGTGAAGACATGGCCAAAAAAGATCGCATATACTTCATTTGACCGGCCACATAATGTTGCATGGTTTCACTCATATGAGCATAATTTTGCTGGTTAAAAAAGAGAGCCTCACCACTGGACTTGTCATAAAGAGATTGATGGACATGACCACTTTGTCCCGGATAATCCATGGACCATTTGGCCATGAAGGTGGCCATCTTTTCACGTTTTTGAAAAAAGACCTTGGTAAAGGTTTTAAACAAACTGGCTTTATCTGCCGCTCGAAGGGCGGTGTCATGATCAATGGCCGCTTCCCACACACCGGGACCGGTTTCACAATGGAGCCCTTCTATGGTCATATCCAGGCTCATACAATAACCCATAAATTCATTGAAAATATCAGAGTAAACAGATGGGCGAATCACTGAATATCCAAAATTCCCTGGAGTAAAGGGCTTTAGGTTTTGATAATTTTTTTCTCGAACCGAATGGGGTGTTTCATCGAAAATAAAAAACTCATATTCAAAGGCCGAACGGGCCTTATAACCCATATCTTCGGCTCGTTTTAACACCCTTCTTAAGAGTGACCTGGGACAAACAGGATGGGGACTCTTTTGATCATTATCAACAAACTCTCCAATAAACATAGGAAGATTTTTTTCATCTCTTAAACGCCTGAGAGTGCTCAAATCCACTTTAAAATGACCATCAGGGTAACCCGTTTTCCAACCGGTGATCAAATTATTGCGATCGTATAACTGATCTTCCACGTCCCAGCCAAAGATCACATCACAGAAGGTTCCCCCTTTTTTGGCAATGCTCGCAAATTTCTCCACGGAAACATATTTTCCACGCAGCACCCCGTCTATATCACTAAATACCAGCTTAACCCGCCTGTTGCCTTCATCTTTGAAAGTGGCAACCATCCGATCTATTTCATGAGAATCAATTTGGTGATGTTCATTATTCATATCTAAATTCCTTTATTCAATGATTCTAAAATTTATAGATTTACGACGAGTTAAACCCAAAAAGCCATACTTGGAAAGGGTAGATCCTTTCCCACTCTCTCGCACTCCCGTCCAAGGCAGCAATGGATCGAGGTAGTCACATCTATTTAAAAATACAGTCCCCACTTCTAGGTGACTGGCAAAATACTCTGCCCGATTCTTATCCTTCGTGAACACGGCGGCCGTAAGACCATAACGAGAATCCCTAAGATGTTTTAAAGCCTCTTCATCATTTTCTACTGAGATGATGGGGAGCAGAGGTCCAAAATTCTCTTCCTGAATGAGCGAACTATTTTGAGTAACATTGGTAATAATAGTGGGTTCAAAAAAGGTAGCTTGCTCCTTTTCAATTTTGTTTCCGCCGGCCATAATGAGGGCCCCACCTTTTTTAGCTTCTTCCACCTGTTTTATCATATAGTCGGCCGCTTTAGCTCGAAATAAGGGACCCATGGTGGTGGAACGATCAAAGGGATCACCTAATTGGTAAGAGCAGGCAAATTCCTTCGCATGATTTACAAATTCTTCATATTTGGATTTATGAACATAAACCCTTTCTATACCGCAACAAGATTGCCCGGCATTGTACATAGCTCCATCAACTAACCCGGCTGCTGCTACTGCTACATCCACATCTTGAGCAACATAGGCTCCATCTTTACCGCCTAATTCTAAATTACAATCTATAAAAGTCTCAGAAACAGCACGGTAAATTTGCCTTCCTCCCCCTACCGAACCGGTGAAAATGACATGATCTATCTCTCCGCTTTTAATGGTCTCAGCTGTGAGCTGGTGATCCATCACCACATTCTGCAAGAGATGCTCAAAATTTCCTAATTTACCAAAGGCATTTTGAAAGTGCTCACCAATTTGAGGGGTCACACTGCTATGTTTTAACAAAACGGTATTGCCCGCCAAGAGAGCAGTTAAGACTCCATTTACTGCAATCAATAGAGGATAATTCCAAGCAGCTAGAATAAAAACGACTCCTAAAGGATCGTGCCTTATTTGCCGTTCTAAATCTCCATCTTTGGGAAAAATATCTGGAGAGAGAGCATCATGAGCCATATCGCATAAGGCATAGGCTCTTTCGAAAAATCCATTTAATTCATTTTCCGCCTGCACAATGGGTTTCCCCATAGAGGAGGTTATATCCTTCGCAATTTGCTCTCTATTTTGTTCAAAGTATTTTAAGCCCTCTTTAATTAATGCCACTCGAGTGGCTACTTTTTCTTGTTTCCAACTGACAAAACTTTTCTTAAGCTCACCTATCTTGCTCGAAATCTCTCCTGCATTGGCATAGGGGTAATTTGCGAGTTCTTCTAAAGTGAAGGGGTTGATTGAAACTAAGGATTTTTCATCCATCGAGTTACTGGCATTCATAGACATCACCATTAAAAATTTGATAAAAAGAAGCTCAGGAAATGATGCTCATTGAGCGAGAATTGCTGAATTATTCTTCTGTAGCCGGAGAATAACCAAGGTTTTCAAACTTGGATAATATATCGGAAAGATCAATTTCAAAGTTTGGATCTTTTGTTAAAAGAGCTTTATCCAATAACGCACAGCCAGCAGTAATTATTTCCGGCCAATTAGAATCTATCGCAATACTTCCATCTTCAATGGATAGCATCATTCCTTCTAAGTGTTTAGCGAGCTTTGAAACATGAGTAAAACCAAATAAGCCGGAGTCACCTTTTAAAGAGTGCATCGATCGGTAGATATTTTTAAATTCAGGGCTATCCACAGCTATATCTTTGCTCAATGAAGCAACTAAACCTTTAGCTCTTTCAACATTCTCCTGGGCCTCTTCAATAAACTCATCCCGATATTCCTCTTGTAAGTCCATATGCCCCACTCCTGTAAACCTTGATCCTCGTTAAAAAAGAGGATACGATGACTTTTTTATTCTAATATATATGGTAGGTTATTTTATGAATCAAATCAACTTCGATCATGTTCCAGTTTCTTTAATTCCCACAGGACTTTATGTTATAGCAGCAAAAGAAAACGACACCATGGAAGGTTTTTTGGCTTCCTGGATGATCCAGGTCTCATTTTCCCCTCTGATGGTTGCCATTGCGATGGCTAAAGAAAGACCGGTCTACCCTTTAATAAAAGCCACCAAAAATTACAGTATTAATGTCGTGGGAGAAAACCATAAAGATCTCATCAAACCATTTTGGAACGGCTACGAAGAGGACAATAATCCCTTTAAAAACCTTAATCAAACCCTCTCTTCTGAAGGAAATATAATCCTTAAGGACGCTATAGCCACTTTAGAATGTAAACTAGTAGATATTCAATCCCCTGGGGATCATCAAATAGTTATAGGTGAAATCACTAACACTCATCATCACGTTAAAAATGAGCGCCCCTACACTCACTATCGTACATCAGGGCTTGATTACTAGAGGGCTATTGATTCCGAGTGATAGGCTAGCCTTTTTAGCAAAATCCAGTTAAAATAGTAAATGACAATATCAAACATGACCCAACAGTTCGCATGATTGGAGATAAAGTATGGTTAAGTATGATTTATTTGCTGTTTTACTGGCGACTTTTACTATCATAGCCACCACCACTGCTTGTATGAAAAAAGCACCCCCCACCAACAGCACTCCTAAAGAAATTGCATTGCCAGACACCAATAAACCCATTGAATTACTGCCTCATATTGTAAAATTCCAGGCCGAAGTAGAGAGTAAAAGATTCACGACTGCCAATTGTGCAGAATACTTAAACAGGAATTATCAGAAGGTTTTTCATCTCGATATTGAAAAAGTTGACCTGGTGGCGTTAAACAACGATGCCAATTTAACTATAAAAAAGATCTGGGAAGCCCGACTTGCATTAAGAAATAAGCTCAAAGAGTTTACTCTTAAAGGCAATGTTCCATTAGACTGTGTGGATGCGGTGAGACATACCTTCCGTGCTGCACGTTTTATGGAAGATTATATTGGTGAGATGGCATTAAAACCAGCCCCCTTTGATGAAAATAATAAAGACCCCATTTTTGAGGGCGAGTTCCCAAAAATGATGATCGCCCCGGGCTACAAAAAGTTTGATATTCATAGCGATTTAAAGTCGGGAGATGTGATCTTATCCAGAGGAGCCGCCTTTTCTAGTGCAGCCATTGCCCGTTTGGGGGATATTGACACCCAATTTAGCCATCTCTCTTTAGTTTACATAGACCCCGCAACCGACAAAAAATACACCATCGAAGCTCATATCGAAGTGGGAGTGGTGGTGGCTCCTTTTTCTAAACACCTGGAACAAAGCAATGTAAGAGCCGCACTCTTTCGTCACCCCGATGGCAAGCTCGCTCACAATGCCGCCAAATTTATGTATGATCTGGTGAGTAAAGCCTCTGCCACAGGGAGAAATATTCCCTATGATTTTCAATTTAAACTAGGTGATCATAGTGAAATTTTTTGCTCGGAAGTGATCACTTATGGTTTTTATGCAGCCTCAGGAGGCAAATTTCATGTACCTATGTTTGAAAGTCAGTTTACGCCAGAGAATAGATTTTTCTTGGACAAATTAGGCATCAAAGAGAAGCAATCCTTTGAACCAGCAGATATTGAAGTAGATCCTCGCTTTGAACTTATCACAGAGTGGCGAGATTACAGCCGCATGAAAGACAGCCGCATGAAAGATGCCGCTCTCACTTTAATCTTTGAATGGATGGAACGTGAGGGATATATTATGCATCCCACAGCCGGTTCCAGGCTTATGAGGTTAACCGTCTGGAATGCTCGAAGATGGCCTATTTTCAGACTGCCATTAAAAAATAAATTTCCCAAAAACATGACCAGAGATGTTTTTGAAACCATCATTCTGCTTAATAAACTGGCGGGAAAACTCTATGAACATCTTGAAAGAAGTGATCAGAGCTATTTAGCCAAACGAAATCTCTCCATGAGCGCCAAAGAGATGTATGTAGATTTAGAGAAATATCGTGAGTGGGATATGCAGCAATATCTGAATTATCGGGCTTGGAAAAGACAGTTTGATCCCATGATGGACGTCCCTGGGGATGAAACACCCCCCTTACCTCAATTTCATATGATTTTTCATCCGCCCAACTTGTAGAATACGATTTTCATTCATCAAATCATCACTAAATTGGTAGAAAGCTCGGGTGTATCGTGACATTCGTTTCTTCTCAATATCAGACTGGATGGGCTCTAGCGAATTCCCATTGCCAAGGATCTTAAATAAATTGTTGTGTGTAGATCTCGCATTCATAGTGGCAATTTGATCCCCCATTATAAATCCCATGCTCTGACCTCCTATAAAATAGGCAAAGCCCGCCTTATCCCTATCAAACAAATCATGCCCGAGGGTTGCTTGCCGGGATAAACCTAAAAGAGCATAGACAGTAGCCGGAATATCCAAATGCGAACCAATTTTGGAGTTCTCTGCTGGAGGAAGAAGAAAGGGTGCATAGATGAGCAGAGGCACATGTTGATTTTGAATTTGGTTCAAACTATGATGATGGGTGTGATCAGCAGTTATAAGAAAAATAGTATTTTTAAAATAGGCTGATTTTTTGGCAAGCCTAAAAAACTGACCCAAGGCTTGATCTGAATAGTGAAGAGAATTTAAAAAAGCAAACTCGGGATGTTTAGGATCTCCCTGCCAGTAGGGTTTTTCTTGAGGCAGGAGATAAGGAGCATGACTACTCACCGAGAGGATATAGCTAAAAAAGGGAGGAGTGAGTTTTTCGAGTTCCCTATGAGCCCTTTGAAACAAAAACTCATCATCATATCCCCAAGTCCGAAGAGGCCCCCCGCAATCATGCATATCCTTTTTACCAATAATCACATCAAAATGTTGACTCACTAGCATATTTTTTAGGTTATCAAAATCTAGAGGACCCCCGTGTAGAAAAACATTAGTATAGTTATGTTGTTTTAAAATACGGCTAATGGAGGCATAACGAGAGGATAAGCTCTGCCTCCTCATAGTGGGCATACCTACTTGATCGGGCATCCCCATGAGCGAGCTAAACAGCCCTGAAGTGGTTCGAAATCCATTGGCATAGAATCTATTAAAAAGAACCCCCTCTGAAGCCAGTCGATCAAATTCGGGGGTAACTTTTAGCGAGTTACCTAAGGCGCCCATATACTTAGCACTCCAACTCTCCATTAAAATGAGAACAACGTTGTAAGGAGTGGGTTTTTTAGTATTTGCAAGTGTAAGTTCTAGGGGATATTGGGGATGTTTAATCTGGTTTTTAGAGATTCCCATCAGTTTGAGCATCACCTCTTGAGCTTCTACTTTATCCATCACCCGAGATTGTTTTTTATGAGAGAGCATCCTAATGGTAATATAAGGACTATTGATAGCTAGCAAATTAACCATGCGATGGGGGCTAATAAAAGAGTCTGCCACTCTTAAAGGAATACGCTGCACTCCTCCACGAATAAGGAGCACAAAAAGGAGAGCCCAAGCAAAAAAACCAATCAAACCCGATTTGAGTGTGATCTGGGGAGGGTCCAAAACCCCCATTTTTTTTAATAAGATAAAGTAACCACCAGCTATTACCAATAGCAAAAACAGCAGAAAAATTATTAACCAAGTATCAGTGAGGATAGCAGTCTTTAGAATAGGAAAAATATCCTGATTAAAATAGGCCCATATTTCATATCCCAGTCTTTTCCCTGCATGGCCAAAGTACTGCAAATCAGCAGACGAAATGACAAAAGTCCATATAAACAAGAAAAGGGCAATAAAGAGAATCCCTTTACGATAGGCCATCCATCTTCTTAAATAAGGCAGATGAAGAAAGATCAAGATAAGGGCTGTAAACATACTGCTAAAGGCGAGATCAAAACGGAGTCCATAAAAAAAGGCGGGGATCCAATCCTGCCAAGAAAGTGCTGCAAAGGCGGAATGATAATAAAGCAAAAAAGCGATACGAAAAGCGGTATGAATAAAGAGATAAGAGCAAAATATTATGAAAACGAGCTTTGACTCTTTGGGGACTCTCTTTAAAATAGGAATCATAAAGTTCACTCTTTAGAAAGAAGCAGGTTAAAACTCTAATAAAACTCGAAAGCCATACCTTCTGGTTTGCTCTGAAAAAAGGGTTAACTTTCTTAACTCAGGAAGTTGCTCAATAAAAAGCTCAAAAGCGAGTTCTTGCAGCCTCTCGTTAGTTAACCTTGTAAAGTAAGAGAGTTTACCATAGAGAGAGTAAAAAAGTTCTAAATCCTCTCTTCCCCCACCACCGAGACTCATTTTGCCATTTAAAACCCACTCATTTAAGGGTGAATTTTGACTTTGAGTATCCAAAGTTAAATAGATCCATCCTTTTAGTAACTCTAGATTATCCTCACCTGAAGCAAGATTCAGATGAATCCCCCAATAAAACGGGGCTGCTAACTTTGCTAACTGAGTTTGGAAAAGCCAACTATCGGAAAGTTTAACAGGCCTTAAAACATAGTAAAGAGCATTTCCATCGCCATAATAATTATCTAAATAGGAGAACTGATGCCCTATCTGAAAGGTGCCGAGAGTATAATGAGTGGCCAGTCCATAAACCCCTTGAAAATACTGCAAAGGGAATTTCATGGAGCTGGCAATCAAACTTAAATAAGCCCGATGACCGAGAAAAAGCTTCAATGGCAGAGGAAAAAGTTTTTTCGGCACCTGAATGGGAAGTACGATTTGAGCAAGGACTCGATCATCCACCGCAGCCCGAGTGAACTCTTCGCTATCAAGATGCTTTTTCCCTGGAGGGTTAATTTTTTTATAAGATAAAAAGTAGCTCTCATTTTCTTTTCCCAGGTGAAGAGGCGCCTGTTGATAATGATACTGGACCCATGATCTATCATAGGAGTGAATATAGGGAGCTGATGCAGCCCATAACTGAGGGATCGAGAAAAGAGGGATAAGAAGCAGCCATCTAAAGGCTCTTTTTTGCAACAAATAGGCTCTCATGGGGGAACATCTATATCAAACCATGATTTGAATAACAACCTGAAATCTAGGGGTATTAAATTCCGAAACCCGCAAAGAGGATCAATAAAGGGATCAGTCTCTCAAGTGGCGACGATAGATTATCGTGAGCTGTTCGCGGACTAAACCAGGGCAAAAGTGTTTGCCAAGTGCCGACGATAGATTATCGTGAACTGTTCGCGGACTAAACCAGGGCAAAAGTGTTTGCCAAGTGGCGACGATAGATTATCGTGAACTGTTCGCGGACTAATTAGCTAGCAATTTACCTAATTCAAGCCGTCTTCTTAGGAACGATAGACTCCCCTAAATCACTTAACTTCTCTTCCATCTCATCAAATTGAATGCCATACCCTATAAGTTCATCCGGGGTATTGGTTC
>CAYFLR010000001.1:188811-192107 GCA_964343805.1 uncultured bacterium | reverse complement strand
AAGTTAATGGGAGTATCTAGTTTCTCTGACTTAATTGTGAGATTTACCGGATTACCGGTGGTAAAAGGCTGTTTATCGGTACTCACAAAGATACCTTTTTGGGTGATATTCACTGATTTACCAAAAACAATATGCTCTCCATTGTGAACAATGAGCTCTGCCTCAAAATTCCTTCTTTCATGAATTCGATTATCTTCAGGTTTTTGCTCTTCCAACTCTTGGGGTAAGGGCTCCTTTTTCCTTTGGGCAATTTCCGGCATAAATTCATCAATATCATAGAAATGAACCCAATCTTTAAACCCCTTGCGAAAAGCATAATCTTCAGGGTCTAACATACCTATTGATAGCATCAGGCGCACCTGATCTTCAGCAAAAGGTCCAAGTCTGGTTTTACTGCGATAGATGTACCACAATGATTTTACGGTCTTCATAGCTGGCTCCCAGTTCAAAATCATCTCTGATTCTTTGGTATCGACTCATAGCCATGAACCTTAATCGCTTTCATGTAACGACTCTAAAACAATAAGAAAAGTCTAGGTAAAAAGAGGAAATAAAAATAAGAAAATTCATTTAAGTTCGTATTTTTCTAGCCGATAAAACCCTAGACGTGAAATAAGTTTATCCAACTGGGAGGAAGCTTTGAAAATATCAAACAAATTCAACACCTTATCCAAACTCACCATGACAATACTGCTACTTTCACTCGGAAGCACTCTCTTTGCTCAGACACCGCCCAACGGAACGCCCCCTGGCGGAAAATGTAAAGCCATGAAAGGTCAGGTGGCGGATCAAGACCCGGGTTTAGTGACCGTGGAAGACCATCCACTCATTAAGTCTTCCCATCGACTGAGGCTAGAATCAGAAGGAAAGATAAATACCGTATCAGCCACCAACTATTATCTCGATGGAGCCCATAAGATCCCTCGCTTTGTCGAGCCCTTTGTTCGATTTTTCTTAAAATATGCTCCCGCCAAAATGCAGGCGGCTTTCAAGAAAATTGCTCGTATTCATGGTGAGTATGAGATGTCCTTTCGCGTCAAGGATCCGGAAACCGGGAATTATGATAAAATTTTTGAAGTTCCATTTAAAGGTGTTGCCCCGATAAAAAAATCCCATTATGACACCATTGTTCGCTCTACTGAGCCGGTCATGAGGTCCTTAAGAGATTTACTGCAAAAAATCTATTCGGAAAAAAATCCCACGCCAGAAAAGCTAGGTATTGATCACCTCCCTAAAGCAGAGCAAGATGCCATCATGCAAATCTTAGGAGAAACCATTTATTTAGAGCCACAACTCATCCATAAGAATATGAGAGACTACCCCTTCTTATCAGTTGGTGGGGTTGACGCTGCGGTGGGTAAGTTCAAAGATATTGACCCAGTCTCTTTTGAGCTTAACTTAGGAACTCCCAGTGGTCTTTCCAATAACATCCAACTCAGAGATATATTTAAAAGAGCCTTTCCCGAATGGTATCAAAAAGTAAAAGATCAACTTCCACCAGATAATACTTTTGGTCTTTTAAAGAGCACTATTGAAGATTGTGCTCGTAAATGGACCGGTCGTGAAGATGGAATATCTGTAGTCATCGGACCCGGAGTTTATAATGGTGCTCATCCTGATGTGGCTTCCATTGCTCTTTTTTCAGGGATGCCACTCGTTAAACCTAGAGACCTTTACATTGATAAAAAAGGAGATGTTCGCCTCAATACGGGAACCATGGCGAAGGATCCTCTTGTAACTGGAATTTATGGCAGATTAGAAGAGTCTGCCTTTGTTCAATCTGACAGATTGGGAGTTCCCATGCGTAACCCCCACTATGAAAACAATGTAGCCTTAGGGAAAAAGCTAGGTCTTGATTTAAAAGAAGGTTTTGCCTACCGCTTTGTGGAAAATAAAGAAGGGGAAGTCATTGATGTGGAGAGAGATGCTAATGGACAGCCACTCTTACAAACATCCTTTGCCCGCATTGGAGTTGACCCCAATACCCCTGGAGCGGCACCCAAAGATGTCATTGAAGCGATTGTAAATAAAAGACTCTTCTTTAGTGGCCTGGGTGGTCGAACGGTGGATGACAAACGAATTTTCCAATCTGTATCAGAATATCTAGCTCCCAATTTTGCAGCCGTTGATGGACCTATTATTCATCCTCCAAAAACTTTAAAAATTCATGAGTACAAAGAGTTCTATGAAAGTAAAGAACTAGAAAAATTTGTAGTAAAAGCACCCGATAGATCCGGAGGTGATGGTGTCTATCTCATGGTTAACTTAAGTGCCGCCAAAAGAGCAGAAGTGGTGGAGATGGTAAGAAAAGATCCGGCCACCTATATTATTCAAAGGTTTGCAGATATTGCCGTCCTCCCCTCGGTTGAGAAAACGGCAGATGGAAAGTACATCTACGGAACCATAGCCAATGACTGGCGGATATTTGTGATGATGGATGCCAATGGAAATGTGAGAGCCGACCCCCAATCTCTTCTTTTAAGAGCGGCAGAGCCAGGAAGTGCATCTACCAACACCTCCCAAGGAGCTGGCTACGCCCTCGGATTGGTACTTAATGAAAAACCCACCAAAACCAGATATCAAACAGAACTTCCTTCTGCAGCGCTCCATGAATATGTGGGTATTAGCCGCATAAGAGATCTCAATAAGTTTATTGATCAGCTGAACTTTGTCACCGATCTAGCCAAACCTGATGCCCAAGTGAAAATATTTAGTTCCACCTTAGACTATCTTGCTCATCTGCAAAGAGATGTGATGGACCTTTTAGGTCGGAATCTCTCTCCATTTATCTTCAAAGTGAGACAGTTTAAAGACGGCGAACTCACCAAAGAGCAGTTCTATAACGAGATACTCAAATTTAGAGCCGAACTGATGGTGGCTGAATATCCAGTTACGCGAGTCAAAGGTTTTGTGGAAGCCGGGCTCAAAAAGTATGAATTGCCCATGGCGAATATTCCAGCCTTTCAGGCCTTTGGTATGACTAGAGAGATGTTTAAACAAAATGTAACCATGGTTGAACTCAAAGAGCCCGTCTTAAATAGAACTCATGAAGTGAATGGCTCCACCATGCATAAACTCGAACTGGCCACCATAAAAGAGGTCAAATCAGAGCACATTCAAGCAGCCATTGAAGCTATTGCCAAAGAAGGCGGTGAAATAAGGTATATCAAAGATCGAAATATGGATACGGGAGAGTGGGCGGAAGCTCCTGCTGTTTCCTACTTTAGAGTGACCAAAGACGGTCGGCCCATCATCGGTTTTGACCCCAGACAGCCTAAATCTCTCGCCTCACTGGC
>CAYFLR010000001.1:183298-188709 GCA_964343805.1 uncultured bacterium | reverse complement strand
CTGGAACGCCCCTGGGCCCAGGTACGCGAGGTGCTGGCTCATGAAATGGCCCATTTTAAAACCTGGGTGGAATATCGAGATCAGTTTATGGCAGAGGGTCTTTCCAAAACAGAGGCCGCCAAAAAAGCCAACGAGAAAACTTTAGAGCCAATGGAACGCGTCAAGGGAGAACAAAGATCCCTCGAAGCAGAAATGGAAATAGAGCCTCTCGATGTTATATTTAACTGGGGAACCACCATGAGTCCCAGAGAAGTGACCGACTTTGGTTATGTGGCTCGTATGGCTTATCCCCGAATCGAAGGAATTAGAGAAATTCTTCATCGTAAAAAGTGGTCTCAAGGAGAGAAACAGGCAAATATGCTTGAAGCTATAAGGTTGATGGATGCATCAATAAAACAAGCATTGGAAAACAGAAGAGATGCGATGAAATTGCTCTTAATTAAAATAGAAGCCATCAGAAAAAAAGGAACTCCGGAATCCTATTTGGAAGCCGACGCCTTAATGGAAGTCTTTAATAACTTCAGAGATGTGACTGCCTATAAGCTTTTATTCCCTGAGTATAACCTCACACCCTTTAAAAATGATGGAACTCTAAAAAATTTACATACTCTTTTTAATAATTCTTATGCTAAGATCGATCCAAAAGATTACGCTGTTCATCAGTGGGACCCTCTGCTAAATGGACAGACCCAATAAATGTAATACACTGGATCCTCTATGGGACATCTCACAACTAAGAAGGCCTACATTGGCCTAGCCGAGCGCCTCAACCAATTTCCTTTGGGCGCTCCTCCCACTAAAATGTTATTTAAAATACTACAGGTGCTCTTCACTGAAGAAGAGGCCAAGTTTATCTCACTCATGCCCATCAAGCCTTTCAATGCGAAGCAGGCCAGTCAGCTCTCCTCTCTTTCCGAGAGTGAATGTGAAGCTAAATTAGAGAAAATGGCAGACAAAGGATTATTGTTAGATATTAAAATAGGCCGTATTGCCCTCTATGTCCTGCCTCCCCCCATGGCTGGTTTTTTCGAATTCTCCATGATGCGAGTGCGAAAAGATATTGATCAGAAACTCTTATCGGAGCTGTTTTATCAGTATCTCAGCAAAGAAGATGACTTTATGCGGGAGTTAATTGGAGGAGGAGAAACCCAATTAGGAAGAATTTATCCCAATGAAAAAGCCCTCGAAAATTCTGCGAGTCTAAAAGTTCTCAGTTATGATCGCTCCAGTGAAATAGTTGACAAGTCCCGGTTTATAGGTGTCGGCCTCTGTTATTGCCGCCATAAAAAGAGTCACCTTAATATGGCTTGTGATACCCCGCAAGAGGTGTGCCTGACATTTGGAGCCACCGCCAGATCACTCATCCGTCATGGGAATGCCAAAAAAATCGGCAAAAAAGAGGCCAAAGACATTCTCCAAATGGCCAATGATTATAACTTAGTTCAATTTGGCGAGAATGCCCAGCAAGATGTGGCTTTCATCTGCAACTGCTGCGGTTGTTGCTGCGAAGCCTTAACAGCGGTAAGACGCTTTTCCGCTCTTATCCCTATCACCCCCACTCGCTTTCTGCCGCAAATTTTAAAAGAGAAATGCAATGGCTGTACCAAGTGTTCCAAAGCTTGCCCGGTGGAAGCCATGACGATGGTTTCAGCTCACAATCCAGAGAATAAAAAACAGATGCGAGCGAGGCTCAATCAAGAAATCTGCCTTGGTTGTGGAGTGTGCGTTAATAACTGCAATCAAGGGGCCCTCTCGTTAATACCGAGCCCCAAAAGAGTCATCACCCCTTACAATTCAGCTCATCGCTATGTGTTAATGGCCATTGAACGAGGAAAACTGCAAAATCTTATTTTTGATAAACAAGCTCTTCTCAATCATCGAGTGATGGCCACTATTCTAGGTGTGCTTTTAAAACTGCCTCCCATCAAACAAACCCTGGCCAGCAAGCAAGTGCAATCCCGGTACATTGAACGACTTTTCAACCGCAAGCCTAAGTAACCGTTAACATATTCCATTCTTTATCCAAAACGGGACAAATATTTATAAACAAAACAAAAAAGCTGTGGACTCAAAACGAAGATTGAGGTTATGATGAGGGCCTAAACCATGTCTTTTTAAAGGAGCTTTTATGCCTAATATGAGAATTGTTCGCCTTATTTTAAGTGTTTTACTCGGGCTATTTATCACCTCTAACCTACTTGCTGATATTAAATACGTCTATAAAGCCCGCAAATTTATGGTGGGAAAAGCCAAAATGATCTACCAAATGAAAGAAGGTTTTTACCAAGGAGAACCTGTTTCTTATATTTCAGCCTATGCTGTGGGAACCGCCTTTGGCTCTAAAGTTAATGAGCTCGATTTCAAAAGCATCAATAACCTGGAAGAGTATTACCCCCTCACCAATAGTTTTTGTGAACATCCTAAGGCTGTCCTGCAAACTCATAAATGCATGAACTCTCAGTTCTTAGATGATGGCAATATCTTCTTCAGGCGTTATGATGCTAAAAACGCGGAGTTAGAAGAGTTCACCAGCGAAACCAGTAGCATTGAGAAAACCGGACCCTATGCCGATTACCCCGACTTTGATCCGGAGTATGACCGGCTCTATGATTTTGCCTCCATGCTCCTTTTAACACCCCATCTCTCCTTTACCAACGAGGAGCCTGCTCATATTTTCTTTATCGCCTATAATGATGCTATTAGACGGGTTGAACTCCGACTAAAAAGAACTCTTAGCCGCTCTTTGATGGAAGTTTCCATTAATCTATTGGAAGGTAGCCCCAAAGATTTCAACAATAATATGCCCTATAAAATCCTGATCAACACCGATGAGAATCTGATTACCAAAATCTATGGACGCCATCCAAAATATGGATCCTATGTGGCAAAATTAGATCGAAAAGCGAGTCAGTTCTAGCCGAGAAGTGAAAGTACCACTTGAGGGGATTGGTTGGCTTGAGTTAAAACCGCCGTCCCCGCTTGTTGCAGTATTTGATATTGGGTCAGTTTGGCCGTCTCTTCTGCGAAATCCACATCCCTAATTCGAGAGTTAGCAGCAGCAAGGTTTTCAGACGTCACCGTAAGATTATTAATGGTAGCCGATAAACGGTTCTGCACCGAACCTAAATCGGATCGATAGGAAGATATTTTATTCAGCGCCCCATCCAACTTCTCAATGGCATTTTGCGAAGCCAATTTGGTGGCCACATTGGTGCCGTCACTATTTTGAGCAGAGCCTAAACCGAGGCCCTCCGCTTTGGAATTGATATTTCCTAAATCTATTCGCAAAATATTGGTAGGGTTGGGGTTATCAAGGCTATCCGATTTCACGTAATAATCTTTACCAACTTGGACTTCCAAAGGAAAGGTGTTGGACCTAGCAACAATCGCCTCATCCTCCCCCTCTGGGTCTCCTATAAGCAGCCGGGTACCATTAAATTCGGTGGTGCGAGTGATTCGATCAATCTCATTTTTAAGAGCCATGTACTCTTTATTTAAGAAAGAGCGCTCCATATTACCGATGGTGTCAGAAGCTCCTTGAATACCAATTTCCCGCAGCCTGATCACAATGTTACTGATCTCATTCAAAGCCCCTTCTGCCGTTTGAATCAGAGAGATACCGTCACTGGCATTTCTCTTAGCTTGATTGAGACCTCGCACATCGGCTCGGATCTTTTCCGAGATCGCTAAACCCGCAGCATCGTCAGCCGCCTTATTAATTCGATGCCCTGAGCTCAACCTTTCTAATGTGGCCTGCAAATTAGATCTAGAACTACCTAAAGTTCTCTGTGATGTAAGGGATGATACATTGGTACGTATGCGCAGTCCCATAACATTCCTCCTTGAATAATGGTCCCCACTCCCTGAGGTTACATTGCATAATGTAGAACACGAAGAGCCATTGGCTCTTGCTTAAATTACTTATCGACTCGTCTTTCAGAACTTTAGAAAAAAATAGGAAAAAAATGCCTAGCTGCAAATTTTTCTTCAATTATCTAGTGGGTAGGCAAAAATTTCCTCACACTCTTGGTTGGAAATTTAAATTTTTTATGATAATGAGGGGGTAACAATTTCGAAAATTAACTAAACTCTGTTTCTTGGATCCTATTATGAGCTCATCTCCTCATTTTGAGATCACTGCTACCGAAGAGCAGTATCTACTCAAACTCGCTAGAGGTTCCATTACCTATTATTTAGAACATGGCAAAGTCCCTACTTTTGATGATTTTCCCCCACCGGATTCAAAAGTACTTACTGAAAAATGTGGAGCCTTTGTAACTCTGACCAAAGAGGGTCAACTGCGAGGTTGTATTGGTCAAATTCCGCCGGTAGAGCCTCTCATAGCGGTAGTGGCAGGACGAGCGATTGATTCCGCCTTAAACGACCCTCGCTTTGCATCCGTGACTCTACCCGAACTGGATGACCTGCACATTGAAATCTCCATTTTAACTCCCCCCACCAAGGTGGACTCCTATGAAGATATTGTGGTGGGTCAACATGGAATGGTTCTCAGTAAAAATGGAAGATCCTCTGTCTTTCTTCCTCAAGTCGCTCCAGAGCAAGGATGGGATTTAGCCACCACCCTCACCCACCTCTCCATGAAGGCAGGTCTTCTCCCTGATGATTGGCGAGAAGGTGCCTCATTTGAGGTCTTTGAAGCAATAATAATTCACGAAAAAAAGGATTAGAATATGACTGTCACCCAAACCGGATCACTCTACTGCCAAGAGGAGATTCGTCTCCCAGCCAAGAGACGAGGCTTTCACCTTATCAGTCAAGAGATCGACAATATCTTTAATCAGATGCCCCCGGTGAAAGTAGGACTTCTTCATGTCTTTATGTGCCATACATCTGCGAGCCTCACCATCAATGAAAATGCCGATCCTACTGTGAGAAAGGATTTTGAATCTCATTTCAACCAAATGTTTCCTGAAGATGCCCCTTATTTGGAACATGTATTTGAAGGCTCGGATGATATGCCCGCTCATCTAAAAGCCTCCACTTTAGGCTCCGAACTAGTCATTCCGGTAAAAAACAGCCAACTTCTGATGGGAACCTGGCAGGGTATCTATCTTTGCGAACATCGTAACAACGCCAGTGGTCGGAAAGTGGTTTTAACGCTGCAAGGAAGTTCTTCTTAGACTTTACAAAGTCTTTTTGTAAACCCTTTTCGTTCCATGTATAATTCTATTATGAGATATACACTACTTTATTTAATAAGCTTTTCTTTACTTATATTTTTTTCTTGCAAAACCACACCTTCAGAAAAATCAGCTGAAAAGTCATTAGTTGATGATCCTTTAAGCTCTTATTCTGATATGAACCTGGAAGTCTCCTCAAGTTATTCGAATAAGGAGAAAGCACAAAAAGAGATCCTCCAAATCATAAACAGCAATGAAACCAATGAAGAA
>CAYFLR010000001.1:165242-183191 GCA_964343805.1 uncultured bacterium | reverse complement strand
AAGAAAAGTGACCATTCCAAAAGAATTTAGCTTCTTCTGTCTAGAAGGTAAAGTGGTCGCACCCAGGATAGAGGACTGCTACCAATGGGAAACAGTGTTAAACAATCCCACCAGCACTCTGGTTCTAATTTATGCTCTTAAGAAGTTAAAAAGGGGGACAGACCAATCAAAATTATTATTACTCCAATCTCAAATAGAAAACTATGTATCCAATGAGATCAAAAGCGCCAATTGGAGTGATGAATTTAAAAAAGAGTATTTATCTTTAGTCCCTTACTATTTTGATTTGGTTAGATAAAATTCAATTTCTTCACCTCTCGAAGAAATTTTTCTATCACTGCAATATATTCGCTTTCGCCAATACCTAAATAATCATGAACTGCTAAATTGCGATTTTCTAAAAAAGAGAGCCAAAGTTCCACATCCTCGATTATTTTTAAGCGCCCAGCCGACTTAATAGCATCTCTAGGTGAATAGACTTCAAGCCCCTCTTTATTGGCCTGAAACTTCATTTGCTTCCAGCAATACTCGAAGCAAACTTCAAAGGATTTAGCAATACCGGAAAAAAAGAATTTCTCTGCTAAGGCCTTATCCTTATAGGTCAGCGCCACTTCTAATTCTTGAATTGCACTTTTTAATTTATTGGTTACCATGAGCAATCAGACTCCTTAGATAATTCCACCCTAACCGCTTTCCCGCTAAAAACTGGAGATCATTTCTTATAGTAAAAAGAAATTCACGATCAGCATTTGCTAAATTCACCAAATCAATATGAAAAGGAAGCTTTTCCTCCCACTCTTTACAGATAATGCGAGCACGGATGTAAGAGCTGTGTTCGATGCCCTCTTTATTAAAGATACCAATATCCCAATCTGAATACTCCGTATAATCATGGCGACTGCGAGAACCAAAAAGTGTGAATGTCCAGGAGGGAAACTCAGTGCTCAGACGATCTACAATTTCGGCTATTTGATCCTCATACCCCTTGGGCTCTTCGACGGTTTTCACAATGACCGACCAAGGGTCTATTTCTAAAGAGTCAAAGAGTTTACTTAGTTTACTCGGAAAAACACTCGCTCCAGTTAAGTAGTGATTGAGGGTATTACGATGAATGGAAAAGGCTTTAGCCAGATCCTTGAGTGATTTGTACCCTTTTTTTTGAATCTGTTTTTTAAACTTGGCGGAATCAACAATATACATAGCACTATTATATCACGCATAATATTTTTATGCAATTCATATTTTTTTTATGCATATTGAATTCAGATTTGGATCCCTCCCTCTTCCCATGATAAAATAACCCCATGTTTGACTTTTTTGCTGAACAGAAAAAAAACAAAGCTATCACTATCTACTTAGTGATTTGGTTCGTTATAGGTACTCTGGCTACTGCCACTTTGCTGTCCCTCACAAGTTACATGCTTTTTCCCATCTCCTTAATTTTAGATGAAGCTATTATTGAGGGTTTTTTCGATGCCTTCCCGGTCCATTTTACCCTCTTCAAAGTCCGATTTAATAATCTCATCTTCTCTATGGTGGTGTTAGGAGTGGCCTTCATCCTTTTCCTAGTCAATTACTTTGATAATTATGAATTAATTAAAAAGGGTGGAGAAGTTATTATTAAAAAAATAGGAGGCCGTTTTATCTCGACCCGCACTACGGATCCAAAGGAGCGACAACTCATTAATATGGCGGAAGAGTTGTCCATCGCATCAGGTTTACCCATCCCCTACATCTATGTATTTAAAGAACCAGGGATCAATGCCTTTGCCATCAGCGAAAACAAAGAAAAAGCTGCCATTGTCTTTTCCGAGGGAGCCATCAAGCATCTGAACAGAGATGAACTCCAGGGAGTTATGGCTCATGAATTTAGCCATATTATCCATGGAGATATGACTTTAAACTTAGCATTAATTTTAGTTGTGAAAGGTCTTAGGTTATTCTACTTTCTCGGATACACTTTGCTATTTGACCTTTACAAGCTGGGCAAGGATGACTCGCGAGCGACTCAAAGACTCACTCTAATTCAAATAGCCCTCAGTGGATTTTCTCTCAGTCTCCTCATTATAGGAAAATTTTCAAGCGTCATGGCGAATTTGATCCAAGCTCTTATCAGTCAAAAAAGAGAGTATCTGGCAGATGCGGCAGCCACTCAATACACTCGTCATCATGGCTTAGGAAATGCACTTATAAAAATTGCCCAGCAAGGTTCTCTTATAAAACATTCAAAAGTCGAGGAATTGAGTCATCTCTTTTTTGCCGAGGCAACCAAGCAAAATCTGTTCTCCTCCCATCCTCCCCTAGCTGATCGAATAGAAAGATTAACCGGAAAAGTCCTCACCATGAAGCCGCAAGAGTTATCAGAAAATTACCTCCAAACAGAAGAGCTTTCCCCCATAAATAATCTTCATGACAATGGGTCCATCAATGAAACCATTAAAGCTCGAACAGATCATAACAACCAGGTTAATCATGGATTAATAGTTGCAAAGGAGATACTAGAGCTCATTCCCTACAGTTTAAAAAGGTCCCTGCAAGATTCTCCCATGGCAGAGGCCATGATCTATAGAAGCTTTTTAAATGAGAGTCAAAAAGAGCAAAGCAAGCAGTTAAATTCCCTGCAACTTTACTGCTCTTTAGAAATTAACCAAAAGGTCCTTTCCCTGCTAAAGATGGAAGAAACCCTTCATTTAATCAAGCGCCTCCCCCTGCTTCAACTGGCAATAAGAACCATGAAAGAGGAAAAAGAAGAGATCAAAGAGCGGGTTTTAACCAATTCGAAGCTCCTCATCAAAGCCGATCAGCAGGTGGATTTTAAAGAGCTCATTTTTGCCGAAATTCTCTTTCACAGCCTGAAAGGTTCCTGCTTCCTAGCAAATCAAAAAACTCCTTTACCGGAAAATAATGAAGCTATTTGTTACATTATGTCCATTCTTGCTATAAAAGGGCACGACTCACTGACTTCGGCAAATGAAGCTTATCTCAAAGGAAGGGAGCTGATTCTACAGGAAGATCATGGAGCAGGAAATCTGTTTAATTGGGATCAAGAACTCTTTCAATCCTCTCTCCAGAAGTTAGAAAAACTTCCCGATAGTGAGAAAGAGAAATTGATAAAAGGCTGTATCACCATCGTCAAACATGATGAAGAAATAACCGCTAGAGAAAATGAGATTCTGCAAGCACTTTCTTGCTGCTTAGGAGTTCCTTTGCCAATTCTCACAACGACTGAGACATAGCGCCCAGTCTAATAAAATTAACAAAGCGATAAAGTTGAATAGCAGAACTTATATAAAAGCTAATTTGATTATTAGAAAAGTCAGTTTTTACCCAAGGAATCAAACTCAGCCAGGCTAAAGAATTTGGATCTCCCGTTAGAGTCACCTGACAATCATAATGCCCTCTTAAGGGAGCAAGGGTCGGTGGGTTTTTCATAAAACGAGTGATAGCCTCTTTGGCAGCTCCTTCATAACGTCTCTCTAATTCATCCGGGTGGACACTGCGAACCGCACTTTCTCCGGCGTTATTTTTAGTATATACCACTTGGCAAAAGGGGTATTTATCTTTGTACTTTTGCCCAGCATTGGACTCACCAGAAATTAACACTACCGGGATATCAAACTCACGCAGAGCCAGAGTTAAAAGCTCTGTTTCATCGAGCGCCTCTCCATTTACTTCCACTTTTAAAGGAGAACCATGAATAAAAGAATCGGAACGTATCTTTGAGGTAGCCTCTCCACTGGTGCCAATTAGAAAAGCGCAACTCATGGATTTAACACATTCAAAACCACAGTCGGGAAGGAGTGGTCCCTCAACCAGTTGAGCTCTTTGATCCAGATTATGATAGTGGATAAGATCTCCCTTTTTGGTTCGATCTCTCACATAAACTTCGGAAATCCCCCCTTTGTAAGCCCCCTTAATGACCCAGTTAATCTCATGGGTAAAGATTTTACTGGCCTGTTTTACCGAATAAGGTGATAACATAGGACTTCCAGCCACATCAGCTAGAATGAGGAGTTTGACTGCTTGTTTTCCCATATACTTGATCCTTTACATAAAGGTAAATAAGCTGCTACCTTGAAGAGGAATATAAAACCCACAATGGGGTATTAAGTCAATCATTAAAAGAGCAAAAAGATGTGCGGTCGATTTACTCTCGTGGATTATGAAAATTATCTAGTGAACTTGTTTGGTCATTCTATTTTGGCCGATCTGAAGCCCAGGTACAATATCTCTCCCGGGCAAGATGTTTTGGTCACTTCGCTCGATAAGCAAGAGAATTACACCTATGGCTTTATGCGCTTTGGCCTCATTCCTTCTTGGTCGAAGGAAGCGAAATCCCCTTTTAAACTGATTAATGCTCGCTCCGAAACCATGGATGAAAAACCTACTTTTAAAAACTTATTTAAAAGGCGAAGGTGCCTCGTCATTGCCGATAGTTATTATGAATGGCAGGATCAAGATGGAGTCAAACAGCCCTATCGAATCAGTTTAGAACAAAAAAAGACCTTTGCCATGGCGGCTCTTTGGGATCGATGGCAAGATACCCTTTCTTGCTCTATTGTGACAACGGCAGCCACCAAACAAATAGCCTCCATTCATCATCGGATGCCAGTTATTTTATCGGAAAAAGAAGAAAAAACCTGGCTCAGCCCCCATACGGAATCTTTCACTCTGAAAAACTTATGCGACCCCAAAAACGCTCCTTCCCTTAATTATTATCCTGTGTCAAGGGAGGTGAATAATGCGCGGTTTGAAGATGAAGCTTGTATTAAACCTATTGAAAGTCAGTAAACATGAAGGAAACACCCATTATCGCCTTGCTAACAGATTTTGGTTTAGAGGACACCTATGTGGCCTCCATGAAAGGGGTGATTTATACCCTCAACCCTGAAGCCAAAATTGTAGATATCACCCATCAAATAGCCCCACAATCAATTAAAGAAGCCTCCTTTAAACTCCACCATTGCTACCAAGATTTTCCCAAGGGGACCTTCTTTGTGGTGGTGGTCGATCCGGGAGTGGGGAGTGATCGAAAACCAATCCTCCTCGAAAGTGACGGCTATTATTTTATTGGCCCGGATAATGGCCTATTTACCCCTTTCTTACCCCAAAGCAAAAGCTGCTACCAACTGAATGATAGTAAATGCCTTCGTCCCCCAGCTTCTAATACTTTTCACGGGAGAGATATATTCGCTCCTTCTGCCGCTTGGCTCAGTTTAAGGAAGGACTTTGACTTATTACCTTCTCTCCCCATCCAAAGCTTGGTGCAACTGGAAGAATTGGAATGTAAGAAAGTCACTCCCCATCTAATCAAAGGAGAATATCTCTATGCCGATCACTTTGGCAATATCATCACTAATATTCCAGGCACGGAGATTAAGGAAGGGAGTATTCTCCAAATAGAGAATGATTCCTACCCCATTCACCCTAACTATCAATCGGCTGAAGAAGAAGTCCCCTTTGGTATTATTGGTTCTGCCGGCTTTTTAGAAATCTCAGTGAAAAATGGTTCGGCATGGAGCTTTTTTAATCGCCCCGCAAAAATGGAATTAAAAATAAAACTGCCCGGTTAACCCAACATTAAAATTTTCTAATATTGATTTAATCCTTTACTAACGCTCATTGATGTATTTTATTAATATGTCACAATTAATTACAATTTATTAGAAATATGAGGGGATTTAAATGGATCAGAAAATGGAGGAACTCTCTGAAATAATCAGTGGGGAAATGAGCTATCTGAAGCAGGTGCAAGAGGAAATTGGCAAGGTGATTGTAGGTCAACAATATATGATTGACCGCTTACTCCTTGGGATGATCGCCGATGGACACGTCCTAGTAGAAGGTGTTCCAGGTCTTGCAAAAACCACAGCCGTTAAAACTGTGGGGGAAGTCTCTCAACTTGACTTCAGCAGAATTCAGTTTACCCCTGATATGCTGCCCGCTGATATTATCGGAACTCAAATCTACAATGCCGCCAAAGCAGAGTTCACCACCAATAAAGGGCCGATCTTTCATAACATTGTTTTAGCTGATGAGATCAACAGAGCACCTTCTAAAGTACAAAGTGCTCTTTTAGAAGCCATGCAAGAGAAGCAGGTGACCATTGCTAATGAGACTTTTAAGCTAGAGCCTCCCTTTTTAGTAATGGCCACTCAAAACCCTGTAGAACAAGAAGGAACCTATCCTCTTCCCGAAGCCCAAGTTGACAGATTTATGCTAAAGCTCAATATTGGATACTCCACCCAAGAGGAAGAGCTAGAAATTATGGACCGGGTGGCTAATAAAAAGCAGCAAGCAGTCAACCCCGTGATGGGTCCTAACGACATTATGAGAATGCGAGAGGTAGCTGACCAGGTCTATATGGATCAACGAATCAAAGAGTACATTGTGAGCCTGGTTTTCGCCACTCGTGACCCCCTTGCTTATAAAATTGATAGTTTAAAAAACTTTATCCAATATGGTGCTTCGCCGAGAGCCACCATTTGGCTTGCAAAAGCGGCTAAGGTTTTTGCTTTTATGCATGGCAGAGCCTATGTGACTCCGCAAGATATTAAAGTGGTTGCTCCCGACATTCTGCGTCACCGCATCATTGTCACTTATGAAGCAGAAGCAGAAGGCTACACCACCGACGATATTGTAAGAGATATCCTCAGCCAAGTGGATGTTCCATAAATAGGGAGATTCACATGCTATCACCAGAATTATTAAAACAGATTAAACTGATTCAAATTCGAACCAGTCGCATTGTAAATGACGTGCTGGCCGGAGAATACCAAAGTGCCTTTCGCGGCCGAGGAATGGAGTTTGAAGAGGTTCGTGAATACATGCCCGGTGATGAGATTCGCACCATCGACTGGAATGTTTCCGCCCGCATGAATAGCCCCTACGTAAAACAATTTAGAGAAGAGAGAGAGCTGACGGTTATTTTAATGGTGGACTTAAGCTCCTCGGGAGAGTTTGGCTCGGTATCTCAGTTTAAAAATGAAATTGCTGCGGAAGTGGCGGCCATTTTGGCTTATTCGGCGATTAAAAATAATGATAAAGTGGGCCTCATTGTCTTCTCTTCAGGAATTGATTTATATATTCCACCCAAGAAAGGACGAGCCCATATCTACCGGGTGATCAAAGAGATCCTCACCATAAAACCAGAAGCGGGGAAAACCAGCACTAAATACTGCCTTGAGTATCTACTAAAGGTGGTGAAAAGAAAAGCGGTTTGCTTTTTAATAAGTGACTTTATTGAGGAAGGATTAGAGCACTCTTTACAACTGTCCAATAAAAAGCATGATCTTATTGCCGTTTCCATTACTGACCCGAGAGAAGTGGCTCTTCCCGATGTGGGGTTTATTGAACTGGAAGATGCGGAAACCGGTGAGATTATCCTCATTGACACCTCTGATTTTGCTTTAAGGAAATCTTTTGCCAAGTCCACCGATCAATCAAAAAACGAGCTCTCAGAGATGTTTAGAAAGTGTGATATCGATCATATTTCGATCCGCACGGACACTCCCATCATTGACCCGATCAAACGTTTTTTCCAAAAAAGAGAGAAGAAAAATATTCGGATGATTCGCTAATTTCTTTTGCAACAAGGAACTGACCATGACCATGTTAAATGAAAAATCGAGGCAACGAGTGGTAAAAAAGAAGCCTCTATTGACCCTGGGAAACACCTTAGGAGTTCTCAATTTTCTGCTTATACTCTTTTTAATTATCAACATGTTTAATCAAAAAGATAAAAATGCCACCCCCCTTGGTATTAATAATCTGTTTAAAAATGTGGGTATCAAACTGCAAGGCAACGGAGTGGATGAAGAGTCAGCCTATTGGTTTGAAAAGCATTTTACCCACGGTGATTTACCAGCCCTCGAACAGGCCAATGTGGCCTTTCAAATTGGAATGGCCTATTTTAAAAAATCCAACTATGAAAAAGCCTTAGGATGGTTTTTTACCAGCGAAAGTTTAGACCCTAAGGCTTCCTATGCCAGTGATCGTTCTAATAAGATTGTGGCCACTTTGGAAGGATTAAAGCGCTTTTCCTTTGCCAAATATCAACTGGGCAAACGAACCTCCATTAATTCAGACTCTTCCATGGGGAGTACGCCTGGAGGTAAAAAAGTTGCTCGCATTGGTAAAGAGATCATCACCAACAATGAAATCGAAAAAGCTCTATCCAAACTTCCCCCTGAAATGGCGAAAAAGTTTGCCAACCCACAGGCTAGAAACCAATTTATCACCCAGTATGTGGCTGAAAAATTAATTTTTAGAAAAGCCCTCCGGCAAGGGATCAATGATCGGCCTGCCATCAGAGAAAAACTAGATGATATTACGAGAAATGTACTGGTTTCGGAAATAGTTAAAGAGCAACTAGGAAATATTCAAGCCACCGAAACCGACCTCCAATCTTATTACCAAGCGAATAAAGATAAGTTTCAGAATAAACCCTTCGAAGAGGTGAAGCAGCAGGTGGCCCAAATGTATTCTCAGATTAAGGTGGGCGAGCTTTATCAAAAACTAATTATGGAAGCAGTGCAAACTGAAGACGTGGAAATTTACCCCGAGCAAGTTAATTTCTCGGCTCCAACCAAGTAGGAATTATTTATGCAGGTACATAGGTACATATTCGGATTCCTTTTTATATTTTGGATTCCTCTCACCCTAAAAGGAGAGCAAATCACCCCGGTGATCGATCAAATTAATTTTGAAATTATCACCGATCGAGTGGAAACCACCACCAATGAACCTCTCACTCTGACCCTGCGATTAAGCTATCCCAAAGATCTGGATAAAGACCTCAATTTTCCAGAAATAGGCACGGTTTTAAATAAGACCGGATTTCGTATCACAGACAGTTCAGAAATAGAAAAAAAGCAGATTGATAATCTTTGGCAGGTCAAAAAAGTCTATACTCTAGCTGCTGATCTAGAGGGAAGCTACCTGGTTCCTCCAATTAAAATTAGTTTTCAACTCCCAGGCGAAGATAAGCCGGTTACCAAAGAGACCTCCCAACTCTTTATTGAAGTAAAGTCATTTCTAAATACCGAGGATGCACCCAAAGATATAAGAGACATTAAACCGATTATAGAGCAACCCTTCCCTAAAAAGTTTGTTATTTTATCATCCATTGCCTTTCTGGTATTGATTTTCATCATTATCGGTCTCTTCTGGTATATCAAAAAGAGGAAAGCCCGCGAAGAGGAGCTTGAAATAATCCCTCTCTATCAAAGAGCCATGACCATGTTAGAAGATATTAAGAGTCGAGAGCTCTCCAATTTAGAAGAGGTCAGAGAATTCTATTTCTCTCTCACTGAGCTCTTTAAATCCTACCTGGAAGAACGTTTTCACTTTGGTGCCACGGATTTGACCATCGAAGAGTTAGCAAAAGATATCCGCAACCAAAGAATTCTACCTGAATATAAAGAAAAGATTTGGGAGTTCCTCACCCATACCGACATGGTTAAATTCGCTAAAACCCAGCCCACAAGAGAAAACATCCTCTCCGGTTGGGGACTGGTGCACGACATTTTTGAAAGCACCTCCCCGATGGAAGAAAAAGAAGTAACTGAAGAAGAGCTCCTGGAAGAGGAAGAGAGCCAGGATCATAAGGAGGATTAGACTTGCAGTTTCAATTTGCTCATCCCATACTCTTACTACTATTGTTATTCATTCCAGTTCTTTCTTATATCTATTTTGCTAAAAAAACCAGAGCCAGCGTCCGTTTTTCATCCATCAAACATCTTAAAAAATTAAAACCCTCCTTGGCCTCCAGGCTTCGTCCCTTTCTTCCAGTGATAAGACTTTTGGCCCTCACACTCATGATATTAGCCATCAGCAGGCCTCAACTTGGTCGAAAATCAGTGGAGGTCATCAGTGAAGGAATTGACATCATCCTCGCCATAGACACCTCTGGCAGTATGCGATCACTCGATTTTTTCATCCAAGGAAAGAAGAAAACCCGTCTGGAAGTCGTAAAAAAAGTGGTGGCTGAATTTGTCAAAAAGAGAGAGGCCGACCGTATAGGAATGGTAGTTTTTGGCGAAAATGCCTTCACCCAATGCCCCCTCACTTTAGACCATGGAATTGTTCTCTCCTTTTTGAAGGATCTAGAAATTGGTGCTGCCGGAGAAGGTGGAACGGCCATCGGATCCTCCTTGGCCACCAGCGTCAATCGGCTCAAAGATATAAAATCCAAAAGCAAAATAATTATCCTGCTCACTGACGGTAAAAACAACGCCGGAAAAGTGGAACCTTTAATGGCCGCCAGCCTTGCTGAAAAATTTAACATGAAAGTTTATACCATCGGTGTAGGAATCCGTGGCGAGGCCCCTATTTTGGTAAATACCATCTTCGGCATGCAAGAGAAATATATCCCGGTTGATATTGACGAGGATCTCTTAAAAACCATCGCCACCGACACCAACGGTAAATACTATCGTGCCACCGGCACCGAAGAGTTAAAAAATATTTATGAAGATATTGATCAACTTGAAAAGACAGAAATTAAAACCAAGGAGCATGTGGAGTATAACGAATTATATAGCCCTCTCTTAATTGGGGCTCTCCTTCTTCTCCTCTTAGAGATCATATTGGTGAATACCAGGTTTAAGTCGATTCCCTAAAGGGTTAATTTATGAAGTTTGTTTATTTAGAATACTTTTTACTATTGTGGATCATTCCTCTAATCATCCTTTTTCTTATTTGGGCCGGTCGCAATAAGCAAAAAGCCATGGCCAACTTCGCTCAAATAGATCTATTAAAAAGATTGATGCCTCACTATAATCCTCGTCTTCGCAGATTCAAAATAGCCCTTTTACTGTGTGGCATATTCTTTATGATCTTTGCCCTAGCAAGGCCCAGGTGGGGCTTTAAATGGGAGGAGATTTCCAGAAAGGGCATTGATGTGGTCATCGCCCTCGATGTATCCGATAGTATGCTAGCCGGTGATGTGAAGCCCAACAGATTAAAAAGAGCTAAACAAAAAATCAAAGACCTGCTGCAAATTGTCACAGGAGATCGCATTGGTCTTATCGCTTTTGCCGGCGTCCCCTTCCTCCAATGTCCATTAACCCTTGACTATGGAGCTGTCTCTATCTTTCTCGATCATCTTGAACCCGGTATCATTCCGGTCAAAGGAACCGCCATTGGTAGTGCCCTCGATCTAGCCATCGACTCTTTTGATAAAAAGAAAAACTACTCCAAAGCGGTCATTTTGATCACTGATGGAGAAGATCATCTCTCTGAACCGATCGAGGCTGCTAAAAGAGCGAAAAAAGAAGGCATCACTGTTTACACTATCGGAATCGGCAAACCAGAGGGAGCCCCCATTCCGAGCCCTGAAACCGGTGGTTTTCGGAAAGATCGGAGCGGTAACTTAATTCTCACCAAAATTGATGAACCCACCCTGCAGAAGGTGGCTTTGGAAACCGGTGGAGCCTACGTAAGGTCCGTCACCGGCGATATGGACCTAGAAAAAATATACCAAATGGAAATTCAAAAGAAACTGACTAAAGGAGACCTGAAAAGTACGCGTCGCAAAAGATGGGAAGAGCGATTTCAATGGTTTTTAGCCCTCGCTCTTTTCTTTTTATTAGTGGAAGGATTTCTTACTGAAAAGCCCATCAGAGTGAGATTGAATCGTAACCCCACCTCCTCACTATTAATTTTTGGTTTACTCTCTTTTTTTATTACTCCTCCGCTTGAGGCTTTTGAGATCCCTTTCTTCAGTCGAGAGAGAAAGGCCGACCAAGCCTATAAGGCAGAAGACTATGAAAAAGCCATGCAGTCTTATCTGGATGCCAGTTTACAAAAGCCCAATAATCAACAACTGAAATATAATTTGGGTGACACCTATTACCGAATGAAAAATTATCAAGAAGCCGCCAAGATGTTTTCCGCTGCCACCACTGGTGCCGACAATAACATCAAACAAAAGGCTTTTTACAATTTAGGAAATACCCTTTACCGTGCGGGTAAACTCAATGAAAGCCTCAAAAGCTACGAAGAGGCATTAAAGCTCAATCCCAATGATGAAGACACCCGATTTAATTATGAGTTTGTAAAAGAAGAGATCAAAAAACGGATGCAGGATCAGGCCAAGAGACAGAAGCAGCAACAAAAGCAATGTGATAATCCCCAGCAAAACAACGACCAAAAAGACAAAAAACAGCAGCAAAACCAAGATCAAAAGAAAAAACAGGGTCAGCAGGATAAAAAACAGCAGGGACAGAAAAAAGAAGAGGAAAAAAAGAAGAAAGAACAGGATCAAAAGAAGCAGAAACAATCTAAAGACACGCAGAAAAAAGAAGAGCAACAGCAAGCCAAGCCAGTGGCCGCTAAAAAAGGTAAAAAAGAGAAGATGTCCGATGCGGAAGCCAAGAAGATTCTGAATATGGTTAAAGAAGACCGAACAAAACATCTTAAAAAGAAGTTGAAAAAAATGTATGGTGAACAAGGACAGCCGGATAAAGACTGGTAAAAAGAGGAAATAATGAAATATTTGAATCAAGTTTGGCTATTAACGCTTCTTTTCATGCTGAGTACTGTCTCTTTGCAAGGAAAAGATATCAAGGTTGATGCTTATCTCGATAAAAGCTCCGGTACCTTAGAAGATTACTTTAATTTCACCCTAGATATTATGGGATCTCAAAGTTCTCCCCAGGTGGATTTAGACAAAATTACTGATTTTAAAATCATATCTCAAAGTCACTCATCCAAAATTAATATTTATAATATGCGTCAACAGATCACCTCCAGTTTTCTGTTCATTCTAGAGCCTCAAAAAGAGGGAGTATTAAAGATACCTGCCCTTCGAGTGGTGGTAGAAGGGCAACAATTTCGCACCAAGGAACTGACAGTTAAGATAGCAAAAGTAAGTTCTACTGCCGATCCCAAGCAGGCGAAGGAAATATTTCTCGATGCGAAAGTCTCCACCAAAAAGCCGGTAATTGGTCAACAAATTGTTTACACCATGCGGCTTTACTCACGGGTGCAATTTAGTAATGCCCAATTAGAGGAACCCGAGTTTACCCATTTTCAAAAAGAAGATATTCCCGAAAACAAAGAATATTATAAAATGGTCAAAGGCCATCGTTATAAAGTGATAGAAGTCAACCGCATACTCATTCCCCAGCAAGCTGGAAAAGTTGAAATTCCGGCGGCTGAAATCCATACCTATATACTGAAAAAAGATAATAGAAGGCGACGTCACCGCTCTCCCTTTGATGATTTTTTCAGTATGGGAGGTTTTGCCACTCGTAAGAAAAAGGTACGACTCCGTTCCCCTAAAATCAAACTAAATGTCAGAAATCTCCCCACCAAGGGAAAGCCACCAAACTTCCTCAACATTGTAGGACGAGTCTCCTTGAATGCTAAATATGATCAAAACAATATCAATGTAGGGGATTCTGTTACCATTACTATTGATGCTGTTGCTGATACAGATTTAGAAGGGGTCACTCTTAATAAACTAACAGATGATAAGAGCTATAAAATTTATGAAGATAAACCCACTTACATTAATCAGGTAAGAGATAATAAAATCTACTCCCAGAAGACATTTAAATTTGCCATCGTTCCATTAAAGGCAGGTCTATTAACCATTCCCCCCTTCACCCTTCCCTACTATGACACTAAAACACAAGCTTACCGCACAGCGGAAACCACGCCGTTAACTTTTCAGGTTAATCAAGGGGAAGCAGTTGAACCTACTATTACCACTTCCAACACTTATGCCTTACAGCAGAAAAAGCAATTCAAAATGCTAGGAGACGATATTCTTCCTATTTACGAAAGACCGGATGCGCTTAAAAATCAGAGGTTGACCCTCACCTCCTTTATTCTTTTAATGCTCCCCGCCTCTCTGCTGGCTCTTTGTTATTTGACGCTTTCTTTTTATCAACGAAGACTCCGATTTTTACAGAGTAATAAGCAAATTATTACTGGACAAAAAGCCTTTAAAAAAGCCTTTCGCTCTTTAAAAGACCTAGAAAAAGAGAGTTCCAGTGAAGAGCTGTTAAAAAAGAGTTGCGATGTGATAAGGCTCTATTTGGGTGAGAAAACCCATCTCAACCTCTCAGCTTACACTGGCCTTGAAATTAAACAGTTTCTGGAAAGCAAAGAAGTCTCTGCCCCGTTACCCGAAGAGACGAGTAAATTCTTTAGTCACCTTGATAACTATCTCTATGGGCAAAGTAAAAATTCCTCTATTGAAAGCAACACCCTCCTTTCTGAGACCAAAGAGCTGCTCTCTCAATTAGAGAAAGAGAAAAATCTGAAACCTGCCGGGGAGGGAAAGAACAAATGAAAAAGAGCCTACTATTTTTACTCATCTTTTCTTGGCTATCTATAGAGACTCTCTGGGCTAATGAAAGTTCCATTTACTTTAAAGCCAATGAACTTGCCAAAAACGCGAAGTACGATGAGGCCATTAAAGAGTATCAAAGCCTTATCGCAAAAGGCATTTATAACGGTTACATCTATTACAATCTGGGCTACTGTTTCTTTCGCAAAGGAGAAATCGGCAAAGCCATCGCCAGTTACAAAAAAGCCCTCCTGCTTCTGCCTCGAGATGGCGATTTGAAGGCAAATTTGGCAGATGCCCAGAAAAAGGTGGTGGATCATATCCCCACTACCAATCCTCAGCCCATCTGGCAGCTCATGTTCTTCTGGCTCGATTGGTTTAATATGAAAGAAAGCATACTTATCGCCTCTTTACTACTTACTCTGCTATTTTCACTACTATGTCTTCGAAAATTAGCACCCAAATTTAGCGAACTGGTCTATATCCCAACTCAAACTCTCTTCATCCTTTCGCTTTTTTACTTCATTGGCCTCTCCATTTTTGTATACCGCCAACATAACCACCTGGAGGGAGTGGTCACCTCCACTGAGATTTCGGTTAAGTCAGGTCTGGGAGTAGATAATGTGACTCTCTTTACCCTCCACGATGGAACCATTTTTCAAATTGAAGAAGAGCGATCCGATTGGATGCAGATCAAACTGGCTAATGGGAAAAAAGGCTGGATCCAAAAAGAGTTTGTAGAGGTTATCCGGTGAATGCAGTAGCTAGAAAAGATGCAGGTCAAAGAAAGTATCAAAGGTTCAGCACTTTTGAGGGTGTAAAACTCACCACCCAGATCTCTCCTAATAATAAGAGTTGGTACCAAGTTGAGTTACTTGATATCAGTAGACAGGGCATGGGAATATCGGCGAGTTTATCTCTTTTTGAGGGGAAACAAGTCGAGTTTAAATTAGAAGCCCGAGTAACCAGCAAAGAAGAGGGAGAGCAAACCTTCTCCTTTCAAACTACAGCGAGCATAATTTGGGTCAAACAAGAAAGAGCTGGCCAGATTCTGATACATTATGGCTGTCACTTTCTAAATATCAATAACCAAGCAGCTCGTCAGCTTATCGGGTTCACGAGAGCTCTCTATAAACAAGATCAAGCTAAAAATAAAGGCACTAAGTTTTTCCTCTTTAAGAAGAAAAAAGATCGCATTTCATCGCGTCTCAATATGCCTATGGTGATCTATCTAAATAAAGTTTCCGAACCGGAATCTAAAATCACCGGGCGCTTATTAGACATCTCTCTCCATGGAATTGGTTTTGGTTGTAATGAGAAAATAGCCCCCGATTCGGAAATCACCTTCACCATGCAAGCTTCCCTCAAAGATAAGAACAAAAAAAGCCATAGCTTTAAATTTACCGCCCAAGTGATGATTCGCTGGACCCAACCCGCCCCCAAAGATCACCAAGCCCAATTTTTGATGGGAGCTGAGATCATCGAAATTGACCAAGCCAATCATAAAGTTCATATGCAACTCATTGATTGTTTAGAGGAAAGTAACCACAGCAAATAGTTCTCTCACCCTAATATCTATTTAGTCGCGACTCATTAGAGATGAATAACTACAATAAAAAAGCCCAGAAATCCCGCTGAGGGAATCTGGGCTATCTATTTAATTTTATACTATAAAATGACTATAGAGCTTGGAGCGCTTCTTCAATTGCTTTATCAGATAAACCATAGTCTGAAGAACGACCATTGATGAAGAAAGTAGGAGTACCAGCTACACCAAGTTTAGCTCCCAATTGCTTATCTTGAGCAATTTTAACTTTACACTTAGAACTTTGAATACATTTGTCCATTTTCTTTTCATCGAGACTTAATGCCTTAGAGTATTTTTTTAGGTCATTGAGTTTAAGAGCTCGTTGATTATCGAAAATTTTATCATGCATTTCCCAGAATTTACCCTGCTCTTCCGCACAGCAAGCATATTCAGAAGCCAGCTCGGCATTTTTATGAAAGCTAAGAGGGAAGTGCTTGAATACGACTCGGACTTGACCCTTGTATTTCTTTAAGATTTCATAAACTTGATTTTTAGCACGTGAACAGTAGGGACATTCAAAATCTGAAAACTCAACCACAGTTAACTTAGCAGAAGCAGGACCTTTTACATGATCTGTACTGCTCACAGGAATATCAAACTTTGGCTTTTGAGGTTTAGCATAAACCACCACTAAATCTTTACTCTTTTTTGCTTTGGAGATGATCTGAGCCACCACAGTTTGTCTTTCCCTGTTAACTAGGTAGGTTTTAATGGTTTCCCAACGCTCTTTTTCCCCCATTTTTGCCAATTGTGGATTGGACTTATACTTAGCAATAGTGGATTTAATTTGAGCATCAGAAACTTTGATCATCTCTTTAAAATAGAGAGCTCGGGCTTCTTCAGGGGATTTGTTTGTTTTCTTTCCCTGTTTCTCAAAAAAGTAATCTAAATAGGCTTCACTCGCTTTTCGCTCGATGAGCTCATAGGTTTTCTTTTGAATGTCATAGAAATCGGATGGAGCTTCTGATTTGACCTGCTCCATGGAATATGTTTTACCACCAATTTTATATACTGTCTCAGCAAATGCCTGACTTGTATACCCAACTCCCAACACCACTACCATAACGACTAAGACCAATAAATTCTTGCATAAACTCATACGTAACTCCTCAACATAGAACTTGAAACTAATTGTTAGCAGAATTTACTCATATTTCTCCCCCTCTTTCAAGCACTATCTGACAAACGCTGAATTAATCAAATTTAGAGAGGATCTTTGACAGAAAGGGCGTTCTCCTTTAGAATAAAGAATAGAACAATCTTTCACTTACATTTTTAATTTTAAATACTGATTTCCATACGATTCAGGGAGGATCAGATGGCAGTAGATGCTGTAGTATCGACCAATTGGCAATCATCAATACAATCCTATCACCATGAACTTGCCCTGCGAGATGATAGAATTGCTACGAAATTCAACCAGGTTGTTAAATCCTTTAATTTTGATACCACTCGAATAATTTCCATCAATAAAGATCAGGCTCAAATTGGCCTCGCTATCTTAAAACAAATGCCCTCAGCTTGGGAAGTGAGTGTCTTTCACTTTATTGATCAGCAGGCAGCCGAATTTGGATTACCTGTCCTATTAAATAAAGTTGACAAACTGGTTTCCGGGGCTTTAGCCACCAGAACCTATCCACCTAAGACTCTCAGGATTCGGTTTCCACTTGCTACCTTAAGCCCGAAATGGTCTAAACTTCTATTTATTCAAAGAGGCTATACCCCTGTCATCCGTTCAGAAATGGCTGTAAAGCTAGAAAAGTGTATTGAACGTTTGCAAACCAGCCTCAATCTCAAGAATCATCCACTCGTAAAGACAGCCCCCTTGCACTTTACAGCCTATAATCCCCAACTACATGAGGAGTTTCTTAAAACAGGTTATCAGACCATCATGGGTACCCTGGAAGAGGACTTGTACTATAGCGACCAGCTCTCCAATTGGGAATCTTACCGCTTACGACAAAATGATTATATAAACGACCCAACTATCAAATTTATTCCAGATCTCTCTTTTGTAGTATCCCAGAAACAGACCCCCGTAGGATTTAGTATGACCTTT
>CAYFLR010000001.1:158784-165232 GCA_964343805.1 uncultured bacterium | reverse complement strand
TACAGAAAGTAGTCGGAATAAAGGTGTGGCCGGCGAACTCATGCAGAAGATATGTACTTTAGGTCATAAACACGGATATGATCAGCTCTCTCTCTGTGTTTTAAGATCAAATAATAAGGCATTTAGCTTCTATAAAAAGGCAGGCTTTAAAACCATGACCAACCAGCTCTGGTATTTAAGGAATCTCCCCACGGATTAGGTTCATCCATCAAGCCCCCAAGGTTTAAACCGAATTAAAGTTCCTCCTTGAAATTCAAACTAAACCTAATGGTTATTTCCCTCTGTTCTAGGGAATTTAATGTATACTGTTGTACCCTCTCCCACTTGACTTTCTAAGGAAATCACCCCTTTATGACTTTCTATAATGTTTCGAGTAATTGAGAGACCTAAGCCAGTCCCCTTACCGGCTTCTTTTGTGGTAAAAAAAGGATCAAAAATATGATCTCGTTCATTAACATCAATTCCAATCGCATTATCAGAAAAAATAACTTCAACCTCCCCTTTTATCTCTCTAACTTGAATATCAATGACCTTGTTCCTTTGATCCGACACCTCATCGAAAGCATCTCTACTATTAACTAACAGATTTTGAAAAACGCTTTCCAACTGAGTTGAATCACCGAAAATATACAGGGTATTAGTAGGGAGGGTATGTTTGATGGTAATTCCATGGGATCTCAATTGAGATTGTAAAAAATCAAGTGAATTCATGATAGGTTGTTGTATGGGTAATTCTTGCCAATCCTCTGTTTTTCCTTCCCGAGCAAAAGACCGTAAATGATTGATAATTTTTTTCATCCTTTCAGAGGCACGGTATATCATCTCTGAATTTTCTCTCACTAAATATGGTTTTTCACTCACTTTAGTTATCAAAAGAGTATGCCCTTGTACTATCTGCAAAGGATTGTTTAATTCATGTGCGATACCAGAGGCTAAAGTTCCAATGGAGGCCAATTTCGCAGACTGTATTAATTGTAAATGCATTTGTTGTTTGTCAGCTTCTGCCTTCTTAATGTCAGAAACATCTTTAGCAGTACAAACGATTCCTTGGATTTTTTCATGAGAATCAATCATCGAGGTGGCAGAAAATAAAACAGGAATCTCTTCTTTATTTTTTGTTAGATAGGTTTTTTCAATTAAATCCACCTGTGGATTATTTAATAAGCCAACTAAAGATGGATGATTTTCATCCTCAGACTCCTTTATTATCACATCAAAGTGTCTACCAATTAAATCCTTGTCTTCATAACCAAGGATACTGGTGGTGGCAGAATTGATGGTCTTGATTTTTCCATCTGGATCGAGAACAATCAACATCTCCATCATTGCTTTGATAATATTTTGAGAGTAATCCTTTTCTTTTTTTATTGATAAAGTGCGTTCTTGCACCATTTTTTCCAGGTTATTTTTGTATTCATCTAAGGTGTTGTAACTTGTATATAGATTCTCCCTCATAACATCCAATGTCTGAGCCAAAGCTCCCAGTTCATCCTTTGAATGAGATTTAATAGAGGTACTAAGATCACCTTTCCCCAGATAATCGGCTTGTTGGGCAAGTTTTTTTAAAGGGATACGAACCGTGCGACTGATAATAATTATTTGAATTACAATGAGCAGTAAGACCATAATACCCATACTCACTACCAAACTGTAAATACGTAGCATAATAGCCGAATTCACGGTATCTGCAATAAGTGCTAATTCCACGTATCCCAATTCAGACAGGTCTTTACTAACAAAAATTGATTCTTTATAGATCCTTAAATCGGTGTATTTTTGATTAGATTTTTCATTGACAATTAATTCATGTTCTTCCTTCAAAAAGATGCGAATAAAGGCAATGTTACTTTCTTTTCCTACTACAGATTCTATTAGATTCTGAAGTTCGGGGAAATCTCTGTATAAGATTGGGCCAATCGCTGATTTTGAAACGGCATATGCCAAAGTACTCCCTTGAAAGTCTAACTGTTTAAATAGCTGCTCTCGTTCTTCCGGAATTTTGAGTAAGGCATAGGTTAAAATTACCAATAATAAAAAAAGAGTGGTCCAAAAAATAAGTTTGAGGTCCAACCTTTTTTGGATTGTTGCTAACAAAATCCAATATCTCCCTTTGATTAAAAGGATCTACACTAAGTCATTTTGGGCAATTTTTGAAGTCATCCACCCTGTCCATGGCCTCTTCTATTGGTTTGTACATCTCATGAGAGGTGGTAAAGAAACCATTGGCTTTTAATTTTTTTAAAGCTTTTTTATCTTTCATAGTTAAAAAAGCCGTTTGTAAGGCTTTATAAATCCGGTCATCTAAGCCTTCACGAGCAATCCAAGGTTTGGTAACATTAGGAAAGCTGAATAGAACTTTAGCCTTTTTAGATTTTTTATTTCGTTTGTTAAAAGTGGACTCTTTTAATGCTCCGGCATCAAACTTACTCAGGGCAACAGCACTGTATACATTGTCGTGTCTACCCAGGTATTCATACCCAGCCAGGTCTTTGGCACAGATCCCAGCCTTAAAAAGCTCAATTTGTGATAAGTATCTTCCTATAGTGGATATTTCATCTCCAAAGGCAAATCTTTTTCCCTTAAGTTCAGCAAGGGTTTTAATTTTACTCTCAGTTGGAACAATAATGAGTCCATTAAAAGTTCTTTTCCCCTTGCGATTTCCCATAACAATGAGTTTAATGTTGGGGTTTTTACGTTTCGCATGAATGTAAGAAGCCGGTCCCAATCTTACAAAATCTGAGGTTCCTTTGGTTATACTCTTAATCGGGCCCTCATAATTGCGGAAAATTTTAAATTCAATTTTTACAGGTTGTTTGAGCAGTTTAGCCATCTCTCCTTCAATATGTTTTACCACCGGTATAAACTTTTGACCAACTACAGTTGGGCTATCAGTAGAATTAATACCAAATTTGATAGTAATTGGAGTACTTTTAGCCAGAGCCGTTTGACACATAAAAATAAACATTAGAAAGAGAGAGATTATCAAGGATTTTAAATTCATTGAAAACTCCGAAAAATCATTAAAAAACAATTGTGTAGAGATCATAATTATAACATTTAATACGGATCAAGCCCATTGAAAAGTAGAACCTTCCTTCACACCTAGCTAGGATCTTGAAAGGCAGGTTTTTAAAATTCTCTTGGATGAAAGGCCATGCCCTGAAGATTGTAGTTATGGTAAAGTTGGCATAGAATTTTCATAGAAATCTCCTCCTGAACTTTTATAAGGAGGAGAAAATGAAGTTAATTCCGCATAAAATTTTATCCGAAACCAAGCCAGAACATCCTTTTGATCCGCCATTTTGCCCTCATAAGGATTGTGAATTCAGAGGATTACCCCCTAAGAAGAAAAAATGGTTCCGCAGGATGTCTGGATATCAAAGAAAAGGTGATAAGTCCTTTGTTAGGCGTTATATGTGTACACAAACGTCCAACTTTCATACTTTTAGTGACTCTTCTTTTACTCTTCAATACTGGTTAAAAAAAAGAGACCTTCTACCCAAAATTGCGGAATGCTTAAATGAACAGTCTTCATTAAGGGGAATTGCCAGAACTTTAAAGGTAAGTGAATCTTTAGTTTCGGGTCAAGTATTGCGGATAGGCAGGCACTGTATGATCCTCCATCATGCTCTTTTAGCTAAGGTCAAACATCAGAAAATAGATGAGCTTTGTTTTGATGAAATGGAGTCCTGGGAAATTTCTCAGCATGTTCCCACCACCCATGGCCTTTTTATCCATCCTAGAAGTCGATTTATGCTTTCTTTTCAAAGTTTACCCATAAATAGAAAAGGGAAGATGACTATAGAGCAAAAGATATCGCTCTTTAAGTGGAATCTAAAGTATGGTCGTTCCCCTCAAAATAACTCCTATAAACTTATTTCACAGTCTTTAAACTATCTTCAGCATGTTTTTTCAAAGTCACAGAAGATCAAGGTCTATACTGATGAGAAGAGTAGCTATAAAAAGGCTTTGGCAAACAGTTGGCAAGGGCATAATTATGAACACACCCAGCTAAACGGAAAAACCCAAAGGCATGTATATCCTATGAACAAAATAAATCAGATAGACGTACTTATAAGGCAAAGATGTGCAACTATGCGACGAGAGACCCTTGACTTTATGCGTCGGCATTGTAATACCAACCTCAGGCACTTTATTTATATGATCTCTCATAATTTAATAAAACCCCTAGCCAATACCAAACGTTCGGAAACTCCAGCCACAAGGATTGGCATATTCCATCGACCAGTGAGGTGGGAGGAAATTTTGACCAAGAGACTAGTGGAGTTTCATAGATTTCTTCCTAACTTTTTAAAAGAGGTCTATTTTAAAAGGCAGTTTACTAATTTCTATGGACAGAGAAATACCCTTTTTAGCCCGATACATGCTGATTAGGGAATTTTTGGATAAAACTACAATCTTCGGGGCATGGCCTTAGTGAAAAACTTTGAGCTCACGGGTGGCAATTCTCTCATTTCTTAGATTTCTAATTTGCAGGAAGAAGAGATCCCAATCTATATTTTTACAAGTAAAAACACTTCGTTTATGAAACATTAAGGATTTAGGATTCTCATCATGAGGAAGCCCTAGGATATGTCCAAATTCATGCCATAAGACCACATGAAAGAAATAAATTTCTCGCTCTTCATCACAGAGAACAAACTTATCATTTTTTCTAAATTGAGTCAGGTAATCTTGAGAAAGACCTATGGAAGGGGCTCCATTAGGAAAACTGGCTCGTGCAATCACTCCCACCTCATAATCAGATGAGTGCACATGGAGGGTATCACTACTGTCTACATTTAATATAGTAACACCAGTATGATTCTCTAACTTATTAAAAGATTTAAAGATGGTATCTTGTTCTAGTCCAGTCAAGGATTTAAAAGAGAGACGAATAGGTAGACCGAAATCCTCGATTCCTGTCCCGCACGACCCAAAACCAACTAATAAGATGATAGTTGTTATTCTAATTACCTTCATAAGGTTCATGATAATATAGACTCCTTCATCAAAGCACAACCCACTCTCTAATTTTGCAAGTTTTATACCATTCCCTGATTGGAGGCAAGAGTTTAGCTACAAACTAATAATATCAAGCAGATAAAACAAAGGGTTCCCCTTTCGTCTTCAATTCCAGTTGAATACGGACGGAAATTATGTGAATAAAATTTAAACATTGAAGGTGTTAAACATACAGTTAGGAAATTATTATGTCTTTTTTACCAGCCACCCGCATTGATCAAGTTAATTACGCCATTAGAAATATTGTCGGCAAAGCGAAAGCTCTTGAAAATAAAGGGAAAAAAATCCTCTATCTCAATATTGGTGATCCCATTAAATTTGATTTTCAACCTCCAGCACACATGATTGACGCTATGAGTGCTAGCATGAAAGAAGGGATATCCAATGGTTATGCTCCTTCTTGTGGAGTTAGTGAAGCCATCGAAGCCGTCTTAGAAACAGAAATTGCCAAAGGTAAAAAAGACCTCAAATTTGACGATGTTATCCTAACAACAGGTGCTTCAGAGGGCATTGAACTCGCTATGACAGCTCTTTTAAACCCGGGTGAGCATATTATGTTACCCACCCCCGGCTACCCTCTCTACTCTGCTCTCACTGCCAAGATAGGCATTGAAAGCGTGCCCTACTATTTTGATGAAGAGACTTGGGAACTCGATATAGCAAGCATCCGTGAGTCCATTACCCCCAAAACCCGTGCGATTGTGATCATTAACCCCAATAATCCCACAGGAAAGATTTATTCTAAAACAGCTATCGAACAACTCGCTGCACTCGCAGAAGAGCACCAACTCTTTATCTTCTCAGATGAGATTTATGATGGACTCTCCTTTGACAAAGAGGTGGTTTCCATCTCGGAGTTCACTAACAAAGTTCCGGTGATCTGCTTTAATGGTTTAGCTAAATCCTACTTAGTCCCTGGTTGGCGAGTGGGCTGGATCTCTTGTGTTAATTCTCACCTCTACCCCGAATATGTGGCTGCTTTGAAAAAGCTCACCGATGCCCGACTTTGCAGTCCAGCACCTCAACAGTTTGCTATTAAACCTGCTCTTTTAGGACCTCAAGAACATCGCTTTGAGACCATTGCCAAACTAAAAGCACGTAGAGATATATGCGTAAACGCGATCAATGCAATTCCGGGTATGAAATGTACTACGCCCGATGGAGCTTTTTATTTGATGCCTCACTATCAATTACCTACAGGATGGACTGATGAAGAGTTTGTTCTCAAACTCCTAGAAGAGACGGGAGTCCTCTTTGTCCATGGCAGCGGATTTGGTATGGACCCTACAAAAGGAACCTTTCGAGTGGTCTATCTGCCTCAAGAAGAAGTCCTCAAAGAAGCAATGGATAAACTCACTCAGTTTTGTAACCAAATCTAAAAATTGATTGTCAATATTTTCGTTGGCTAACGAAAACAGACATC
>CAYFLR010000001.1:153372-158684 GCA_964343805.1 uncultured bacterium | reverse complement strand
CACAAGGCGACGAAAAAATCCCTGACAAGACAGTACAACCTGAGTACGGATTGGAGGGGATTTTTGAAGGCAACACAGTGGATGTTTGTTTACAGTTTTTATCGTTGGCTAACGAAAACAGACATCCACAAGGCGACGAAAAAATCCCTGACAAGACAGTACAACCTGAGTACGGATTGGAAGGGATTTTTGAAGGCAACACAGTGGATGTTTGTTTGCGTTAGCCAATTAGGATAGTTTTTCGAGACTAGCAGTAGCCTTGTACACTGCATTACGAGATTTTCTCTTGGCTTCATACATGGCATAATCGGCTAGCTCCACAATCTGCCTGATACTTTTGGCCTGTTCAGGATAGGAGGCCACACCAATTGAGGTGGTAAGGGAAAGCTTGAGACCTTCCTCTACCATAAAAGAGTGCTTTTCCACGCCCACCCGTATATGTTCAGCTAATTTAAAGGCTTCTTCAATATTTGTTTTAGGGCAAATAATGACATATTCATCCCCTCCATAACGCATGAGGGTGTCTCTATCTCTAATAAACTTCTTAAACAGCTGAGCTATTTCTACTAACAGTTTACTCCCTATTATATGTCCATGGGAATCATTTACCTGTTTAAAGTGATCCAAATCAATAAAAAGAACCGCTACCGATCCATCTATTCCCGTTTCTTCTTTTAATTGCTGGCACTCTTTAAAAGCCGTCTTTAAAGAAATATTGAGCATCTTTACATTGTAGAGTCCAGTTAACTCATCTTTATAAAGTTGTTTTGATATCCGTGATATTTCTAACGCACTGCGCATAGTATTTTCTAAATGGAACATCATAAATTCAATGGCTTTGGGTTCCATTTCAAAACCATCCGGAATGACCCCTAAAAACATAAGATGAAAAACTCGACCCTCCTGCCGATAAAAAGGAAGGTTGACCAATCGACGCTTTATAAGATCTTGCTCCAATTGTTCTGGCATGAGCTCAATTTCTTTTTCTTCCAAGAATCGCGTCTCTACTATGTTTATATCCAAAACCAACTCGGTCAAATTACGAATACATTGTTCAATTTCTTCATTACTCAAAATCTCTTTTTTGGTTTTCTGGATACATAGAATAGAGGGCTTGCTGGCACTTTTCTCTACTGGACTTTCAGCAATCACGGCAATTTCAAAGGGAATCACTTGGCAAAAAGAATCAAAAATAAGATCGAGCATTTTATCTAATTCTGATTGTTTTCCCAAGCGATTGCACAGAGCCATGATATGTTGATAGAGGCGGCTCTCATCCAATCGATCAGCTGGTTTCATAGGAATAGCCCCATGCATAAGCCCCTGCTTTTTCTCCTGCTTACTGACCTTCTCCCCTTTATTTAACCTTTCATTGATGACATCAAGTCTCGCTTTAGGTTTTTTGAAATCAGGGCGTTCTTTTAAGGACTGATTATAAAAAATAGTTGCCTGCTCCACCTTCCCTCGACGTTCGTTTAAAAGCCCTAGATTAAAAAGGATACGAGCTTTTAAATCAGGATCATTCTCCGCTAATAATAGAGCCTGCCCATACATTTTATTGGCTTCAGAAAACCGCTCTTTTTTGACCAGCATAATGGCCATAGTATTGTAGAGAGAAATATCACTGGGTGAGGCATAATTACTGGCAAACTCATTCACCATTTTCTTTGGCGAGGCCGTCTGCATGATGGTCTTGGAAATTCCTTCCATAGCCTCTTTCGACTGACCATCCAGCTGATAGGCTTCTGAAAATCGCTCTTTTGATTTATCAAAATCTCCAATTTTATAATAACATTCACCTAAAGATAAAAGTCTATTTATATTATAAGGAGAAAGGAGTCTGGCTTTCTCAAAGCGTTTGATCGCTTTTCCGAGATCTCCTTTTTTTAAGTATACTTTGCCTATGAGTTGGACGGTGCGCACAAAATAGTTATCATCTTTCCCTACCTTTTGAGCTAACTGAATGGCCTCTTCATCATGCCCCACCTTCTCGAGCAGGAGGGCTTTTTGATAGAGCAGACGAATATCTTCTAAATTGGTCTCAAGAAAATCATCAATTATAGTGATCCCCTGATTAAACTGCTCAAAACGATAACATAGCTTAGATCTACTCAACACACTGAAAAGTTCATTGCCTATATCCCCTTGCTCAGCAAATTCTTGTAATCGTGAAGTAAGGATCTGTATGATTCCCATCCGATCAATCGGTTTAACTATGAAATCGAGGGCTTCAAATTCAATGCCGAGATAGACCTTATCCGCATCAAAGGAGTCAGCAAACAAGAAAAAGGGAGTTTCGGCATAAACTTCCATATCACGGATCTGCTGTAGGACTGTATCGCCATGTAGTTCGTTGTCCCACTTGCATATAAATAGATCAATTTGCTCAGTATTAGCTAATTTAAGAACCGAGGCAGTGCTCTGCAAACAATGTATATTTTCAATTCCCACCGCCTCCATTGCCTCAGTAAAAATTCGCGTTTCGGAATTCTGACTGGTGAGCAGTATGGCGTTTTTTATTTGAGGAAAATTGGAACTTTTCATGATAGAACATTATATCATATAACTCGGATCCTCAGAACTTTTGGATATGAAGGAAAAAGACTATGCCAAAAAAATCACCCCTTACACTCACAAAAAGCCAAGAACTCTTCAAAAAAGCTTTTGAATTAGTGCCTGGAGGAGTCTTGGGAATAAGACGTCCTTACAATTTTGTTGAGGGAGAGTACCCAATTTTCTTCGACTATGGAGAAGGGGGTAATATTTATGATGTAGATGGGAATAAATATATAGACATGCTATGCGCTTATGGCCCTATTATTATTGGCCATAGAGAAGAGGCTATTGATCGTCCGGTTATTAAACAGATTCAAGAAAAGGGATTTTGCTTTTCCTTAACCCAAGAGATCCAAAACCAATTAGCAGAACGACTGATCGGCCTTATTCCTTGTGCTGAAAAATGTATTTTTATGAAAACCGGATCAGATGCAACCACTGCTGCTGTTCGAATAGCCAGAGGTTTCACAGGTCGAAATAAAATAATTCGTAGCGGTTATCATGGATGGCATGATTGGTGTGTGGAAGTCAAAGGAGGTGTTCCTACCACCACCACCGATGATACGCTCTCCTTCACCTATAACAAAGCTGATGAGCTGGAAGATCTGTTAAAAAAGCATGGTGATGAGGTGGCCGGCATTATTGTCACCCCAGTAGGTCATCCCCTCGCCAAAAAAGTAGAAGAACCTCGTGATGGATTTTTGGAGAGTGTCCGTTCTCTTGCTACAAAACACGGAGCCGTTCTTATCTTTGATGAAATCCGATCCGGTTTTAGAGTCAATTTAAGTGGAGCAGGTAAGCACTATAATGTTAAACCTGATATGAGTGTTTTTGGCAAAGCCATCGCAAATGGTTATCCTATAAGTGCAGTGGTAGGTGCCAAAGATATTATGAACGTGGTAGAGAGCAAAGTCTTTATCTCTTCCACTTTTTTCCCCAATGCACTGGAGCAAATCGCAGCACTCACCACTATAGATTTTCTGGAAAAAGAACAGGTGCTAGAAAAGATATCAGAAAAAGGGCTTAACTTTGCCAAAAAAGTGGAAACAATTTTAGCTAAAAGCCCCATACCTGCTGAGTTATCAGGGGCTCCAACCATGCCGTTTATAACATTCCCTAAAGACGATCAAAACCTCTATAAAAAATATCGTACCGATTTTTATACCTTCTTAATCCGTAATGGCATTTTTTTACAACCCTATCATCACGGCTATATTGCCTACCGACATACTGAAGCGGATTTAGATTTTGTGGCAAATACCATAGAAGAAGCTTTACATACTATTAAAAATGGATAAGAGGATATTATGGACCCTTTAATAATTACAGCTGCAATAACGGGAGCCGAAACCAGAAAAGAGGATCAACCAGCATTACCAATCACCGCCAAAGAACAAGCAGAATCAGCCTATGAATGTGTTGAAAATGGAGCTCGGGTAATTCACCTACATGTTCGAGATAGTGAAGGCAATCCCAGTCAATCTCTTGAACTTTTTGAGGCCTCCATTTCCGCCATCAAAAAAGCCTGCGGTAAAGATATTATCATCCAAATTAGCACCGGGGGGGCCATCGGTGATACCATGGAAGACCGCCTCAAACCTATGTCCCTGCAACCTGAAATGGCCACCCTTAACGCGGGATCTTTAAACTTTGGCGAGGAAGTTTTCGTTAACCCTCCTCCAGATATTGAGCGTTTTGCGATTGAGATGAAAAAAAGACAAATAGTTCCTGAGATAGAGGTCTATTCTGCTGGTATGATAGATGCAGTGAAAGCCTTGGTTAAAAAAGAAGTTTTGACCCACACTCCCCTGCATGTCCAATTTGTAATGGGTGTACCGGGTGGTATTAGCGGAAAGCTTAAAAATTTGTTATACTTAAAAGATCATCTGGCTGAAGAAATTAGTGGGGCAACCTGGGGAGTGGCCGGGGTGGGAAGAAGCCAACTCCCATTAGCTAATATGGGTATTTTGCTCGGGGGGCATGTCAGAGTCGGCTTTGAAGATAACATTTGGTATAAAAGAAAGGTTCTTGCCAAATCAAATGGGGAGCTCGTGGCCAGAGTGACCCGATTAGCCGAAGAACTCCACCGCCCGATTGCTACAATTTCTGAGACCCGTGAGATCTTAAACCTTCCCAAGGGAGAAGACGAGCACTGTGAGTAGATTATTCCAAATCAGTTTTATTTTGACATTCCTCCTGTTTCTTTACACCGCATTTGATGTAAACCCTCAATTAATTGCCAAATCATCTACTGACAATCAACTCCTCATATCTAGCTATAAGCGATACTTTCCTGCCAAGTGTTCCAAAGGTTCTGCCTATTGGAGAGAAAAAAAGAAGAACTTTGGGAAAAAAATGAGAATCCTCTTTCGCATCGCCAGATGTTATCTAGAAGAGGGAAAACTTCTCAAAGCTCTATCACTTTTTCAGCAAGTAGAAATTTCGGAGAAATACCTCACTCCCAGTTACTTTTATCAAGGGGTTATTTATTATTTAAAAAATAAACGATCCACTGGAGATATTTATTTTAAGCAGGTGGTAAAAACAAAGCACCGCCTCTCAAGGAGGGTTCTCTATTTCAAAGCCTTCTACTATTATGTCACTGGCAAACTAAAAAAATCCCGAGTAATGCTTATAAAGTTCCTGGATGATCTCAATGATAATAAGGTGAGCTTTTACGAACAAAAAGCCATCGAAATGATCGAAGTGATCGATGAAAAACCTTACTTGAAAGTGCGGAAAAAAATCCAACAGAG
>CAYFLR010000001.1:145121-153362 GCA_964343805.1 uncultured bacterium | reverse complement strand
CACCTCCTTACAGTCTATGCAGGTGGAACGCTACCCCATGTTTGATGCTCGTTCTTTCTATGGCAGTTTTGGGCTCAATTCTGAAGCCAGTTTCTTAAAACAGCTGATCTATCAATTCGGAAATGAAGACACTCCTTATAAGTTTGTGGATGCTTTGCAAGGTCAAAATAGTCCCTCTATCAAATTGGGGCTATTCCCCAGTCGGCTAGGGATATTCGTTACCCAAATAGAGGCATTTGCGAGTCAAAATTGGCGCTGGGATGATCATGTATCTGAATCAGGGAATCGCTTCTTTTCCTCAGAAAAACTAGAAAATGAATTTGGATTTTGGCTCAACCCGCACCTACTATTTGATCACCTGACGGTGGGTATTTTTTATGAAAACTACTGGAGATTGCTGGGAACCTCCTCGTCTCTCACATTCGGAGAAATAACCCCTTGGCTCTCTTTTCGCTATCAAGACAAGTACCGAACGAGGTTGTACTTAAGATATTTATCGGTAGGTGATTATATTAACTATTTAAGAACTTCCCGAGCTCCGTCAATTCATGTCTCACAAGATTTCTTTCTCCCTAAATTAAAAGCCGACATTTCAGTAGAGGCCTACTATAGCTGGAACTTTTATAACGCTTCACTTTATCGCCATAATAAGTTTGGAACTCAAATTTGGTTTCGCATCTTAGCTTTGCCTAATTTCTACATCCAACCCAACCTCCAATTTGCATACTCTATCTATGACGATTACCGTGTTCGTATCGATCCTGTTCAAGAAATGCCTTACGATATTAAACTCAACATAGTTCACAGCAATGTGGGTATCTCTTTAGATTACTATGCTTTTAACGTTCTTCGCTTCAATTTGAATGCCTCTTATAACAACGACAAACCAACTGATAATCAGGCTCAAGATTATACAAGGAATGAGTCGGATTTTGGTTTTAAAATTGAGTATTTTTATCCTGAAATTCAAAACCAACATACTATTGAACAGTTTGTTTACTACCAAAGACCTTAATTATGAAAAGGCTATTTTCGGTTTTAACTCTGATATTTATCACAGTGTATTGCACAGTAGGAGAGCGTCCACCTACTGCAGAAAACCCAAAGCACGATAACGTTAATGAAGATCAAATAAAGGGTTTAACCCCTCCAACAAATACCATTTCCACTTCCACTGATGATGCGGAAGCTATTGACACCAAACCATTTTGGTACCGTGACATCCGATTTCCTCATGAGATCACTGTAAGGCAAATCCTATTTGATATAGAAAATGACATAACCTACCTAGGAACCGGCACAGGTGTTTTTAAATCAGAAGGAGAACAAGAGTTCAGAGACGCCTCTCCAATTCATAAGAGACTGCAGGACACTGATGATGGAGATGCCCAAAAAGCAGAATTTAAAGTAGTGGAAGACTTTATTATTGTAGATAGCAATTTATTTGCCGCCTATCGCTATATCGGTCTTTTTAGAAGTACAGATTATGGTGGCACCTGGCAACTGGTGGATGACAACGATAATTCCAATTTAGAGAAAAATGGGGTAATCCGTCTCCTTGCTACTCCTGATAAAAATATATATAGTTTGTCCCGCTTAGGACGAGTGAAACAAAGCAGTAATATGGGAGGCAGTTGGAAAACATTAGGAGAGCTCTCTAATAAGGATGATCCTCTCATTGATATGCAAGTGCTTACAAACCCTCTTCGTGTTTTTGCCCTCACTCGCAATCAACTTTATGTGGACCGCAACTCCAAGATCTCTAACAGTAACAGTAACGATAATAGCTATTTTCAAGTGGCCAATGTAAACTTTACATTTCCTGCCGAAGCCAGCAGTTTCTATATTTATGGTGACTATGTTTATATTTATTTCACTGATAGCAAAATCTACCGAGCAGAGTTAGAGACCTTAGATTTTAAATACACCCTGCCTAATATTGCCTTTAATTTTTCCAATCAAGGACGAGTTCCTATGAAGAAGGTGAAGGGTATGTCCAGTGACACCATCTTTTTTATTGGGGGAACCAATGGGTGTTATGCCAGTAAAGAGGTGGTTTTCTTTGCTAACATCGTGAATGAAAAAGATGTAGAAGATCTCTTGTTTATGAATATTTTTGATATCGTTTCCACCGAACAAAACCTGATGATCGGCTCAACTAAAGGACTCTTTTTCCGAAAGCTCTGGTGGTAATTTCCGACATGAATCAACCCTTAATCCAAAAAATAAACCGCAAAGCAGAGCAATACAATTTAAAAGTAGAGCCCTACTCTCCATCCTATTTAACTCCTTTTGTACCAAAAGAACATGACTTTTTAAATGATTCTCCCGCTACTTTTTTCTTACAAGTGACTCCTTTTGAATTAAACCAAGAGTACATTCTCCGTCTTCTTTTTTGCCCGGACACACCAGCTTTAGCTTGTTTAAACCTAGAGAATCAACAAATACATCACATTATTTATGAAAATGAATTACGCATTGATTGGAAATTTAACTTACAGGGATTAGACTTAGGTGGCGATCCCTTACAAGATCTGCTCTATCAGCCCATGGATTTAGATTCCCGCATCTGGTTTCTCTTCGATGCTGCGGTTCGTTTTTTTCATCTGGCTCCCCCTCTGACCTCCAATTGTTTAGATCAAATTGAAACAGAACTCATTCCTAAAATTATCGATGAGCCCTTAAGAATCAGTGAAGATCAAACCTTTGGTCGGCTAGTGCATATGATGGATTTTTATAATCAGCAAACCACTCTCGCTCGTAATAAAGATAAACTGTCTGTAGGGAATACTTTTATTTTAAGATTACTTTCGAGGATGAAGCACATTGCTCCATAGAAGTGATTTTATTATACCGCCTGGCGAACAATCATATCCTGACTTAACTTTCTCTTTTTTATTTTCTCTACCAATGTGGTTCGATTTAAATTAAGGATTTTGGCGGCTTTATTTTTATTCCAACCGGTACGCTCTAAAGCTTTTAGAATCATCTGGTTCTCAAAACTTTCCACCTCTTTGTAAAAATCCACTGAGGATTCCAGATGGTTTTGCATATAATTTTTCGGCACATTCAAACCGGAGGTGGGCTTCATTTTGTTTTGTAAAAACTTTGTGGGTAGATCATTGGGTGAGATGATTCCATTGCCACTTAAAATCACCAATCTTTCAATTAGATTTTCAAGTTCACGCACATTTCCTGGCCAAGGATAGTTTTGGAAGATTTGATAAACTTCATCTGCCACTCCAGCCACTTGACGTCCTTTATCGCGGTTGTTACGCTCAAGAAATTCGTCTAATAACAAAGGGAGATCATCCAGTCTTTCCCTAAGAGGGGGAACAACTATGGGAAGTACATGGAGACGATAGTAGAGATCTTCTCTAAACTTTCGCTTCCTCACCATCTCTTCGAGATCCACATTAGTGGCAGCCACAATTCTCACATCCGCTTTGATGGATTCGGTAGACCCCACTGGTTCAAATCGTTTTTCTTGCAGTACTCTGAGCAACTTTACTTGCAAACGTAGGGGCATATCACCAATTTCATCTAAGAAAATGGTTCCACCATTGGCCACCGCAAAACGACCTTCTCTATGGCCTATGGCTCCTGTGAATGCGCCCTTGGCATGACCAAAGAGCTCACTCTCAAGTAAATCCTCAGGGATGGCCCCACAATTGACTGGCACAAATACATTTTCTCTACGCTCTACATTGTTATTGTGCAGTGCTCGGGCCACCAGCTCCTTTCCAGTCCCACTTTCACCCATGATAAGCACGGTGGCATCGGTATCGGCTACTTTTTCTATTATTTCAAATAATTGCGTCATGAGACGACTTTTTCCGATCATGGAACTTAGATCTAGACTTTTCTTTACGGGTTGATTGGCGACCACTTTAGAGGTAGGAACACGATTAATAGCTTCTAGGTATATCTGAAGCTGAGAAGTATCTTCTGATTTAGCAATAAATTGGCTGGCTCCATGCTTGATGGCACACAAAGCGTTATCAAATCCACCATGCTCGCTCATCCCAACCACTGATAAAACGGGGTACAGTTCTTTGATTCGTTTGATTAATACTAAACCATCTAGGTCCGGTAAATGTATATTTACAAAGCATGAGTGAATAGCGTGTCTTTTTAAACACTTTAGAGCCTCGGCAGCTCCAGATGCCTTCATTACAGGAAGCTTATTACTTTGTATAAACTCAGCTAAGTTATTAGTAAAGTCCGGATCCCCATCTACCAGCAGTATCTTTTTGCTAACCATACCCTTCCTATATACATTAAGAAGAAACCATAGATAATATGAGGGTAACAACCCACCATCTCTCTATGAATAAAAACATAATTGAATTTCCAGGTGATAGTGTTAATATACAATGGTTTCCGGAGATTGTAAAGAAATAATTTGGCGAGGGATTCCTCTGGGATAAGGATACCCATTTAATATCACTATACTTTATTATTTTCCGAGGGTAGAATCAGCTGCATGAAATTCCAATTCTATACTCTCATTTTTGCAATTGTGGGGAGTTATAACCTCATAGGTTCTCCTCTCCTTAGAAGCTATAAAGCGGCCCTTACCTTTGACTCTTCATCCAAGTCACTGCAAATAAACCTTAATATAACCACCAACCCCACCTCAAGTCTTAAATTAGGTCTATTTAACCCTTATCGATTTGAAGATGCTTCTAATCAAGACAAAGATCGCTATATATTATCTCCAGCTCAGCCTCTGTGGCATATTATAAGCATCACCAATAGCAATGGAGAAAGACTCCAATTCCGTCATCAGGAAAACTTATTGTATATAAAGGATCATGAAGGGGTATTTGATCAGTTAAGAATTCAGTTGAACTTGAAGTTACCTCATCTAATGGGGCTGTTTGGATATAAAGAGACTATATATTACCTTTCTAACAGGTATTTACCACTTCCCCATCCTCTTTCAAGTTTCAAGGGAGATTTTGACATTCAACTCTTCTCTAAACAAGATTTATGGCTGTATTCACCCCATGGGAATGAGATACTTAAAGCAGCTCAGCCCATTCAATTTCATTCTAGAAGGATTCCCCCTATCACCCTATCGGATTCAGCAGCAGAGATTATTTCTTCCGAAGATGAAAGTTTAGCCCCTTTTCAGATATTTCATTGGAACAAACTAGATTATGAAGATTTGCTTCCCTATCTAAAGAAGTACGCCCACTTTTTAAAAGCCAAGTTTCCAAATGGTAGAAAAACCACCTTTTTTTTAGAGTCCAATCTCATTGAAGGTTTGGTTATCTCCCAACAGAATATGATCTGGATCAATCAAACTCTCTACCACACCAACCTCCTTTTTAAGCCCCACCATACCCTAGAAGTACTGAAGGTTTATACCATGGCTTTTTTATTCTCATTAGATGGCCAAAGAAAAAAGGAGCATTTTGCCCTGGCGGAAGCGACCCTGAAAGAATTTATTAAATATCACAATATATGGAAGCTTCCCCTTAAAGATCTAGTGGAAAAATTTTCCTTCCTTCCCTCCATCGACCGTTTTGTTTACGATGATAAAATTGACTTTAAGAATCTTTACTTAGAAGATGACAATCTCCTTCAACATCTAGATGGGCCCCCTCCAGAAGTAAAAAAGACATTGGCTCCCAACCAGAAGAAGTCTCCTATTAAATTTTTGATTACGGCTCCCTGGATTGACTATGATATCCAAAGTGAAAAACTCCAGTTTGGCCAGTGGATGTCCCTTTCTTTGAGAGATGATCCCTATGATAGAGATTTTAAACTGCGCTATGATATCCTGGAAGAAAAGACCGCCATCTCTTCCTCCATCGGATTTACTCCTCTTATAATTCCCGTTTTTGCGGATTTAGGCATTGAATATGCCCTCCCCAAGGATGATTTTAAGGTAAAGGATGAAGATCCTAAATTTGATCCTGTGTTTAAACTTTCTCTTTTTAATGGCCAAGGAGATGGCTCCATCCTTTCACAAGATCAGTTTTCCAGTTATCTAAAAATTGAGTACTCCAAAACTTTTGTTAAAACCATTTTAGAGTTTATATTACAAAACCGTCTGGCTCGCTACCTCGTTTGGGGCGGAAAAGTCTCCTATGGTAAAATCTGGGGTAAAGCCCTCCCGCATAATCAAATAATCTTAGGAGGCTTCAAAGGGGTTCGAGGGTTTACCAAAAATGAAGTCTATGGAAGTAACACCTTCTTGGCGACCTCTGAACTTCGATTTCCCTTAAAAACCCATATTAATTTCAATCTATGGAACATGATCTTTTTCAAGAACTTGGTGGGGGTTCTTTTCTATGATGGGGCCATTACAGATACCACCAGGCTTTCAAGCTGGAATAAAGACCCCATCTATTATTGGGATATGGGAATTGGTCTGAGAAATGAACTCAATGTCATGAGTGTAAGACCACGTATCCTCAGCACAGATATTGCCTTTTCTCCCGGAGAGAACAATCACCGTATCATCTCTTACCATATCAAGATGGGGCACTCTTTTTAGCCTGGAAAAATGCTCAAAAGTGTATTACATGTAAGAGTGAAATCAATTCAATAAAAACTTTCAAAGGGATGGCTTTATGCTTAAGTTTCAAATCTTTTTTCTATGGGCGGTTTTACTTTGCTGGAGTTGCCAAACTGAATCAGATAAAGATGAAGAAGACCTTCTTACAGAGCAAGCACCTATTGTGGAAGGGATTCAGCTGACCCCCACCCAAATCACCCTAAAAGGGCAATTTCTTGAGCATGTCACTGAATTGAAAATAGTCGGCCGTAATAAAACCACCTTCCAAATAGAATCGCAAGATGAGAATAATCTGGTGGCTAAGATTCTCCATACATCCAGAGAAGCCCTGCAATTTACCGCGGGGAAAGCTTTCAGCCTGATGGTATCCAATGCCTATGCTTCCAGCACAGTGAATGTAGAGATGTATATTAGAGATGGTTCTATCACCGCAGCGAAGCTCTCTCAAATGGGAGCGAAAGAAGGAGATATCCTTGCTTGGGATGCCAACACTCTTTCATGGATCACAAAATCCTTCTCCTCGGGATTAGATTATCAAGGGACCTGGGACGCCTATGAAAATTCTCCAGATATTGCCTCTATGGAAGTCACAAAGGGAAATTACTTTGTGGTCTCAGTGGCAGGAAACGCTGGTCTGGCAGATATCTCTACCTGGGAGGTGGGAGACTGGGCTATCTATGATGGAGAAAAATGGCAAAGAATCAATAATGCGGGAGCGGTTGAATCAGTCTTTGGACGGACAGGAAACATTATTTCACAAAATAACGATTACACCTGGGCACAAATTAACAAATCAGTTTCATCCATCAACGATATTGCCGATGTAGACACTCAAATTATTAAACCGGTTGCTGGATATGTACTCAGTTGGAATGAAGAACTGGGTAAATGGACCCCTAAATCGCAAACCTTAATCAACACCGGATCTGGGACGGTAGGGATGGCTCTGGGATCTGGTATCATTGAAGCGGAAATTGCGGGTTCTAAATCCCTGCAAGTTAATACCGATAATTCCAGTCTAGAAATAAGCCAAAATAAAATTCAAGTTAAAAACCTTGGAATCACCAACAATCATCTGGCAGGATCCATAGACGCTCAGAAGATTGGTGCTTCAGCCCTCGTAAGCAATGCTGAGTATGGTTATTTGGATGGAGTCACCAGTTCCATTCAAAATCAACTTAACGCCAAAGAGGGAGCCATTACCAGTGGAACAGCAGGGCAGTATCTCAAAGGAGATAAAACTTTAGGGACCCTCAACACAGATGCGGTAACGGAAGGATCTAATCTTTATTTAACAGGAGCCCGAGTGCTCTCTTCCACTTTAGGTGGTTATACCATAGGAACCAATTCTGCTTTATCCACATCTGACACAGTCCTTTCTGCATTTGGAAAATTAGAAGCTCAAGTGCAATCAGCTTCCTTAAATGAAGTCACCATTGCTGCCAAATCTTCGAATTATACCATCACGGCCAGTGATCAAAACAAACTCATCACTGTCACAAGTAATATCACCGTGACTTTACCGGCGGCCAATGGCACTGGTATTGGCGCAGGTTTTCAGCTAACTATTAAAAAAATTGATTCTTTTGCCACCCTAGTAACTATTGTTCCCAATGGATCAGAGACAATAGATAACTTTGATAAGCTGGCACTGCGAGAAAAATTTGCCACCGTCCAGTTAGTGAGTAATGGTTCTTCTTGGTATATAT
>CAYFLR010000001.1:121886-145060 GCA_964343805.1 uncultured bacterium | reverse complement strand
CCGAAGCGGCAGGAACTCCCTATGGAACCATCACCGCCCCCAATGCCTTTGCCGAATGTCAAGGCATGTCGGAAGCGGGATTTGAATATGGAGAATTCGCTCTCATCAGTAATCCTGAATGGATGACCATTGCTCGCGATTTAGAATCGGTCACAGGAAATTGGTCAGGAAGTTCGGTAGGAAGTGGCTGTGTTTTTAATGGAAATCATGGTACCGACGACACCTGTGGATATAATGGAGCAGATCCCGAAGGAGGAACCGGCCGTAATACCCGAGCTAAATTAACTCTTTCTTCCGGGGAAGAAATCTGGGATTTCTCTGGTAATGTTTGGGAGTGGGTGGACTGGAATCCAAATGATTCAGGTTTTACTACTGGCCCTACTACCTGTAACAATACTTGGACAGAGTTTTCTACCAAATGTACAGCTCTCAGCCTCCGAGACTATCAACCGGCTGGAGCTTATAACTCTAATCATGGAATGGGACAATGGTATGGAAGCACTGGAGGTGCAGCTGCTCGCGGAGGCGTATATAATGCAGGCTCTTCAGTCTCTGGTCTTTACGGTATTATTTTACATAATAATGCAGCCTATTCTGATGGAGGTTTTGGCTTTCGCTGTGTTTGGCGCCCTTAATTTTTTAGAGAAGCTAAGCTATGTTTAGGTTAGCATTAGCACTTCATTTGTGACCCACTTAAAACTTGTCTAATTTTGGGCCCCTAGTTGGAAATCTCCCCCAAAAATGATATTCTATTAAAAGAAATTACTATAATTATGATGAATTTGTCCTAAACAGGACTCTATTCTTAGAGGGATCTATGTTGCCATCTGAAGACAATGACGATTTTTTTGATCTGGATTTTGATGAAGAACTGGATATTGGAGGAGAAGAAGAGATTTCCAAACGGAATATCCTCTTTATTTTTTCTGATGATCAATTCCTAGACTATGACCATGCGGCGTTGCAAAGCTTTAATATCCATCAAATGCATCACCCTGATTTTGAACCGAAGATGGTGGCAGAGTATATTGAAAATAACGCTATATCCATTGTGTTGTTTGAGTGTCGGATCATGGATGCAATGAAAGATTTAGAAAGTATCAAAGCCATCCGCGACAATAATAGGATTATTCCGATTATGGCTATTGGTTCCAACGACAACCCAGATTATATTAGTACCGCCTATCAATTTGGTGCCAATGACTATGTGTGCACCATCATGAATATCTCCCAAATTTATGACAAGATTGCGGTCTATGATAAATATATGAAAACCACTGAGATCATTGCCATTCAAAATGATGAGATGATCCACAAAATTGAAGAAATCCAAAAAGCCTACACCAAAACTGAGGAGATGAATGAGCAGCTCAAAGCAGAAATTGAGCAACGTAAAGTTCTTGAAAATGAACTAAGAAACCATCGTGACCATTTGCAAGATTTAGTAGAAGAGCGCACCAAAGATTTAAAAGCGGCCAAAGAAGAGGCGGAAAAAGCCAACGAAGTGAAAAGTCAGTTCTTAGCCAATATGAGTCATGAGATTCGGACTCCTATGAACGCTATAATGGGTTTCTCATCATTGCTACTTAAAGATGATGTGACCGATGAGCAAAAAGATCACATCTCCATTATTAAATCCAGTGCCGACAGTCTATTGGGTATTATCAATGACCTCTTAGATGTTTCCAAAATCGAGGCGGGTAAAATCGAAATGGAAGAGATCTCCTTTGATATGGAGCAGACTCTTTACGATATGCTCGCTTTAATTGCCATTCGCCTGGATAAAGGCCCGGTAGAACTCCTTTTCAACATTGATCCCTCTATTGATAGATACTATTTAGGGGATCCAGTACGACTGCGTCAAATTCTCATTAATCTGATGGGTAATTCATGTAAGTTTACCGAAAAAGGTTATCTCTTTTTAGGAGTGCATGCCGAAAAACATGAGGATCATATCAATATCCACATGACCGTTTCTGATACGGGAAAAGGAATGGAAAAATCCTACCTACCTAACCTCTTTACACCCTTTACTCAAGAGTCAGCATCTATTAATAGAACCCATGGTGGAACCGGTTTAGGTATGACCATCTGTAAATCATTTGTGGAATTAATGGGCGGAGATATTGAGGTTGATAGTGAATTGGGAATGGGAACCACCTTTGATTTTGATATAAAATTGAAAGAAGATGAAGACCATAAAGACACCCCGATCATTAAATCTCAGGAGACCTTACAAGGCAAGAATATCTTACTATTTGACCCCTTAGATGACTCTTTTTCAACCATTATCCCTCCCTTGAAATACACCGGAGCCACCGTTAAAAGAGCAGAAACCTTTGAAGACTTAGAGACCAAATTTAAAACGGAAGCAAATAATATAGATGTGGTGCTTGTGAGTTTACCACCCATGTTCGAAGATCGTGACCAACTTATCGCTATTCGTAAAATGACGAAAGAATTTGACTGCAAAATGGGAGTCATTATTTTCGATCCTAAGCGAAGTTTTAAAAAGGAAGCAGCAGAACTGGAAATCGACACACTCATGTTTAAACCTCTCTCTCCCACCAAGACCATGAAGGCACTTTGTTCACTCTTGGAAATCGAGACTGATGAATTTACCAGTAGCAATGAAGAAGTAGAAGATGAAGCAGGAAACGATATCATTTTACATAACCTCCGACTCTTGGTGGCAGAAGATAATGAATTCAACCAAGCCCTCATTAAGCGCTTCTTAGGTGCCCTCAAATGTCATTTTGAAATTGTGGGCAATGGTCAATTAGCAGTGGAAGCGGCTGAATCCAAAGATTATGACATTATTTTAATGGACATAAATATGCCGGTGATGGATGGATTACAAGCAGCTCGGACTATTCGGGAAAAAAGTATAGAAACCCCCATTGCTGCTCTTTCAGCCTATGCTGCTCAAAATGAGATCCAAAAAGCCAAAGATGCGGGTATGCAAGGATATATAACTAAACCAATAGATGAGAAAGCCTTGAAAAAAACTCTCATTGAATTAGCACCCAAAGATATTTTGAATAGAAAACTTCCTGAACCTGAGATGGAAATCATTACAGAAGAAAAACCCCAAAAGCCCCAGTCTACGCCTCAGCCAAAGGAGACCACTGTGACCGAGAAAGTGAGTAACAAAAGCTCCCTAAAGTTATCTGATGATATTGAAAGGCCAGACCCTGATATGGTGCAAGAGGCAAAAGATGCCTTGGGCGATGAACTCTTCGGCATCTTTTTGAGCACCACTGAAGAAAGACATGGAAAGTTTGCTACCGCTCGCGAGGCCGGAGATTTAGCCGAACTGGCAGCCTTGGGTCATGGATTAAAAGGGGTGGGTGGTTCCGCTGGACACCCTGGTTTGACCCAAATTGGAGCAGGAATCGAAAAGGCGGGTAAAGCCAAAGATAAAGAAACTGTAGAAAAGTTTCTCGATGATTTTTATGCCTATTATGACATGTTTGTCAAAGCAGATTTTGAAGCGGCCTTTGGTACAGCAGAGGACACAGTGACAGAATCAGCACCGGAAGAAGTGGACGACATGGAAGCCGCGCTAGCTGGTGACGATGATATGGAAGCCGCTCTGGCAGGCGATGACGATATGGAAGCAGCCCTCGCGGATGAGAAAGAATCACCTAAAGTAGAGGAACCTGCAACTGAGGATGCAAATGCCACCTTGAGTGACTTTATTACTCATCCCGACCCCAGTGAGGTGGAAGAAGCCAAAGAAGCCTTAGGCCCCGATCTATTTTCTATTTTTCTCACCACCACCCAAGAACGTCTTGAAAAGTTTAAAGCCGCTTTGGCAGCTGAGGATTTAAGTGAAATGTCAGCCTTAGGTCATGGCCTCAAAGGAGTGGGAGGATCAGTGGGTCACCCTGGTCTCACTCAGCTAGGGGCCGAAATAGAAGACGCTGGTAAAGCGAAAGATCTAGCCAAATGCACCACCTTAATTAACGACTTTATTACCTATTATAATCTTTATGTAAAAAAGGATTATGATGAGTTTATTGGTTAAAAAAAACAATCCGAGTCTCACCATGAAAATCTTTTTAATATGTGTCCTATTTCTCTCCATTGGCTGCCTACGGAGAGAAAGTTCATCACCTAGAGAACAAATCGCTAAGTCACAAATCCTATCAGTAGAGTCTCTTCCAGAAAGTAAGAAAGGGTTCTCTCCTATATCTGATGATTCGGGTATGGAAGATCTCAACTTTGGAGTTTTGGTACAAAATGAAAAATATCAGATTTATCGTTCGGAAAAATTAGGAGAAGACGGACTAGAGACGGTTCAAAATTATTTTAAAAAACGGAACTGGGATTTCCCTAAAACCATCATTTACATGAACGATGAAGGCTATGAGCCGTTTTATGAATTTGCGGTGGAAGAAGCGAAGCTCCAAAAAAAGTATGGATACCAGTTCTATCACTCATTTGGCTACCAACACCGTACTTATCTTGATGGTTACAACCCATATAATCCACAAGACGATATTGATGATCGCTTTTTTACCTCTTTGATTATAGAAAATTTTGGTCCCACTCCCCCTGATCAAGTGGGACAAGTAGATGGAGATATGGACAGCTTAATGAGAATTATGAATCTAATTTTAGATCCTAAAAATCAGCCGGTTCTTTTTCACTGTTGGGGCGGAAGGCATAGAACAGGCATGGTAGCCATGATTATTAGACAGATTCAAGGAGGCATTTGGAGCAAAAGTGAACATCAAGTAACTTTTAAGTCCGGCCGGAAAATGACATTAGATCGCAGTAAATTTGAATACACACTGCATAATGCTGAGAAAATAAGAATAGCTAATTTTCATTTCATGGATCGATTTCTACAAGATGACCGGTTTTTACAAATGAGACAAAAGTATCAAGCTGACCTTCGCTAATTTTTCTTTTTAAAGACAATCTCACCCTTTTTTAATTCGACTCGAACCTTTCCACCACCCACAAGTTCGCCAAAAAGTAGTTTTTCTGAAAGAGGTTTTTTAATTTTTTCTTGAATCACTCTTTCCATGGGACGCGCTCCCATTAAGGGATCATGCCCTTTTTGAGCTAAGAATTTTTTCACCTCATCGCTATAAGAAAGCTCAACTTTTTTCGCAGTAAGCTGTCCATCCAGCTCAGCTAAAAACTTATCCACCACCTTCAATACCACCTCAAAAGGCAGGGCATTAAAGTGGATGACAGCATCCAGACGATTAATAAATTCAGGAGAGAAAAAGTTTTTAATCGCCTTTTTATCCACTCCTTTTTGTTTATCAAGGCCGGAAGCTGAAATGCCAATAATCGATTCTCCCATCTCCTTGGAACCCACATTGGTGGTTAGAATCAGAATGCAGTTTCTAAAGTCAGTTAACTGCCCCGTATTGTCAGTCAAAGTTCCATGGTCCATGATCTGCAATAGGATATTGGAAACATCTTGATGAGCTTTCTCCATTTCATCGAGCAGCACCACCGTATGGGGATTTTGTCGCACTTGATCGGTGAGAATTCCTCCTTGATCAAAGCCAACATAACCAGGAGGTGCTCCAATAAGGCGGGAGACACTGTGTTTTTCCATATATTCACTCATATCGAAGCGAATAAATTCACAGCCTGAATTCAGGGCTAGCTGTTTTGCAAACTCTGTTTTTCCGACTCCAGTTGGTCCAGCAAATAAAAAGGAGCCCACTGGTTTTTCTTCCTTCCCAATACCAGCTCGTCCCATTCGGATCACTGAAACCACTTTGGAAATGGCTTCATCCTGACCAAAAATGGTTTTCTGCATTTCAGCATCTAGGGTCTCTAATAACTTACGATCATTGGTTTGGACAGTTCGAATCGGAACTCCGGTTACCTGGGCTAGGGTGCGCTCCACATCTCGAAGCCCGACGTTTGCTCCTTCTCCCCTTTTTAATTTAACCCCGGAACCGGTTTCGTCCATCAAATCAATGGCACTATCAGGTAAACTGGTGTCTCTCATATGACGATGAGCCAGCCCTACCATCTCATTAATCACTTTGTTACCAATTTTGATTTGGTGGAAATCTTCATATCGACTTTTTAAACCTTTAAGAATTTTAATACTGTCATTCCGACTGGGTTCCTTAATATCCACCTTTTGAAAGCGTCGGCTGAGAGCCTTATCTTTTTCCACATAGTTTTTATATTCTTTGTAGGTGGTGGCCCCAATACATCGTAGCTGCCCGCCTGCCAGGGCGGGTTTTAATAGGTTAGAAGCATCCATGGAACCGCCACTGGTAGCTCCCGCCCCTACTATATTATGGATTTCATCAATAAACAAAATAGCATTATCCAGCTTCGACATAGCACCAATGAGTGCTTTAAGCCGGGCCTCAAATTCTCCGCGATATTTTGCTCCTGAAATTAACGATCCGATATCCAGGGTATAAATGATGGAATCTTGTAAAACCTGGGGAACTTCCTGAGCATTGATTTGCAGAGCTAAACCCTCCACAATTGCTGTTTTCCCGACTCCAGGATCTCCTAGTAAAATGGGATTATTTTTTCTACGTCTGGCCAGGATATGAACAATGCGATCCACCTCTTTTTTACGACCAATAAGGGGATCAATTTTTCCTTTTTCGGCCAATTCATTGAGGTTGATACAAAAAGCGGCTAGAGCGTCTTTGGGATTTCCCTCTTCTTCTCCTCCTTCACTTTGACCATAATTACCGGCATAAGTTCCAGCTTTATCCACTCCATGGGTGATGTAATTCAAAACATCGAGTCGAGTGCAATTTTGCTTTTGCAAGTAATAAGCCGCAAAGGATTCCTTTTCGGTAAAAATCTCTGCTAACACGTGAGGGGCCTTTACTTCCTCTTTTTCTGCAGCCTGCACATGAATAGCGGCTCGGCTTAAGACTCTCTGAAGAGCCATGGTAGCCAGAGGATCTCGTTCCTCTTCTTGAGTGAGTTTAGGTAAATCTGCCATGTAGTTATCTAGGTCAGTTTTTAATTTGGTAATATCAACACTGCAAGCAGACAATATGGATTTAATGTCCGGTTGTTCACAAAACAAATAGAGTAAATGTTCCACCGTCAAATACTCATGATGCTTGCTACGAGCCAATTCAAAAGATTGATTGATTATATTTTGTAAAACGGTACTAATCATTTTTTATCTCTTCCATGATTGAACGGAGGGGATATTGGTGAGCTTTTGCCTCATCATTGACCTGCATAACTTTGAGCTCTGCAATATCAAAAGGGAAGACTCCACAAACCCCGGCTCCTTTTTTATGTACATGCATCATAATATCATAAGCCTCGTCCGCTGTTTTATGAAAAAATTTTTGCAGAACATAAATAACAAATTCCATGGTAGTGTAATCATCATTTAAGAGAACCACCTGATACATTTTAGGACGTTTAACATCCGTTTCATCGTAAACATCAGGGGCTAAACTGTTATCATCTTGCGGATTCCATGTTGTTCCCATGACAACCTCTCCAATAATATTGTGGTATCCAATGAAAATTTTAGTTATACTTGACTCTATATGGGAAATACCAGCTTTCATCCACCAAGTCAAAACCTTAAGGCTCCTGAACACGGAATCTTCATCAACTCTGGTAAAGATGCGGAGCACACAGGACCATTGGCTCTGAGCCAACTTAAATCCATGTATTCGGATCACCAAGTAAATAAAGCCACCTTTGTCTGGTTTGATCCGCTGGAGAGTTGGGTTAGATTATCTGACCTAGCAGGTTTTAATGGAGAGAAAGCCCCTGCTGAAAATTCACCTGAAGAAAATGTACAAAAAGTGGCTTTTACCTCTCTTGATGAAGATGAAGAGTCAGAAGAAATAGTAAAAGAGAGCTCTGAAACCACAAAAGAAGAAGTATCCTCTGTAAGCAGTACAGTAGTCGAACCGACTCAAGGAGCAACGATTACAGATTATGATGAGCTTACAGCACCTGCAGCTGAACCCGATACTAAAAAATCTAAATTTGGCTGGCTCGCCTTCTGGAAAAAAGGCAAAAAGAAAGCGCAGAAAACAGAGCCGACCAAAAAGAAAGAGCCATCTGAAGAGTCAGATCCACTCTATGGAGAGGCCAGTGGGAAAACTAAGACCCCAGGTAAAAAGAAGTTTAAAAAGAAAGGAAAAAGCGCTGTCCTGCTCACCATCAACCTTTTTATTTTACTATGTCTTATCGTTGCTATGGTCTATCTAAAACCTATCCTACCAGAGATTTGGGAAAATGTAATAGCTCCTGACAAACTGATGGAAACGATTATGACCACCTACGAAGATCTCATGGGATAGTCGGTCCACCTCTAAATAAACTTCTTAAAGTAATCCTCCGCCTCAGCAGCTTTTAAGGGTTTAATCAGCAGCTCTTTAACTCCATATGTTTGGAGAAATTCCTCATCCTTGGTGGTGGAACAGCTCATAAGGTAAAGCTGTGAATGTCTCTTTAAAGAGGTCACTCGATCTAAGAATTCCTCTGTTTCCATATCAGGAATTTGGCAATCCACAAACAGGAGATCATACTTCTGTTTTCCCAAAAAGAACAGTGCTTCATAGCCACTTTTGGCGTAAACCACATCAAACTTTTCTTCTAAGAGATGACCGATGGCCAAACGAAATGTTGGATCCGCATCTAATAACAGAGCTTTTGGTTTGGCCACTTTTCTAATTACTCTTTTCCTAATACGATGAAACTTAAGGATTCTCTTTAATTTAAATACCAACTCTTCATCTGAGACCGGCTTGAAGATAGTCCCGTTAGCATCTCGACAAATCCCATCGATATCAACTATGGAAGTGGGATTGATAAAGAGAACGATAGGAGTCTTATGAGTCTCAGGATTTCCTCTAAGTGAATGGAGAATATCCACCCCTCGGCTGTAGGTGGTTTCAATTTCAATATCTAGAAAGACCAGATCCACTTTCACTTGTTCTACGGTACTGATGGCTTGTACCCCATTAGAGGCTTCGTAAGTATGAACACCTAAACCATCTATTTTAGCTCTTAATTTCTCTCTTGCGGCTTTATCTTGATTCACAATCAGGACTTTCAAGTCACGGGCGTTATCCTTAAACCAGTTATCGAGTTTTTGATCCTCTATTGACTCAACAACTGCGAAAGGAAGGGTCACAAAAAAGTTGGTTCCACCATTATTGGACATGGCCCAAATGTTTCCGCGGTGACTTTTACAGATATGTTTACAAATAGCCAGTCCGAGTCCGGTCCCCTTTTTACTGTCCTTTGTTCTTGCCTGTTCAAATTTGTTAAAAATACCTTCTAATCTCTCTTTAGGAATAGTGGTTCCATTATTCCAAATAGAAAGAAGTAAGATAGCCCCTGAATCGGTATAACGACTTCCTATAAAGGTGGAAAGAGAGATCCGCACCTTTCCCTCTTCTTGTTCACAAAATTTAAGTGCATTAGAAAGTAAATTATTTAATACTTGGGCGATCCTAGCTCGATCAGCATAGATCCGAATGGAGGGAGTATCCATATCCACGGTGATTTCTATATTTCTTTCTTCGGCTTGAAAAGAAAAGCGATTCACACACTCTTCTATAAGGTCCTTGAAATAAAAATTGGCGTACTCTAACCAAATTCCATGTTCGATTTTTGATAGGTCAAGTAGATCAGTGATTAACTCAATGGCGTAATCTGCCTGATTTTGCATGCGAAGAATAAGATCTTTTTGATTTTCCGGCAACTCACCCATCATGCCATCTAGAAGCATATCAGAACCAGTTTTTAAAAGCCCAATAGGGGACTTAAGATCATGTGAGCAAATGGCTAGAAACTCATCTTTTACACCATTAAGCAGCTTCAACTTTTCTTGCACATCGTAAAGTTTAATTCCTTGTGCAGCTAAGGATTTGGTAAGCTCCAACTGCTTTTGATAATCATTTTCTAGTTTTTCTATTTTTCGACTGTAAGAAGAGACATTGGTAAAAAAGAGTCCAACCCGCTGCTTCCTCTTTTTAAGCTCAAAAGAGGTGATCGCAGAAACGAGAAATGGAATCGGAGTGTTATCTCTATCCAAAAAGGTTATTTCTCTGCCTTCAAAACCACTTTGTTCGATAATGGAAGAGAATTCATCGAGTAAAATGGGACTGTCCGATTTTAGACAGATGTCTAATATGTTTTTTTGGGCTAATTCATCCCTAGAAAAACTAAGCCAGCTCTGCAAAGCCAAATTGGTTTGTAATACATTTCCTTCCCCATCATACTGCAAATAACCCAATGGAAAATGATCCCATTTGGCTCGCTGAATAATTGATTTAGCCTTTTTCATTCACTCCCCTCACGACGACGCTTGTGAATATTGATCAGCTCCTTTACAGAAAGCCGGTCAATCCCCCCCATAAATCCATCCAAAACCGTATTACCAGATATTATCGCAAGCACTTCAAAAGTGCTTTTGAGAAAATAATCCAAAGCTTGAGCCAATTCTTCTTCTGATAGATCCTTTAAGATTGCCTTTAATTGACTGAAATCCATACCCTTTTTATCAACAAAAAGGTTTGCAAGAAAAGGAAAAGATCTTTTGGATCGTAAAAGAGCTCTTTCAACAATGGAGACAGCAGCCTGATCACCTAAGGCATGAGTCATTTTAGACCATATATCTCCATACAAATTCACAAATAGTTCAAATAGCTGATTTTTATCAATATCCATTTTACCCTTTGAGTCCAAAACCTTAACGCTTCAATTGCCTCTCTAATTCTCTGCTTAACCGATTATGGCATAGCAATTTTATCCTTTTTTTGGTATAATATGGATGCATTTTTGAAAAAACTAAAAATTCACCATTTTTTATACTTACTGAGGCGCGTTATGTTGAAATTCTTGGTACTATTTGGATGGATTATACTCCCTTTTATAAATAGTTGCAAAAAAGCCCCTATTTCTAAAACCAAAAGCTTGATTGTCAGGCAATCTCACAGCCAAATCCGACCACTCCTCATTAAACAGTTACATGAATGGTATCAACAAGATACCAGAGATTTAGCCCTATTTGGTTGCGAGATAGAGAATAGTCAGCGACCTTTGGATAAAGACTATCTTGCTACGCGAGAACGTCGAATCCGAGTTATAAAAGAGGAGCTCAACCTCTGGAATATAGCCGCTCCCGTTGCCAGCTTTGAAAGTGGTTCTTCAGAGTGCAGCATCACCACTGGAGAGGGTAAAGAACTCTCTGACAGTGATGTGAGAAAGCTGGTAAATGGCATAAAACACTCAGCTTCCTGGGATAAAATCTACAGTTTTTACTGGAGAGTAAAACTAAGGGAACTTTGGCAGCTTTCTATGCTAGATCACACAGATGCGAGTCAAGTAAAGACCATCTATGCTCTCCCTAAAAATCTAACTCCCAACAGTTTACATCAGACCGTAGAGCACTTAGTCATCCTGGCTCTTGGACATGGGATTAAGCAGGAAAAACAAATACTAAAAAAATTAGAACTCTTCTCACTGACCAAAAGATTACTCGCCTATATCAATCGCAAACAAGAGCATGATAAATCACCAGAGAGCGAGGCTTTATCTTCCACTAAGAGCTTTTTACTCACAGTTTATAAAGAGTTACAAAAAGATGCAGAGACCACCACGGCTGAAGTCAATAAGATGGGATGGAATCTTTTAAGTGAGCAAATTTCCTATGACGCTCCTTTGCCGAGTCAAAAAGATGCCAATTATTACGAGATGATTTCCCATAAACCTCTCTATTCGATTACAGATCCAGTTAACAATATCTTTGCCCTCCTGCCATATGGAGATAAGAAATGGCTGCAAAACAGTGACTCTTACCTGCATATTCCTCTTTACAGAAAGATGTTCGATACGGAAAAGCATTCCATTTTCACTCACTTGAAATTGAAAAGTAAAATCAATCCCACTCAGCTCTATTTAAGTCAAGCTCCACGTTTTTTCCAATTTATCCCTGTGAGTTTTTTAAACAACAGTGGTCGTAAAGTGGAAGCGAATCCTGTTACCAAAGAGTCCAAAGCAAAATTTCAAGATTTAACTCATAAAAAGTACCACCATCTCTGTCAAATGATCTTCCAAGATAACACTTTAATGGGAGCTGCATTTCAAACCAGCTATTGGCCTGCTTTCAAGCAAAGTACCAATTTATCTTATATTCACCCATCAGATTCAGATTATGATATTCTCACCTCTGCCATGTGGTTGCATACGGCCATTTCCTCGACAAGATCTTCTATCACTACCACACCAGGTTTCTTAAGAATGCAATTTATGGATATTGATTTCGAAGATGATCGTTTTAGTTCACTGTCTCTTCCTAGCCCAGGAACCAAAATTGAGTGTGGTACTCCTGCACCCGTTTTCAATAGTGAAGACCCTTTACTTAAAGGGATAAAAACCGAAAGGAAAGCTGAGATTTATTTTACAGAATCCTTTATTACTCCTTTAATTCTTGACCGATTTGATTTAGCTACCTCTCTCGCTTTAGAGGAAAGTTCGGCAAAACTGAACCAATCTTCCTTAGCTCCTTTGCTTGGGTATAAATTATCCGATTTAGGAGTTCTAGATTCTTCCTATATCAGCAACAGCTCTCTGGTTCGAAAAAATGATTCCCTGGCTATTAAAGATTTTACCACCGGCTCAATCACTGCTCTTAATCCTAGCAAAAGTCTTCCCAATCAAAAATTGGTGACCGCTCGCTTTTTTGATAAGCAGGTGAAATTTATTTGGGCCCAATATAAAAGCGTGAGTTTATCACCCACCAACCCCATTCCCCTCTCCTATCAAAACTGCTTGTGGGTTTTTGATACCAGTAATAATGGTTGGCAAGAGTACCAATGTCAGGAGACCAAAGATCAAGTTATTTTGAGCGACAACTCTCTATTTAAGAGTGTCACTCGCTCCTACACACACTCCTTTGACAAAGCTTTGCAACAAAATATGAACACCTTTCTTGATTGCACCTGGGAATTTGATGAAGAGAGCGCCAAATGGAAAGCTTCTGGATGTACCGATGGCCGACCTCGTCCTGCTATCGAAGGAGAGCAGTTTTCTGGGATGGTTCATTTAAGAAACGCATTGGCGGAAGTAAAAGTTACCGAAGGAACCGATACACCCCCTCCAGCAGCAGAAGTAAAAGAAGGACAGGCTCTTCCCACCTTTCCACCTCACCCGCTACTGCATAACTTTCTCAAAGATAAAGTGATTGTTCTGCATCGAATTGTAAATAATGGGACATGGTCAGAGATGAACAGTGTAGGCACAGACATGGTGATGTACGACTACTTTATTGATTTTAATGAAAAGCCCTCTTGGTCTTTCTTAAAAGATGAGAGTATGAATTACTATCTCAGCACCAAATTGATTCCCTCTCAAAACACCATATTATTCTTTGGAGGCCATAGCCGAAGCTTAGAAAACTACCTCACAATTTGGAATATTCCCGAAGAGATTAAATATCTTGATCCCAAACTGTTCATGCCCAAAGCTCCTTCCTATTTAGGAAACTCCTTTATGGGACTTAATTTTCAAATGGATCGAGCCAGCAATCAAGACGGCGATAAGCTTTACCGCCAAATAACCCTAAAACCCATCACTCGAGATTTTATTAAGGGAAACATTGAGGTCACCAGCCAAGTTTTAAACCGCTATAAACAAAATCCCACCATTCCAGCAGAAGACAATGGAATGAGTGAGTATAACACCAAAGCCAACAACTTGGGGGTTTGGAAATTTGATGATGAAGACAAACAGTTCGTTTTTCCTGAGCTCAAAATTGTAAGCCCAACAAAGCGCGATGAGCGACTTATGGGTTCTTTCTCATTAAGTCTTAAAGACAAAACCACTGATACCTTTTTAAATGGTGTCAAAGTCACGGTTAAACAGGCAAAACAAGATATTATTAAAAAATATGTTGCCCAAGAGTTGGCTCGATCTGATGCAGAACTGGACCGATTAGAGCAAGAAGCCTTAGACCTCTGCAGCTATCTAGAGCAAGATGAAATTACCGCCATTCGTAGCGAGTTACATGATAAAGCTCCCACTCGAGGAACTGAGCAGGCAGAAAATTTTTATTATCAAGGCAAACCCTTTTTCTTAGTAAGTTTGGTGCCAGAGTTTACGGATAAAGTTCCTACTACCACATATGAGATTCCATTTCCTAATGAGAATCCCGCTTGTTCGGCTATAAAAGGGCAATTGGCAAATGAAAAACTACCTATCAATGCTTCCTTATGTCAGGTTATTCAGCCCGATGCTAAGGATTTTGATGTGGCTTCGGTCAACTTCAGATTTGACCATGTTCCCGAAGGTCTTTATCGGGTAATGGTAATCTTTCCATTCACTGCATTTATTAAAAACAGAGACTTCACTGGTCTTGATAAATTTAAATTGCTCAATAATGATGTTGGCTATGGTAATACAGGATCAAAAAGTAAGTATGGTTGGAAATTAAGACCCGTCAATGTGGGTATGTATAAAGATGTGTTAATTGTCGGAAATAAACACACCAGTATCGACTCTGGATACCGTTATTATTACGTAGACCGTACCGCTTATGGTCGTGGATTTGGTCATTCAAAGTTTATTCTCAAAGTCCTGGATGTAGGACCCGGTTATGATATTTCCCATATCTTCAAATATACGATAAAATAGATAAAAACTGCTTTAACTATTTTATCTTGGATACCTCAATTGAAGAAAAATTCTAAAGTTGGATTGCTCTCACTTTCCATTGTGCTTTTATGGATGGCTCTCCCCTTATCATTGGTGGAGGGATTCGAAATCCCTGCCAACCGGAAAATTCTAGCCATTTATGACTCGGATGAGACAGAAATCAAACTCATTCAACACACCTATATTCACCAAAAAATAGAGTCTGTTTTTAACCATTACGGATTTGTATTACAGTACCTAGATGCCAAAAAAATAAAGAATAGGCATTTAAAAAGATCTTTTCTTGGTCAATTCTATGGAGCCGTGAGCTGGTTCGAAGATAATGAGCTAGAAAACCCCAAACAATATTTGAGACTGATGAGAGCGATTTTCAAAAACCACCTTAAATTTATAATCCTGGGTGAGGTAGGAGTTCAAGTTCCTCTGCCAGTACTCAACCGTCTTATAAAACCCCTAGGAATAGAATTTACCGAAATATATGAAGAGAACCCTCTTCTTTTTAAAATTCTATTCAAAGATAAAGATATGATGGAATTTGAACGCACCCTCTTTGGGGAAATTCCTCATTTTTCAGGAGTAAAAAGCCTCCTGCCAGAAAATCGAGTCTATTTAACTATTCAAAATAAAGCGGATATCAGTAATGTATCTGATTTAGTGATTACTACCCCTGAAGGAGGTATTGCCCTCAATCCCTTTTTAATATTTATTCATCCTCAAGACTTTCACTCAGAGTGGTATTTTAATCCCTTCCTATTCATAAGAGAGGCTTTGGGCTTAAAAAATCATTTAATCCCCGATCTCACCACTCTGAACGGCCAGAGAATATACTTTAGCCATATTGATGGTGATGGTTTTGTCAGTATTGCTGACTTGGATCGAAAATCCACCTGCGCTACAACTTGGCTGAAGGAAATTGCCCCTAAAAATCCACTTCCCATCTCCGTTTCTATTATTGAAGCAGAGATCAGCCCTCATTATTTTGGCAAGAAAGAATTTGAAGATATTTCTCGTGAAATATTTAACCTTCCCTTTGTTGAACCAGCCTCCCACAGCTTCACCCATCCTCTTTTATGGAGAAAAGATGCTTCTAAAGAGGAGATCCAAGTCTACGGAACCTATAAAAAAGGGGGAATCTTAGCCTTTAATCCTCCGGGATACAAAATTGATTACGAAAGGGAAATCAAAGGGTCGATTGATTACATTAATAAACACCTCGCTCCCCCAAATAAAAAAACCAATTTGATATTCTGGAGTGGAGACACCACCCCACCAGAAGAGGCCATGGCCCTGACCGCGCAGAATGGGTATTTAAATATCAATGGTGGTGATGCCAGATTTGATGGTCGCTACCCATCTTATAGTCACTTGGCGCCGATAGGTAAATGGGTTGGAAAGTACTTCCAAGTTTACACCGGTTTTGCCAACGAGAACCTCTTTACCAATCTATGGCATGGACCCTTTTCTGGTTTTATCGAAGTCATAGAAAGCTTCAAAAGATCGGAGCGTCCCTTCAGGGTCAAACCCATCAATCTCTATTATCATTTCTATGCGGTGGAAAAAATTTCCTCCGTAAGAGTATTGAAAGAGATCTATAAATTTGTGAATAAACAAGCTATCAACCCCATCTTTACCAGTCACTATATTAAAATGGCCAACGCCTTTAACATTATCAAAATTCAAAAAGTCAACCAGCAGCATTTTCAGGTGAGCCGTAATCAACCGATTCGAACCTTAAGAATGGATCAGAGTTCGCTCTTTCCAGATTTAAATAAATCCACCAATATCATTGGTTTTAGGCACTTTCAACAGAACCTATATCTCTTTCTAGGACAAGAAAAATCGAGTAAGATCATCTTAAAAAACAGCTCCCCCAAAAAGCCGTTTATTCATCAATCTAACTGTCTTGTCGATCAATTTAAAACCCGACAAAATAAGTTAACCATCAAAGGTTTTGCCAACATTCCCTGTTATTTACATCTAAAAAACCTCCCTGCTAATCAAAGTTTAATCCATGCCGGTTCCACTTCTTCTTTAAAGGTAAATAATACAGGAGAACTCAGAATTCCTATTACCAAAACCGGAAGCTTTAATTTACAGGTGGTTCCCAAATACACTTCAAGTAAAAAGAGGAAATAGTAAAAATGTTTGTAAAACCTTTTTATCTTTTCTTCTTTATCATTGTCATAGCATTAATTACCTTTTTGGCTTTTCCCTCCTCTAAAGAGTTAGGCAAAATTTATTTCTCTAGTTACAAGTATAAAAAAGCAAAAACTATTTTAGATGAAGTGATTCGCAAAGAGGGCAAAGATATTGGTTCTTTAGAGAAGCTAGCTGAATACAATCTTATTCAAGGTCATACCCGTCACGCATTACAAATTTATCAAAAAATAAGTGAATTAAAACCCCACAATATGATTTTTCTCGACAAACTCATTCAACTACATGATTGGGTAGGACAACCCTATGAAAGACTGAAGGTCAGTGAACGGAAAATACCCCTCGTTCCCTACAAAGAGCAAGCAAAAATAATTCGTACACTAGCTGATGGCTATCGTTGGCTAAAAAAATATGATGATGCCAATCGTATGTTTGGAAAACTGCAGGCCTATTCAAAAGACTTAGGAGCCATGACTTACCTGGCCGATTATTATCTATCCACTCAACAGGTGGAGTTAGCCATACGCTACCTATTCCAGTACCTAGGTCAGGATGGTACTCAATATCTGTACTCTACCGACTTTCTAGGTGATGATTTAAAAAGAATTAAAAACCAAAAATCCGTTCTGATGCGTATCATTCAAATCTACACCGATATGAAGAAAGTAGATTTAGCCATTCCTTTACAAGAAACACTTTGTCAATCTTTACCCTATAGTGTGAACTGTCTATTTAATTTAGCTGATCTCTACAACTATGATAAGCAAGTTGAAAATGAAGTAAAAACCCTGCAAAAAATAGAACGACTCAAGCCTTCCATCTCATTATATAGAAGAATTGCGGATACTCTAGAGTCCCTATCTGACTTGGATGGAGCAATTACATATTACCAAAAAGTAGAATACCTCAACCCCAATAATGTCAACACCCTGTGGATCATTGCAAAAAGGTTTGAGGGTCAAGATAAAATGAAAGCAGCCATCTATTATCTGGAGAAAATATTAAAAATTGAACCGCACAACAAAAAGGTTCTCTATTACTTAGCTAAAAAATATGAAGAGACCGAACAGCTTTCTAGAGCCATTCAAATCTATCAAAAAATATTGAAATTAGAACAAAAAAAAGGGTCCACTTTTATCATTGAAAACCCTGATTTCCTTTACTCTCAGAACATCATTAAGTTGGCTGATAACTCCAGTTGGTATCGAATCCCTCGTGGCCCTGCGGCTCCTTTTGAGTTACCAGGATTTCCTAAAAGTTTTCTTACAAGGGTCAATCAGGCTGATAGAGTCGTACTCAAACTCATTCAACTCTATGAAGCTAATAACCAAGGTAATAAGGCCATTCGGCTCTATTTAAAGCTACTTAGAAAATTTCCTAGCGAAATCAGTTTACTGAAAGGGCTTGCGCTGCAATATGAGTACAATGACCGTCCTCGAATGGCAGCCGAATTACATGAAGTGATATTAAAAAAAGAGCCAAAAAACATCAAAGCTCTTCAATTTCTTTACACCTACAGCACGGCCAAATCCAAATATCAAGAGGCTAAGAAATACTTTCAAAGATACCAGCAACTGGTACCACAAAATACTTTTACCTTTCATGAATTTTTTCATCTCGAAGAGATGTATCAAACAGATCACAAACATCCTATTTACCAAAAAGCATGTAAGAAAATTTTAAGCGAGCATATAAAGGCTTGGCACAAAAATCTCTTTTACTTTTATCCCATTCTAAGATGCATTAACCATTTTTTACCCAAAAAACGTTACAGCCATTACAGTCAATTCTTAAAAAAACACCCTTTAAAACATAATATCCGATCAGACCTAGTGGATCTTCTGGTTCAGGATCGTTACTTAAGACTAGCGAACATCCATTTAGATTATTTAATCCTCTACCGAGCGTTCAACCAAAGAAATCGAGTACAAAGAAACTATATCTATGAACTCATACGAGAGCAAACCAAGCATCAACTTAATCACTTAGATATCACCTCCCAGCTAAATCTCCCCTCAGAAAACCCATCCTGGCATAGCCAGCTCTCCTATAGCAAAGGTTTTAGCACGGTTTACCGAGGAGGATTTAAACTCGATTACCTAAACCTTATGTCTTCCAAAGAGCATTTATTTGGAGTCACTCCCCTTTTAAGGATACTGCAATCTAAATTCATTCTCGATATTAGCCTGCCTTATCTTTTTAGTTATTCAAAATTCCCGCTTTATTTTGCTTTCAGTTATATTGCTCTAAAAGAGACTTATGCAAGTCTCTCATTAGAGGTAAATAAAATCCCCTTTACTATGCCCCGTGCTCTCTTGGAGCAACTTTATCAAGATCGCCTCCAACTCTATGGTGAAACCAGCCACAGACAGCTCTATTTTACCTCATCCTTTTTAATAGACCGCTATGCTAAAAAATCAGAGAGTACAATGCTCACGACTTTGGACTTTAGAGTCAAGTATCCTAAAAAACATTTGACCAAGAAATGGATGTGGGGTGGCTTTCTCTCGGGAACCCTTTCACTCTCTCAATCGAGTTTATCGAATTCCTTTCCTCTGCGACCGGCAAACCAGCTAGGAATGTCTTTTGAATATAAACATAAAATAAAAAAGATGGCTTTTCATCATGAGCTGCAAAGCGCTGTAAATCAACTCTCTGGCAAAATTTACCCAGTGATTAATCTTTATGAAACTTTAGAGTTATCAAACTTTTATGGCATAAAGCCCTTGTTTTATTATATAATTCAATTAGGATCTGGATGGAATTTTGAACATTCCATTGAACTAAGATTAGCCTCCCAATTTTAACTGTCTGACGAGAGGGACCCATGAGTGACCATAACAAGATTTTGGTACTTGATGATGATAAGAATATTACTTTCATTTTAGAGACATTATTAAAATACAAGAACTATGCAGTTGAAACCCTGCATGACTCCACCAAGGCCATCGAAGGCTTAGGACAGAATAAATACGACCTAATTATCATTGACTATATGATGCCAGGCTTAAACGGTTTAGAGCTTGCCAAAGAGATCAGAGCACATGAAGAACCCCAAGTAAAAGATATTAAGATTCTCCTTCTCACTGCCAAAAGGTTGGATCAGGACGAACTAGAAAAGGTATCTAAGTACAATCTTAAGTATGAACGTAAACCCATCAACCCCGCAGCTTTCCAGAATAACATTTTAAGTATTTTAAGCGATGATTAATGAGATGCAAATATGCCATTTAAGCCCAGTGAAGTATCGATTTGTATCTTCTTATTCGCTGTTCTAGCGGCTATTGGCTATTATCTTAATCCCAGTAATATCGGCTTTTATGGTGTTTCTCCTCACCCTTATATTCTTCTTTGTTTACTTTTATCAGGACTCTTTGGCTTAAAGGCAGCCATCTTCAGTTCCACCATCCTCTCCTCTTTATACTTTCTCTTCCTTTACTACCATGTAGATCATCGAGATGTAGTGAGTATTTTTTCCACCCCTTACATCTTTCTGCCCATTGCTATGACCCTGATTAGTGTTCTGTTAGGCGAATACAGTGACTCTCTTTATATAAATATTAAAAAGAAAGAGTCAGTTATCAAAGAGAAGGATGAATTGCACAATCAACAAAAAAAGATCCTCTCTTTTAAAGAACGCGAGAATGCCGAACTGCAAAAGAAAATCACCAGTCAAATGAGCACCATTACCACCCATTACGAGTCTGCTAAAGGGCTAAGCAGTTATGAACTCAGTGAACTCTATCAAAACTTTGTGGATCTATTGCAAGAGTTTTTACATATCGAATCTTGTGTGCTGTACCTAAAAAAAAAGGATTCGTACCAAATGGAGATATGGACTCCAGATGTGGTGCCAGACCCTCCTTTAGATAATACAATTTCACTGGATCAGAAGCCCGAAGATGACTCTATTCGAACTCTACCAAGTCGTTTTAAAGAAGAAACCATCACCGATCCCCTTATTCTCTCCTGCATATCCCAAAACAGATTGGTGCACCTCCATGACATTCAAAGCATTGGTGAAGCAGATATTCACAAAGGGAATTCTATATTGGTGGGTCCCATTAATGATGAAGATGCCAAAATTATCGGAGTTATGGTGGTGTATGCCATGCCCTTTTTAAGTTATGTTCCCTCCAATTTTAAGCTTTTTTCTCTTCTTTTAGAATGGGTCACAGCCTCTCACCATAAAGCTCTCGAATACCATGCCATGAAGAAAAAAACCACTATTGACCAACAGTTAGGTATCTATAGTGCCCAATATGGCCAGGAACGATTCTTAGAGGAATTTGACCGAGCTAAAACACATATGTTACCATTAACTATAATAGCCTATGAGTTTAAGAACTATTTACAGGCAAGTCCCACAAGAAGGCAGGTTATTTTAAAAACTCTTGCCCGGGTGATTGGCCAGGATACTAGAAAAATTGACGCTATCTGTGTAACGCCTTTGGATGGCATCTGGATTACCATTTCTCCACTTCAAAGGCCAGATGAGACAGAAGATATCATAAGCCGGATAGAAAAAGACCTATCCATTTTATCATTGGAGGTCAACCCTGCTGGAGTTGTTCTAAACGTTGATATACATGTGGCCACTTTTGATGCCGAAATGACTCATCCTGCTGAATTATGGGAAAAGCTTGAAATAGGTAGTTATCCTTATAATCAAGATAATGCGGAAATGAGTGGATGAGCTTTGTTAAGCACCTAACATTTTACTTAATGATAAAAACAGCCCTTGTTCTTGCTTTAATTTCAGGAAATATAAGTGAAACAAACTTAGTGTGGATAGCCAACCCAGCAACCTCTCTCATTTTAATGTTAATGTTTGTAAGGCAAAATGGTTTTAACCAAACCTCTTTCTGGTTGCTCTGCTTCGATATTATTCTGCCTATATTAGCCCCCCTATTCGTCTTAAATTTTATTTTGTATTGGGCGATTCAAAGAAAGATTAAAAAATTAAAAACAGCCAAGAAAGATGACAAAGCTGAGGAATCTCTTGAAAAACAGATGAAAGAAAATAAGTATAACAAAGCTCTGCTGCATGATGCAAAGCAGTATGTAGACTCGGCCATTTATGATCTAACAAAGAATGCAGAACCCTATATGGACATCCTTTATATGGGTTCCAATCAATTAAAAAAAGGGGTGATTGCCAAATTAGCCAATCAACATGATGCCCATAGTATAGAACTCCTTCGCCTAGCACAAAATGACAACGCTTATGAAATTCAATTTTTAGCTACCACCGCCATTCAGAAAATTGAAGATGCTTTCAATGAAAAGTTAAGTGTGATTGAAAAACAAATTGAAAAAGACCCTAGCAATCCCAGGTTGCTGGAACAGCAGGGAGATATCTACAGTGACTTTAATAAGCTAGGTATTCTCGATGAAGGAAGTAACCAGGGGCTTTTGGAAAAAGCTCTTTTTGCCTATCTCATTGCCATGCAATCAGATGCTAGAAACCCCTATCTTGCCAAAAAGTTATGTCATCTTTATGAAGTCATGCAAAATTATACTGCGGCAGTGGATTTAGCTACCACAGCCCTCGATCTGCTTTCAGATCGAGTGGAAGAAAATAGCATCGAGATCAATGAAGATCTCCAATCTACCGTCACTTCTCTGCTTCTAATACGGGCAAAATCTCATTTTCGTATTGGAAAATTTTCTGAAGTTATTAATGACTTAAGAGAAGTAGGAGCCGCAGAAATCGAAGATCGGGATTTGAATGAGATAAGGGAATACTGGCAATCAATCGACCAACGGCTATATGGACAATCCCATGGAGTTGAGCAGGCAACGCTTTGAAAACCTACCCGCCATCATCCTCTTATGGAGGTTGAAAAGTGTGAATACGGAGGAACTTCCCCTGCTTTTAACTGAACTAGGGAAACGCTCTTACGTTTGGATTTTTCCCTTTCTAATTAAATATCTGCACTCCTCCTCTGCTAAAATCAGAAGAATAACGGCAGAATCTCTGGCCATGACCGGGGGCGGCTTTAGTCTTCAATATATAGAACAAGCCATCTCCACGGAAGAGGATTTAGATACCAAGGCTCACCTGCTTGCGTCTTTACTTCTCATAGGAAAACCTGACTGCATCAAACCTATTTTGGAAGCCTATACTAAAGACCCCACTCATAAGATCAAACTTAAAGCCTCCTGGTTGATGGATCAATTCCCTGCCATGATTTTTTTTATATACTGTAAAAAGATTTACTCCTACAGTGATTTAGAAACCAAAGAAATCATTTTACAAAAACTGGCTCATATTAAACATGATGAAGCCTATCTCCTTCTTAAAAAGGCTATCAAAAATAAAAAAGTAAGGACGGTTATTATGTATAATAAATCCACTA
>CAYFLR010000001.1:116863-121876 GCA_964343805.1 uncultured bacterium | reverse complement strand
CTTAAATTTTATAAAAAAGAAGATGAGAGACTGAGAATTGCAGCAATTGAAAGCATTGCTTCCTTTAACAAAGAAGAGTCTATAGACCTGATCTACGAATACCTTTTCGACTCACCTATGATACAGATGGTTGGTATAACCGCTATTTTCAGGCACACCAGTATAAAAACTGAGGCACTTTTTGAAAAGCTCATAGCAAAAAATGTCCCCGATGAATCCTATTTCCATCAAGTTCTATTGCACTCGATGCAGCAGCAACCGGATCATTTTCAAATAACTGATGATATTCTTAGCTATCTATTGGCTATGCTCAAATCAGAGGTAATGAATAACCGCTATCTGGCGGTGGAAAACCTGCGTAGAGTAACACTCGAATCCAACTTACAAAGACTCTACGATCTGTATGTAAAAGAATCCGACCCGCAATTAAAGACCACTGCATTTTATGCTATAAACAGCATTGTCCATGATAAACCGAAGTATTTTTTTAAATTAAAAATCCCTTTTACCATTATCCAACCAGAAACTATTTCCATGCAGATGTGCCTGTCTACCATCCATCTAGTGGGAAAGCAGCCAGATCTTGAGCTAAAAAAGTTCTTCACTACCTTTAAAGCCCAATGCCAGGAACATTTAGTGGAACTCTATCTATCTAACACCCTAAATCAAGATCAAAAAAAATTTTTGATCCAGTTGATTTCAGGAGAGAAGGATGTTTATAATCAAGATATTATCCAATTGGCACTGCAAGAACTCGAAGAGATCCAAGAAGCCAGTTATCAAAATGTCCTCATCGCCTTCCTAGCAGAATCTAGGGACAAAGAGGTGTTAAATGAGCTCCTTGATCTTAATTTCCGTAACGAAGATATCAAAGCGGAACTTCTAAGGGCTATCAAACAGCTCATTTCGGAGCTTTAATGTCTGATGTGTGTCTACTATTGGAAGGAACTTTTCCCTATATTACCGGAGGAGTTTCCTCCTGTGTTTATAGAATGATCAAAAGCACCCCTAATATCTCCTATACCGTGGTTTTTATAGGTGCAAACAAGGATCCCCTCCTCAAATACAAGTATGAAATCCCCGATAATGTAGTTCATATTCAAGAGATCTATCTCTATGATCAGAAGGTCAAACCGGAGCTCATTACCTTAGGTCGTAAAATCAATCGTAAAAAAATCATAGAAATCTTTAAAAACCCTTTTGAAAACCAAATAAAGAACTTTGATTTCTTATACAATCATCTGTTTAATGAAACCAGCAGGGTTTGCTCTCCTTATGAGTTTATTAACTCCAAAGAGGTTTGGGATATCCTATCTGAACTGTATCCTAAAAAACCACCCTATCCCTCTTTTGTGGATTATTTTTACACCTTTCGTTTCTCGCAATTGCCCATAATCAAAATACTCCAAGCCAAACTACCCAAGGCAAGATTATATCATGCCCTGTGTACCGGATACGGTGCTAGGTAAGGCCACTTATGGCACTCCCTATTTTCTTACCGAGCACGGGATCTATACTCATGAACGAGATATTGAAATCATGAATGCCGATTGGATTTACAGTGAAGAAAGTGGCTACATCGCCAAAGAGGAAACCACCTTTTTTAAAAAATGGTGGTCAACCCTTTTTAAAGTGATCAGCAGTCTAGCCTATGAGTATGCAGATGTTATTTCCACCCTTTATCGCGGGAATCAATTAAAACAAATTGAGTATGGGGCCAACCCCACCAAACTCTCCATTATTCCTAATGGGATTCGCTTAGACCAATTTGATTATGATTTTGAGAAAGCGGAACCCGGAACTACCATTGGTCTGGTGGGACGAGTAGTTCCCATTAAGGATATTAAAGGATTTATTAAAGCCGTCAAAATAGTGAGTGACGCCATCCCTAACCTCAAAGCTCTCATAATGGGGCCTACAGATGAAGATGAAGATTATTTCAAAGAGTGTGAAAGCCTGGTACAATTTATGGGTTTACAGCATGTAATTGAATTCACTGGCCGCATTAATGTCAAAGAGTATTATCCCAAATTGGATCTTAATATTCTTTCCAGTATCAGTGAAGGGCAACCCATGGTTATACAAGAAGCCTACGCATATGGAGTCCCCACCGTTTCCACCGATGTGGGAGGGTGCCGAGAGATGATTTATGGTCTTTCGGAAGAGGACCGTTCCCTGGGCCAAAGTGGTGAGGTAGTCCCTTTAGGCAAGCCAAAATTACTAGCGAAAGCAATTATCCACATTCTTAGTAATAAAGATGTTTGGAAAGCTATGAGTATCGCTTCTAAAGAACGAGTGAGTCAATTTTACCGTGAGGAGGATATTATCCAGCGGTACCATGATTTTTACCAAAAACTCATGGTGAGGGATACCTTCTAATGGCTGGAATTGGTTTTCAACTGAAGCGAATTTTTTCCAAGGGTCTCTTAGGTAAAATTCAAGGCTCACTTTACTCTATGATTATCTCCAGTGGACCTTGGTTAGTTACCATCATTACCATTGCTGTAGTTTCCTATTTTGCCCGTCTCATCCTCTCAGAAAAAGAGACGATGATTTTAAAGGCGGTGGTTTCCTATACCTTTGCGTACACTCTCATTGCCTTTGGCTTTATCGAAATGCCCCTCACTCGTTATTTAGCAGATAAACACTATCAGCAAGATTTTAAGAGTTATTCGAGTGTGTTCCTCAGCACCACATTATTTTTTTTGTTTGTCAGCACTTTGACTGGATACCTTTTTTATAGCGCCTTCTCCTTCTCCTTGACCATCAAAATTCTCTGCATCGGTTTCCTCTTTTTTATTTTTATGATTTGGGCTTCCATGCTCTTTTTAAGTGCCACCAAGCAATTCATTCAAATAGTGATTGGGTTTTTATTAGGTGGAATGGTAGCTATTACCATCGCTTTTGTGGCGGATAAAACATCAACAATGGAAACCTACATGATCGCCTTCACCTGTGGTCATGGAGTGATTGCCTTTTGGCTTGCGGGCGTACTTTTTTCCAATTTTGGTTTTCCCGACAAACTGTATTTAGATTTTCTCGCTTACTTTCCCCGTTTTTGGCCCCTTATGGTGAGTGGCTTTTGTTACTATATGGGTATTTGGATAGATAAGTTTATTTTTTGGACCGGCGAAACAGGGGAACATGTGCTCTCACTTTTTTATACCAATCGTTATTACGATACGGCGATCTTTTTTGCCTATATTTCCATTATTCCCACTTTAGCCATCTTTTTAGTAAAAATTGAGACCTCCTTTTTTGTGGCTTACACCAATTATTTCTCTTTAATCCATCAGAAGTCGTCCTTACCCGTGATTCAATCTGCAGTAAAAGATATGGTAAAAGTCTTAAGAACCAATCTATCTCTCATCTTGCGTTGGCAAACCTTTATTTCTGGAGTGGCCCTTTATTTTGCAAATGAGATCATCACCCTTTTACACCTCCCTTCAATGATGCTTATAATTTTTCGTTACGGTATCATTGGCGCTTTTATTCAGGTTCTTTTTCTCACTGGAAATATTATATTAATGTATTTTGATGCTCGTAAAGAGGTGATGACCATCAACCTCACCTTCTTTTTACTGCAGTTTTATGGTGCTTTTTTAACCAAGGAAATGGGATATGCTTATCATGGCATGGGCTATGTTATTGCCTCTTTAATTACCCTTATTCTCACTGTCTTTTTCTTAAATCGCCGCCTCTCTTTAGTCAATTACTACACTTTTATGTCTCAACCCTATTCCAGCTAAACTATAAGGAGATTCAAATGAAGACCCTGCTTTTTGCTCTACTGTTTTTCTCTTGCACCACCAACTTAGAGCATAAGAAATGGGGATATCAACTCCAAAACTACACACACCCTCATGATCTCACCCGAATCTACCAAAAGTCGAAAATGATTTGGGTGATCGACTCCTCCTTCGATGGAACAAAGCAGAAAAATTTCAATCGATCTCAAATCTACACTTTGCAAAAAAGGAAGCACCTTGTCATCTCCTACCTCTCTATCGGAGAGGCAGAAGACTTTAGGTATTATTATAAGAAAATGCCAAAAGATCTCATTGTGGCCAGAAATCCCGAATTTCCTGATAACTATAAAGTCAAGTATTGGGATCCGAGGTGGCATGAAATTCTTTTTGGCTCTCGCTCAAAAAAAAAGGTGGGATATCTAGGTCAAATAGTGAAAGTAGGATTTGATGGTGTCTACCTTGATATTGTGGATGCTTTCTATGAACTAGGTAAAACCCCAGCTGAAAAAAGGATAAGAGCCAGACAAATGGCCGAGTTAATAACCAAAATCTCTAAATACGGGAAAAAAGCCAACTCCAACTTTAGAGTTTTTGTGCAAAATGGAACAGCCATTTTAGACTTTCTAGATGATGAACAAACCTTTTGGGACTCCATTGATGGTCTGGGGGTAGAATCTGTTTTCTTTGGTGGGCCAAGGAGAAATGATAACGATCTCAACATCTCTCACCCGGTCCTAAGACATATAAAAGAGTTTCAAAAGCAAAAAAAGCTCATATTATCAGTAGAGTATATTAGTCAGCCTAAAAAAATAAAAAAATACCAAGAGTTAGCGAAAAAGTACCAACTTTCTCATATCCTGGTGGCAGAAAGAGAACTGCAAGGTCCCCTCCTTTGGCCTTGAATTTCAGATAGTTCCATTTTTTTTTTAAGTTCCGGCCGATTTTCCCGATAACAAAGTTAGACAGATATAACAAAGGAGACGTTATGGGAAAGGCAAAAAAAGTTTGCACAGAAAAAGGATGTAAAGAGCAGGCCACCAGCGGTGAATTTTGCCGAATGCATTACCTGTGTAACTGGAATGCGAAGAAAGCTGCAAAAAAGAAGAAAAAAGCAGTCTCAGTGGAAGAATTTGCCAAAGAACTGCTTCAAAAATACCCGGATGAATATGTTAAGGAAGCTCACGAAGCAGGCTACGACTATGAAGAACTCACCGGCTTCAGCTTCCAAGAAGAGCTAGAATCGGTCTGCGATAGTCTTTCCCAA
>CAYFLR010000001.1:111200-116828 GCA_964343805.1 uncultured bacterium | reverse complement strand
TCACATAAAACAGCACCTATTTCCCAATTATCTATTATTATCCTGGATTTTTAGAACTTTGCTGCTTATTCTTGTTCTTTCATGGCAGGAGTGACATGGCGTTTGATACCGGTCCGACTTTCAAAATCCTTCTTACTCAATCCAAGACTTTGATATTCGTTATAAAATGCTGCCTCTTTGGCTATGCATACCAGTTGACCTTTTACAAAGTCCGCCCCATGAATTCCTTTGAGGCGTTCAATTTCCTCACTTTTGAAATAGGACTTCATCACATCTTTGGTTCCCGCTCCCAGTACATCAAGGGAAATTACATATCCTTCGTGCACTGTATGACAGGAGTACCAATCGGAGCATTTAATCTCCTTCGAAGAGGAACCAAAAGTGGGCAGCACATTAACCAAATCGGTGGGACACTTGAGCGCTTTAGATTCGTCTATATTTGATTGACCCGGAGGAGGAGTACATATGACTACAGGAAAATCTTTGGTAAAAATATGGGGGTCTAGATCGGCCGCAGGCAAGACTCCTTCAAATAGAGACTGAATCCTTTGCTTCACCAATTCATCCTCAACTTGCTGCCCTATCAGCTCAGCAGCATAACTATTGTAGTATCTCTCTAAATGAAGATCATAAAGACCCATTTGTTTACATAAAAGCCGATTCATGCACCCTCCCGTTTCCAAATTATAAGTAAGCGGTTGATTGAGGTAGCTTGTATAATCGACACAGGTTGCAGGATTTTGCTCTTTTAAAAAAAGGCGAGTGGGATAAGAATAAAACTTTTCACTCAGGGGATTATTGGGATCGTCGAACTTATTGTAGTTGTTATTATCATTCCCATTATTATTGTCATTTTCCACCATCATACCTTCGGTATTTTTCCAGGGAAAATGTTCGATAGTTGGAGCAGGAGACTTCCTTTTTACAATAAATGACCATAGGTTTCCCGCTGTTTTGATAGCATCCATGGAGTGAGCTGATGATATGGCTATATGAGGAATCCCCGCAAGAGCTGTTTTGCCTTGATTTTCTGGGAGAGTGATCATGGAGATTTCCCCAGGCTCATTGAGATTCTCCTTTTTAAAGGCAGTGATTTTACAAATATCAGCGGTAGTTTCTAAGGAAACGGGGTCAAATTGACAGAGATACAGACTTTGATAGAGTCGCTCTTTCTTCTCTTCTACTTTAAAAGATTTCTCATCTTTGGGTAATTTTAAATCTCTTTTCAACTCTTCAAAAGGAGCAAATATCTCACTCCAATTACTAAATCCTCGCGACCGACCCTGTTCATTTTTATCAAAAGTCCCTGCAAACTTTAGAGGATCTCCAGTATCAACATTTATCGTAAATTGGCTCATAAAACCTTTCTCTTTCAATTCAGATTCTGCAGTATCAAAAAGCAGGTCCAACTCAGGTATCTCCAAGGTCCAGTCAATCATGGTCTCAAAATCCATCAAAGCCCGTTGTTCTAATTTTATAAAGCGTTCACCCAGCAGCTTCTTCTTTTGAACTTCATCAATTTTCTCAATATTATTAAAAACTTGATGCTTAAAGTGGTGATAAGCTTTGGTTGTATATTTACCAATGACTAAACCATCGCCAGCATGAGAAGGAATCCTAAAATGAACAGCAACCCCCCGCCCCAATGCAGCTCCGGAATCAATGACCGTTTGAGCCACAATAGGTAATCCATCGATGGTGGCTTTATAGACTGCAAAATTAGGATTATTAAAAAGAAGTTGTTTTTCATTGGTTGAAAGCTCTCCTCCTTCCATAAATTTCTTCAGCAGTTGATACTCTTTCTTATTCATGGATAGACCCGCTGGAAGAGGAGTACGGCCTTTCTCTCCATTTGGCTTAGTTGAAAGTGGAGTACCTGTGGCTTGCAAACCTTCAATAAAGAGAACCTGAAACAGGCTGTCATCAGCTTGCTTATCCTTTTTATAAAGTACGAAGTTAACAGAACGAAGTTCAAATGGGGTAAACTTTTGTACGGCACTTTGCATTTTGGCATTTTGGGAAGGCTTACAACCTATTAAAGTTCCTAAAGTCATGAGCAATACAAGTCCCCAACTTTTCTTAGTTCTAAATGCCAATATAAAGAGAGGAAATAAGAACAACCAGAAGGAGTTCTGAGATGAGAGGCTGCCACCAATAGAGCAACCAAAGGTATCTTTTTTCTGAACAGCGGCTCTCGCCATGCTTTCACTTAAGCTAGCGGAGGGAGGGGCATATTTATATTTTTCACAAGTGATCTTACCTTTTTTGCACTCACACAAACTCCCGCTTTTTTGAAAAGAGGCACCCTCTTTTAAAGTTCGGCCCTTATATTCGCAATAAATTTCAGGATCTGCACTGGGTTCCTCTATATCAAATAGACCATCCCCATCACCCACTCCGTTAACTGCTACTGGTAAGGTATCTTTGATGCGTTCAGGAACCGAGATAGATTCTTCAACCTCTGGGACCTCTTCTATGGTTTCCTCCACCACAAAAGTACAAAAAGACTCCTTTTCATGGGGACTTTCCGTTTTTTGCTGAGTGTATTTCAACTCTCGCTGACAAAAGTTATTAAGAGTGGGGTTCTGAATTGGGACTGGCCTATTATAAAATCGTTTAACATGCTTATTCGGTTGGATGGCATGGGTCATGATTTTTGAAATGGAATCCAATTCCTCGGCGAAGAGTGGTCCACATACACAAGCCATTAATATAACTAATACTTTTATATATCTCATAGTTAAACCCTTGATGAATACTATTACTCCATCTAGCCTATCGGCGAAAGACCTTAGGAAGTTTAGAGATATTTGATTAGTTATTCTGGAAAAGATGCATTAAGAACCGATTGATGGACTTATTTGACCAGAGGGAATCCCTCTCTATCCCACCTTTGAATTCCCCCCAGCATATTATAAACTTCATTAAAATCGAGGGTTTTCATAAGTTTTTTGACAACCGCGCTGCGTCCGCCCACCGCACAATATATAATGTATGGCTTATGCCTTGGCAAAGCAGATAGTTTCTTATAAAAACCAGGACTGTACATGTTAAGCAGAACTGCATTTTTCAAATGCCCCTTGCTAAATTCGCCATTGGTCCGTACATCAATGATTTTAAAATCCTTACCCGATGAATTACTATTTGTGAGCTTTTGAATCTCACCAGGGGTAAGATCTTTAGATATGAGAACTTTTTTGGTGGAAGCCTCTTTTGTTATCCCCTTGCTACTAGCAGCCCTGTATGTTTTCTCACTCTCAACACAACTTCCAAAAATTAAAGCAATCAAAACCAGATAGACGCGACTCATAACTCTCTCCTCACTTTTCACACTTGACCTTACCTTCTGAATAAGCCATTCCTCCCTTTAAGTCTCTAATCACAGAAAAAATGGTCACCTCTTTCGGATCATCTGAAGTGCACTTCCACTTGGATTCTTTACCATACACTGGTTCAAATTTGCCTCCGGTAGAATACCAACGATATCTCATCTTCTTAGTGTCCTGTCTTGCATCAATGGCCTTTGTTGATAGAGTCACACTTTGATCTTCGCTGAGATCTTCTTCAAATTTTTCAGATGATTTGGCAGAGTTGTCATTATTTTTAAATGAGATGCCCCCATGGGTGGGATTGATATTCATCTCCTCTCTTTTGATGGCACCTTTTGACCATATATTAATAAGTTTACGGTATTTTAACTCTTCATCACCCGCTTTTAAAACAAATTCAATATTGATGCTAGTCATGGGAAGTAAATTTTGCAGTTGCCCGGGAGCAAAGAAGATGGCTTCATTAAACTTCTCCCCAGCTTCCACCTTCCCACTGGTGGTTTCCCCTCCCACCAGGCCCACTACTTTGAATGAAGAGGTGTATTTTTTCTTTTGGGGGTTAATTACTTTTACTGTCACCTTGGATGTTTCACCAACAAAAACTTCTGGGGGTTCTAAGATAAAAGCCAGCACTCGGGTCCGATTCACCAAGGTCTCAGGATCAAAGTTAACCCGACCGCAGGTGACCGAAAATAATACTAATAGGAGAAAAAGAGTTATTCTAGACATAAAAAATCTCCCTTAAAATTGACTGCGAATACCTATAAAAGGAATCATGGGAATATTTTCATAAGCTGCATTGTCAGTATAATCAAAGTTGTAAGCCATACTAATGGGAACCATATTCATTGTCACATTCCAAATTTCTAGATAGGCGATGATTTTATATGTGTCCCAAACGAACTCATAATCAGATCTTAGATCCAGCTGATATAAAAAAGGATAAGATTCACTTAAATAATCATCCGCATCGGATTTTCTCACATAACGATCGTGATCTGCATGATAGTAATCCAACTTACGTGGAGTGTAACGACTGCCTGATCCAAAAACCAACTTGGTTGATAGTTTCCATTTGGGTGTGGTTTGATAGCTGGCGACAAAAGTGCCATCAATGGGCTTATCAAAACTTTGGTAAACCCACTTATTATTTTTATTATCAAACCGTTCGCTTTTGGAAATGGTGCAGGCCAGCCATGCAAAAAAGCGTTTGGTCAAGTTGTGTTTAACCAGTAATTCAATTCCATAAGCTCGGGCTTTTCCTTTGGGTGAAAACTTTTCTTCCCGGTCAGCAGCAGGCAGATGACGAATATCTTTATAATATCCTTCGGCTTGGATCTCTATATCCGAGGTAAGGTCATGTTCAATCCCAAAGGAGGGCAGGTGGGATTTACGGGGAGGAGGATAGGGGTTCCCAGAGTTTGTATCAATATTCTGATCTACATTAACTTGAGAATATTGCCCAAGTGCAGCCTTCATTCTCCATTTATCTGCAAGCTCAATCCGAGTAGAAAGACGAGGATCAGCATAGCGTTTATCTTTTATATCAAAAAGTGAAACATGCAAGCCTCCTACCAATTGCCAGTTCTTGGTTACCTGCATTCGATCTCCTAAAAAGAAGCTCAGGCGATGCCCTTTGATATCTCGGGCTAACTCATCTATTTCTAGGGGATGGTAGGTAGCATAGCGATCATTCATATCGGGAAGCTTGGGAATGATCATATCATATACCAATTTTACTATAGTGAACTTCCCTCCATAGAACAGGGTATGAAAATCATCCAGTTTACTCTCTAAAAGCGTATCCACTCCTGTGGTGTGTGTGGAGAAAGTAACCTCAAAATCTGATACGGTCACGGCGGTGGTATTGTATACATAGTGAGGGATGATATGAACTTGAAAATCTTTGCTACGAACATCATGATAGCGAGTAAAAACTCCGGTAAAAATCTGCTCCATGGAAAATTCAATCTCACCACTATCGTTATTAGCAATTTTAGATTTGGCACTCAAAGCCGCACCATCTAAGGCCCCTAATACATCCACTGACACCGTCTGTTTTTTGGCTATATGATAATCAAGCCCTAATTGGATATCTGAAAAATAAGGAAAAACAATTAATCCCACATCATCTGGCAGAAATGGCTCGATCACTTCAAAGTAACTGCGTCTTCCTGACAAACGGTAAGAGACTTTTTCGTTCAGTGGGCCTTCCACATAGGCTTCACTTTTTAAAAGTGATATATCCACCTCTCCTTTAAACTTATCTAAAGAGGTGAGCTTAGGTTTGATATCTAAG
>CAYFLR010000001.1:101794-111190 GCA_964343805.1 uncultured bacterium | reverse complement strand
TATTCCCTTGATCCACCCCAAAACCACCGGGATGGAAATCCATTTTCTTAATCAGATTGGGGTTAAAAATACTAGCCACTCCCCCAAAATGATAGACAAAGGGAATTGGAACTCGATCAAAGAGAATCACGGTGTCTTCCGGGGCCGACCCTCTTACCACTAAATTGGATCCCGAAACACTTCCACCACTTCCAGCCGAACCTCCCCCACCAGGACCTCCGCCCCGAGCACTTCCTCCCGGCCTAGAGATACTAACTCCCGGAAGTGCGCTAATAGCTTTAACTACATCGCCTCCAGTTCCTGGCATATCTTTGGCTTCTTCCACTTTAACAACTTTCTTGGAAACCTCCACTCGCTTCTTTTTACCCACCACCACCACTTCATCATCGCTATCAAAATCTTCTTCTAAATAGATTTTAAAATCCTTGGAAAAAGGGACCTTTAAATGGATCACTCTCCGCACATACCCATCTGCTAAAAAGATAAATTTATGCTTTCCAATAGGCACATTCTCTAACACAAAAAAACCTTTTTCATCGGATTCAGTTCTCTTTTTTATAGAGGGGATAAAAACATAAGCTCCATCAATGGGAGTGTTTTCTCCCTTTTTTAAAACCTCAGCTTCTACCTTGACTCCAGTTTCTTCCGCTGATTTGGGAGCATCAGCTTCCTGTGCAAAAAGTAAATTCATACCAAACAGAAGAGTGAGTATAAGGGGTAAATTTTTCATTATATTTATGTCTCCTATTACCATCTAAAACCGAAACTACCTGTTAATAAATCGCCGCCCCCTTCATATTTCCCGGTCAACAACGGATTTTTATTGGTTTCACTGGGAATTAATTTCACAATTAAATAGGAAATATCTAAGAAAAAGGAATGATAGTTGATACCTAAACCGCACCCTAATTCATACCGACCTTCCAAGTCAGGCATCATTGGATCCAAGTATTTAGCTCTAACAGGACCCTCTGTATAAGCAACTCCGGCCCTAAACTTATAATAGTTAAAAGCTGGAACAGTAGCTCCCACTCGAAAAGAAAGTGCATCTTTCCACTCTTTTATTTCCACCTGTTCGGTAGCGGGTAATTCCTCTTTAAATTTCAACTTGAGTTCATTAAAACGTGACCAATTCACTTGATCAATAGAGAATTCAAACCAAGGTCTCTCTCCCTCCGATCCCATTCGATAGGCAAAACCAAAAGAGAGAATATCTGGCAGTTTAAGATTTGAGGTGATCTCTCCATCTGGGAAACTGGCTGTAAAAGCTGGCACTTGGCTGGTATCATATAAAATTTTACCTTTAAGTGGAATGGTCACTTCGGATTTATAACTTAAACCGTACGAGAATTTATCTAAATGAACAAAAAGGGATCCACTTCCTCCAAAACTCTGACCCACCAGCCCCATTTGGAGGGGAATCTCATTTTGTGCAGATAAATTTAAGCGACGTTCAAGTGAAAAACTAGCACCTACCGCATCTAAAGATAGACCCAGAGCTAACATGGGAGCCACTTTTATACTGAGGGAAGAGGTAGTCACTCCCACCAATAAGGTCTCTTTGGTGAGTATATGCTTTCCACTCCAATTCGGTTCCCATTCCATTTTGCTATGATAAGGAAAGTATTGCCCGACTCCAAAAGATAACGGAAAATCCTTTAACTGCCCATTCCACAGAGCAAAAGCATGTCCTCCCATCACAGGAGACTCTTTTATAGCAAAAGAGAGCTCCTCATTTAAATCTTGATATTTGAGAGAACTATTTCCTTGATTGACTCCAGCTAAGAAATGTAGTCCGGGAGCTAAGAATGGAGCTGCAGCTGGAATTTTTTCAATCAGGCCCGCATTTTCTAATTGAGTTAAGGACGCCTTTGCTAGGCCTAAGGAACTTGCGGTTGAAGGACCTTTATAAAAACCATTTCCCCAAAGAGAGCTCCCCAAAGAGCAGACAAGAAGGAGCAACACACCTTTCCACCATTTTCCCATAATCATATCCTCTTTAATTTTCGCACCGAGAGATAATTTCATCTCCAACGGGATCCAGTATTTTTCCTGTAATTAAATACTCTATAGTTTGCATTTGCCCTGCACAGGTTGCCGTGGTTTGCCCATCGTTGAGAAATCCATGAGCTGCCTGCCCTCCCTCTCTCAAAGGAGCATAGTTAGAGGGATCAAATACCCATAAGGAGCGCTTTGGAACATCACTAAGAATATCTCCACTTCCATCTTTGAAAATGTTTTCTTTGGCACCTAAAGATTCAATCAACAGCTCAGTATTACTGGCAGGGATGACTTTATCACCTAAAATCTGTTGCATTAAAAAATCAGCAGGAAAATCCTCATTGGTCCAATTAAGAGGCTCCACCCGCAGGGAAGACAGAATATGAGCGGACATCATTTCGGAGATAACTTGCACCAGAGGATTCATATCAGCAGAGGATTCGGCTCTTCCACTGGGTTCTCTTCCAAAGGAAGCATTCATAATAATGTCTGCAAGATCACCCCCTGGAACATTCAGAACCATCCTCTCAAAAGGCAATTTCCCATCGGAATTAATTAAAATTCCGAAAATACCCCCCAGTGATCCTCCAATATAGTAGAGCTGAGGGGAAGAGCTTTTTAAAACTTCTAAGCTTTTAGTGGGGTCTTCTTTAATTTTATTTAAAGTCTCTTTCCCTTTATCTGTAACTCCAAGCAAAGAGAGTAAGACCGGATTGGTTTTTAGAAGGTAGCTTAAATTCGCTAGATCGAGTTTGTTTTGTAATAAGTATCCAGCTGTCAAAGAGGGATTATCTACCCGTAAGAAAGAGCCGGCCCAAGAAACAGACCCATCTTTTTTGGCCTCTTGCCGGTCTCCATGAAAAACTCCATCTATGGCAATGGCAGCGACTCCCCGGGAAGCCAGTCGATTGGCTACTAGTAGAATTTGATGGCGCATCCCTCCTAATCCATGTTGAATGATAGCCACTCGAGGATTTTCTTTATCTAAAGTCTTAGGAATGGAAAGCCAAAAATCCAAATGCCCCTTTTTAGACAATCTAAATTTAGATAAATCGGCTGCTAGTTTAGGACAATCATTTTGCGGATTACCAATGCGGTTCACAAAATCAAACTGCCAATCGGCGGGCTTTTGGGTCCGTATCGAGAGGTTATTATTTTCATTGTCATTCCTATTTAGATTGCCATTATTATTTTCATTCTGCCTTACACCTTCCAACTTTTGTTTGTTAGAAAGAAAGTTCAAGCAAGGCAGATGCCCTAAATAAAGCTTATCCACATAGATATCTTCATCTTTCCAAGCGGATTCTAAATACTCTGCTACATTGGAGTTGATACCCGCCGGCCAGTCCTTTTCTCCCTGAAAGTAGGGAACAAAATCAAACTCCTCTTCTAATGCTAAATCCTGATCTAGTTGGGATAATCCGAATTCATTGTTGTTATTAGAATTAGGGTTCCATGTTTTTGAAATTAATGGGGCGTTTTCATCTTCACTAAAGTAGGACAAGGAGATAGGAGTATGAGCAGTGCCTTTGAGAGAAGAACCGAAAGTAGGAAAAATAGTTTTCACCACCTGCATCAGACTTTGGTGCAATAGATTCATATCCGTCGGCTGTTTTTTATCTTTCCCAGTGATGGTGTAACTAAATACCATGATCAATTCGTTGAGAGCGACTTTCTTGGCCGCATGATAAAAAGTAGGGGCTAAAGCCTCGCGAACCATTTCTAAAACAAACACATCAGCAATGGGCATAGAGCCCAATAAAGGCCATTTAGGATTGACTTTAAAGTTGGTTACAAAAGGTTCGCTGTGCTTCAAAAGACTAAAGGCGACAGAGGATTCCAGTTTCTTGCCTTTAGAATCTTTTAAATGATTAGTAACTAAAAATATGTATTCTTGGCCGGCTTTGAAGGTTTCTTTTAATGGCACTAAAATTAAATCGTTAGCTGCATCTTGATAAAGAGTTTTAAAAGACCCTGTTTCACCCGCTATTTCCTCTGTGGAGGGCCAGGGAAAAACTTTATCAGTAGGATCGTTGGGGTTAATTATTAGGAGCCCTTTGGCCCAGTTCTGATCAAAATCCAGCTTGATAGAACCATCAAAAGGAATCCGAACGGGGGTTAAAGGATCTATTCCGGCCAGCTTAAAACTAGAACTGCCTGGCATGGCTTTGGAGGCCAGTTTTAAAACCACTTCGTTGGGAATAGGAAGACGTCCCGTTGCAAGATCGAATTCAGCAATGGTGCAATCGCTACAGTATTTGGAAAGAGAACTCTTTTTTAGAGATTCTCCGGTTTGAATATCAGGGATGGGATCTCCCTCTACCATTAAGATAAGATCATCCGCACAAGCTGAAGCCAAAATAGTGGCTAGCAGTAACAAAAATAGGAGCCGTAACATACCTAAACATCCTTTCCCTGAAAGAGTTCTGAGGATTAGGGATCAATTATTTCATATTGTTGGGCTCATTCTAGGATATTCCACTAAGGGAAGCAAGGATCAAATAGAAGGGAAATTATTCATCTAACATGAATCTTATTTTGACTTTCTTTTTCACTGAAACGGCCACCTTGCCTTGCATAGCAGGGCGATATTTAAACTGGGCCACCGCTTTGAGAGCGGCTTTATCTAAACCGTAACCCAGTTTCTTTAAAACTTTCACATAGCGCACATCTCCATCTTCATCAATATCCACCTCTAATACCACCACCCCTTCAATTTCTTTGTCACGAGCTTCTTTAGAATACTCTGGCTTAACTACTTCCAACAATTTTGGTAAACGGGTGATTTCATAAAGAGGCGCGGGAGTATAGGGTTTGACCTTTTTCGGGTCGGTGTACTCGAGTTCCATCTCTTTCATGATGGTGTTTCCTACTCTCACTTTGAATCCGCCGCTGCCTCCGCTGCCTTTTACGATCGAATTTTTATTAATGCCAAAAACAGGCTTAGGTGGTTCTGCTGGTTTTTTAGCTGGAGGTGCCACCTTGGCAATCGGAGGAGGTGGAGGTAGCTTTTTTACCTTTTTCACTTTTTTCTTAACTTTTTTCTTGGCCACCACCTTCTTTTTCTTTTTTTTCTTCTTTAACTTTGAAAGGTCCACAACTTTCTTGGGCTCTTTCTTTTTGACAAACTCCTTCTTAACTTTCTCTAAGATTTTGGGTTTTGGTTTGGGCTTTTTCTTTTCCACCACCTTCATTTTTACAATGACTTTTTCTTTATCTGCTGGTTTGATCACATAATAGTGCACACCTCCGGCAGCAAATAAATGGAGAGCCAAAGCAATCCCCAAACAGAGAAAAAACCGCCCCTGATGATGGGGAATTTCTATACTGGTGTAGGCGGGATGCTTATTTTTTTGTTTTTTCAATGCTGATGGCAAAATTATGTATCCCTATTGCTTTAATTATATCGATCACCTCAATGACCTTGCCATGAGGAACCAACTTGTCCGCGTCAATTATCGCCTGCATCTCCTTTTTCTCAGCAAATCTACTTTGCACCGCTTCGACAAACTGCTCTCTTGAATGACGTTCCCCATTTAAGAAAATATGCCCCTCTTGATTGATAGTGATCCCTAAAGTGGAAATAGGAGCATCTTCTCCAGTTGCCGCCTTAGGCAGCTCGATCTTAATGGATCCTTTAGCAATAAAATTAGCCGACACCATCATGATAATGAGCAAAACCAGAGTAATGTCCACCAAAGGAGTGACATTAATACCAGTTATTGCGCCTTTGTTTTGCCCTGTTCCTGCTCCCACAGTTTTTCCTCCATCTGATCAATTTCCACCGCCAGTAAATCGGCGATGCGTTCTATATTTTCCATAGTATTATTTACTTTTGCTTGAAAGAAGTTATAGGCAACCACCGCAGGGATAGCCACCAGAAGACCTACAGCTGTGGCAATGAGGGCATCAGCAATACCTGCCATTACAACCCCAATTCCCCCTGCTGCATTTTGAGATAGATCATGGAATGCTTTGATAATACCGAGTACAGTTCCAAAAAGACCTATAAAGGGGGCATTACTGCCAACGGTACCCAAGAAATTCATACCTCGTTCAACGACATTTTTATGAAAAGACACCTCGGTGTTAATATACTCTTTAACGTACTTACCTCCACGGTGGCGATAGGTGAAAGCACTGGCTATCACCTTGGCTTCCAACTTTTTGGTTTTATTAGCAAGACTATCAAGTTCATCCACCTTTTCAGTGGAAAGAGCCTCTCTAAATTTGGAGAGCAAGAGTTCCACCGTCACATTCTTATGGTAAAAATAAACCAGTCGATCAATTACATAGGCTACACAGACTATACTTAATAGAAATAGAGAGTAGAGCACACCTTCCACCCCAATTCCCACCATGCCTAATAAGGTTTGACTAATATTCATGGATGCCACCTTAGATTTTAATGTTCCGAGAAAAAATACATTTTCGCTTAAACTATCTCTCGCCGAATTCTAAATAAGTCTTAAGACTCTCAGCTATCCAATTAATATAATACGGATATTTCACCAGACCGGCGGAAGCAGAATTCACCGAGATCAAGGAAAGAGCCCCTTATAAGAAGATTTCTTAGAGATCTTATCAATTTACCCCTAAATTCGATTATTTACAAAATTTTCAAATTTGGATAATGTGCCAGGGTTATGAACCTGCAGCTTCTATTTACAAAACCTGTTCAGCTCTTTTTCTTCGGGCTCTTTTTATTCTGTCTCCCCATATCCATCGCCACCATCAATTCTAGCTTTTATTTACTTACTGTCATTATACTTATTCAATTGATTCGCGATGGGATCAAAGGTAAAAAGCCAAATTTAAACCTACTCAACTGGGCTGTGGTGGTCTTTATCCTGACCCAATTCTTATCTGTCTTATTCTCACCCTACTCCCAAAAACCAGCCAGGGAATTGATTGAAACCATTCACCCCATTCTTTATTTACTCATAGCCTTCTTTTTAGCTCGTTCGCCGGAGATCCGCTCGAAACTTCCCTCTAAAATGACATTCTTAAATATTACCGTCGTAATTGTAGGCTGTTATGGAATCTGGCAACATTGGAGTGGAGTGGATTGGGCTCATGGCTGGAACGCTGTCTTACCTAGAGGAAGGACTGTCTATGGGCAATATCGAATCAGCGGCTTTTTTGGCCACCCTCTCTCCTTTGGTTATCTCTACTTATTTCTACTCCCCTTTACCGCCCTCCCTTTCTTAAACAGCCTACAGCAAAAAAGAATTAATTGGTTTCATCTGATTCCATTCATTTTATGCAACCTGAATATTTACTTCACCCTGTCTCGCACGGCTCTTGTGGTTATGGTAATTGAAGCTCTTATAATTATCTCACTCATTAAAAAAAGATATGTCCTTTATCTCTTTATTGCGGCATCCATCGTGTTTTTTAATCTCTATTTCACCCATACGGCATTTCGCTTAAGAGTCCATCAAATGAACCCTGTCACTGCTAAAAAGAATGAATTTGATCGCATCAACTTTTGGAAGGTTCATTTTCAAATATTTTTGGATCATCCGATTCTAGGAGCTGGAGCCAATAACAGTAAATATCTATTTAATGAGTACTATAAGAAATACACTAAAAACACCCGGAGAAAGTACCCCGCTCACAATATTTATCTCCAGACCTTAGCTGATAGTGGGGCCTTAGGTTTCCTAAGCCTTATGACCCTATTTTTTATCTTCATCTGGGACTATTTTAAAATAAAAAAAGGCTCTCAATTCCCCTGGAAATGGAAAGAAATCCCACCTGAAATGCAAATAACCACTCTATTTCTCATTTCAGTTATCGGCCTCTTATTGGGATCCCTCACACAAAATACTCTCAAAGATGCTGGTGTGGCAGTGGTTTTCTGGTTTTTCCTGGCTTGTCATCCCTATGGCTTTACTCAAACTGAAAAAACTCCCCCTTCCGCCCAATAAGTATACTAATTATTTTATTATAGTTTTACTAATACTTAAAATTCCATTATTTTCAATTATTTGACAAATTATTTAGATACATTTATTTTATTTTATTTATTTTACCCCCTCGGATATGCTATAATAGAGTTGTGAACGCGTGCAAAGGCGGAAAACTATGTTAGAAAAATTAAAACAAGTCTGTAAAAATATTCAAGTCCAACATTATCGGGACTACCGTACTTATCTAAATGATATATACCAAGCTCTCAAAGCCTCCACCAATAAGTACTCTTACCGCCAGTTCTCGGAGTTACTGGGTTTTTCCTCCAGCAACTACCTCCATCTAGTCATCAAAGGAAAACGAAAGCTCTCAAAAAAGAGGGTGGCCCAAGTTATAAAAATACTTGAGCTCAATGACAAAGACGCAGAACACTTCTCCAATATGATTAAGATGGATCATTTAGATTTTGGGCAAAAAAAAGCAGAACTGATGCGAAAGGTTATCAACAAAGGAGGTAAACCAGGGGCAAAGAGAATTGAAAAGCGTAAATACAAATACTTTAGCCATTGGTACTACCCTGCTATTCGTGAAATGATCGAGCTAGAAAACTTTAAAGATGACCCAGCCTGGATTGCCAAGCAACTCACCCCCGCCATTACGAAAACCGAAGCTGTAAAAGCCATCAAAGCCCTCATTGACCTCGGTCTAATCAAAAGAGATGAATCCGGCAAACTCAAGGTTTGCGATAAACAGATAGCGACTCCTCCTGAAGTCACCGGGGAATTTATTAAAACCTATCATCAGGAAATGCTGAAACGAGCCGCAAACTCAATGGACATTACACCAGCCAAAGAGAGAGATCTTTCGGCAGTTACCTTTGGGATTGACGAAGAGACCTCAAAACAGATAAAAAAAGAAATCCAACTCTTTTGGCAAAGACTGCAAGAAATTGCAACTTCTTCTCCACAAGGATCAAAAGTTATGCAGCTGACCATTCAGTGGTTCCCCTTAACAAAAAACACCAATCACGACGAGGACAGTGAATCATGAAAGCTCTTTTCAACTCAATAATCATCTGTTGTATTCTTACCTGCTTCATCACCCTCAGCTGTGGAACCAGTACCGGTGTCGGCAATGTGGGAGACGATGAAAAAGGTCCTGTACAAGCATCAGCTGGATCAAAGAACAAATCTCCAGAGGCTATGGCCCAAAGTGACTCAGCTTTAGCTGTAAGTCTGCCCTTAGCTCTAAAAAAGTCATCTAACCAAACAAAGGCAGCTGAATCAGATCCTAAAGTGAGCGCTAAAGGAGATCAACCTGTAGATGAACTAGGAACCCCCTTTACCACTAAAGTTGAAGGTGAGGAGGAAGTACAGATCGATGTGTCCTCTGCCAAGCTCATGGTAAAATCCTTAAGTTTTCGGACCTCTGCTGACAAAGAGATTATGACCACCACCAATGGCCCCTTCACCATAGACT
>CAYFLR010000001.1:83832-101784 GCA_964343805.1 uncultured bacterium | reverse complement strand
ATCTCCCCCGCACCAAAAGGAATCCTCATATCCTCCTCGAAAGAAGAGGTGAGTAAATTGGTCATTGAACCCACTAGCGAAGGCATCGAACTCCACCTTAAATTCACGATAACAACGGATGAGAAAACCTATAATGTGGTTTATGAATACATAGAAACTGAAACCCTCACCCTCCAATCAGAAGGAACTTTCAACTCCGATGAGAACATCATGCAAAACCGTGAGAGCGATTGGTTTAATGGAATTGATTGGAAATTGATCACCAAAGATGCCGAGAGTGAAATCACTATAAACCAACTCCACTATGATTGGGCTGCCGAGAAAATCTTCAAACAGTTCATGAATGCTTTCAAACTAAATAGCTAGCTAGGAAAGAGGACACAGTACATCAATAGTACGGGGACGATACGACTTTCGCAGCCAACACAGTGGATGGCTATTTCATTTCGTCTTAATCGTTGGCTAACGAAAATAGGCATCCACAAGGCGACTAGAAAGTTGTGAGGACACAGTACATCAATAGTACGGGGACGATACGACTTTCGCAGGCAACACAGTGGATGGCTATTTTAGGACGCCAACTAGGGTATACAGTTGATTTCAAAGATAGGCTGATGAGCAAACTCACTACTAGAGTAAATTTTGGAACCATCTAAATTGTAGGTGATGGCCTCCACTTGAGGCTGCATGGGAATTTTAATATACTGATGAGAAATAAGCTCCACAAAAGCCCCTCCTCCTACAGCATCCATAGGAAACTCCATAGCATAACCATAGGTCCCAATCAGTAAGGTGGATTGATCAGGAGAGAGATCAGCTGCGGTTACTAAATGAAGCCAAGCTGGTAAATGACCAACCCCTTGCATCATTTCAAAGTTTATCATTCCCAATACTTCTAAAACACCGCCAGTGGCGAGAGGCATAGCATAAATTCTAGAAACGACTGTCTCACCAGAATCTTGGTCCGTCTTAGAGAAAAAGAGAACCTTCTGTAATTTCTCACTGAAGACCAAAGCTTCAAAATCCTGAGAATACTCACCCATTGCAACAGTCCACTTATGGAGCAAAGGAAGATTAGTTAATTGTTGAGGATTCAATACTTCAGGTTCTTTTACAACATAAACGGTGAGGTGGGTGCGATTATAACCATTGTTACCCATATCACCAATATAGATACATGAACCTAATCCCGAGGGGCAGGTTCCAACATCAATATCCTCCCAATCAATATTCCTCGCTTCGGGAATTCTGTATCGACCTTTCGAACTGCCATCAATACCGAGAGCAAAAAGTATACTACTCGCACCAGAGTCATTGTGCCCCCACATAGTATCATGGTGAATCTTGGAATAGGCAAGACCTGATAGCTCATTTAGAGCATCTGACACAACAGACCCCTTCCAAACACCCTTACTTGGATTACACTTACCCCAAAGAGAGAAGGGGAGCATTGAAATAAAACTAATTAAAAGAAACCGGACTAAAAACATAAAACCCTCCTAGTTTGAGCCCATACAGAAACGGGGCTAAGAGTTGGCTAACGAAAATAGGCATCCACAAGGCGACTAGAAAGTCTTGAGAACACAGTACAAGATAAGTACGGGGACGAAAAGACTTTCGTAGGCAACACAGTGGATAGCTATTTTAGTACGCCAACTAGTTAAAATCTCCAACGTAAACCTACCTCAGGAATGGCTGCCACTGGCCTAATGGAAGATTCTCGCAAATCTAACTCTACATAAAAAGACTCCCTACTTGCATATCCCAGGGTCAAATAGGGAAAGTTGTCTTTGGACGAGTCAGAAAGTTTTTCATAGAGGGTCATTAAATATCCCCCTCCTAAATACCAACCTCGCTTGTATCTAGCCAAAAACCATTTGGTTTCACCGCTGCACTTTATCCTTCCTCCATCTTGAAACAGAGAACCACAGTTGAGCCCCAAATCAATTCCGTTTAGCAAAGGAAGTGAAAAACCAAAGACCAAACCCAAACCTTCAAAGAATACAGGGCTTTCAGAGGTCACCCCTCTCATACTCCCGCCCAAATAAAACCAGTTCGCTCTATCTCTTTTCTTAGAAGAAGAAAAGTCTTTCTCCTTTTTTTCACCCTCTGGTATCTCCACACTAAAGCGAAAATATTTTGTTCCGCTGGTCACAAAATCAGATCCTATATGATCCAATCGATTGGAGAGATCAAAAATCTTCCGCTTCAGTCGTTTTTTATCCCTCATATGCATATTGGGAGGAAATTTACAATGACCGTCAGGGCAATGATTCTCAATCCATTCCTCTAATTCTTCCACATCTTTTTCCAAGATATTCACAAGGTGGTCAAAGGAAGAGGGTTCTTCTTTCATTGTAGCGGTTGTTTGACAATAGAGACTCTTGAAAGAAAAAAGAAGAGTTAAAGCAATAATTACCAGTATATTGTTCATAAAACACACACTCCTTGAACTGGATTTAGGGCTCTTTAAAAAGTAGGAAATAAACTTTTCACCAGATACTATTTGCCATATTAATTATCATCATGCAATCTTCCTTTGTTCTCACTAATTTGATATACTGAAATTTAGATTAAAATCCAATTTGGCAAATGGACTCATTTTATAATGAAAATACGAATTCTCTTTTTATCTCCCAAAGAACACTCTACTCTGATGGCTAACTTTGTTAAGTTTTTTGAATCAGCTCAGCTGGAAGTTGTCCATTTCCAAGAAACCTCTCGGATTCCAGAGTTTTTAGACCGAGAGCAGGAGATTCACCAGCTATTTTTTATTCATGCAAGTTATGAAGAAAAGTTCAAAGAGATCTTTACCCTACTTCATGATCAGCGCTTATCAACCTTTCCAGCACATTATATTCTTATCGGTGAAAATATCTCTGCTAAGTGCTTTGAAGATTTCATTGCCGGTTATGGAGATTGCAAACTGGATTTAACACTCGGTGATAAAGACTGGGATGCCCAGGTAAAAATGTATTGGAAACATCAAAAAGTTAAATATGAGTACAATCAAATCCTAGGTGCTCTTAGGCATGACCTACGCAGCCCTATCGGCGTTCTTCATACGGGCATTCAAATGTTAGAGATGAAAATGTGTGGAGAGCTAAATAAGGATCAATCAGAAGTAATAAAAAGGATGAGAGTCTCATGTGATAAGTTTTTTGTCCTCATTGACGAACTCCATCCCTAGAAAGCGTTAGGACCAGCTTGGAATTAAAAAAGATCTTTAAGAAATTTTTCAATCAAGAAGAAAAAGATCACCATGAACAAGGAGTCATGGAGAAAGAATTCCTCATCTACATTTTAGATGATGACACGGAATTCGCCTACTTTCTCAAGACTTCTTTAGAAAAGCTGTTAGATGCCTATGTAAAGGTTTTCTTTCATCCACATAACGCACTACGCACCCTGGAAAAAGAATCAAAACTGCCAGATCTCTTTTTTTGTGACTATAAAATGCCTGAGATGAGTGGCTTACAAGTTCAAAGAACCATCAAAGAGGATTGGAGTTTAGAGATTCCCTTCATTTTTATCACAGCCCTCCAAGGAGAGGATATAAGTGATGAAGATCTGATTGTCCTCAGTAAACCACTGAACTTTATAAAACTAAGACAACAAATCGAACGCTTCATTCCTTTAGAATCTTCCACTTCTAAAGACTCTTAGAACCTGGATCCTCAGAACTTTTAGCGTACTTCAGCAGATGAATAAAGTTGATACCTATGTGCGCAGCTATAGGAAAGGCCATTGATTGGGTTATCTTTAACCCCCACCCCAGGCATCCTCCTATCACCAAAGCAAATAATGGCCATGGTAACCACTCTTTTTTGAGCGGAGCATGAACCACTGCAAATAAAATGGAGGTGATCCAAATGCCAAAGTAAGGTTGCAGCAGGCCTCTAAAAATTAACTCTTCTCCAATCCCACTTAATATCGCCAACTCTAAGCAAGTTCGAGCAGAAAACCCTTGAATGATTTCCGCAAAAGATTTTTCAAACCGCTGCAAAAAACTAAAATAATGGGCCAGAGCAGCCCAACATAAGACCACCCCAAGCGCAAAACCCAGCCCCCAAGAAAAAGCCATGAGGGGATCTTTACCCCAAAGAGAACCATGCCATGGAGGCAATTTTCTAAACCACCAAATAGAGATCAATCCAAAAACTATCATACCCCCATAAAAGAGACGTGAAAGTTTGAGGAATTTTTTTTCAGATTTCATTTATCGCCCTAACCCTTATTAACCCCTTATTATTGTCATACTCTTTATTTCCTTAGCAAATTAAATTGTAGATTGAACGAACAAGCTATGTTATAGAATGCCAGAGTTACACAAGGCCACCATACTTTTTCGTTTTCAATTAGTCTTTTTTTGCCTCGGGGGGATCCATGAGAGTCTTTTTTGTAACATTATTCGGTTTAATCTTATTCTCTTGTCAAAATAACCAGCCGGACAAATTAACCGCACCCACTAAAATTGTGGCACCGGTAGAATATAACAAAATACTTCACTGGATAAAAGAAGCAAGAGAACCCTCTTTGATTGGCAATAGCTACCGAAATCGTCAATCCTTAAGCACTAGTGCCATAGAGAATGAAGACATCTATATTAAAAATCAGTTTATGTTACTTTTGCTTCCCTCTCACTTTGCGACAGTAGAGAAATTAGTTCACCAAAGAGGGGGAACTATTACCTTCAAAGACCCTCAGCTCGGCTATCTGAGTTTTAAAGGAGAGCCTCAGCTAGCCTATGATTTAATTCATTCTGGCTTGGTAGATAGATTCATCTTAGATCATAAAACCAAGTTCAAAACTCTCCCCAAAAGAGAGATGCACCATCCTTCGGAGGACCTTTCTGCAAATACTCTAGCGGGTAAGAAAATCTATCCACGCGAACTCATGAAGGCGGATAGGCTCAGTCAGTCATTCAAAGAGATGCACAACCAAGAATTGAATGGGGATTCTGTAACTATAGCGGTGGTGGACACAGGATTGGATATCAGCCGCGTGGACGCTTTTCAAGATCGAATCATCGGAATTCGAAGTATCCGTTCCGTTGATCGTGCCTTGGTTAAAAAAGCTCAAGTCGAAACCATTGATGACAAAGAGTACCTGACTGTAACCATTGGCGAGCAAAAAGTTTCCCTTGAAAGAACCCCCCGACTCCAGGCCGACCGTGACTACTTTTTAGGTTTTTTCAGTGAACAACAATTTGCCAAAGAGACAAGGTATAGCAATTATGATTTCAATCAGGATGGGAAAAATGAAGCTATCTACCCTCTTGTAACCTTCCATAATGGTGAACACTTTGAAACCTATATTAATGTAAATGCGAAAACAATTTATGGAGATCAAGGGGATCAAAGTATCGAAGATGAAAATAAGCTCCTTGATTTTAACCTGGCAGCTACTGCAAGAGAAGACTCTTATGTAAAAGATGCAAATAGCCCCATTAATAGCTATTATAAATATACCACTCGTTTAGATATTTCAAAAAACAACTCTCTTATATCAGATCGCTACCGTGGACTATCCACCATGGCCATCACATTGGAGGCTGGATTTGAATTAACCCCAGATGGCAAAGCTCTAAAACCCGTAGCAAAAGACAGTGATGAACAACCTCTTTTTGCAGTAGGTCTCGCAGGTTATGATTTAATGGGTCATGGAACTCATTGTGCGGGTATCGCTGCAGGTAATTATCAAGGGGCAAAATCCTTTTCGGCACCCGCCAATCAGGCCAAAATTGTTGGTATCTCTATGTTGGGTGGCAGCAGTGACATGGCTCAATCTGAGTTTATCAACCTTTTAATTCATTTAATAAAAAAATATCAGGTGGGAGTGTTTAACTTTAGTTTTGGCTCGAACTCTGCCATCAACGACACCCAGAATAATAGCGCCTTGCTCTATGAAAAACTAATTCGTCACTACAATGTTGCCATAGTGAAATCTGCTGGCAATGAAGGCTCTGGTATTAATTCTCACGGGAATACCATATCTGAAAGTATGATCAGTGTTGCCAGTTACTTCAGCTCAAATTCTCGTATGCATCACCAAAGCGGTGAAAATTTTCCTACCGATCAGATTTATGTCTCCTCTTCCTCTTCTCGTGGTCTTATGATTGATGGAGCTTTAAAGCCGGATATTGGAGCTCCTGGCTGGGTACTTTCTGCTATTCCTTTTACCAATTACTATGGATCCGAAACAGGTTTGCATAGTTTTCAATATTCCCATGGCAGCTCCCAACGCAGCCTCCGTTATTGCTCTTATGTACGATGCTCTTAAAAAGACCGGCTATAAGGAAACCGGTTTAGAAGGACCGAATCCTATTTCTATTTTAAAATTGCGCAAAGCCCTGGTGAATGGAGTGGATGCCTATGATTCCTACTACAGCTTTAACTGTAAAACACCCGGTGAAAATGGAGAGCCTTATTGTCCTTTGCAAAAAGAAGAGCACACCTTTCCTTGGTTTGAAGGAGGTGCCGGACAATTAAACGCTGAAAAAACCTGGAAGGTTTTATCCGCCATCAAAGAGGAAAGAGAGCGAAAATATCTTCTTAAAACCACCAAATATATTGACGACTATCCCTTAGAAAGTAAAGGAACATTTATCTTTAATAGATTAATTCCTCGCATTGACTTTAGTATTGAGTTAGAGGCAGACTCACCAGAAAGTCTCATCCAAAACGAAACACTCAATCTCATCATTCCAGAAAGTATAAAATGGCTCAGCTTTCAACCCAGAAGAGAGCAAAAGTCAAAACTGATTGACCTTTTTGCCGCCGAAAAAACCTATGTCCGACTTTATGTGAATCAAAAATTACTCACTGAAAATGCTCGCCTCAAGGGGGGAGTTCATTTTGCAGTGATTAAAGGATTTGATCAAAATAATTTAATGAGTCTAGCCTATCCTATTATGATCGTAGGGGCTGACACTGAGTTTGAACCCATTGCTGATCACAATCAATTTGCCAGCCGAGGCTTTATTCCTGCGGGACTCACCACTCGGTTCTTTTTACCAGTAAAAAAACCCGGTTCCTCTCTGCTCATAGATCTTTTTGCAGGCCACTTCACACCAGGAACCTTAAGGATGGAAGTGTATCACAATGGGATAGCCTTTACTAGCAAGCAACTCGGCTCCCCTACGTCATGGGTGGTTGGACATCCAGACTATGGGCAAGGCAGAAATCACCTCCGCTATTTGTTAACTGATACACCTCCCGGTCTCTATGAGGTGAGTCTATTTGCCTCCTCGGTAGGAAATGCAGTTTATGAGGATATTGATGGCTCTTTTTATGAACTTCAAAGCAGCGAAATATCTGTCACTATACCCCAAATCTCACTTGAACAAGGTTTAGCCAAAAGTAGGGTCATACTAAAAAACAGTAAAAATGAAGGTTCAGCTATCCGCATTGCCAATGCCGAAGTTAAGGTGGCCTCTCTTAAAAAGAAAACTACCATTAAGATTAAACATCAAGAGAGTCAGGCCATCCCAATCCAGATTCCAGCAGGCATTAACTCTCTTGAAATAAGCACTCGTCACTTAGGGGATAAAGAAAAAACCGATTTAGATATTGTATTGATGGATGCCCAAGGAAAACCCATTGCAAAATCCACCAAGCCAGATAGCAATGAGCATTTTAAAGCGGAGGTAAAAGAAGGCACTTACAATCTCCAACTGCTCGGCTACAGCATTCCTGCAGAAGAAGACCAATTTGAGCTCATTTATAATCAGCATCTAGTAAAACCAACTCCACTCACCGATAAATTCTTAGATCCTGCTAAAAAAGAGATAATAGCCGCTAAAAAAGGTTGGCCCGAAGCGAAAAGATACCCTCTCCTCACAGCAGAATATGAGAACAGTTTACTTGAAAAAGTACTGGTGATTCCAGAATATGAGCCTGTTATATCCGTTCTTCTCCAAGCCACCTATGGAAATCTCGGACAGAGCGTTTCCATGTTCCACCACGAATTTTAAATACGGATATATTACAATGAGACTTCAGCTTCCCTCTCCCTTGACCCTCACTATTGACGATTTGGGATCACATGGAGAGGGAGTGGGATCTTACGAAGGGTTTAAGATCTTTGTAGAGGGTGTTCTACCCGGTGAAACCGTTAAAGCGGAGGTTTTTAAACAGGCCAAAAACTATGCCCAGGCTCGCTTGATTGAGATAATTACCCCTCATCCCGATCGCCAAACACCGCCCTGTCCTCTCTTTGAAAAGTGTGGAGGCTGCCAACTCATGCACCTCTCTTACAAAGCACAGACCGAGTTTAAAACAGGCAGAGTGCAATCCGCGTTTCAAAGAATTGGTAAATTTGAAAACACAGAAAAGCTCATTTCCCCATGCCTACCAGCTCCTTCCCCCCATTATTACCGAAACAAAATTCAGATCCCCGTGGGAGGAGTTAGAAAAAAAATCAAAATGGGTTTGTATGCAGCAAAAAGCCATCAAATTATCTCCATGAAAAAGTGTCTCATTCACACTCAACTGGGAAATAAAGTTTTTCAGCAGATCCATTCTCTCATCAAAGAGTCCAAGCTCACCCCTTATCATGAAAAAAATCATCAAGGCCAACTGCGTCATGTGATTATTAAAACCAGCCAAAAAGATAAGTCCGCCCTTTTGGTACTGGTCACCAATGACAAAAAAATTGAAGCCTATCAAAAATTAGCTAGAGAGTTGTTGCAACCACCCATTATTGGAGTTGTTCAAAATATAAACACTCATCGTGGAAATACCATTTTAGGAAAAAAGAGCCGTCTTTTAGCCGGGAAACCCACCCTAGAAGAAGATGTCTTAGATTTAACTTTTTCCCTGTCTGCTGTCTCCTTTTTTCAAGTGAACCTCGAGCAGATGGAGAACCTCTATCAGCAAGCGGTCTCTTTAGCCCAATTAAAAGGGAATGAAATCATTGTGGATGCCTTCTGCGGTATTGGAACCCTCTCTTTGTATTTAGCCACCCAAGCTAAAAGAGTGATAGGTATCGAAAAGGTAGAACCCGCCATTAAAGATGCCCGGAAAAATGCTGAGAAGAATGGAATCTCCAATGCGGAATTCATCTGTGGACTCGCAGAAGATGAGATTGGACAAATGGCGTCTTTTGACCTCCTATTTGTGGACCCTCCGAGAAAAGGGTGTGAAAAGAAGTTTCTTGAAGCCATCATCGAAAAAGGACCCCATACTATCATATATATATCTTGTGATCCTGCCACCCTCGCTCGTGATTGTCAGATTCTATCCCAAGGGGGATACCGACTAGAAACTGTTCAACCTGTTGACATGTTTCCTCAAACCAATCATATTGAGTGTATTGCCAAACTTTCTAAATAATTTTTCCCTGATATTTGGCGGCAGAGGCTCGATTGACCTTGATCCTGGTACGAAAAAATGCCACAATACGCTTCATATTAAAATTAGGAAACGTTTAAAATCGAACTGAAGGATTAGGGAGAAATTAGAATGGCAACAACAAAAAATGTATTCTTTTTTGGTGATGGCAAAGCTGACGGAAAAGCTGAAATGAAGGAGCTACTCGGAGGTAAAGGAGCTAACTTAGCTGAAATGACCTCAATTGGAGTGCCAGTACCTCCTGGTTTCACTATATCCACAGAAGTTTGTGATTACTACAACAAAAATGATTTTCAATTTCCAGCCGGTTTACAAGATGAAATTGATGCCTCTTTAGCTCAAGTGGAAAAAGCTTTGGGAGCTAAATTTGGTGACAAAGAAAATCCACTCCTTGTATCTGTAAGAAGTGGAGCTGCTGTTTCTATGCCCGGTATGATGGATACGGTTTTAAACCTCGGTTTAAATGATGATACCATTCATGGTTTAGCTAAACGAACTAATGAAAGAATGGCTTATGACTCCTATCGTCGTTTTATTGATATGTTCAGTGACGTGGTAATGGGTGTACATCATGAGCACTTTGAAGTAGCTTTAGGCGAAGCTAAAAAGAAAGCTGGTGTTGAGCTCGATACTGAACTCAATGTTGACCAACTTAAAGAACTCGTAAGTGACTACAAAGCCATTTACAAAAAGCACCTCGGAAAAGAGTTCCCCACTGATGTAAAAGAACAACTTGAATACTCTATTAAAGCGGTATTTGATTCTTGGGGCAAAGACAAAGCGGTAGCTTATCGTCAAATCAATAAGCTAACAGGTTTATTAGGTACAGCAGTTAACGTTCAATCCATGGTTTTTGGTAATATGGGCGACAACTCCGGTACTGGTGTTGCTTTTACAAGAAACCCTGCAACGGGTGAAAACATATTCTTTGGCGAATTCTTAATCAACGCCCAAGGTGAAGACGTAGTAGCTGGTATCCGGACTCCAGAGCCAATTCAAGATCTCGCTAAAAAATGGCCAGAAATTTATGAAGAGCTCAATGGCATTCGTCTTAAATTAGAAAAACACTATAAAGACATGCAAGACGTTGAATTCACCATTCAAGAAGGCGTTCTCTACATGCTCCAAACTCGTAACGGAAAGAGAACGGGTACAGCAGCTGTTAAGATTGCTTGTGATATGGTAGAAGAAGGACTCTTAGAGCCTAAACAAGCTCTTCTCAAAATAGAAGGTGAACACTTAAACCAACTTCTCTTTCCAATTTTTGATAACAAAGATAAGACGGAAGCTCTTAATGCTGGCCGCTGCAAAGGAAAAGCTCTTCCTGCTGGACCTGGAGCCGCTTGTGGTAAAGTGGTCTTCTCTGCTGATGATGCAGTTGCTTGGAATGAAAAAGGCGAAAAAGTGGTTCTCGTACGTCATGAAACCTCTCCTGAAGATGTTTCTGGTATGTGGGCAGCCCAAGGTATTTTAACTTCCACTGGTGGTATGACCAGTCACGCTGCTGTAGTAGCAAGAGGTTGGGGTAAGCCTTGTGTTGTAGGAATGGGCGCTCTTGAAATTTACTACGATAAAAAAGAAATGGTTATTGATGGTGAAACCATTAAAGAAGGCGACTGGATTTCCTTAGATGGTTCCTCCGGTGAAATGTTCTTAGGACAATTAGCTTCTAAAGACAGTCCAATTATCTCAGCAGTAGTTAATGATGATAAAGAAGCTCAAGATGATCCTCTCTATAAATACTTTAATGATGTAATGAAGTGGTCTGATGAACATCGTACTTTATTAACTCGAACCAACTCTGATACACCTAAAGATTCTGAAGTTGCTCGTAAACTTGGCGCCCAAGGAATTGGCCTCTGCCGTACAGAGCATATGTTCTTTGAAGGCGAAAGAATCTGGGCCGTTCGTGAGTTTATTTTGGCTCCCGATGAAGCCGGACGTCAAGCTGCAGTAAACAAACTCCTTCCCTTCCAGAGAGAAGATTTTGAAGGAATTTTCACAGCTATGAACGGTCTTCCTGTAACCATTCGTTTACTAGATCCTCCTCTCCATGAGTTCCTTCCTGGTGATGAGGCTGGTGTTGAAGAGATGGCAAAAAGAATGGATTTATCAACAGAGAAAATCCACAATCTCATTAAAGCCAACCACGAGATGAACCCCATGCTGGGACATAGAGGTTGCCGTCTTTCTATCACCTATCCTGAATTAGTGATTATGCAAGCCACAGCTATTATCGAAGCCGCTTGCAATGTAGCTAAGAAAAACGTGGAAGTTCTTCCTGAGATTATGGTACCCCTCATTGGAACCACTGAGGAATTTGAATTCTTAGCAGCCCACATTAAAGAAACTGCCGACAGCATTATCAAGCGTGAGGGCTCTAATGTGAAATACATGGTGGGAACCATGATTGAAATTCCAAGAGCAGCTCTTCAAGCAGAGAAGGTTGCTGAACAGGCAGAATTCTTCTCCTTTGGAACCAACGACCTTACCCAGATGACCTTTGGATACAGTCGTGATGATGCAGGAACTTTCTTACCTGATTATATTAACAAAGGAATCCTTCCTTACGACCCCTTCCAGTCAATTGATACCCAAGGTGTTGGTGAGTTAGTTGACTTAGCATGCCAGCGTGGACGTAAGTCTCGCAGCGACATTAAGCTAGGCGTCTGTGGTGAGCACGGTGGAGACCCAATGTCTATCATGTTCTTCCATAAGGTTGGATTGAATTATGTTTCTAGTTCTCCCTATCGAGTTCCCGTAGCTCGTTTAGCTGCCGCTCAAGCTGCAATTTTATCTAAAAAATAAAAAACAGAGAGGGGGGTTCCAACCCCCCTTTTTTCCTTGACATACGCCCATCACAACATTAATATAGCACTTCTTGAAACGTAGATAAGGAGGTACTATGGCTGCCAAGACGGTCAATGATATTAAGACATTTGGACTCGCTGGTCCTACTCGATCAGGTAAAACAACACTCGCTGAAATGATGCTTTTTAAATCAGGAAGAAATTCTAGAGCAGGCAGCCCCGATGATGGGACTTCTCTATTAGATTATGAACCTGAAGAGAAGGACAAGAAATGTAGTATTCAGACCGCTTTAGCCGATCTACCATGGAAAGATAAGCAGTTGACTGTCATTGACATGCCCGGCATGTCAGACTTCTTAGGTGAAGTAATTAGCGGAATCAGTGCAGCTGAAACCGTTGCTATTACAGTTCCAGCTCAATCAAGTGTAGCATTCCAGGCTCGTAAAATTTGGGGTCTTGCTGAAAAAGCTGGCCGCGCTCGTATTATCGTCGTCAACCAAATGGATGCTGATGAAGCCAATCCAGAGCAGAGATTAAGTGAATTACAAGAAGCTCTCGGACGAAAATGTTTAGCCGTCAACTATCCTGTGGGTAAAGGCTCAACCTTTTCTGGAGTTGTTTCCACTTTAACTCCTCCCAGTGACTTAAATGCTGACATTGCTGATACGGTACAAGAACGCTCCACCGAATTAATGGAATCCATCGTTGAAGAAGATGAAGCTCTCATGGAACGTTATCTAGAGGGTCAAGAAGTATCTAATGAAGAGTTAATTAAACCCCTTATTAGTGCTATTGTAAACGGATCTATTGCACCAGTCCTCTTTTGCTCTGCTGCCAAAGGCGAAGGTGTTGAAGAACTCATGGACTTTATCTCCATGTTCACTCCAAGTCTTTCTGACTACCCTGCATCTACCGGAAAAAATCCTGAAAAAGATGAAGAGGTATCTAGAGAGCACACTGAAGACGCTCCTTTCAGTGCTCAATTAGTAAAAATCGTTAGAGACGACTATGTTGGAAAACTCTCTTACTTAAAAATCATCTCTGGTAAACTCAAAGCGGGCGAAACCCCTCTGCTTACCAGAACTGGCAAAACCATCAAGTTTGCTCAAATGCTTAAACTTTTTGGCGCTAAAAATGATCCATGCGAAGAAGCTATTCCAGGGGAAATCGTTGCCCTTACAAAGGTAGATGATTTAGAAGTATCTGACACCCTATGTGCTGCTAAAGAAATTGTCGCTTACGATAAGATTGACTTTCCAATTCCTATGGCCTCTTTAGCTATTACTCCTAAAACTCAAGCTGACGAGAAGAAGATCTCCGCTTCTATCCATAGACTGGTAGAAGAAGATGCCACTTTCGAATCAAAATTTGATGAAGTGACTCATGAGTTAGTGGTAACCGGTCTTTCCATGCTTCATTTGGAAACCATCCTTAAGAAGTTAAAGAGAAAATTTTCCGTAGAAGTAACTACTAAGGTTCCCAAAATTCGTTATATGGAAACCATCTCCAAACCGGCTAATAACGTTGAGTACACTCATAAAAAACAATCTGGTGGTGCTGGACAGTACGGCCGAGTCATTGTAAATATGGAACCCAACACCCGTGGTGGCGGTTACGAATTTATCGATAAGATCTTTGGTGGAGCTATCGATCAAGTATTCCGTCCAAGTGTTGATAAAGGTATTCAAGACCGGATGGCTAACGGAGTAATAGCTGGTTATCCCGTATGTGATGTCAAAGTTACCTTAATTGACGGTAAAACTCACCCAGTTGATTCCAAAGATATCGCTTTCCAAATTGCAGGAAGAGAAGTATTTAAGAAGGCTTTTAATATGTGTAACCCCATATTACTAGAGCCCCTAGCAAATGTTGAAATTACTGTTCCTAGCCAATTTTTTGGTGACATCTCTGGTGATATCTCTAGCCGTAGAGGTCGAGTCTCTGGTATGGATTCAGCAGGTGATTTACAGATCATCAAAGCAGAAATTCCACTTTCTGAGATGACCACCTACGCCACAGATCTTCGCTCAATGACCTCTGGTCAGGGTGACTTCACCATGGAATTCTCTCGTTATGATGTCCTTCCAGGCAACCTACAAGAAAAAGTTGTGGCGGAAGCTAAGAGAGATAAAGAGGAAGAATCCAACTAATTGGCTTCCTAAAACGCACATCCACTGCGTTGACTGTGAAAACTTGCTCGAGTCCGTACATGCTTAGTACTGTCCTCTCCCAGTTTTCTTGTCGCCTTGCGGATGCCCGTTTTCGTCGCCAATTTCTTTATAGCGTTTAACGCACATCCGCTGCGTTGACTGTAAGAAATAATCAGAGCCCCTTTCCCACTTTTAGGAGAGGGGCTTTTTCTTTATGAGATCTCCTCAGTGACAATTTTGTCTTTTTTCTTCAATCCCGGTTTTCCTCCTATTAATGCTATGTTATAATTAAACCCTGGATCCTTAGAACTTTTTGAAAGGCAGGGGGCAATCATTGCACTCCAAAGTTTACACAAAAACCCTCGAATTACCCCGGTAAATCTGCGGTTTTTGTGTAAACTTTGAAGCACAAGCATCACCACCTTCCAAATCCAAAAGTTCTAAGGATCCAGGATTGGATATTCTAATTTTAATGTACGAGGTTTTTTTAGTGAAATTAAAATGTCTTTTTCACCAAGAATCTGAATTCGATTTAGGTGAAATTAAAGAGATTGTAACTCATAAAGAAATTCCTTTGGTGATCTGTGAAAGTGTCGATGATGTTGAATCCCACCTCCAAGGTGAGGAATCAGTGTTTCTCGTCACCGACTGCAGTGATCCGAGACACCTTATCTCTTGGAAAAACATTCACCCCCAAGTTTACATTGCAGTGGTGACCCCTCTAAAGTTAAAAGAGATTATTACCACCGTACCAGATCTTTTCTTTCAAGCAGACTGTCTCATCAACCAGAAATACACCCAGCTCAACCTCCACCTACTACGAATTCTCTTTAAAGAATTTGAAGAAAAAGGCATTCCTTCGATTAATTATGAACGAGTAGAACCAGGAGAATACGAGAGCCGAACAGTTAATAAATCCGGTGACCGTGATGACATTATTCAATCCATTACACCGGTCCTAGAGGAAAAAGAGGTCAACATGCATCAAATGACTTATTTCGTAGATGTATGTGATGAATATATTACTAATGCCATTTATGATGCCCCTAAAACCAGTGAAGGGAGCCCCAAGTACTACTCACGAGATCGAAGTCAAGCCTTTGAACTCGCTCCTTATGAAAATGTAGAAGTGAAATGGAAGGTAGGAGAAAACTACATTACCATGTCAGTGGTGGATCAGTTTGGTTCCTTAAGAAAAGAAGACATTTTTAGAGTTTTGTCAAAGTGCTTTTCCGGCTCAAAACATGTCGTGAATCTATCTAAAGAGACCAGCGCCCAAGTTGGTTTTTTTAAAGTCCTCTCGGGTGTCTGTGATGTGGTAGTAAATATTGAACAGGGAAAAACCACCGAACTCATCTGCATCGTCGACCGTAGCCTCAACAGGCGAGCCTTTCGTACTACAGCTCGTTCGGTGTTTTTTAATTATCTCTAAAGTCAGTTAAACACCCCGACGGTACTGTCCCCCCACTTCATAAAGAGCGTTGGTAATCTGTCCCAAAGAACAGTACTCCACTGTATTGAGGAGTTCAGCGAAGATATTTCCACCAGCCAGAGCCACCTCTTTTAATGAATTGAGAGCCGCTTCTCTCTGATCTTCATTCTTACTATGAAAAGCAGAAAGCCGAAAGAGTTGACTGTCTTTTTCTTCGTTGGTGGCCCGAGTAATTTCTCTTTGATCTAGATCTTCTTCAGTAGGTGAGAGATAGGTATTTACTCCAACCAGAGGATATTCACCACTGTGCTTTAAGTTCTCATAGTAGATCGAATCTTCCTGGATCTTGGCTCTTTGATAGCCAGACTCCATGGCTCCGAGGACTCCCCCTCGATCAGAAATTTTTCTAAATTCATCCAGCACCGCTTTTTCAACCATATCGGTGAGAGTGTCAATAATGTAAGCCCCTTGATTGGGGTTTTCATTTTTAAGTAAGCCAAACTCTTTGGAAAGAATGAGTTGAATGGCCATAGACCTGCGCACCGATTCTTCCGTTGGAGTGGTGATCGCTTCATCATAAGCATTGGTATGCAGAGAATTGCAGTTATCATAAAAAGCAAAGAGAGCCTGCATGGTAGTACGAATATCATTAAATTCCACCTCTTGAGCATGCAGTGAGCGGCCCGAAGTTTGGATATGGTACTTCAATTTTTGACCTTTTACATTGGCTCCGTACTTATCACGCATGGCTATAGCCCAAATTCGACGGGCCACTCGACCAATAACTGAATACTCTGGTTCCATTCCATTGCTAAAAAAGAAGGAAAGATTGCTGGCAAAACTATCAATTGGCAAACCTCTGCTTAAAAAGTACTCCACATAATGAAAACCATTAGACAGGGTGAGTGCCAGCTGAGTAATGGGATTCGCACCCGCCTCAGCAATATGATAGCCACTGATACTGATGGAATAAAAGTTCCTGATCTGCTGCTCACTGAAATACTGTTGAATATCACCAATCATTTTGAGAGCAAAATCGAGTCCAAAAATACATGTATTCTGGGCTTGGTCTTCTTTTAAAATATCTGCCTGTACCGTTCCTCTAAGCTGACGGAAGGTATCTAACTTTAATTTAGCCGCCTCTTCGTTAGAAAGGGCCGTACCTTTTTCCTCCTCTACCCGCTTTTTCTCTCGGCGGTAGGCATTCATAAAGTACATAGCCAAAATGATAGGTGCCGGACCATTCACGGTCATTGAAACAGAAGTCATGGGATGGGTTAAATTAAACCCATCAAAGAGTGTATCAACATCATCAATAGTGCAAATACTCACCCCACTCTCTCCAATTTTTCCGTAGATATCGGGAATAGGAGAAGGGTCTTCACCATAAAGCGTAATACCATCGAAGGCCACGGAAAGACGAGTGGCTTTCTCACCATTGCATAAATAGTGAAAGCGCTCATTAGTTTTAGCAGGAGGGCCTTCTCCCGCAAACATTCTCTTGGGATCTTCGGCGGTTCGTTTAAAAGGAAAAACCCCTGCAGTAAAAGGAAAACAACCAGGAAGATTCTCACGATAATAATAGCTGACTCGCTGTTCCCAAGAAGGGTTCTCTGGTAAAGCGACTTTAGGAATCTTAAGACCAGATAGAGACTCTTTAAAGGTTCGAACCTTAATATCTTTCCCTCTCACCTGATAGGTAAAATGGTCGGCTACATACTTTTTTCTCATCTCATCATAGCCAGTAATAAAATCGCGACTATCAGAGGGAATCTCAGCCCATTTTTCCTCAAAAACACCGTTTAATGCCGCTTTTTGTTCATCACTAAAGGATTCTGGCAGAAGGGAATCACTCACTTTTAGAGATTCACACTCTTTGGCCTTCCTAGCAATTTGCCGGGTTTTTTGATGGTAATTTTCCACCGTATCTGCAATTTGCGCCAGATAGGAAGTGGGAACTCGATTAGGTTCATCCTGCTGATTACTGAGCTCACTCTGGGTAGCTAAAATTTCGTCATCAAAAGAGCAAGAACAGGAGTAATCTGTTCTCAACCGATGAGTTACATGTAATGCCAGTTGACTCACACCTGAGTTATTAAAACTTCGAGCTGAGGTTCCAAAAATGGGAAGATCTAATTCATAGATCGAACTATCAGTGGGCACCTGTATTTTTCTGTTACGAACATAATTTAGCAGGACTTCTCGAT
>CAYFLR010000001.1:82068-83822 GCA_964343805.1 uncultured bacterium | reverse complement strand
CCCCATAATCTTGGGTCATCACGTACATGGAAACATCGCTTACATCGGTAATTTGACTGCTTCCCTGTCCTATTCCACTGGTTTCAACAATAATAAGATCAAATGAGGATTTCTTTAAAAGATGAACACATTGCTCTATGGATTCAGTTAGTTCACCCGAGTTTTCTCTCGCCGCAAAGCTATGGAAAAAGATCCGTGGATTATAAACATGATTCATACGGATACGGTCGCCTAATAAGGCCCCTCCCGTTTTTCTTTTACTAGGATCCACCGCCAAAATAGCAATCTGAAGCTCGGACGAATAATGGAGAAGACGCCCCACCAGCTCATCCACTAAAGAACTTTTACCGGCTCCTCCCGTACCCGTTACACCGAGTACCATAGCGGGATGTTCTCTCTCTCCACCATCCAAGGAACCAATAAACTTTTGTCGTTCTTCTTTGGAAGCCCGATCGAGTTGAGTCAAATACTGACCTAATAGCCCTTTGTTTTTATCCACCTCGACACTGTCTTCGCTCTGCATATTGTAAGGAAAATCCCCTAATTCCAAGAGGGCTTTTCTTTCCCGACGATGTTCACTGAGACGTTTAACAATATCATCCGCAATGCCTTCAATCCCCATCTGTTGACCGTCTACCGCATGATAGACCTTGGTAATACCCTGTTGTTCGAGAACTTTGATCTCAGCGGGTTGGATGGTTCCTCCACCGCCTGCAAAAGTTAAGATATCATCTATTCCGGCCTCATTGAGTTTATCCAGGAGGTAAGTTAAAAATTCATTGTGACCCCCTTGATAAGAACTCACTAAAATGGCATCCACATCTTCGTGAATCGCAGATGAAAAGATCTCAGCCACCGAACGATTGTGTCCTAGATGAATAACCTCCACTCCCCGTTGAACCAACAGTTTTCGGAAAATATTAATGGATACATCATGTCCATCAAATAAGGCTGTAGCTATTATTACTCGTGGTTTATCCATGAATCTCCCTACCTATCTTTCTTGTACATCACCGTAACAACCAATGTATCTAGCAATCACCATTTTTTGAACTTCAGAAGTTCCTTCACCAATATCGAGTAATTTTTGATCTCGATAAAACATAGCAGCATCGTATTCTTCCATCAGTCCGTAACCACCATGAAGTTGAACATTGTGATTGGCACACATATACATAACATCAGCACAGTAGAGCTTTGCCATGGCAGATAGCTTGGCAAAAGGCTTCTTATTATCTGCGGCCCAGCAGGCCTTATAAAGCAAGTTTCTAGCGGCTTCCACTTGAGTAGCCATCATAGCTAACTTCTCTGCATTCACCGGCATTTCGGCTAAAGGTGATCCAAATTGAACCCTGTTTTTAGAGTATTCCAAAGCCATATCTAGAGCTCCTTGAGCTCCACCTAATCCCATGGCGGCAATTGATAATCGTCCACGGTCAAGAGTGGAAAGCATTATCTTGGCTCCATCCCCTCTTTTTCCTAATAAGTTTTCAGCAGGAACTTCACAGTTATCAAAGTAAAGCTCGGCGGTATTAGAAGAGCGCCATACCATTTTTTGCTTCATGGTTTTTTGAGTGTAGCCAGGAGTTCCATTGGTTACTAAAGCGCATGACATTTCAGGTTTACCATTGGATTTTTTACCTGAAACAAGCTGCACAGTGGCACCTAAAGAAAGGGGGTTGGATGCATTGGTAATAAAAATTTTAGATCCATTAATTTGAATCTTATCATTTTCAAAAGTTCCAGAGGTCTTT
>CAYFLR010000001.1:50657-82058 GCA_964343805.1 uncultured bacterium | reverse complement strand
GCGGTAGAATCAGAACCCGCTTCAGGTTCAGTGAGTCCAAAAGCCCATAACTTTTTTCCACTACAAAGGTCGGGAAGGTACTTTTTCTTCTGTTCCTCAGTACCGAAATAATAAATCGGACCAAGCCCCAAAGAATTAGCAGCTGCAACCGTGGCGGCGAAAGAGGCATTCACCCTAGAAAGCTCTTCAACTGCGATAATGTAAGAGAGGTAATCCATCCCTGCTCCACCATACTCTTCAGGTATGACCATCCCAAATAGACCCATATCAAACATTTTCTCAGTTAAAGAGACGGAAAACTCTTCTTTTTGGTCCATTTCTTTCATCACTGGACGGATCTCTTCATTGGCAAAAGACTGAACCGTCTGCTGCATCATCGCTTGTTCTTCAGTTAATTCAAAATTCATGCTGTCCCCTTTCTATTACTTGAATCCTGTATCCTTAAAACCTTTTGACTTGACCTGGAAGGTTTTGAGGATACAGGTTGAATCGGCACTAGGGCTCGATACTAATAAAGACTTGTCATCTCGTCAATGATAACTAAGCTTACTTTAAACTTTTAAAAATCCCTTGAACCCCCCTAACTTTTCCGATATTTGTAGAGGATTGTGGGTTTTACCATGCAATTTCAAAAGGGACTAACATATGAAAATTGATGAACGTATCACGACTCTCGCCGATAATCTCCTGACGCATTCGGTGGCAATTAAACCGGGAGAGATCGTTTATATCGATCTCGTGGGCAATGAAACCTTAGAACTGGCCCAAGAATGTATTAGAATTGCCACTTTGAAGGGAGCCATCCCCTTTTGGAATTCATTTGATGATCGTTTATCCAAACCCTTTTTCAAACAAGCCAATGATGAGCAAAATTCGGCTTTCGCAAATTTACACCAATCTATAATGCAGCAAGTAGATGCGTACATAGGTATTAGAGCCCAACAAAACCCCTACCAGATGGGAGACCTCTCAGCAAAAGCCAAACAATTGCAAAGGCGATACTTTTGGAATGTGGTGCACAGTGAAACTCGCTTAAAAAAGAAATGGGTGGTCCTCCGCTATCCCAACCCTGCCATGTCCATCTTAGCCAACCGTAGCATCGAGGATTTTGAGGATTTTTACTTCAATGTTTGCAATTTGGATTACAATCAGATGTCTAAAGCCATGGATCCACTCATTGAGCTTATGGATCAAACAGATCGAGTTAAAATTACTTCACCTGGCACCGACATTGAATTCTCTATCAAAGGAATTTCAACTATCAAATGTGACGGCAAAATGAACATACCTGATGGTGAAGTTTACACCGCACCAGTTAAAGATTCGGTTAACGGTCGTATTAGCTATAATACCACCACCTTCTATAATGGCGTATTGTTTAGAGATGTGCAGTTGGAAGTTATGGAAGGAAAGATTATCAAAGCCACCGCCAGCAACGATCAAGATAAAATCGATGAGATTTTTAATACTGATGAAGGAGCCCGTTACTTTGGTGAATTTGCTATTGGAGTTCACCCTCATATCTTGCACCCGCTGAATGACACTCTCTTTGATGAAAAAATCTGCGGATCCATTCACTTAACTCCAGGCTCCAGCTATGATGATGCCTTCAACGGTAATAAATCCTCTGTTCATTGGGACATGGTTCTCATCCAAAGAGGCGATTATGGAGGTGGAGAAATTTATTTTGATGATAAACTGATTCGCAAAGATGGTCGCTTTGTCTTAGAATCACTCCAAGGACTCAACCCAGAAAACTTAGCTAGTTAGAGGAGAATATAAGATGCTTGGAAAAATCATGCATTGTCACCATTGCAATGAAGAGATAAAAATAATGGTTTCCAATTTTCCTGGTCGTCATGATGACTGTCCTTCCTGTGGTTACGATTTACGCTGCTGCTTGAACTGCACATTCTATGATCGAAGCTCAGCCAATGAATGTAAAGAAATAATCTCAGAGAGAGTTTCGGATAAAGAAAAGGCAAATTACTGTGATTACTTTGAACCCTCAGATCGAGAAGGATCAACCATGGCCAAAAAGCCGGATTTCAATGATCTTTCCAAACAACTCGCTGCCTCTTTGAAAAATTTAAAATAACACAAACCCTGTGCCTAATTATCCGACCTTTTTTTCCTTCTCTGCTATATCCCCATTAGAGAAGGATTTGACTTCCCCAGCAATTGAATTAGATAACTCGCTAATAAAAGCCTCATAGGTTTCATTAAATTTCTCGATATTGTACATCACTTCGTTACGAGTTCGTCCCTCAATATTTTTATGATCAATCTGTCCAGCCACCAAATCGAGAGCACTATTTAAAGATTTATACATGCTTTTTAAACGATCATTCACATAGGTGAGTCGAACTTCACTTTCATTTGACTGAGATTTAAAATCGAGCCCTTTCATATCGTATACTTTCTTAAACTCCTCATCACTCAGCAGATCGATCATAGCGTCTCTCACTTTAGGATTAAACTTACCGTCCATTTTTGTGATAATTTCTTGAATCTCTTCGAAAGAGAGACGTTGACGGTAAGATCGATTGGTAGCTAATGCATCAATAATATCTGCTGCATTGATCAGTTGTGCCTCAATGGGTATTTGCTCTCCTTTCAAACCATATGGATAGCCTGTGCCATCATAGTTTTCATGATGCATACTGGCCCAATGAGCAATATTTTCAAAACCAGGAATCGTCTCTAATATTTGCCGACTATACATAGGATGAGATTGAACTTCGACCAGCTCTTGCTTATTTAAACGGCCTGGTTTTTCGAGTATGTAATCATCAATAAATACCTTGCCTAAATCATGAAGCAAAGCAGCAGTGTTCAGCTCTCTGGTTACCGGTATATCCATGCGAGCGGCCAAATATTGAAGGGCGGTGGAAACTCCCACACTATGAAATTTGGTGTACTGACTTTTGCTATGAATAGCCTCTCCAAAGGCTGTGACCACCCCATCATATTGCTGATTTAAATTATTATAGAGTTCTCTATTTTCTAGATAAGCAGTGATACTTGGAAGAATCACCTGAACCAAATCAAAGTCATGTTTTGTAAAAGCCGGATTGAGACGTTTATCAGAGATAAAAAGATAGCCAAAATGTTTCCCCACCACTTTCAAATGAAAAATCATGGCACTCCCAGTGTCATAGCGACCACTGTTCACTGGTAAATTGTAGGGATCTTGCCTTAAGTCCTGAATAAAAACATTCTCCCGCCGCCTTAAAATATCTCTAATCTGCCCCGATTTTCCAACTTCCTCCCCATAGGCAGAGACATCATTAATACCAAAAAAAGCTTTAACTCTAGCTTTTCCATCTGCATCCACTAAGGCGATACTGGCTCTATTTGCTGCCACAATTTCACAAATACTTTCCAAGACACTTTTAAATAAGACCTCATAAGGAATCGATTTCTCAGATCCCTCCAATAATTCTAAAATTTTGACTCGGTTTTCTGCCAATCGCTGACTGCGAGACTGCTCCGTGGAATAACGAACTCCAATCAATCCGATCATAAGAGGAACAAAAAACAAAACATAGCCTTGGGAGAATTGCCTTAGATGCAAGAAAACCCAGTTGGGAAGACCTGAACTTAAAATATCTAAAAAGACATTCTCAATCCCTTTGCCCAATACGAAAGGTATAAGCAGTAAGATAAAAGCCTTAAAAAGAGCCTTACCTAAACTACTATCCACACTAACACCTCGATAACATCGAAAGGCTCCGATGAAAAAGATAGAACTGTAAACCACTGTTCCCAGATAACTGTAGGTAGACAATAAATCACTTGCCGATTTAAGTTCTGTCACTTTATCAAAAGACAGATTGATGGATTGGATAAGCGAAATAGCAAATCCTAAAATCGTCACCCCCACCACTCTTTTAATAGTCTTCTCAGAAAAGTTAAAGAAATCCATAAAAAAGAGGAGGAACAAAAAGGGCGTGATCCCCAGGCTGATCAATCCAAGCCTAGTCATGGACTCTACCGACATAATCTCATCGAAGATCCTGAAGTTATATATAATCATGGGCATGGAAAAGACCAGATAGAGAGAGAAGTAAAGGAAGTAGTTAGCTCGATACTGAGAGATAAAATAGGCAAAAAACATCAACAAACTGAAGGTTAAGGTCAAAGTAAAGTTTATACCGTGAATAAAGTTCTTTTTAATGTAGTAATTAAAAAACTCTTTCGAATTGTGTTTTTGCAAAGAAAGAGAAACTCCGTAGGGAGCTAAATGAGCCAGCCCAGGAAAAAGATTCACCTCTGAATAAATTCTAAGGGCAAGTACGTTCCGATTTCCTTGGCAATAGGAGAGAAGTTCTCCTTCGCTACCATCACAAAACAATTGATTGGGAATGGGTATATTTATGTCCATTCGGCTGGATCCCTGAGCCACTTGAACTCCATTCAGATAGAGCTCATAATGATCCTTAACTTTACCTAAAAATAGAGAAACACTCTCTTTGGGAAGAGGTTTATCTAAGACAAAAGTTTTTCTTACCCAGTACCATCCTTTCATTTGCTCCCTGTAAACAAAGTCACTCTTTTCCCATTTAGGAAGGTGAATGGTTTGAAAGTGAGAATCATCTATTTGGTAGCCTGCATATTCCAGTTGATCTTTAAAATCAATTTTCCATGCCCCACTTATATTTTTAATCACTTTTTCAGCGGGTTGGTTTTGAATGTAGTCACTGATACCATCAAATAGATACAAGAGGTAGGATGACACTATTAAAATAAAAGCAGGCATGATTAGCCATTTCATCTGCACTTTATTCACCCTCTTCGTGGTTAAAAGGACAACTCAATTATAACTCGGTATTTATTAGTATTTCTTTATTTTTTATACTTTTAATAAAAGATATTATTGGATTTTTTAAACCAACTAGAATAGAAAAAGATTTCCTGCCTCCTCTCTATCTTAACCAAAGAAGTTTGCAATGATGGTAAAAGTTGTGTTAAGTCTAGGACTTGACCCTATTTCAGAGGAGTAATGGAGAAAAAATGAGAGACTACCGTATTCAAAATCACCCCATTTTGCCTTCCTTAACCGAAAAAGAGATTTCCTTCACCTGGAATGGTGAAAAAATCAAGGCTTTGGCAGGGGAAATGATTTCATCTGCCCTCTTTGCAAATGGGATTCGGACCTTTGGCCATCACCACAAAGATCAGTCTGCTCAAGGTATATTTTGTGCCAATGGTCAATGTGCCCGATGCACTGTACTGGTAGAAGGGGAGCCGCAAAAAGCGTGTATGACTGAGGTTAAAGAAAACCTCCAAGTAGAAAGTCTCAAAGGACTGCCTGAAATTCCCACCGAGACAAGTTCCCCTGTAGAGACTGCTATTAAAGAATATATAATCGACACCCTTATTATTGGAGGCGGTCCCTCCGGCCTTTCCGCAGCCATCGAATTGGAAAAACTTGGAATCCCCACCATCTTAGTAGATGATAAAAATAGCTTAGGAGGAAAGCTTCTGCTCCAAACCCATAAGTTTTTTGGTTCGGAAGAGGACTCCCAAGCTGGAACCAGGGGCAATGACATCGCCTTCAACCTAGCCGACCAAGTTTTAAATGCCGAGCATATAGATGTATGGACCGGGAGCACTGCCATTTTCATTTTTAAAGATAAAAAAGTGGGCATTTATAAACAAGGCACTTACTGTTTTGTAAAGCCGAAGGTGATTCTCATCTGCACTGGAGCAAGAGAAAACTTTTTAAAATTCAAAGGCAACACTCTTCCTGGAATTTATGGGGCTGGTGCTTTTCAAACCCTTGTTAACCGAGATCTTATTAAACCTACCGAAAAGCTTTTTATCATCGGCGGAGGAAATGTGGGTCTCATTGCGGGATACCATGCAATTCAGGCCGGGATTGAAGTAGTAGGTTTAGTAGAAGCAGCTCCCTCTTGCGGAGGATATAAAGTCCATGCTGATAAATTAATTCGCCTTGGGGTACCCATTTACACATCTCACACCATTTTAGCAGCTGAAGGTGGGGACAAGGTAAACAGCATTGTCATTGCCGAGATTGACAAAAACTTCCAAGCCATACCAGGAACTGAACAAGAATTTGACTGCGATACAATTCTGATAGCAGTGGGCCTTGAACCCATTAATGAGTTTGCAAAACAAGCTGAAAAGGCTGAAATTCCCTTTTTTGCAGCAGGAGATGCCCTGGAAATTGCAGAAGCCTCCTCCGCCATGTTTAATGGTAAAATTGCCGGACTAAAGGTGGCCAACCACTTAGGAAAAGGACCAGGAGAAATCCCAGCAACCCTCTATGAAAAAGCTGACATTCTTAAATCACATCCTGGAAAAAAACGAGCTAACCCGGATATTGGAGAAGCAGACAGCGGGGTCAGTCCTATAATACATTGCCTACAAGAGATCCCATGTAATCCTTGTAGCACTGTTTGCCCTAGCAATTCCATCTTTATGGAAGGCGATCCTATTATGGGTTTTCCCACTTTTAAAGGGGAATGCATTGGTTGTGGCAAATGTGTGCAAATATGCCCCGGCTTAGCCATTACCTTAGTTGACACTCGAAAAGATCAAGATATGCCAATCCTCACCCTCCCCTACGAAGTTCCCAACATTCCCATTAATAAAGGAGATACCATCTCTACTGTGGATGTGAATGGTAAAAAAGTAGGAGATTTTGAAGTCATCAAAGTGACGAATGTTAAGAAACAAAAAATGCAGATGATCAAAATCAAGGTTCCTGCAAAACTCGCTCCTCGAATTGTATCTTTCACTATTCAAGACGAAAAGGTGAGCAAGCCAACCTCTTTAAAGCCCTCACTCAATTCCAAACAAGAACAGATGGTCTGCCTCTGCGAAAGAGTCAAAGAGGACAATGTAAGAGAATTGATTAAAAAAGGAGTCACCGACATCAATCAAATTAAGGCTCTCACCCGAGCGGGCATGGGAGCTTGTGGAAGCAAAACCTGCGACCGCCTCATAAAGCAGGTCTTACGCAGCGAAAATATACCAATGGATTCCATTACTCCAAACACCAACCGCCCCACCTTTGTTGAGGTTCCTTTAGGCGCTTTTGCTGGCGAGAAATTGGGAGGAAAAGATGAGTAAACAATTTGATGTTATTGTTATTGGAGCCGGTTCAGTTGGAGTTCCCACAGCCCTCGCCTTAGCCCAGGAAAAATTAAAGGTCTTGGTCCTTGATGAGAAAGCATCCCCCGGACAAGGACAAAATAAGGCTGCCATAGGGGGAATTCGTGCCACTCACTCTGATCCTGGAAAAATAAAAACCTGTCAGCGCAGTTTAGAAATCTTTTCCAAATGGGAGCAAGAGCACGGAGATGATATTGGCTGGTATAAAATGGGATACAGCTTCCCTGCTTATAGCTTCGATGATGCCCAAAAATTAAAAAGCTTAGTTTCCAAGCAAAAAGAATGGGGATTGCAGATCGATTGGATTTCAAAAGAAGACTACCTTGAGCTGGTCCCTGGTATTAATAGCCAAGACTTACAAGGCTCTACTTATTCTCCTCATGATGGCAGTGCTTCCCCCTTACTCGCGATCAATGCTTTTTACCAAAAAAGCTGCTCCTATGGAGCCACCTACATGTTCAAGCAGAAGGTCACCTCCATTTCAAAAGAAGAAAATGGAATATATCAGGTAAAAACACCCACTGATGCCTACCATGCACCTTGGGTTATTAATGCCGCAGGCAGTCATGCAAGAGAGATTGGATCCTTATTGGGCTTAGATCTTCCGGTAAATCCAGACAGTCATGAAGGAGGAATTACCGAGCCGGTTCAACCATTCTTCAAAGCCATGGTGGTGGATATGCGTCCCTCAGCAACCTCCATGAACTATTATTTTTATCAAAACAATGAAGGGCAGGTAGTTTTCTGTATCACCCCCAAGCCCTTAATTCCTGGTACTGACAGCGACTCAACCTCTTGTTTCCTTCCCACCGTTGCCCAGCGTATGATAAACTTATATCCAAGGTTAAAATACCTAAAGGTACGCCGCACATGGCGAGGGCAGTATCCAATGACTCCCGATGGTTTTCCTATTGTTGGTGAACAAGAAGGTTTTCCTGGATTCATCAATGCAGTGGGCATGTGTGGTCAAGGGTTTATGATCGGGCCTGGGCTAGGAGAGGTTCTAACTCGACTTGTAACAGACAATCTAAATACCGACGATCAAGAGGTGCTCGATTGTTTTTCACCTAGGCGCGACTTTTCTGGAGGAGAACAATTCAAATAAATGGAATTAACAAATAATAAAGAGATGGACCTTGCAAAAATTAAATCTTTTGCCATTGAAGGATCTATTAATGCGGTTCTATTTGCGGACTTTGAAGGAAAGGTTTGTTATGTAAACCCATCTTTTCTAAATCTCTGGGGTTACGAAAAGGAAAGTGAGGTACTCAATCGCAGTATCTTCGAATTTCTGAGTGACCAAGATGAAGTAAAGCGAATATCCACCTCGGTATCGGTGGCAGGTAGCTGGATTGGAGAACAAGTTGCTATTAAAAAAGATGGCAGCCCTTTCTACGTACAAATTTCTTCCTGCGTCCTCACCAGTGTGGGTGGAGAACCCATGTGCGTAATGTCCTCTTTTGTTGACATTACAGAACTAAAAAATGCGGAAAAACAACTTATCCAATCGGTAAAGCTTGCCTCGATCGGAGAACTTGCTGCAAGTATTGCCCACGAAGTAAATAACCCCCTCACCATTATCCATGGTTACATTGATGTTTTTAGAGAAATCCTGGAGCTCAATGACTTGTTAAATGAGGAAGCCACCGAAGCAATATCAGCTCAAGAAGCCTCTGTAGCGAGAATTACGGCCATTGTTAATGGTTTACGTATGTTCTCCCGCTCAGAAGAAAAAGTGGAAGTTTTTGACATCCATCACGTGATCAGTGAATCAATTTCCATGCTTAAAAAGATGTACAACAAAGTCAATGTCCACTTTGTCACCGCTCTTCATAAAGAGCCTCTATTCGTATCTGGTAAAAGAGGCCATTTTCAACAGGTACTGGTCAACCTCTTTTCAAATGCAAAAGATGCCTTAGAAGAGAGTGCAAAAGGGGTCATTACGGTCAACACCAGTATTCTTAATAACAAAGTTACTATTCAAGTCACAGATAATGGCTGTGGGATTGCCCCTGAGAATCTTCCTAAGATATTCGAAACTTTTTATACTTCAAAACCCAGGGGAAAAGGAACCGGCCTAGGCATGAGCATCTCCGCCAAAATTATCAAAGAAATGGAGGGTGTAATTGAGGTCACTTCCAAATTAGGAAAAGGGACCAACTTCACCCTCTTTTTTCCTCAAGTTGAGGGGGAAAATAAAAAGGGGAAAGCCCCTTCAAAGGTCCGCTATAAAAAGTTAAAAGGGAGAATTCTCTTAGTGGATGATGAGCCTGATATCGTCAAGGTTGCCAGCCGGTACTTAAGGAAATTTGGTCTAGAAGTAGAAGTGGCTTTTACCGGTGAAGAAGCCCTAACACACGTCACAGCTGAAAACTTCCATGTATTAATGACCGATTATAAAATGCCGGGGATGAATGGTGATGAACTTATTCAGGCAGTTAAAAAGGGAGATGGAGAGATAAAACACTTTATCCTTATTACCGGAGATATTGCGAACCAGACCGATTCAGATCAGTTTTCTCATATAAGACCTTATGTACACACCTTTTTAACCAAACCCTTTACCAAAGAAAAACTTTACTCCACTTTAAGTCAAATATTAGATAAGACCTAAGAAAGCTTTATAAGTGGAATTTTTTTTCCTGAACGAAGTGAGCCAACGGCATTCAAAACAAAACGTAAACACCTATAATTCATATGTTTTTTACCATATTTTTTTGAACGCTTTAAATTAATTTCAAAAACCCCTTCAGGCTAAGTAAATATAAGTTGCACCCTTTTCTACTCCGTGCTACATCTTTTTCACGAATTAATTAGAAAGAGAAGTAATGTCTAAGTTTTTTTCACATTTTTTTTATTATCAAAATATCTTCCGAACAATCCGCACAAACACGTTCACTTTGTTTACTTCTCATTAATGAGGGAAAAAGAAGTCGGTCATCAGACTGACTTCTTTTTTTTACCTCGTTGAAACTCATTAAAACAGATAGCTATGATTCCAATACTCATCAGAATACTTGTAATACTCGCCGTCATTTGGCTCGTTCAAAGATTTATTAAGAATTTAATGGCAAAGTATATTCCTCAACCTGAAAGTCCATCAGATCATGGAACAGACCCCTATACCATCTTAGAAGTCTCCAAAACAGCTTCTATGGATGAAATTAAGGATGCCTATAAGAAAGCACTGGCTCAATACCATCCTGATAAGGTTAGCCATCTTGGTCAAGAATTGCAGGATTTGGCAGCCCAGAAAACCAAAATGATTGTTGAAGCCTATGATCAACTGCAGAAGACTCAAACTCCTTGAGAGGATCTATGTGGCCAGGTCGCACCCAAAAGCTTACAGCCCCTCCCATTGCTGAAATTCATAAGTTAGCCGAAAAGTATCAAAATAAGAAAAGACCCTTGATCAATTTAGGTCAAGCAACACTAGGTATCGCTCCACCGCGTGCCGCCATTGATCAAATCAATGAATTCCTATCCGAATCATTGGAACATGGCTACTCCCCTGATCAAGGTGATCCCCTCGTATTAGCAAGAGTCACCCAATTCTTAAAAGATGAAAAAGGTATAAAAAAAGCCAAGTCTGAACAGATTATATTAACCTGTGGGGCCAATCAAGCCTTCGCGAATGCTCTTTTAGCGATCACCAATCCCACTGATGAAATAATCCTCCTCTCTCCCCATTATTTCGATCATACTATGATGGTAGAGCTCGCCAGTTGCACACCCGTGTTAGTGAGTTATCATAAAACCAGCAGTGGCTTTCAAATTGATTTCGATGCCCTTAGCCAAGCTATTACCCCTGAAACAAAAGCCATCGTATTAGTTTCCCCCAGTAATCCAGCGGGATCACTATGCCCCTTAGAACATTTGCAAACCTTGTGTCAACTTTGTAAAGATAATGGTCTCTGGCTCATCTCGGATGAAACCTATGATCTTCTCACATTTGCACCTAAGAAGCATATCAGCCCTGCCTCCTTGAATATCTATGACAAGATTATAACCTTAGGCAGCTTTTCTAAAACCTTTGCCTTAGCCTCATGGCGCATCGGTTATTTGTACGGGAGCCCTGCATTTAGGGAAGAGGCAATAAAGGTTCAGGACGCTTTGGTGGTGTGTGCCCCCTTGCCCTCTCAATATGCTATTAATGGAGCTTTAAGTGTTGCTGCTGATTTTATAAAGCATGCCTTAGAAATGTTAGAGAGCCGAAAAGACATCCTGACAAGGATAGTTAACTCCATACCCTCTTTAACTGCCTCCCCTCCCGATGGTGCCACCTTTTTATTTGTGAAGGTTCCTGAAGGCTTAAGTTCTTATAAATACAGTGAAATGTTATTGAAAAAAACTGGAATTATTACCATACCTGGTTCAGTTTTTGGTCCAAGCGGTGAAGGATATGTGCGCTTTTCCTATGGGAATAAGAAAGCTGCAGTGCTAGAAGAGGCGGGAGAAAGGCTCGAACAATTTCATCTAAAGAATTTTTAATCGAATCCGTCCAAGTAGTGGGCTTTCAGCTTCTATCTGATCTTCAATTTGCAAATGAGGAGGTTGATTATCGATTATAAACTGCTTCATCCCCTTAATAGGCGAGCCCTTAAAAAGACCTTTAAAAAATCCTGTTACTTTTTGCCCCCCACTGGGAGGCTCAAATAAAATACCGGCAGGTGTTCCCATTAAAATGAGATCTCCTTTTCGCAAAGTCTCCTTGGTTAGAACATTAATATCTTTCCCCTTCGTTGCCTTATACTTTCTTTCCACCACTTCGGGAGTATAGAAATGCTGAATCAAATGAATAGGATCCACGATCAAACCTTGCAGTGATCCTTGTTGCTTTAGCTCACCATTGACCTTGAGGTTGAAAGAAAAATCATCCACTTGCTCAAAATCCTGCCATTTTACAAAGAATTGACCCAAGGGAGCATAGTTTGAGTGGCTTTTTGCTATACTAAAGCCATAATAGGGATTACCGGGACGGTAAAAAAGCACCTGCTCATCTCTAGCTGTCATATCCAAGGCGAGGACCACTCCGGCTATATAGTCAATTGCATTGTCTTTGGTGATAGAGCGAGCCTCTGCTGCATTAATATCCTTTTTAAGGACGATGGCCCACTCCACTTCATAGTCCAGTAAAGCAACATGGGTGCCAGTTAACTGAATGGCTTGATTCCATGGAGTCGGGGAGCATTTCCTAGGAAAAACAATGGGCAGAGGACGACTGGCTAGCTGCGTCTCTTCCACATGATTGTGATAGTTCAAAGCTAAAGCTAAGTGATGTTCCGGCTCCACAATAGGTGTAGCTAATCCATGACCTTCTAGAAAAGCTTCGAAGGTTTCCCCTTCTAAAGGGTTCCAAGACGCCTTTTGAATGAGATCAAAAAAAGCGTCGATGGTCTCGCAGGGTCCCAATCTACAGACTTTCTCTCCGTCAGTCATGGCCAGTTCTGTAGAATTTGTTTCAGTATCAATAAAGCGAAAGTACTTTTTAATTTTCATAAATTGAGACTCTATAGGTTTTTATAATCGCCTGAAAGCTCAAACTCTCTGGAGGTCACCACATGTTCCATTTTTCGAATTCGATCATCAATCCGGCGAAAACGGTGTTTAATATTTGATAACGTCTGCTTAGGAGTAAACCTAACGGATCGCCAAAACTCCTCTTCTCCTTCGGTAGCATAAACTGCAGGAGGCCTTTTCGCAAGGACGATCATCAGGATCAAATAAGCCAATAGAAAAAGAGGAGTAAATAAGGTTCCTAATACGAAGACCAAACGAACCACGGAGACCGAAGAGCCAAAGTAATCAGAAAGACCAGCACACACTCCAAAAGCTATCCCTCGTTCAGGATTTAAGTAGAGTTTATGAGGACCTCCCTCATGTTCATATCTAGCATAACGCCTAATCATTTCTTTTGCCTCCAGTCAGGAACCTCTTTGTCCAATATCACTTCCAGGGTTTCGATCCGCTGCTCCATTTTTTGAGAGTACTCCCAGAGTTCCACCATGGTTCTCTCTTCTTCTGCCGATAACTGCCCATTGGTTTTGATCTTTGCCAGAAAGTTAAAGAAAATCCAGACTGGCAATACCACCACCATAAACACTAAAATTAAAACGAACAGAAAAGAATTCATCTCTGTCTCTCCTTATTTTTGACCTAACTTCTCTTTAATTTTCTGTAACTCTTTGGCGACAGCAGACTCATTTTCTAGTTTGTTGAATTCATCCATGAGATCCCCTTTCTTGCCCATATCTAAGGCTTCCGCCTGACCTTCTAATCGATCTAAATCTCTTTCAAATTGTTCAAACTTAAGAGCTGCTTTGGTGCTGTCGTACTTTCTCACTTGCCTGTGAATGTTCATTTTAGAAGTGGCAGCCTGCTTTCTAACAATGATACTTTTTTGTCGCTGTAAAGCCTCTGCTCTTTTCTTTTCTAGTAGTTCAATATCTTCTTTAAATTTAGCCACCGCATCTTTGAGGGAAACAAGCTCTTCTTGCATGACCTCTGCCGTTTTTTCCTTTTTAGATTTCTCTTCTAAAGCAGAAACAGCTAAATCATCCCTTCCTTTTGAAACGGCAAGTTCCGCTTTCTCTTGCCACTTAGTCTGTCCCTCTTCAAGTTCTTTTATATGACGTTCAATAGTTTTTTGATCAGCAATAAATTTAGCCGCCTGAGATTTTACCTCCACCAAAGTGTCTTCCATCTCTTGGATCATTAAACGAACCATTTTCTCAGGATCTTCCGCTTTATCTAACATGTTGATGAGATTGGAATTAATTATATCGGTAAACCTTGTAAAAATACCCATGAGTTCCTCCTTTATGGGTTGTCAATTTCTCAGTTGGTTGGATTATATTGCAGTTCCTGTGCCAAAACTCTAAACCTTTATTATCACGGCAAATTTACAATTTTGCCTTTATATACGGCAAATAAATGTGTTATTTTTTAATATATTTTATTAATTTTTAACATATAGTGGCAAAATAAATGAATTATACCCATGAGTCACGCACTGAATTCATCGGCGAATCCCCTGAATTTCTCAGACTTCTGGAACAGATTTCAACTGCAGCAAAAGTAGATCGCCCTATCTTGATTATTGGTGAAAGGGGAACCGGCAAAGAGCTAACAGCGGAACGACTGCACTATCTATCCAGCCGCTGGAAGAAAAAACTTATTAAAGTGAATTGTGGAGCCCTCACAGAATCCCTCCTGGAATCTGAGCTTTTTGGCCATGAAGCCGGAGCCTTTACCGGAGCAACTCGCAATCGAATATGGAGAATTTGAACGGGTTGGCGGCCAGCAAACTATACATGCTAACTCCCGAATTGTGGCCGCCACCAATATCAACCTCCAGGAAGAAGCGGCGAAAGGCCATTTTCGCTTTGACCTTTTAGACCGCCTCTCCTTTGAAGTCATCACACTCCCCCCCCTTCGTTACCGACGAGAAGATATACCTTTGCTCGCTGAACATTTCGCAATAAAAATGACCATCGATATGGGCAATGAATTCTTTCCCGGCTTCACAGATGAAGCCATAAAGGATTTAACAAACTATCCTTGGCCCGGAAATGTAAGAGAGTTAAAAAATGTCATTGAACGATCCATCTATAAACACAAAAATCCCGACACTCCCATCCACTCTATTAAATTCAACCCTTTCCAAAATCCCTTTCAACCTTTAAAGCAAACTCCCACTGAATCCTTACCAAAAAAGGAAATCCCCACGCGATCCGTCGAAGATCACTTCACCGACAAGAACACACTCCCTTTCAAAAAGATTGTTAAAAAAACAGAAGAAGAGTTACTTAAGAAGTGCCTAGAGATAAATAATTACAATCAACGAAAGTGCGCCACCTATATGCAACTCACCTACAATCAGTTGCGTGGTCTACTTAGAAAACATGGGATTAAATAAGTAGAAGTATGATTTTTCTGAGGGCGCTGTCGATGTCCACCTACGAATTCAACAGGTTGGCTTAGGTTGGCTAACGGAAACGGACATCAACAAGACGACAAGAAAATCTCGTCCAAGACAGTACAGAGGAGTACGGGTTGGGAGAGATTTTCAAAGTCAACACAGTTGATGTTCGTTTACGGACGCCAACACAGTTGATGTTTGTTTACGGACGCCAACTAAGGTTGACCAAGACAGGATAATGATCAGAATAACCATTTTGAGGAACAGTCTTTCCATTTGCATCTTTCATACAAGGACCGCCGGTGGGCTTAGTTCTTTTGCATTTATGAAAAGCGACAGGGCGACCAAAAGGACCTTGAGCAAACTCTGGTTTATGAATTCTAAACGACTTGACTTGGTAATCTAAACCCATTCCGTCAAACAGTGTCTTGGTGAGCTGAATGCTATCTAAGGTGTTCCAAAGACGATCTCTATAATAATAGAAAGTCCCTCTTTTACGAAGCACTTCGCCCAGTAGGTCTGTTTCAAACCAGCGATACTTTTTAGAATCATAAGCACCATTGGCTACTAATTTGTTAATAATCTTCTCTGCCCGTTCCCGGTTCTCAATAAAGGGCATCACATTATCGAAAATGGACACATCCCAAACTCCAAACTCATGAAAGTGCTTTTTAAATAACCTGCTGGCATCATAGAAAGCCTTTTTAGCAGAAGATTTATTATAAATATCGTAAGCGGCGCCGTATAAAACAGGTTGCTCCAAGGAAGAGCTTTTCACACTATCTAAAAATTGGGAAACATTTAAACCAGCAGCAAGATCCGCATCTTCTGGTTGTGAATTAAAATCTCCAGTGACTAAAATATCCAAGTTTGGATTTTCAGCTAAGCGATCTGCAATAACCTGATTTAAATAGCGCCCGCATTCATAACGTCGAACAATCTGATAGCTCTCATTTTTTGCAGGCCAATGATTAACAAAAACGGTCAATTGCCGCTGATCATCAATCTTTATCTGAGCTTCAAGAATATTGCGTGTTACTGTATAAACTGGCTTACCTAACTCTCCCGAAAAGGAGGGAACCTGCCACACCAAGCTCTCTTTATGAGCTTTATGGCTGATAATTTTTGAAATAGGAAATTTTGATAAAATGGCAGGATTAATTCCACTCACATCTTCTCCGGGAATATAAACCGCCTTATATTTTGCTCCCTTTAATTTACTATTCAAGGTAGCGGCAAGCATGTTGACAATATTTTGGTTTTCCACTTCAACCAAACCCACCACATCAGGTCCCTCTCCAAAATAAGAACCATCTCTGGCAGTCAGAATCATTTGACTGATATTTTCTAACTTTAGAGTAACCCTTTCATCTGTATAGGCAGGATTACTAGTAACTAGAAAACGCTCATCCTTTACACCTTCATTATCAATATTATCATACAATTGCTCAACGTTGTATGACATGACTAACAATGACTTTGTATTTTCTTCAGCGCATGTTTCTTTTAAACTAATAGATAAAATTAGAGTAATAGCTAAAACACCCAAAATTTGTCTAAACATAAACCACCTGTATTTTGTTACTGTGCTTTTCCTGCCCCTTCTATATAATGTGTCACAGGAATTGTCAACGTGCTTTATTTAATAAGTATAAGGAAAGAATATGGGAATGGGAGAGATTCTATCACTGGCATGTGCTCTCAGCTGGGCCATTGGGGTGGTGGTCATGAAACATTGCGGGCGGAGTTATCCTCCACTTTCCATCAATATTTTTCGAAATTTTTTTTCATTCATTATGCTGCTTCCATTGATTCTTATTTTTGAATGGAATGAGATCTTTTCCTATACTAGAGAAAACCTTCTCATTATAGCTATAAGTGGCCTTATCGGCATCACTCTAGCTGACACCCTCTTCCTATATGCTTTAAAAAACATTGGAGCAAGCTTAATGGCAGTAGTGGAGTGTATCTACAGCCCCTTTGTAGTATTACTTTCTTATCTATTCTTAGATGAACATCTAAACCTATGGCAAACGATCGGCTTTGGCTTAGTTCTATCAGCCATTTTAATTATAACAGTTAAACCTAAGACCAAACCAACAGGAGATAAGGTCTTACAAGGGATCGGAGTGGGTCTTTTTGCCACTCTCATAATGTCTGGAGCCCTGGTAATGATTAAACCCATTTTAAACCAAACCCCTCTCCTCACAACCATTGGTTTCCGCTTTCTGGTGGCCAACTTGGGATTAATGATTGTGGTCGGCCTCCAAAAAAAGCCAGCCCAAGTCCTCCGACCACTTTGGGGCATGCAAAATTTTAAAGACTTGCTCCCCAGTGCCTTTTTTGGTTGTTATTTAAGTATGATTTTATGGATTGCTGGAGTAAAATACACCACGGCCTCCGTAGCAGCTATATTGAATCAGACCAGCACAGTTTTTATAATTGTATTGGCGGTTATCTTTTTAAAGGAGAAAATAACACTCAAATTGGTTGCAAGTTCCATCTTAGCTACCGCCGGGGTTCTACTCACAACCCTCTTAAAATAGAACCATCTCATAAGGAGAACTTCATGTTACTATCTGAGTTTATAAATAATATCGAACAAATTGCCCCGCCGATGTTGGCAGAAAAATGGGACAACCCTGGTCTACAACTGGGAGACCCTAATTGTGAGGTGGAATCCGTTTTGGTTTCACTAGATATTCATCAATCGGTCATAGAAGAGGCCATTCAGAAGAAGGTTCAACTTATCTTCACTCACCACCCATTTATTTTTAAACCCCTGCACTCTATTAACCGAATGGAGTGGCAAGGTAAATTCATTTACCAGCTTATTGATGCTAAGCTTTCCTTATTTTCAGCTCATACCAACTTAGATGGAGCCAGTGAAGGCCTCAATGCAATATTTGCCAAAGAGATCGGTCTTGCTAATACAACGCCACTTATTGAACACCCATCTGGCCTTGGAGGAACTGGTATTATGGGAGAGTTTCCAACTCCACTAACCCTCAAACAATTGGCCGACCAACTCAAAGAACTGTTTCAACTATCAGAACTATCTTACTTTGGTGATACCGACCAAACCTTAACCAAAGTGGGTATATGTGCTGGGTCTGGCAGTAGCTTGATCGATCGGGCAGCCAATCTTGAGTGCCAGCTTTTCATTACGGGTGACCTGACCTATCATAATTACCAGCTAGCTGAAAGGCGAGGTATTTGCTTATTAAACCTTCCTCACTATCAGACCGAGCGTAAACTCCTGGAAACAGTGGTAAAGCAATTGCAAAACCGCTTTAATAGCATTGAATTCATAATGTCTGAAGAAAATATAGACCCGAGATACACTCTATAAAAAGATTAGATAAGCTGATGTTTGTTTGCCGACTTTGTGAGCGGAAAAATATCCATCAAGACAGTACAGCCAAGTACGGATTGAGGGATATTTTTGATGTCAACACAGCTGATGTTCGTTTGTGGGCATATAAAGTTGGCTAACGAAAACGGACATCAGCAAGGCGACGAAAAAATATCCATCAAGACAGTACAGCCAAGTACGGATTGAGGGATATTTTTGATGTCAACGCAGCTGATGTTCGTTTTAGGAAGCCAATCAAGCGGACTTTTTGACGATTAGGTTACGAACATCATCAAAGATACACTTTCCCGTTCTTTCCTTTATGTCTAATTCCTTCATAACCTCACTGAGTGAAATATTATGAAACTTGATAAAATAAAGAAGATTCTGTATATCATAGTAATAGGTTTTTAGACGATTATAGACATGTGCTCGTTCCTGATCTTCAACACTTTCAATTTGATTATTACTATCTAATTGTATTGCCATCTCTATTTTCTGTACTAGTTCATCCATCTGGAAAGGTTTTTCAACGACATTGTAGGCTCCTTTTCGCAGAGCCTCTCTCGTCGTCTCCTCATCAATATAGCCAGAGATAAAGATAAGTGGAATTTTAATATTCCGACTGTGCATTTCCTCTAAAAGGGTTAACCCCCCAATGTAAGGCATATTTATATCACATAAAACAAGCTGATAATCGTTCTGAAAGAGCATCTGAAAGGCAGTATAGCCATCTGGAGCATAATCCAATAAATAGCTTTTTGCTAAGACTCTTTCGATAAACTGAGCAAAATCATAATCATCATCAACCAATAAGAAATAAGGACGAATTTCATCTAAGGATCTAACTTTCGTTAATAGTTTACTAGAATTCTCATTTATAGGGACAACACTGGGCTTCCCCTTGGGCGACTTGCTCATATTAATTATTCCAAGTTAAATAGTTTATAATAAGCTTATCAGCCCTTGCCTAATTTAACTTTATGGACAAATAGTAAGGTTCTAAAATTATTAAGATATCGACGAGTATTTTATTTTTAAAATGGGAGGCTGATTGGAGGGAATTAAATAAATCTATTCATTTTCCGATAACTAAGCATAACCACTTTGAAAGGAGTGAGTCCATGTTAAAAAAAATGATGATCCTTTTGTTCCTGCTCGGCTTAACCTACTGCACCCCCGAAGAAACTGAAGAAGAGGAGGCTGAAACCAAGTCTATGCAGGATGTTACCGCTATGCATCAAATCACCACTGGAGAGCACGCGGGTAAGTTTGTTGTATTCTGCAGAGATGGTCGAAGTGAAATCGTTACAACCCAGCAAATTGCCAATGATCAGGTTTGCCCAACCAGAATCAACAAAAAGATTCAATGCGAATACAGCGGGGATCTCTTCATCGTGGCTTACAACGGTTATGTCTACTCTGAAAACGTACACGACTTTGACTTCGCTCTCCCTATGGCCTGTGGTGATAAATTGGCTGCTATTTATGATCGCGGTGACTTTATTGTTTTTGATTCAGCTACACAAGAGTTTCACACTCTCAATGTGGTTAATGACCAAGACCTAGTGGTAATTAAAGTCATGGGAAATCTAGCCTTTTTATATGACCAAGATGACATTGCCGTCTATGATTATAAACTAAGAAAATTCTATGTAGATAGAACAAACAACAATTTGCACCGTCCCCCCACCCTCATGAATGAGGATGGCATTTTATTTTATGATGATGATGCGGTTTATTCTTATTGTGCTGGGGGTCCCAATAACTGGCAAAACGCCAATGCAACCGATGGTTATAATCCTTTTCCTAGCACTTCTGAGAATATGATTAGCCTTTTTGTAGAAGATACTACCTACAGTTTAAATACCAAAACTTGTGAATTTAGTTTCCATTAAGAGGGTCATTTATCACTGGCAGGTTGTACGATAGAGCGAAAGGACTCAGTAAACCTTGAACTAGACATCTTACTTCCCTTCTCTAACATGGGGAAAATATAAACCACCGAGATAAGTAAGACAAAAAGAACAACAAAGATAATAAGGAGAACTTTTAGTAATTTCAATATATTAAAAGAGGAATCCGTCTTCTTCTGGCTCCCTTTACGTAATGGAATATAGGGCTCTTCATCCCAATAATCATCATCTTTGACCACTTCAGAAATTGACTCTGCCAACTCGCTGGGGATATCATCTGGTATTTCTGTATCAAATTGATCTGATAACTCTAACTCATCTTCTACTTGATCAATATCCTCCCTTTCAAGGGTCTCATGCTCAAGTTGATCCGCCACCTCTTTATCTAAATCCTCCTGAATTGTCTTGGGAACACCTTTTGACACCTCTGGAGTGGGGCTCTTAGATTCAACCATGACTTCCTCAGTATCTCTACTTATATCCTGCTTGGGAGAAAGTTGGTCTAGATTATCTTTAGGAGGTTCTATTTTTGTGATTACTTCAGCATCCTGCCCTTCTAACTCTCCAGCAAATACAGAGAAAAACTTTTGGTTCTCCATAAATAGCTTCTCTAGCATAAAGTTTTTGAGCTGATACCTTTTGGCAGCTGCAAAACAAACAAAGTAAGCCTCATAGAAAAACTCTTTGGCATACTTTCTTTTAAGTTTCACATCCGTTTTTCCTAATCTTGATTTGGTAAAAACATCACAGATTTTTAAATAAGCTGGAAAAATCCCCTTCTTATTTAAAAAGGCCGAGGAAGCCTTAACATGAGTAAATCGCGATATTTGATAACGCGAGACAAATTGAAGCTCGTTATTCCCCACATAAGAAAGTTCAGCATCCATTACCATATAGCATTTTGAGAATCTATGATTTTCCGGTATGTAAATGGGGGCATACTGTTCAAAGATACCCGAGGCGTTTCTTCTGGTGGTAAGCTTCGTTACCAAATCATCTATAATGAGCTGTATTTTTTCAACAGTGAGACGGCTAAAAAAGAGCACCTGATGCATGGTTTCAAAATTTTGAAAAAAGGTCTTCAGCTTAGGATTTCGCGTCTGTTGATTCACTACGATAAAAGTTCTGGTCTGCAGCTTTTCGAGTAGAATCGTGAACTCTTCTATACTCTCTTCATTTAAAAATATCTCATCGATAATTATAATTTGAGGAGCTAAGAAAAGCGGCTCTTTAAAAACGGTGGCCTTTGACCAGGCGAGACGAATAAAATAGTTTTGAGAAGCGTGTTGATCCAAAAGCTTGTTTCTTAGGTCTCGATCTTTCAAAGCACAATAAACAGGGACCCTTTTTCCACAAGAAATGGTTCGATGCTTTTCTATCCATGCTTGGAGACTCTTTCTCTCCACTTCTGAAATATCAGGCTTAACCACTACTGCCCGACTCATATGATAAAGGAGGCCACGCTCTCTAGTTTCAAGAACAGTCCCTGCCACTCGCCCCAGACCAAAATCTCGCCAAAAGGGCACCCTTAACTGAACCCTCTGCTGCTGTTCCACAATGACAGGAGTTTCAATAACCAATTCATGTTCACTGATGGAAGTAAATTTAGAGAAAGACTCGATTTTGATGCGATCACTGTAGGGAAAGTGAACCAAGCGATCAGGTATATATTCTGCTTCGTTTCCTCTGATGGCGAAAAGGATTCTCTTAACAATGTCCTTAACTCCGACATAGCGAGGAATAATATCTCTAACACCAAAAGATAAGACCTCTTCCACAAAAGGTCTTTCCGTATTTTTGGATAAAACTATCAGCCTCACATTTCGAGTTTCAGCATTATCTAAAATAGACTTCAGCACCTCTAACACAGCCACATCATCACCATAATCGCTCACTAAAATAGCATTCGGCTTACTCTTATGAATTTGTAGTGCCAGGCTTTTCTGGGTATGGATGGTGCGAGTATGGATCGATGACTTTGCCAATTGAGCGGAGGTGGACTTCACCAAACGACTGTCATCATTTACAATTAATAGCTGTTTTTTAAATTTGGGCATACTTTAGTGTAACATGTTTGAATCTATATGGTAAATGAAAACACTATTCCCATACCCCATATTTGGTTAATTTTAGCAACCTCCCCTTTTTCAATTCCCTAAAGGGAAGTATCCAATGTATAATCTTACTAATAATACTCCTTTTTTAAACAGGACGAATATGAGCAAGCTGAACCGGCCCCCCCTAAAGTTTTTAACTCGAATGGTAGTAATCATTTTTGCAGTTGCCATTCTCTTAATGATCTTAATTACTCTAGGTATATGGCAACTAAAATTCTCACCTACTGTAACTTCGGCACTTATAGTGACTCAAATATTGACCCTCCTACTCTTGCCAATTCCTGGGATTATTCTTTATAAGAAATTAATTAAACTCGTGAGTCGAATTAATAACACCAACAACTATTTTGTAGAAGTGGCAGGAGGCCATCTACAAGAACAGCTACCCAACGATGGAAATGATGAATATGGTCAAATGATTCAACAGGCTCAATGCTTTTTCTCCTGGTTTTCAAACACCATTGACAAATTAGTTATTTGTCACCGCGATCTGTCTGGCTCGGCTGAACAATTACAAAAAGCCTTTACCCTGCTAAAAAATGGATCCTCTAAAATGTTTGAGATTTCTGACCAGTCCATTGAAATGACAGATGATGTTCATTTCAATATCAAAGAACTCCATAAAGCCTTTAATGAAACAGATGTGGGTATCACCAAAATATCTGAATCCGCCAATAACCTCATAATGGAATTTGAGAAACTGGAAGAAGGATTAGATCAAATCAACCAAGATATAATCAAAATCAAAGATGTTACATCATTATCTCTTACAGCCGGGGAAGATGCCTCTAAAGTGGCCGGGCAGGCCAATCAAGAAATCAAAGATCTTCTCAACCACGCTGAAAGTATCACCAACTTTATTAAGGTGATTAAAGATATATCCGAACAAACCAATTTATTAGCCTTGAATGCCACCATTGAGGCCGCTTCTGCCAAAGAACATGGCAAAGGTTTTGCGGTTGTTGCGAGTGAAATAAAAGACCTCTCAGTTCAAAGTGCGAGTGCTCTGGAGCAAATCACCCTCTCTGTTGAGAAACTACAAAAGCAAGCTCAACAAAGCACCAACACAAATAAAATGGTGGTTGAATCGATTCAAAAGTCAACTGAACTAAATCATGACATTAAAGCGGCCGTGGAAAACCAAGTAAGAATGACCTCTAACATGTTTGACAGCATGAAAGAATCACTGCAGCTCTCCTATGAAATCAACCAAACAAGCACAAATATTGCTGTGGCTGTGCATAAAACAGCAGCACAGGCTACCAGCACAGTTACAAAGACAGATCAAGTGGCAGCCAACACTCAAGAACTGGCAAGAGCGGCTCGCAGAAATCGAAATTATCTAAAGAAAGTCAACGAATCCAATCAGGATTTAGATAAGCATATTATAGCTCAAAATCGCAGATTTGCCATGTTCCAGACCAAGTAATGTCGTTTAAGTTGTGATGAAATCTAGATAACCACCATGTTAGGGTCTTCCCCTAAAAGATCTTCCACTAAACTCCGTGCCTTTTCTTGATCTTTTTGGGAAAGTGGCTGCCCCTCTTGCAGGTTTTTGGCAATTTTGCGAAGAGCGGGAGAAGAGTTGAGTCGATTCGTGAGATGCTGCATCACCTTCTCATCGATCCGCCCATTGAGCATGGAAACGACTTTCTCTTTACGTAGCAAGGAAGCATCTTCATGAGGATTGCCAGAAACCCCTCCCACCACACTGCGCCCCTTATCCTTCTCTAGATCTTTATTTTCAAGATCTTTAAATTGAGGGTCAATTTGTTGGAGTAATTGAGAAATAGCATTTTCAATTGGGAGTCCCATTAGAAATACCTCCCAAAGGTTGTAACCTTTTTTTCAGCATTATAAGAACTACCGGCAGAGTACTTTTTATCTTTCTCCGGTTGATAATAGTTGGTGCTATAGTAGTACGCATTGGGAGCATAGGTCCCCCTCTTAAAAGGAATAAAAACTCCGCTGCTACTGGGTGAACCGTTTATGGGATTGATCATATGATGAACCAACCCTGAAGGCATGAGAAAGGGTTTTGATGGATATTTTTTGAGTGCCTGTCTCATAAAAGATGACCAAATTGGCAGCGCATAACGAGATCCCGTAGCTCCACCTAAGGAAACAAAGTCATCGTGTCCCACCCATGTTGTGGTGAGTAAATCCTTAGAAAAGCCCACAAACCATGTATCACGACCTTCATTGGTTGTACCTGTTTTGCCTGCAATATAACGCCCTGCATGACGAGCATTAAAACCAGTTCCTCGCTTGATTACATGTTGCATCAAAGAGGTCATGATATAAGCCGTTTGAGGCTTTAACACTCTCTTCTTCTCTTTCACTCGATCTTCATCAGCATAAATGAGATTCCCATCCCGATCGTAAACCTCTAAAATAGCAACGGGCTTCACTGTATACCCACCATTAGGAAACATGGTATAGGCGGTAGAAAGTTCCATCATGGTCCTGCCGGAAGAACCTAAAGAGAGGCCCATCTCTTTCTTCATGGGGGTATTGACTCCTATTTTCTTAAGAAAACGAAGAAAGCGATTCATGCCTACTTTGGTAAATATTTGTACAGAAACAGTATTTAGAGATTTAATAAGAGCATAATACATGGTCAGGTGATCGTAATAGACATTGGAAAAGTTCTTAGGAGTCCAATTGTTGTATGTCATTGGTTCGCCAGAGAACAAAGAGGCTGGATTATAGCCCTTCTCGATAGCTAGAGAATAATATAAAGGTTTAATAGAGGACCCAGGTTGCCTGATACTTTGAGTGGCTCTATTATACTGACTCTTACTATAATCGACCCCTCCCACCATCGCTTTGATATGACCCGTTTTAGGATTAATAGAAAGTAAAGCCCCTTCTAGCTTAGCCACATTTTCTTTTTTCCTAAAGATCCACCGTTTATTCTGCCTTTTCCTGAGACCCGAAATTTTACTTCTAACAATCTGGTTGGCTTTTTGCTGGAGATCAAAATCCAGCGAGGTAACAACCTTTAGACCGCCTGTGAGTATAACCTCTTCATCGAATAGATTACCAAGCTCTTTTCTAACGTAATCAATAAAAAACGGAGCATACTTAAAATTGTATGTATCTCTCGGACTGATCACGATGGGAGTATCAGAAGCTTTTTTCCATTCCTCTTGAGATATAAATTCATTGTGGCGCATTCTTCGGAGTACATAATGCTGACGTCTTAATGCTGCGGACAGATTGTTTACCGGATTATATTTAGATGGAGCTTGGGGTAAACCTGCCAAAAGGGCCATCTCCCCAAGATTGAGCTCACTTAACTCTTTCTTAAAATAAGTTTTAGAAGCGGCCAGCACACCATAAGAACCATTGCCAAGGAAAACCATATTGAGATAAAGCTCGATGATCTTAGTTTTCTTCAGGTTCTGTTCAATTTGGTAGGAAAGTAGAATCTCTTTTACTTTTCGAGTGATGGTTTTGTGATTAGTGAGAAAGTAGGCCCTTGCCAACTGCTGAGTAATAGTGGAGCCCCCTTGCTTCAAACGGAGGTTAAAAAGGTCCACAATTAAAGCTCTCAAGATGCCTGTAAAATCAACCCCACTGTGAGAGAAGAAGTTTTGATCCTCTGATGCCACGAAAGCCTGAATCAACTTCTCTGGAATATCATTGTAGCTTACATAATAACGTTTATTTTTGTAGAATTCGCCAATCTTCTTCTGATCTGATGAAAAGACTTCAGTGGCCAGCTTGGGTTGATACTCGTGCAAAGCATCCACATCTGGTAGGTCTAATATAATTGTTTTGACCCCCCAGAAAGTCAGCCCAGTCACGAGTAATGAGAACACACAAGTGGCTAAAATAACACGTTTCACTATTTTGCCCGAAATATTTACATCATACAGCGAATATTCATCTACATAGGTAGGAAGTAAATCCCTTTTCTTGTCCAACCTTGATGATTTCATTCACGCCTCTAATTTTTCCCATGTTTTCATCATACACCGTAACTTTTACTCGGTCAAAAAAAGGGAATCCTTAATCTTTTCTCCTTGCAACTTTTAAATAAATAAAGCAAAACTCCAAATATGAATAATACTAAGAACTTTTCTATCATCCTATTTATCTTCCTGTTAGCCGGCAATATCTGGCTTTACCGCCAATTGAAAGACCAGACAAAAAAACCACCTCCTCCCCCCTATGCCGCATCTGAAATAATTATGGGAACCGCCTTTACTATCCTAATTGCCTCAGATAAATTGCCTGAAAATTTAAAGAAAATTAGCTCCAAGGCCTTTCAGAGAATCAAAGATCTAGATAAAAAGTACAGTACCTATAAACCAAACAGTCTGCTTTCAAGGATTAACCAGTCTGCTGGAAAAAAACCTCTTGCGGTCGATGATGAAACCATCATGCTATTTGAATTTGCGGAGAAGCTCTCCCAGCTGTCTGAGGGGGCCTTTGACATCACCTTCCACTCCTTCAAAGATGTTTGGAATTATAATAAGCGACCTTTCTTGCCACCCAAACCCGCATTTATTGAAGAAAGTAAAAAATGGATCAATTACCAGAATATAGAGATAAACAAAGAGAATAAAACCATTTTTCTCAAAGATGCCAACACTAAAGTGGGAATGGGAGCCTATGTTAAGGGATACGCAGTAGACCAGGCCGCCAAGGTTTTGAAGGATGAAGGCTTAGCAAACTTCATTGTTAACGGTGGAGGAGATATCTACTTAACCGGTACTAAATATGATAAACATTGGACCACCGGAATTCAGCATCCACGGGAATCACGTGGAAGACTCCTTTTTACAATTCCTATTTCAGAACCCTCAGCGGTTGTAACTTCAGGAGACTATGAGAAGTATGTGATAATAAAAAACAAGAGATATCACCATATTATAGATCCAAGAACCGGGTATCCAGCCGAAGGATTACAAAGTGTCTCAGTAATGCATCCCCAAACCATGCTGGCAGATGCTTTAGCTACAACCCTCTTCATCTTAGGTAAAGAAAAGGGGGACCAGCTAATTAAACAGCACTATCCAGCGGCAAGGGTGCTCTATATTGACGAGCTAGGAAAACCTTCCGGCGACAGAGAATTAGTTGACAAAATACAAAATTAGGTTTATTAAAAGAATAATTTTCCTTTGGTACGTTAATCTTTATTGAGGAAAAAAGAGAAAATGCCCATTTACGAATACGAATGTAAAACCTGTGATGAAATCTTTGAGGTGATGCAAAAAATCTCGGATGCACCACTGAAGAAATGTAAACTTTGTGCCAGCGAAGATATTAAGAAGCTGATTTCCAATACCTCATTTTCCCTAAAAGGATCCGGTTGGTATGCGGACGGATATGGAACCTCTTCGGCGAACAAATCCACTAAGAAATCAAGTTCTAACAACACCTCGGTGCCTTCCAAAGCGACTTCTACTAGCAGCTCTAATGCATCATCTACGAGTGCTTAGGCACTCACATCTAGTAAATTTCAAATATATTATTTTATTAAGATAGGGTTAGAGTGGGATAAAAAAATGTCCCGATAAGACATGGGATCAATTCCCTTTGCCAAATCGGGACTCTTATCAATTAAACGTGTTTTGGCTGATTGTTCCACATTTGGAAAAAGGACCGAACAACTTTCACCATCTTACTGTTTTCGGACCAGTTATTTTTATGCATTGCTTTCAATCTCGCCAACTCCACTTTATAAAGGTTATAGTTGATTTGGTTGATCTGTTCTATGTTTTGGCTATAAGCCATTGGATCTATATTTGTGTACATGGTTTTTCCCCTTTCTAAAATTTAATTTTTTTCAATTGTCAGGGAAGGAAGATGGTGGACCTTGTCCCTTGCACATAATCAAATAGCAAGACCCATGCCAGACCATAAACCATTGTAATTATACGAAAAAAAATCGATTAGAACTGAAAAGGGGCACCTTAACCCCTCTTTGATGGGGCAAGATTCCCCTTTGGGCTTACCTGCAGACAGGATTTATAATATCTAAACCAGGATATTTATCTTGCATTGCAGTACAACGCTCTATAGACAAAGGACAACGAAGGGATTCTTCTCTTTTTTGGCTCAGCTCTTCAAGAGCTTTTTTAACTGCATACTCTTGCCCCTTGAACCTATAGGTATTACAATTTATGGCTTCATCAAAGGCATCATCCAGATAATCTGTAAAAGTAAAGGACCTAGCTAAAAATAGAGATCCGTTTTCATCGCATTGAACATAAGGATCCTCAGCTGAAAAGGGAAAGATCTCCTTCCAAAAGAGATAACCTTGATAGTTAGCAACTAGATCCGCATACGAATATATGCCAGTGGTTTTTTGCCCCCAGAGCCCCTTCTCACGCCCCCTACCAAAACGTAAAGCATCATCGAGGCTTTTTCCCTGTTTATGAACTATCTTGAAGTAATTATAGCCCTCATTAAAAAAGTGGCTGAATTTATCCACACCCATCATAACATCATTTATCTTTAATAAAGGAGAATGAACCATTGGGTGCCATATGGTGCTACTAAAGGGACTATATATCAGAAAGTATTTATAAATATGATTAAATAGATCCATTTTCTTACTAATAACTTCGTTACTGTTGATGGCAATTTCCATGGGAGACCATCCAAAAAGAACCAACTCCTTTTTTAACTCTTTTTCCAGGCGAGCATAATCACAGGCATGCACATTAGCGATGGCAATAGACCGCCGGATACGCTCATTAACCATATCATCAATCACCTCGAGAGAATCGGTGTATTCAAGATGGCGGTAGGTAAAGCTATCCACTTCGGTGGCCCCTATATTCACTTCTAATGAGAAGAGAAAAAGGATGAAAAAATATTTCTTTGTTTTTCTAGCTATTTGAATCATTTTTTATTCTCCTTAATAGTTTTTACTATACGTTCGTACAATTTTATTATACAAGCGTATAACACAGAGGGAAGAGGAAGTCCACCCCTCAATCAGAAAAATGAGATAGAGGAATAAATGAAACAAAAATTATTAATATTGATCGCAATTCTAGGAGTCATCCTTCCCAGCTTGCAGGCTACCAGTTTTACCAACAGCGAGTTACTGACCCCTTTGGAAAAAACTGTGATTAGAGAAGCATTGGATAATAACCACATAAGTGAAGAAGCGGGGAACTTTGCCATCATTTTTAATGACGAAACACCACCCCTTTTTAGTCATGAAGCAAGGGAATATCTAAAAGCTGGTAAAGTCCAACACATCACTTTCTCAGGCTTAACCAATACCCTTTCAGAATCGCTTAATTTGGGCAAACTGGTGGCATTAAAAAATAACTCACCGGTGCTAGCACTTCATTTAGGATATGGCATGATGGGAACCTTTACCAAAGGACCTCTAGAATTTTTTGCCGGTCGTTTTCAAAATGGGCAGGGAGATTTTTATCAAGACCCCGCTCTGGAACCAATTAAGAATTTACTTATGGAATTGGATGAGAGAATAATAAAAGAGCTGAATTTTACTGCCTATTGCCTTGGAGGTTATAAAGCAGTTAATTTAGGTTACTTCTTAAAAGAGCATGCCCCATCTCTGTTATCCAAAATTAATCTGTTTATTATTGGTGTTGGCATAATAATAGAGGACCTTCCTTTCGCCCTTATTTATCAGGAGATGGGCAATCTCGATGACTTTGGCCGAATAAACAGCACGGATCTTTTAAAAGTCAACACTATCCCAGGAAAGATTCATTCCATTAATACAGAATTAAAATACTCTCTTCCCATTTCACCGGTCAAAGAGATGAAACTGAGAGCCCAAATTTTGAAGTTGCTTTTTAACTCAACCACTTTATCGCAAATGAATAAACATCAATTAAAATTAGTTAGAAAGCAACTCAACGAAAAGCAGAATGAAACAAAGGTAAGTTTGAGAGAATTAGCAAATACCCGTTTTTACTTTATAGCCAATCAAGTTCACATGGCTAAGTTAAACTGGGTTGAAAGTCGGGTCGAACAACTCCTAGTTGAAATAGATTTAATCTCTTTACCTAGTGAAGAAAATGTCATCCCTCTTCAAGTTTCAGTCCATCATAAAAAAGAAAAAGCTAGGCAGCTCCTGCAAGCTTATAAAAAGATTGAAAAGCTAAAAACCGTAGCGACCGACCTCTGGGATTATCAGCAATTATTACTTAGGTTTGATTATTGGTCACTCTATTCTATTAAAAAGTGAAAACCCTAAATGAAAAATTTCTTGTCTTAGCTAGGATCAAAGAGTAAATTAAGCAAAAATCAATCACAGTATTAAAAAAGGGGATTTCACATGCTGAGAATCATCTCTCTCTTGCTCACTTTTTCGTTATTAGTATTCCTTTTTCGTTGCGAGAATTCAGACAATGAAGTGGCCTCTGAGCCCTCTAGTGGAGGTGGAAGTAATGAGAACGAAGACGAGAAAGTAGATGGATCTACTAATAGTAACGAAGTAGATTTTGATGATGAATACACCATATTAGAGACAACTGAGGAACGTGAAGAGAGCTTTACCAAAGAGAAGAGAGATATTTTTGATCGGAAAGATTGGTCTCCAATTAATAAACAGGTGGCCAACAAGTACTTTGGAATTTGTGAAAAGTTTCCTAAAACCTGGGAAAAGAGTCGAATGGTGGCTCAGGCCCAGTTAATTAAAAATGCCGGCTTCAAATTTTTGCGTTCCTCGGTTCCATGGAAATTTATAGAGCCTGATGATAAAGGGTTTGATTATAATTTCCTCGATTTAGTAGTTGAATCCATAACGGGAACAGGGAAAGAGAAAGGTTTAGGTCATGACTTTATCTTAGCCTATGGAAATGTTTTATATCGAAAGGACGAAAATACCAATGACAATAAATGGGTCGAAGGGAATAAATCCTTTCCTAAAGACAACGAAGAGACCTTCAAGACCTTTGTAGAAAACACCGTAGAGCATGTGAAAAAAAGAACCCATCACTATGA
>CAYFLR010000001.1:34278-50647 GCA_964343805.1 uncultured bacterium | reverse complement strand
GGAATGAGCCCAACCTCGAAGGCTTTCTCCATACCAATCCTATGGATTTAAAAACCCGATTAGAGATGACCAAAAATATCACTCGTAAGACGGCTGCGGCCTTCCCAGCCAGAGGTGAAACCTTTTTATGGGGTCCCGCTATTGCCGGACCGGATACCATGTTTTTTAGAAATATTTTTTATAATAAGGCTCATCCCAATTTGAAAGATAAGGTGGATGGATTCAATTTTCATGTGTACCGAATTGTTCAATCAGCGGATACCGAGGTGATTTATTCGGCTTTTAAATCTATGGTGGAGACCTTTCAAAAACCTATCTATCTTTCGGAATTTGCCACTTACGCCACCAAAGGTTATCGAGGACTCAGCTATGATAACAGTGAAAAATTCCAAGCGGGTTCTTTAATTAAAACTTTCATCTCTATGTGGCTCGCAGGTATTAGTCGTGCCTCATGGTGGAAATTTAGCGATGAAGAAAAATTTAAAGAGGGTGAAGATCCGGACCAAGGAGCCCACACTGGCTTAGTTACCAAACATCCCAAGTCAGAAGAGCAAGTACTAAAAAAGTCATATTATGCCGCTCAACTCTTGGCAGCCAATTTTGTCAAACATTATTATCGAGGCTATATTAAATGGGATGAACAAAAGTTTATTTACGCCTTCGTTTTTCAAGAGAAAAACATTTCTAAAATAAAAAAAGGGCCTTATAAAGTCTGGATCTGGCGAGATAAAGCCCGTGTAGGAGTTGGAAAAAAAGTCAACTTTGAAATAGGTGATGTGAGCTTAAAAATGCAAGAGTGTTTTAAGAAAGAAGATCAGGTAAAAGACATTAAAGGAAATAAAGAGATCTTTGTTTACGATTATCCTAGCCTCATAACTGGCTTAACTAAAAAACATCTAGATTCGATGGGCGACAAATATCAACCAAAAGGAGACTTCCCGACTTGGCATGATTCAGTCAAAGATGAAACATCTATCTGGATAGATTGGGAAACCAAAAAAAAATCAGCCCTTGAATCAGGACTGCGCCAAATCGAGATGAATTATAAGAATAAAAATTGGGATGGCCTTGTTTTTGAAAAAAGTAAAGACAAGCAAGCTTTAGAGGTAAAATGCCTCCTAGAAGAAGGATATCACACTCTTATGGATGAATTAGTAGGCGAGAAGGTTTTCGAAGAACATCCAAAAGCCAATGTATATGTACAGCCCAAACTCAGTCTATTTATGGATACTGATTTTATCACCCCCTATACCCCTGACTTAACAGCCGCTCCCGCCATCGATATAAAGGTGACCCTGGATAAAGATCCTGATACAGATTTTACCGTTAAGCTAGTTTATCGCAAACACCGCTTCGATGAGGAGTCGGGAACTTTTAATGCCACGACTCCCAAAGAGATAAAAAAAGGAGAGGGAACGGAGGAAATTATCTATAGTGTGGACGATGGAGTTTTCGACTTTGCTCTCGGACCAAGTTTTAAACTGTGGTTTGTTTGTGGTAAAAATAGCCCTTCTGTCATCAAAGTAAAGAAAGTAGAAGTGGTTAAAAAGTAATTTACTTCTTTTTACCTTTAGCTTTCAAAGCCTCTTCATGTTGTTCATAGATCAGCCGATCCAGGATGGCTCGTGCACTCAAGCCGGTCTCTAATTGATGTTGAATGGCTGGCCACTTTTGGTGAAAACTTTGGAGATAAAAACCGGTGACAGGGTCTTTGGCAATAATCTGATAGAGCATATCTTCACTCCCACTTTCGCCAATACTTTCTAGAAAAGTGATGATCATTTTATAAAGATCAGGATCTTCCCTTTGTTTATATATAAATCTCTTTAATACTGCCACCTTTACCGGATCATCTCGTATTTTTGGCTGATTGGTTACCAGCTGAGATTGCTGATGGAGTTCTAAATAATCCCTCATCCACTTACTAAAGGCAAGATACACTTCTGAGACGGTTTTACTCGCCTCCTCTTTGTCCAAAGTTTTTTTAATTTTACTTCGCAAAACATTATTGTGGTCAGTCTTATCTTTCAAAAGAGGAGAAGAGCCTGTTTCCAAATAAGCTGCCAATGAACCGGGAAAATCATTATCCAACAAATTCTTATAACATTTGACATTATCGGTGGCCCAACCTGCCTTATCACACTTTTCATCCCCATTTTTAAAGAAGTGCCATATCGCCAAGGATACACCAAGAAGAGCAATTCCCCCAGCTTTCACCATACCGGCCACCGATTGAATATCACTCACTGATTTTGAAAAATCCACTGCACTTCGATAGGTGTCACCTGCAAAGTTTTTTACCTCTGCAATAGGGGCAATATATTCGGTTAGTTTTTCTCTTAAAAAAGGATGGGGAGCTAAATCAGCTCTTTCTAAAAGCGCCTGAGATTTTTCTATGAGAGTCATTTCAGCAGGAAGAATATCTTGAGGACGGCTTCCATGGATCGATTTATAACTGCTCACATAGGATTGATGAGAACCAATCAGGTTTCTAATGAGTTCATGATGCATGGCATGTTCAATCATTCTTTGCTCAAATAGACCTTTCCCGCTTCCAAATACAGAAGAGCTCCCCGAACCAAAAATTTTATCAGCAATGGCTTCTTGCTCTTTTTTCTGCCCGGTCAAATCCATAATTCGACGACTGTTCACTTCACCAGGTTCCACATGAATAGAGATAATACGCTTTTCAAAAGGATTTTCCATATTGGGATTATCCACTAATTCCTTCTTATAAACTTGAACCTCTCTGGTTAAAAATTGGTTATTGTCGATGGTAATTAGCTGACGGTTTTCTGGTCGCTCAAGCTTCTGGAGTTCCTTTTGCATGATCAATGCATTGGCTCCTTCGATCGCCAATCCCATGATTTCTCTTGGACCCTGTTCATACCTCGCAATTAGTTGATTATGAAGAAGAATTGTGGCTTCATTAACCTCCATGACAGCATCTCCCTTAGGAGACCTTCTTCCAATGGCTCTCATAGCACGAATTACATCTTTATGGGTTATATGATAGTATCTTGGAATAGAACTTAGAGTCCATCTTCTCTGGATGAAACGGGCGGTGGGATTGGCTATAGGTTGTATTAATCTCCGTAAAACCCCTTTTTTAGGGGAGAAAGTGTTTCCAACCATCACCCCATTCAGTCGATGTCCCAACTGAGTCTCCACACCTTGGACCAGCCCGGCACAAGAAGGGAGCCTAAAGTTTCCACTCGCTTGAATGTAACCATTTGTATTTAAGAATATAATTAAAACTATGATTAGAATGCACCGCACCGCAATCTCCTCTAATGCTTCAAGTTAATATGAACTCGTCCTCCCTTCGGTTAAAGCCTAGAAAACCTAAAGTAATGCGAAATAAATATATAATTTCAAAATCTTACACTAGTTGCGATACACACAGCGAAAACCATGCTTTGCGCCATAGAAATCGAGAGCGTATTGGAGGGTGAGAGTGTACAAGCCCGAATTGGCATGATCATTGCCACCCCGCCTTGCGACTCCTCCTTCCCCTCCTCTTACTTTTCCAATACCAGAGGTTTTGGCAGTGGCATCTCCACTAGGAAGGTACTCTCTCTCTTTGATGCTTTCACATTTTAAATTCTTAAGTTCGACCATTTTATCTTTACAGTCAGTAGGACCTAAATCGACTGCCCCGCCGGGTTTCCAATCCACCCACTCCCATAAGTTTCCCGCCAGATCCCAAATAATTTCTTCATTCGAAAGAATAAACTTGGCTTTTTCATCTCGCTCTGCTCCATACGCATAATTTTCAGTGACCTCCTGACAAGGAAGGAGATTGGAGTTTTCATTCTTTTCATATTTGAGTTCAACGGAGCCCCTTTTCATACAAGGACTACCGTCTGCTGCTGTAAGCCAATTATCATCTACCGATTCAATGTCTCGGGCCAGTGCCATCCATTCGGGATTACTTATTAGATCAAATCCCGCTCCGAGTGAAAGACAAGCTATTTTCGCATCGGTGATGGTTATCTCATTCCAGGGTGCAAGTTCGGCTATGGGCACAGGAAAATTATGGAGTTTTTTCATTTCTAACTGACTGACACAAAAATCCTTTAAGACTCCCACCTCTTCATTTGCAGGAACCAGTGAATAACCCGTAGGGCAAACAAGTTCTGAATTATCAGTTATTTGTAATAGGAGGATTTTACTCTTTCCTAAATAACTCACGGTCAAGGAAGTGGTTCCCGTTTTCAAGGCGATGAGCTGCTGCTCCTCTTTATCCCATTGACCCAGGGCATCATCCTCCAGGCTCCAACTTAAGTCTTTGCTCACATCTTCTAATTTACCCTCATCGGTAATCAATTGACCTTTTAAATCCAGCAGATCCCCCACCTTGAGACGCACCCAATTATCAAAAGGAAAAATGATGGGAGGGAATTTATCAGTGCTTTTCTCTTCAATATAAATATCTGCACTGGAGGTGGTAAAAACCCCCTGATCATCTGCAAACATCAGGTAAAGAGTTTTAAATCCCGGTTCAACAAATTTATAAACCACCTGCCCTGCAATGGTTTCCCACTTTTTATCAATAAAGTCTGGCTCTTCAGAAATCATATAGCGAACGGTATCTTCTGAGTAAAAAAGGTCCAGTCTGACCTGTTTCGACCCACTGTAGGCAGTGCCCTGATTAATAAGAAAATTACCCACAGATCCCACCTTAGGCACCATGGTCAGTACTCCCAGCTGATTATATTCATCTTCAGCCACAAGCACCTCATTCATTTCATGAACCACATATCCATCTTTTTCAAATCTAAGCTGCCAATTTCCCACCGGCATATCACCAAGCTGAAAATTCCCCTCTTTGTCGGTTTTAACCTGAAACGAAGTCCCCGGAATATAAATTTCAATACCGGTATGATCATCCTTTTCATACAGCTCTGCTGATCCATGAATGTGTCCAGTTAACTTGAGATCAATTTCACCCACATTCGCCATCCCCTTCTCTTGGGCAATCTCTAGCTTTTGCAGACCGAATGCTTTTTCATCAACACGATGAGTGATGTATATTCCAAATTTGGTATCCCCATCTCTTTTAATAGTTTCTGGCACTGTTAAGGCAAACTCTCCTTTATCATTACTCTTAGCGGTCACTTTGGGATGATCGATAAGAGTAATAAGAGCACCATCAGCCGGAGATCTATGAGTCTCCTCGAAAGATAACAATTTAGGACTGACCTTAGGACTTACTTTGGGACTGGCCTTGGGATTATAAAAGACCTTACCTTTGATAGTCGCTTTAGCACCTTGAGGTTTTATATCACTGATCTCTTCTGAACGCTTATTTACTTTCTCTTCGCAATTGAAAAGCGAACTAAAAAACAGGGTCAATGTACAAACGAATAGGAGAATCTTTATCATTGGTAATCCTTTTGGCTGCATGGGTCAAAATGTGAGGCTATTATAACATATGGATCATCTTTGAATAAACTCTGCCATTTAAATTTACTCATAAAAAATTCAGTGTTAAGATGGGGCCAGATTTACCTATATATTTATAAAAAAGGAATGTTATGACCAGTGAACGATTGCTACTCTTAGCATTTGCCCTATGCTGCTCACTTTTTTTACTTAGATGTGAAGAGGAAGATGAGTCGGAAGAATCTGAAGAAAAGGCTCCCTTTGTGGCTCAGGCAGTCAATCATTATCAATGTATCCGCTCTCACTGCCCCAGGGCCTGCGATAACCTCGATCCAGATGAAAAGCAAAAAGACAAACAGATCATGATCTCCGCTTTGAATCAGTATATAGACTCCTCTTCTTGCAGCATTGAAGAAGAATCACTGCAAAACCAAAAAGCTATTCGTATATGCAGTGGATGCCCCATCCAAAAATTGAGTCTCATCGGGCAATTTAAAGGATTAAAAGAACTGGTCCTTAACAACTTAGAAATAGAAGATATTGGAGAGCTCGCCTCCCTCACCGAACTCGAAGAATTATCTCTGCAAGGAAATAAAATAAAGAATATCGAACCTCTTAAAAGTTTGACCAAGCTAAAGGTCCTTCATTTAAGCGACAACCAAATCGAAAGTTTGTCTCCCCTCACTCACCTCAAGCAATTAAAAAGCCTGAGTCTGGCTAAAAATCAAATAATAAAAATTGAGGCTTTAACAGGGCTCACTCTATTGGAAAAGCTCGATTTAGCAGAAAACAAAATAGACCAAGTGGATGCACTTGCCGGGCTAGAGAAACTATGGCATTTAAACTTAAGCAAGAACAATGTGCAAAAACTCACTCCTCTAGCCGATTTACCCCATTTACTGACTCTACATTTTGATGGAAATCCCCTGGCTTTCGATGAGGAATCTTGCCCCTTTGGTGAGGAAGTTAAATCAATGGCGATCTCTGTTTTTTGTAAAGAATACACCCAGTACTAATCTTTATAGAGGTTTTTATGTGGCATAAATGGATTTTACTATGGGTTCTCATTTCATTGCTCTTATCTTGTGGTGACAAAGAGGAAGAAGAGGGACAAAAAGAAGAAATTGATAAACCAACAAAGCCCTCCTTTAGGAAAGAGGTACGACTGGTTCCCCCTATCATTTTAGGCCGGCTCCTACCTGATCAAATCAAAAGCTATCATTTAGTACAAGACCGCTCCTCTTTTCGTAAAATGGAAGGAGGAATCAAATCTGAAGTCATCGGCACCTATCTCGACAATGATAACAATAGCTTCTCAATGGTGGTGGAAGATTACGGCAATCAGAAGGAAAACGCCATAAAAATCCATCCATGGATCGATGGAGGAGAAAATGACAATGCCAATTATAAGCAAGAGGACCTTAAAGATTTAGCCGGTAAAGATTATCCGGCTGTCAGCGGATATGAGCACGATACTGAGTTTCTCAAAGTTTGGGTCAGCGATCGATATCTTTTTCAAATTCGCAAAGACCTCAAAGGCAAATCACTATTTGGTCAAGAAGAGGATCTATTCAAAGCCGAGCTCATCCATTCCGAGGACCAACCCAAACCCTCATCCTCTCTCTCCTTAAAAGAGACCGCAGGGTCCATCCAACTGGACAAAATTAAGCAAGCCGAAGCTTATCAGAGTTCCTATGAAGGAAAAGAGACCTATGCAGATCTGGCCAAAGCGGACTGTGGTAAGGATGATCCCCGGCATCTATTGGAAGAAAGAGTTCTGAAAAAAATTCTTCCCACCAGTGTGGGGGGAAGTTGGCAAAGTGAGATAAAAAGTGGGGATAAAATGGATGTTTGGTTTGGCCCCAAATACGCCTTAGCTCACTATGGAACCCCCAAAATTCAAGTCCAAATTGTTGATTTTCTCAACCTAGATAGCCAACCAGCAGTGTCCATGTTACAGCAAATTGGCATGTCTTGGGTCACGCAAGAAGTATTTGAGCAAACCCCCACCGGAGAAAGAAAAACTACTGACTTCTATGGATTTCGCGCTCTCGAATGGCATGACAGTAAACTCGCCAAGCGGGGATTTTATGTCAGTATCGCAAAACGCTTTTTAGTCCTCATTGAAGCAGATATAGCAGCCTCTAAAGAAAAACTAAACACCGCATTTTGGCGAGTCAATTTAGCGGACCTATCCAATATGTGTGTAGAAAAAGAAGGCAGTGAATTAGAAAATGAATCCTTCTATTTACAGATGGTGACTCGCTGTGCCATGGGTCTCGGTGCCGGTGTCAAAGAAGGCATTCCCACTATCAGTGAATTTATAGATGGGGTGGCTAGTTTTAGTAAATTAGTCTGGCAAGGAGCTAAATATGTTATAAAACTAGGGGTGGATTGGATGATGACCTTTCACCCTAATGACACCATTAAAGAGCTAGCTGAGGAAGAGCTGGCAAATAAATTTAATAATGCCAAAACTGAAGTGCTAGGGGCTATTAAAACCCTCGCCCAAGCCATTTTAACTATAGATAAATACTTGGAGCGTAAATCGGATTGGTTTGTTCAGTTACCCGTTCATCAAAGAGCAGAAGCCGTTTGTAAAATAGCCGGACAGATGGGATTTGAAGTGCTCTTCACCGTTTCTGGAATTAAAGCCCCTCATCTCTTAAGTCAAATGCCTAAAGCGATGGAAATAATCCAAAAGGTCAAAAAAACCACACCGAAAACCGAAGCCAAGGATTGGAGTTCAGAAAACAATATGCCCAAACATCCAGAATTGGAGGAGGCCATACAAAAAGAGACGAGCGATCTACACACTCGTCACAATCAGCAAATACATGAAGATTACAAAAAACAACAGGCTGGAAAATTGACCGCCTTCAAACAAGATCTCAAGGATTTTGTGAAAGAGAATGATATAAAAAGCTCCTCCAAGGGCACCATGGCTATTCGAGGAAGCGTGCTAGATACCTATTTAAATGGAATAGGTAAGAACACGGTGGAAGTTCTCCATGTTTCTCCGGGATCTTCCACGAGTCACCTGGCCCTAAGAATTGGAGATCGAGTCTATCATACCAGTTTTGGAAAGAAAATTGATAAAAAAGGTGAAGATTTTAAAGAGGTGATCAAAGGATACCAAGAGCAAAATCGAGAAATTCACGGTTTTGCTTTTGAAGCCAGCGAAGCAGAAAAGGCTAAAATGTTAGGTTACTTTGATAAGCATAATGGAAAAGAATATGGTTATAGTGAAATTGTATTCGGAAACTGCTCACAAAACGTCTGTCGGGCGGTGAAAGAGGCCGATCTCAAAAGTGTCCCTGAAGGTATTAGCATTGATCCTCAAGTGGCCATGAGCTGGTTTGAAAAGAATAAAAATAACCGTTTTGCCATTTCAACTAATTATGACGAAAATCCTAGTACTCGAAGATTTTTACTGAAAGCACCCAACAATGGTTTTTATGCTTTGATTGGCATGACAGGTGTTTTGACTTATATAGGAACCGAATAGACCCAAGTTAAATTGGAGATTAGGATGAAATATATTTTTAATCATTTAAAACTTTTTGGAATCTTACTTTTTCTAGCTCTCCATTTTAGTGGATGTCTGCAAGAAGAACCGAGCAATACCACTCCAGTTAATTCTCCCAGTGAAGAAATAGGTCCCGTTTTTTCTTTGGTAAACTGGGGATGGCAACAGCAATCTTTGATTGTGGTTGAGTATCCCAAAAAATATCTCCAACGAGGAGATTTGGCTTTTGCTAAATCACTGGCTTCTGCTTTGGGTGATCGAGTGGCGATTTACTTAGGCCATCAAAGTAATAGTAAAGAAAATATTGTAGAGGCACTACAGCCCGAAGGGATTCAAAAGGGAAATTTACAAACTCTAATAGAGGACTCAGACTTTCAGTTTTTGGGTTATAGGAGATTTAACGGAACCCTTTCGGGATCTGAAAAAAATAAAATTGTAGAGTTTGCCAATAGGCATCTTGGTAATCACTCCCTTTTCACTCTGAATCCCAATGCCTCGGTTGCCCTAGTCGAATCAGCCTTTGATTATGCTGGCAAATCTATTATGCCATCTAATACCAAACTTCCCTTTATTGAACCCTCCGATCAATACCTCAACACTCGTTTAATTGATCAACTTTATATCGCCATTGGTGACCCTTTTTCCATCCAAATATATGGACTCAAAAACAGTGAAAATGCCATGGAAAAAGTTGAGGTCAAGGTAGAACTCCCTCATGAAGAAATGGAATACGATTCTGAAGGAGAACTTTCATGGGAATCTCCTAAAAAAGGAATCTACAAAATAAAAATGAGTATTGAAGGAACCTCGGTGTCAGAGGAACTCACCCTCAGTGTGGGAGGAGGTGCTTTAAGTGGAGTGGTTAAAGATTGGACCTCCCAAGATGGATTAGCCGATGCCAATATTAAAATCCTGCGAGAAGGAAATGTGGTCAAAGAGATTAACAGCAATACCAATGGATCATTTAATACCATTCTACCAGTAGGAAAGGGTTATCAAGTGAAGGTGGGCAAAGAAAACTATGAGACCAGTAGCTATGGCCCCATTCGCATTAATGACAACCAAAATTACAACATCGAGGCCTTTATCAAAAATCAAGGAAGAGATGTGGAGTTTGGAGAGGGAGAGCTTTTTCATGTGGGAAACAACCAATATAGTTCAGGCGGCGGAAATGCCGAGTGCATGCAAGAGCTCAACACCAACGAACTAAAAGGAAACAGTTATGATTTTCATTTTGAAGTGATGGAAGATCAAACCGAGGTTATAATCACCATCAATAAAATCTGCGGTCTTTCCTACCCAGAAAACTGGATCACCTTAAGCTACCCCGATGGAACTAAGAGTGAGCCTATTATCCTGGCAGAAAGGGCGAGAGGACATGGGCATCTGATTCGGATTCAAAAAACTCTGAATCAGGGGACTCATACCATCAACATTAATTCCCAATTATTAGATGGAGACTATGACGATATTATGGTGGGCCGAATTGATATTGAATCTGATAAACTCATCGAACGGGGTGACTACACTGCGCTGAACAGATAAAAAGTAAAAGACCCCTTATAACTCAAAACTCCAAAGTTCCACCCCATTTACACCATCGCTGGCTCTTAAATAGAGTTTATCTTTAAATAGCGTCATATACCGAGGATGAGAGCTCAACTCACCCTGATTGAGATTTCCCCAGATAAAGGGAGGCTCTCCACTCTTGAGGGCCCAAAGTTCTGATCCATACTTAACATTCTGGGCACTAAAAAAGAGAGTGTCTTTATAGGTAAAAAGGTCTTGAGGATGAGAAGACCCAGCAGGATTGAGGTCAGATAAAAGTAATGGAGGACTCTTTCCATCAAAAACCCATAGCTCAGCTCCATGCTTTCCATCATCTGCAGAAAAGTATAACTTGTTCTCAAAAACCTTCATTTTTTCGGGATAGGAGTGTCCATCAGGATTCAGATCGGCCACAAGCTCTGCTTTATTTCCATCATAGACAAAAAGTTCCACCCCATGAGATCCATCATTGGCAGCAAAGTAGAGTCTGTCATTAAAAATAATCGGTGAAGTGGGGTCAGCACTGCCATCGGGATTCACTTCAAAAGCAAGAGCGGGATTATTATTGTCATTATCATTGTCATTTCCATCATAACTCCACCACTCAGCTCCATGCAAAGAAGTGTGGGCCACATACATCAGCAGATCTTTAAAGACAATCAGATGAGAAGGTTTGCTTCCGGCTAAACCCTCTTCCACATCATGGACTAACTCAAATTGATTCTCTTTTAATCGCCACAGCTCCATGCCTACCTGATCCTGATAGGCCCCGAAATAAAGGCGGTCTTTGAAGGTTGTAAGAAAAGCAGGATAGGAACTTCCTCGACCATGAACCAGATCTTCAACCAGAGAAGGATCCTTGGTTCCGTCGTAGACCCACAGCTCTTTCCCCGCATCTTTGGTTTCCGCTTGGAAATAAAGTTTGTCATCAAAAATAAAAAACTCTGTCGGATGACTACTCCTCGTTCCATCGGCAATATCGAACACTAGGCTCGGGGGGTTTTGTCCATCATAGACCCATAACTCTCTTCCACTTAACCCGTCATTGGCGCTAAAGTAGAGCTTTTCTTTGAACGAGATGATGTTATTAATCTCCGATCCAAAGTTACCTTTATTTATATCAAAAAGTAACTTGGGTGGCTCACTTCCACCTAACTCCCATAAGGTTGGACCATTTTCACCTTCATCGGCTTGAAAATAGAGCTTATCCCCCAAAAAGCCTAAGGGAATAGCATGACTACTTTCAGCCCCCGGATAGATGTCTTTCACCAGAACAGGAGTTCCCCCCTGTTCCAATTTCCATAATTCCGTGCCTTCAGCTTCGGTGTTCGCTCGAAAGTATAGTGTGGTTCCGTTAACCTGAAAACTATCAGGGTTAGAACTCTCTTCTCCTTCATAAATATCAGCCACTTCGATGGGATCATTGGTCCCATCATAAGACCAAAGTTCCACTCCGTTATCTCCGGTGGCACTAAATAGGAGTTTTTCTCCTACCACGATTAGATTATGAGGGTCGCTATCATCGCCTCCTCCATTTATGTCATCCACAAGGGCAAACTTCTGCTCAGCATCCATCTTCCAAAGTTCATTGCCTCGCCAACTGCCATCCACCGCAAAATAGAGTTCGCTATTAAAAAGGGTCAATTCAGCTGGAGCAACCCGACTGTCCACATCGAAGCTAGAGATCAGAACAAACTCCCGCTTCTCATCCATAGACCAAATCTCTCTGCCATTTTCTGCATCTTCGGCTACAAAGTAGAGCTTATCTAAGTGGACAATGAAATCACTTGGATTTGAACTCGACTTCCCTGGATAAAGATCCTTAACCAGAGTAGACTGAGCCTCTCCATCGTAACTCCAGAGTTCACTCCCCGCATCTCCAGTACTGGCTCTAAAGTACAAAATATCTTTATAGATGGTGAAAAACATGGGGTGAGAGCTGCCATGACCGGGTTTAATATCTTTGACCAAAGAAGGCTCTCCCCCTGCCTTGTATTCCCAAAGTTCAAAACCACTTTCCCCATCATTGGCGGTAAAAAGAAGCCGTTCTTTAAAGATAAAGAAATGACTTGGGACCGATCCATTGCCTCCCTTATTAAGGTCTTTGAAAAGAGTGGGATCCGTTTTCCCATCATAGACCCATAACTCCTTGCCATACAGACCGTCATTGGCGCCAAAGAAAAACTTGTCATCAAAAACAATGGCATCAGTTAGACTGGCAGAGGCTTTGATCTTATTTACATTGGCAACCAAGCCATCGCCCGTTGTGGCTTTCACAGATTGATAAGAGGTGGTGTTTTTCGCCAAGTCCAAAACCACCACATTGAAATAATAGGTGGTATTGGGGGTTAAACCGTAGAGGGTGGCTGTGGTCTTCGCAATCGGTTCTCTAAGTCCGGGATTTCCATTAGTTTTTATTCCATCTAGATCTTGCAGGTTATCCTCTATGGAATAAAAAATTTGGTAATGAAGATTTTCTTCCGCTGTAGAATCGTCGCTCCCAGCCTGCCAACTCAACTCGACCAAAGTAGAGCTCGCCTTTATGATTTTAATACTCCCATCCCCCCCTATTTTAGGAGCCACTTGATCGTTGAGCGTACCCGGCTGCAGGGTATCAAAGGAGGGAAGTTCTTTTTCTGCTGGATGATTTCTTGTAATTGGATTCAAAGAAGAGTCACCATCCACCTCAGTGCAACTAAAAAATAGGATGAGAGCAAAAAACGATAAAAAAGAATTCATAGGCTCCGCCAATCGTAAATCAAATTAGATAGTTATCCTAATCACTCAAGTAAAATAGGGTTTATACCGAAAAATTATAAAAGTAATATATAGGAGAGTCTAGTGAAAACCAAACATTGGCTGATTTCCCTTGCTGCGGTAGGTCTATTTTTTATCATTTTTGCCTATCAAAACTGCGGTGATTCCAGTCTGCAAGATCAAAGAGCTGAACTCAAAGTGGTGCAAGTGGACCATCTCATTCCCAAACGATTTCATATTCAGTCGGGAATCATTACTTTCAAAACCGAGTACTTCAGTAATGTTGATATGAAGGGAACCCCTACCAAAGTTGTGAATGAAACTCTCTATTTTGATGAATGGGGATTAAGAACCGCTCGCTATTTCAATACCGAAGGAAATTATCAAGAAAAAACCAAAGAGGGAGAGTGGCAAACTCGTTCTTTCAAAACCAATCATGTTCGCATTCAAAATAATGGACGCCAAATTCAATTTGACGCCGATAAAAAAACCGGCAGTGATACCGAGGATCCCACCGTAGCGAAACTTGAAGCCTCAATGGGAAAAAAGAATCCCGAATGGATCGATCAAAATAAAGAGGAATTTTATGGACTCACCAGTGGTGGGCTAGACAAGATTGTTGGTTCAGAAACCATCTTAGGTCGTCCCTGTGATATCATTGAAACTCGGTTTAACCAAAACGATGTCCACCGCGCTTACCATTGGTATACTTTAAAACTCGGTGAAGAGAATGTCTCTATGGGCTCTTCTTTTCGTATGCGGGTGACCAAAATTGAAGAGAATATCCCTGTGGATGCCAGTAAATTCCAAACCCCTCCGCTTATCAAACTCACCACCGACAGTGGGTTAAAATAAGATTTCTTATTAATTCCTTCATAATTCAAAAATCAATAAATCATACTCTAGCAAAATTGTTTACAATTTATGAAGGAATTTTATGGCTAAATCTCATGTGGAAAGTAACCCCGAATTATTGGCTCGCGTCAAAAAGTGGGTCAAAAACTTTGAAGGGACCAAGATAAATGTTTTTACCGACACCACAGAATTCATGAACATTCTAAGGGGAGACATTATCTGCTTAAAAGGTCACTGCTTTTACGTAAAGGGAGATCTTTACGAACAGCGATGCGGTCTCAGTGATCCAAAATTTTGGGTCAAAAAATGCATTGATTTGCAAAGTGGCGAACTTAAAATTCTCAAGCTGACATTCTATGAAAATTTTATTACCAATGTGGGATTACTTTCTGTCAACCGCTACCGGAAACCTGCAAAAGAAGCAGCTGTTTTAGAACTCGTCCGAAATGATACACGGTTCATGCAAGGAATGACCCTTAAGGATCAGAATGATAATTTGGTCAGGGTCATTGATTTTATTCCAGGAGTCAGCCTATTCAACTACCTCACCGATCTTCAGATGCCCCATGAAGATTATTTTTTTCAGACCTTTCCCGATCTATTAAAAAAGTTTGTAAGAAGTTTAGAAGGAATTGCTAAACTTCATAATGCAAATTTATGTCATGGAGATCCCCGCAACGACCATTTAATAATTGATCGAGATACCGGTGATTTTAAATGGATCGATTTTGACTATGACCAATCCTATTGTGATTTTGATTTATGGGGCTTGGGTAACATCCTAAACTTTATCACCGCCAAAGGGATCCAGACCCTCAGAGAGATTAAGAATAACAAGCAGACCGAACATTTAGCTCATCAAATCAAAGAAGGCGATATGTCCGCCTTTTTTCCCTATCGGATAATGAATCTCCATAAACTTTATCCTTATATTCCCAGAGAACTCCGATATATTCTCAGCCATTTCTCGGTAAATTCTCCTATTTTCTATGATAATGTACAAGACTTTATAAGTGATCTCCGCGAAGTCATTCGAGTACTCTCCCCCTCTCATCAGAAAAAAGGTGCCCTCACCTCCCAAAAGTTTCCTCGCAAACGGATCCTTCTGGTGGATGACAATCCGGATTTCCTTCACATCACCAAGAGTCTTCTTACCAAGTCTATTAAAAATGGTGATATAGCTACCGCCACTTCATCCAATCAAGCCCTCAAATTAATCCATAAGAAAAAGTACAACCTAGTTATCTGCGACATTATGATGCCTGATATTGGAGGACTTGAGCTTCTATCTATTATTAAGAAAATAAAACCTCAAGTTCGAGTGATTATGATGTCCGCTCATTCTTCTATGATTGCAGCCCAAAGATCACTGCAACGAGGGGCGGATTTTTATCTGGAAAAACCCATCCACCCTCCTCTGCTCTTAAGTAAAATAGACGAGGTTATTGCTAAAAAACCATCCCTCGCTTTAAACCAAAGTTCATAAAATGTACTCATATATTTATAAATCAGTTACAATAATGGAATGAAAGATAAGAAAAAGCAAAACTGTTGGGAATACAAAAAGTGTGGCAGAGAAACCAAAGATTCCAACACTAATAAATTGGGAATCTGCCCCGCTATATCTGGGGGGGGAATCAGTGACGTTAATGAAGGAATGGCTGCTGGCCGAGTATGCTGGGCTGTAGCAGGCACTTTTTGCGGCAATGTAATCCAAGGGACCTTCGCGGACAAAGTAGCTTCTTGTGTCACCTGCGATTTTTTTAAAAAGGTACTGAAAGAAGAGGGCAGCAACTTTGATCTAGGTACCGAATTCATCACTGAAAAAATGACATCAGCAGAGCAAGGAGGTTATTTAAAGTCTCTTGTAATTCAACTCTTTTCCAGTCATCAAAAAATAGCTCGCTCTCAAACAAAATTAATCGAATCAGAAAGGATGAATCTTTTAGGCAAGCTAGCTGGAAATATTGCTCATGAAATCAATACACCACTCAATACTGCTTCATTGCAGGTGGAAATGCTGCAAATGATACTCGATAATGAAAAACAGATCGATAGAGCCAAAACAATCCAGATTACAAAACAGCTTATGTCCACCATTGACCACATTACTCAAGTGGTATCTGGGATAAAATCATTCTATAAAGGGACCAGTTCCACCTCTATGCAAATTGAAAGAGTAGATGATCTCATAAATTCAGCTCTGCAGTTTGTACAAAAGAAATTTAAAAATAATGAGATACAGGTACATTGGAATCTTAACCCCGATTTAAAGGTCAACTGCCGTAAGGC
>CAYFLR010000001.1:22096-34268 GCA_964343805.1 uncultured bacterium | reverse complement strand
ATCGACTCAATAACTCTTATGATGCCTTGGCGGGTTACAAAACTAAGGAAATCACCATAGAAGTCAAAGCCAAAGTACCTATGATCAGCATGCGATTTACTGACTCGGGTCAAGGGATTTTATCCAAAATTGAAAATTCCATCTTTGACCTGTTTTACACTACCAAAGAGAAAGGGGAAGGGACCGGAGTGGGCTTAGCCATCTGCAAGAACATTATGCAAGCCCATAAAGGAGATATTACCTATCAAAAAACTAAAGACCATTGGTTTTTTGAAGTTAAATTGCCAATGGCAGAATAAAAGGGGTGAGATTAATGAAACATTTATTAGTAGTAGATGACGATGAATATTTACGAGAGACTCTTCGCAACATGCTAGAAATGCACAATTATAAGGTCAGTCAGGCTATCAATGGAGAACAGGCCATCGACAAAATCAAAATCAACAACTACGATTGCATCATATCAGATATAAAAATGCCTCGATTAAATGGAATTGAGCTTTTTAAATGGGTCAGTCTCCATAAAAAAACTCCTTTCATCATGATTACCGGTTTTGCCGATACAGTAGAAACAAAGAAGGCATTTGAAATGGGGGTCACTGATTTTCTAGCCAAGCCTTTTAAAATCAAAGAGCTAGCAGATGCAATAAAGCAAGCCTTAGCTGATAAAAACGATAAGAAAATAGACCACGAACAGATGCAAAATGTTTTGGACCTTAATGCCTTGGTGGAAGAAGACCGATTCACCAGAGACGTTTTTCTGAAAGTAGGACCCAAGTCCTTTATCAAATTAGGCTCGAGAGGAGAAAAGATTCCAGATAGTTTTAGTACTATGAAAGATACCGAATCCCTCTTTTCCAAGCTCAAGAAATAAATACCCAACCAAGAGTTGTTTAGGTGGCTAATAAAGATGAAAGGTCTCTTTAATTTTATTAAATTTTTCTAATTCAACCTGCCACTGATTTTCTAATTCAGCTAGGGGAGTCCCCTGTTCAACAGCCAACCGAATCTTTTGATCACCAATAATTAAGTCCATGGGAAGTTTTTCAAATTCATACTCATAAGGAGGCTGTTTATAGGAAAAGCTCTTTGGATAGAGCTGCATAATGGTTTGCCAAAAGTGCAGCGCCAAGCGATATGGTTTGAGTTTTGTTACATCTTCTATCAATAGATGAAATCCACCACATCTGGTGGAGTGATGTTTATTACTGGTGGGTTCAAAGAAAAGAGGCCTAAGTTTTACCCCATGCAAAAATGTAGCTTCCAGTTTTTCTAACATTTGAAAAGGGTCGATATAAGGAGCTCCTAACATCTCAAAAGGTAAAGTAGTGCCACGGGCCTCTGAGACATTTGTTCCTTCCCAAATAACCTGCCCTGGGTAAAGGTAAGTGCCTGCGGTATTTGGAAGGTTAGGAGATGGAAAGACCCAGTTTAGTCCAGTTTGATGAAAATACATATGCCTTTGCCATCCCGCCATGGGAATTACTTTTAAATCTGCACCTATCCCACAAAACTGATTAAAAAAAAGTGCCATCTCACCAATGGAGAGACCATGGCGCATAGGAATGGGATAGCGCCCCACGAAGGAAGCAAATTCCGTATCTAAAATATTCCCTTCTATTTCAACCCCTCCCAAAGGATTAGGACGATCTAAAACAAAAACTTTAATACCTCGTTTCTTACACTCTTTTAAGCAGCCATCTACCGTGTAGATATAGGTATAAACTCGGGTTCCCACATCTTGTAAATCAATAACTAGCGCATCCAAGCCCTCAAGCATCTTATCAGTTGGGGCCCTGGTCTCGCTGTATAGGCTGTGAACTGGAATATTGAGATCAGGAGCGATCTCATGAGGGGATTCAATCATATTATCCTGCTTATCACTGTAGTATCCATGCTGGGGGGTAAGAAGACAGACTAAGTTATCCTTAAAGAGATCATAGAGAACAGCAGCCGTAGGAGTATAATCCCTATTCACTGAAGCTTGATTTACTAATAGACCGAATTTAAGACCATGAAGCTCCTTAGCTTCTGGTGCTTCCATGTTATCAATTCCCACCTTAACCATTTATCTCTCCACTTTTCTATTGAAACCCACTCCTTTTTCCAAGTAAGATTATACCCGGATATTTCATGGGAATTCTACTGCAATTTAGTTTAGGGCAACAGAATCAAGTATCCTGGACTTTTTGTAATCTGCGCAATATCCCAATATTGCTCGTTACAAAAATCCTGTGTCTAACTTGATTCTGATGCCTCTTCAAAATTTCGTTACGAATTCCCATGAAATATCCTGGTATACTCGATTGGAAGCCAACTTATGAAATTTAAATCATGCATAAACTCCTTTTTCCTTGGAGGAATACTCCTTAGCCTCTTGTTCTTTAACCTGAGTTGTTTTCCCAGTTTCTTTTTGCCAGATGATGCTCTCTACGATACCGCCGAGGCCACTCTTGCCAATAAAATACCTGTTATTTATCGCTACCTAGACCATGAGACCACCCAACTCAACTTTTTCTTTGTAGGGGGGCATAGCAGTCAATTCCCCCATGAAAAGGGGATCAATCAACTGGCTCTTAAATACGCCATGCAAGCAGGCTACCCATTTAAATCCAAACAGGTTCAAGAAAAGTTTGCTGAATATGGAGCCTCTCTCTCCTGCCAAACCGAAAGCGATTTTGCTTACTGTCAGCTCACCGCTCCCAGTAAGACTTTTTTTAAAAGCTTTATCGTTTTCCGCTCTCTTATTCTCTATCCCACTTTTCCAAAAGAGGATTTAGCAGAGATTAAGCAACAAGTAATCAAAGAACTCGAAGAGCATATCAACCACAACGCCTTACGTATTCCCTATATCGTTGACAACCTGTTCTTTTCAGACCACCCCTACCTTCTATCTCCACGCACCGTGATAGAAAACATCAAATCCTTAAGTAAATATGAGTTAACCAATCACTATAGAAGACTCATGAATGCTCGGCGTATTGTAATCAGTTATGCTGGAAATCATCGATTCCCAAAAGTCATGAAAGTACTTAAAATTTCATTTGATAATATTGCAAGAAACTGGTTTACAGCCCTAAAACTACCCAAGTTAACTCCTGAAACAGAATTTGCTATTAGTAGCAGTGATGAGTTTGATAAAATGACCTATATTATGGGGAAATATCAAGCTCCTCCGCTGGCAAGCACTGAATATTGGACCATGAATATCGTGACTAGGTTTTTAAATGAACAAACTAAAAATATTCCCTACTTTAACGATCCAACGACCTTCTCTCACTTTAAAATTGGCGAATACAAGAAGAATTATGGAAGCCTGATGACAGTTCTCCAAAGCTCAATAGACCCACTCAAGCAGTTGAAGAATCTTATCAAAGAGATAAAAACAAATCCTTTACCCGAAGCAAAACTAACTGAATTAAAACAGAGTCTCTTGCAGAACCAAAACAAACAGCTGGAATCTCCCTCCATAGCCTACACTCTCGGTAAATGGTTTATTGCCTCAGGTTCATGGCAAAGTTATTTTAGTTTAAAAGAGAGCTTGGAGAAGATCTCACAACCCCAAGTCCAGCAGGTTGCAGAGACTTACTTAAAAGGCTATTCCTTTGGAGTGATTCCCGGCCCCCTCAGTGAATAATCCAAAAAGTAGAATGCGCTAGCGATTTTCAGTAGCCATTTTACTTAAAATCAACTATTAGTAGGAGCCTGTTGTAAACACGAATCATGGGAATGTTATGAATGCTCATGCTCAAGATATTAAATTAGAGCCCGGTTGGAAAGAGAGGCTCCTCCCTGAATTTCAAAAACCCTATATTCATAATCTAAAAAGCTTCCTGCTGGATCAAAAAAAACAAGGAAAAACCATCTACCCCAAAGGTTCTGAAATCTTTTCAGCCTTTAATACCACCCCCTTCGATCAGGTAAAGGTCGTTATCATTGGGCAAGACCCCTACCACGGACCAGGACAAGCTCATGGGCTCTGTTTTTCGGTTAAATATGGAATTAAACCACCCCCTTCATTAGTCAACATATACAAAGAACTCAACTCTGATTTAAACTTGCCATTCCCTAATCATGGTTGCCTAACCGATTGGGCCACACAAGGTGTCCTCTTACTGAATGCCGTTTTAACGGTAGAGCAAAAAAAACCCGCTTCTCACCAAGGAAAAGGTTGGGAGACCTTTACAGATGCGGCAATACATGCACTCAATGAACAAAAGAATCACCTGGTTTTTTTGCTGTGGGGAAGTTATGCTCAAAAGAAAGGGCAATTTATCGACAGACAAAAACATCTGGTTTTAGAGACCACGCACCCCTCTCCCTTTTCCGCCCATCGAGGCTTTTTAGGTTCTAAGCACTTTTCAAAAGCCAACGAATATATAGCAAAGCACCAAGGGACACCGGTGAATTGGCTTTTAAATAACAGGGAAAATTAAGGATGAACCCCAAAAGTTTATCAAATAGCAATGTTCCTAGGAAAATGGGTCTTGCCTCTTTAATAATGATGGCTTCTGTACTACTAAGTCGTATCATTGGACTTGCTAGAGAGATGGTTATTGCCCATTTGGCTGGAGCCTCCAAAGAGGTGGATGCCTATCAAATTGCCTTTATAATCCCTGAAATACTGAATCATATTGTAGCCAGCGGCTTCCTCTCCATTACCTTTGTTCCACTATTCCTCAGATACATTACCAAGGGGCAACATGATACCGGCTGGGAAATCTTTTCTATTATCATCAATACCTTCTCCACTATTTTAATTTTCCTTTGTATCGTGGCCTTTGTCATGGCCCATAAAATAGTCCCACTGCTAGCTCCTGGTATGCAAGATGGAGAAACGATTAATCAGGCAGTGCATCTCACCCGAATTATTATTCCAGCTCAAATATTCTTCTTTTGGGGAGGTCTTTTTAATGCCGTTCAATACTCCAAAGAGACCTTTATCCTTCCCGCTCTCTCTCCTCTTATTTATAATACTTGCATAATCCTGGGAGGGTTAACCCTCTATTCTTCCATAGGGATGGAAGGGCTCGCTTGGGGAGTTTTAATTGGGGCCTTTCTAGGTAGTTGTGTTCTCCAGTTCTACGGCTGCCTAAAGCAAGGAATGAAATGGTTTCCAAAAATCAATTTTACTCATCCTGAGTTTAAAAAGTACCTTCTACTCACCCTACCACTGATTTTTGGCATGACCATGACCTTTTTCAATGAAATTGTATTTAAGGTTTTTGGCTCTTTCCTTCCTCCTGGGAGTATCTCTGCTCTAAATTACGCACTCCGTCTCATGTTTGTTTTAGTAGGTATTTTTGGCCAGGCCATTGGAGTGGCTTCTTATCCTTTCATCGCCAAACTCGTGACTCAAAATAACTTTACCGAGGTCAACCGACTTTTAAATAACACTATAAAGCGGTGTCTTACATATGTAATCCCAGCTTCCTGCCTTTTCCTCCTTTTACGTTATGAAGTTATTCTCATCCTTTTTCAAAGGGGAAACTTTGATTCTGCCGCCACGATGATGACTGCTAAGGGTTTAGGATTCTTACTGGTAGGAACTTTTGCTTTTGCTTTACAGACTATTGTTGTAAGAGGATTTTATGCCTCCTCCAACACTCTATTACCAACTATTATTACCACCTCATGCTCTCTTGCCTCTCTTCCTGTATACTATTTAGCAACGAAATATTATGGGCTAAAAGGTCTAGCTGCTTCCATGTCCTTGGCCACCTTTTTCCAGGTACTGCTGCTTTATATTATCTGGAACAAGAAAAACCAAAACCTTCTTGCTTCAACTGTCTATCGTTATTTTCTAAAGATCAGCCTAGTGTCTGCAGCGAGTACCGTGGTTACCTTTTGGGTTAAGTCAGCCACCCTCCCCTTTCAAGAGCAAGGTTTATGGGTCAGTTTTCAAAACATAGCAGGAACCAGCATTCTATTTATTCCTCTTTTTCTAATTCTCGCCCGCATTTTCCAAATCCGTGAAATCTCTGAATTTCTTTTCTATCCCCGAGCAAAATGATATAATTAATGGATGCTTTGGATAGTTTTGCTTTTTTTCACCATAATTATGATCACCGGTGGAGGGGTCTATTTAATCTCTCGCTATCAATTGCTGCTTACCAAAGAACAAGCTCTTCATAGAAGTGAAGTCACTCATCGTTCCATCATTGATAGCGCTCAAAGCGGAATTATTATACTTGATGGCCAAGGTATCATCACCCTTTGGAACAGAGCAGCTGAGCAACTTTTTGGCTATACGACCCAAGAGGCTCAAGGTCAGTTTTTTTACTCTCTGGTAATAGAACAAAAACTTCACCCACTTATCAAAAGAGGAGTAGAAACCTTTAGTCAAACTGGTCAAAGCAGATTCATAGGCAAGACAACCGAAATAAAAGGGTATCATAAAGCGGGACATTCTCTTGATATAGAAGTCACTCTTTCCTCTTTAAAACTGGACAATAAATGGCACTGCTTGGCTATGGTACAGGATATTTCCGAAAGAACAAAAACCCAAAACCATCTCACATCCACCCTGACCGAACTAGAGCGATCCAACAAAGATTTGGATGATTTTGCTCATATTATTTCTCATGATCTCAAAGCTCCACTCCGGGCGATTGGAACCTTAGCCAGTTGGTTAGCAGAAGATTACGCCAGTAAGCTAGATGAACTAGCGCTAAATACTTTGCAACTCATTATTCAAAGATCCATCCGCATTAATAATCTGATAGAAGCAGTTTTAGAATACTCTCAAGTGGGAAAAGACAGAAAGAGTATCAAAGCCAAGCGGGTTAAAATCAACCTAGAACAGATGATTCAAAACATCATAGACCTTCTCTCTCCCCTCCCTTTACACATAACCATGGATGTGGATTCTAATGTTAAATCGGTCTACTTTATCGAAGCTCAACTGCAGCAAATTTTGATTCATTTGGTAGACAATGCGGTAAGAGCTATTGATAAAGAACGAGGGGAAATCACCATCACCACTTTAAAAGATGTGAAGCGTGCCAAATGGCAATTTATTATCAAAGACAATGGAAAAGGTATTCACGAGCGTCATTTTAAGAAAATATTTGAACCCATGCAGACACTTCAAGCCCGAGATGTGGAAGAGCGGATTGGGATGGGACTATCCATTGTGCAAAAAATAGTTAGTTTGAACCAAGGTCATATTGAGGTAGAATCTAATCCGGGAAAAGGAAGCACCTTCAGTATGACCCTCCCTTTGAATAAATAGGCTTACTATGGAGATAGGAATGAAAGGCGATCAAACAATTTTATTAGTAGAAGATGACAAAGTAGATCAAATGTCTGTTCAGCGTGCATTTAAGGAGCTTCAAATCACCAACAAGCTCCACATTGTAGAAAATGGAGAAGAGGCTCTGGAGTATTTAAAAACCGAACATCCGGCCATTATACTTCTAGATCTCAATATGCCACGGATGAATGGTCTAGAGTTTTTGGCTGAGGCAAAGAAAGATCCAGAGCTCAAGCTCATTCCGGTTATCATTCTAACAACCTCAATAGAAGAGCAGGATAAGTTAAAAACCTTCGACCATGGGGTGGCGGGTTACATGGTTAAGCCAGTTGATTATAAGCAGTTTGTTGAGGTCATCAGATCCATCAAACTTTACTGGACACTCAGTGAATTACCTTAAAAAACGGATCTAAGAGAGAGGAAAAAATGGTAGAGCAAAGCCCTTTAATCCTGGTGATTGACGACGATGCGGTGGATATCAAAATAATGAATCGCCATCTCAAGAAAAATGGATTTTCCTACCTGAATGCTGAGAGTGGCAAAGAAGGTCTTGAGCTGGCAAAAAACCACATGCCTCATCTTATTTTGGTAGATAATTTGATGCCGCAAATGAATGGAAAAGAGTTCTGCCAGGAAATTAAAGCCGATGATACTCTGAAAATCATTCCTGTGATTATGCTCACCGGTCTGAGTGATACAGATAATATCATAGCAGGTTTAGAAGCTGGAGCGGATGACTATATCAGTAAAGATATGGATGTGCGCTTGATTATGCAAAAGATCAAAAGCCTGCTGCGTATGTCCCGCATGCAGAAAGAGATTATTAAACTGTCTGAAACTAAGGATGAGTTTCTCTCCATTGTATCCCACGATCTCAAAAACCCCATCGGGGTTATTCAAACCAGCATGGAAATATTAATGGATGGAATTGCTGGAGACTTATCTGCTGAGGTGAAAGATTTTGTAGCCAGAACCCATCGACAAGCCAAACTGGCACTCAGTCTAATTCACGATATTCTAGACCTCGGCCAGGTAGAAAGTCAAGTAGACCTGCAAATGGAACAATTTAAAGTAAGGGAGGTGATTGAAGAGAACTTAGACTGTTTTGAGGTCGCACGAAAAGAGAAAAACATTCAAATCGCCACCTGCTTGGAATCTGATTTTTCCATCATGGCCGACCGAAGTAAAATTTTTCAGGTTTTCAACAATCTATTGGGCAATGCGGTCAAATTTACCCCGGAGAATGGTCAGATAAAAATAGAAGTATCTTCCATTAAGGGGAAAAGAATTGGGGACGATAGCCAAGTACTCAAAGTCTCCATTCATGATAACGGCCCAGGCATTGCCCCCAATCTACTGGAGAAGATATTTGATAAATATGAAAGAACTAAAAAAGAAAAAGGGGGCACCGGACTGGGTCTTGCTATCTGTAAACAGATCTGTAAAATTCATAAAGGAAAAGTCTGGGCTGAATCTTTGGAAGGACATGGAGCCACCTTCTGCTTTGCTATTCCAGGTATTGTAGAAGAAAAGATCACCATTTTAGTGGTGGATGATGAAGAAAATATTCGCTGGTTTACTCGCAAAATTTTAGAAGACCATGGTTATGTTATCCATGAAGCAGAGAATGGGCAAGAAGCTCTCCATTTTCTGCAAAAATTGCGCCCTCACCTCATTCTACTGGATTTAAACATGCCAGTGATGGATGGATTCACCACACTGAAACATCTCCATGATAGTGAAGAGTTCAAAGACATTCCCGTGATCATTCATAATGTGGCTCAATACACCCAGCATGCCAGAGACATTGTTTACAAACCGGCCAAAGCTGGAGAATTGAATGATAAGATAAAAAAGACCCTTAATATTGAAACCAACTTACATCAAAAAACCATCTTAATCACCGAAGACGATCTGGATCTCCAAGATGCAGTGAAACAGTATCTTGCAGACCAAGACTACAATCTGCTTTCTGCCAAGAATGGAGTGGAAGCCCTCTTTTTATGCAATAAGTACAAAGTGGATTTGATTGTCACTGACATTGAGCTACCTATTATGGATGGTTTTTCTTTAGCGGGGCAAATTCAAGCCCGTAATCCGGGTCTGCCTATTATTATGCTCACCGGTTATGATCATTTACAAAAAGCGGGCAAATTTTTTAATATTCACACTGTACTTACCAAGCCAATTGATTTTGAAGAATTAAAAAAGAAAATCGCTTTTTATCTGAAAGATCCAGAGGAGGATCCAAGTTAGAAGACTTTTTTTATCATAGATCTCATTTGGGCAAAATTGAGTGGCCCCTTGATATGATGAACTAACCGTCCCCCTTTTAGAAAAAGAGTTTCAGGAACACCCGTTATAGAAAAGTTTTTTTCAGTTTCAGCAGCTGTATTAAACCAGCTCTCCTCTTTGATTTTTAGTTGACTGACGAGTTTTTGCGCATCCTCCCGCTTGTCTTTATAGGCAATGGAAAAGGTTTTCACAGATAGCTTGTTCAACTTGATGATATTTTGTAAATCATCTAAATCAAGGAGCTCATGGCGGCATGATTCGCACCAACTGGCCCAAAAATGCACAATACAGTTTTGATTGTCGCACTCGTCTAAGAGATTAGCTTTAACTTCCAGGTCTCTAAGAGAGGTAAAATTGTATTGCTCATATTTATCTTTAAGTAGGATGGGTGGAAAGGCTCGATGAGCAAAGAGTGGTTCTATCACAGATTGCCATATATAGATGGAAATCAGCCCTGCAACTAAACCGCTAAAGATCCAGACAGTATATTTTCCTAACACACACACCTCCATAGGCTTGGTTTTTAGCCCCTCCTATCATAGCCCAAATTTTTTAAATGTCAAAATGTGTTTCTAAGCAGAAAAAACTATACAATGGGTTGAATTCAGTATAAAAATATAGAGTTAAAATACATATGTCCATAAATAAGGTTGCAAGGGGTTTTTCCCATGGTTGAATTAAGCACTGCGATTACTATTGGCATTGCCAGTCCGGATGAAGGACTCAAATTTGAAATTGTACAAACTCTAAAACGTTTGGGTTACCGAAACATTATTCAAACCAATCATGCCTATGAAGCGTACTCTCTTCTGCATGATAAGAAGGTAGACTTTCTCTGTGTTGATTATCAACTCGATGAGAAACCACTCCATTCTCTTTATATCAATTTGCGATGTCCTTTTAAAAGTGAGTCTCTGCCTATTCTTACCATGACCGGAAATTATCAGATCCTACCAGAAGACATTGTGTTCTTGAAACAACTAGGTATTACCAATATTCTGGCAACTCCCTTCACCCAAAAATCTCTATCTACCAATATTATCAGCACATGGAACAAGTTCCATAATAAAAAAATCACGGGTCCCCTGTCTAAATTAGTCTCTGCAGCCAGAGTCTGCGCTATTCAAAAGGATCGAGAAAAGGTACTCAAATACACCGAAGAGATTGAAAAACTAAACCCTGAAGGGGTGGAGCATCTAGAAATACGAGCTCTTTTCGAATTAGCCTCAGGCAACAGACAAGAAGCCCTACCTATGTTCAAAGAGGCAGCAGGGAAACTAGGTGATCCCTATGTCAACTATCGACTGGGATGGATGTTGTTTCAGGGTAAAGAGTACACTGTGGCTCTCGCTATCTTAAATGATATTAAAGAAGAGAGCTTTAACCTGGAACAAATAAGTGAGCTTAAAGGACTCTGTCATTTCTATTTAGAGAAAAAAGAGGAGGCCCTGACCTTTTTTGCTGAGCACCTCAAACACCGGCCTAAAAATGGCAATGTGATGAATCATATGGCTATTTGTTACAAAGAGATGAAAAAGTTCGATTTGGCCATCCGCATCTATGACACCCTGCTGGCCATTTCTCCATCCCCTGAGAAAATCTTGTTCAATATTGCTTTGCTATACATTCAACAAAATAATCAGGACCAAGCAATCAAAACTCTCAAAGAGATCACTCAAAAATATCCCAAGTATGAAAAGGCTAAGATCAAATTAGCAGCATTACTGAAATAATCAATTTAAGGTACTTTGACTATGGAATCTTTTCTTTTAAAGCTTAAAGAGAACTTCAAAAAGATCATGGATGATCCTCGTACAGCTTTTGTACTCGATGTATTTATTGTCTTTTTTATATCTTTTATCTTCTTTCATCATTATCAATTCAGGGGCGACTATCTCCCTGGCACCGATGGGTATTATCATATTAAGTACTCTTACTTTTTACGAACCGAAGGCTTTATGTCTAACTTTCGTTGGGCCACCTTAAGCCTTTGGCATGATCACTTTAGCGACAAAGAGCTGCTTTATCATATCTATCTCATCCCCTTCACCTACTTCAAGGATCTGATTGAAGGGATGAAATATGCCACCATTTTACTCGCATCCTGTACTATCACTAGTTTCTACGTCATATTGGTACTAAATAAAGTTCGCTATGCTTGGTTTTGGTACTTACTTCTTTGCGTTGTGGGTGGTTACTTTTTATATAGAGCCAATGTTCCCAGACCTCAAGTTCTCTCCATCTCTCTGGCCTTATGGTCGATTCACTTCGTCCTAAACAAGAAGCTCAAGTCACTGGCAGTCCTTTGCTTTCTCTACACCACCAGCTATACTGCTTATTTATTACCATTTATATTTTCACTGATCGCCAGTTTTAATAAGTTTCTCTTCGATAATGATTTTGATTGGAAAACTCCAGCCACTGCCTTCTCAGCGACCCTCGCCGGTATGGTCATTCACCCTTACTTTCCCAATAACTTTACCATGTTTTACTTGCAAAACTTCTATGTCCTTTGGATGGGAACCAACAGTAATGTCAACTTGCACATGGGGGGTGAGTTGAAACCCATGAGCACCAAAAAAATGATTGAGGTCAATACCTCTCTCATTATTCCTTATTTCT
>CAYFLR010000001.1:477-22086 GCA_964343805.1 uncultured bacterium | reverse complement strand
GTCTCTATCGTCCACCTAAAACCGATAGCAAAACTCGCAGTCTCTTTCTCATCTCCTTAAGCCTGCTCTTCTTAACCGCCATTTCCAAACGTTTTGGCGAATATTCTATTCCAGTTACCATGATGTTTTGTGCTTTCTTTTTTGCCCCTTACCTAAATGAATTTAAACCCATTTCCTATTGGAAAAAGCAAAAGCTCACAGCTTCTATTGCCGCCTTTTTACTCATAGGAATCATAACGGTTCTGGCTATCCGCTCCTACAATGATGTAGCACCGCAATTTAGAACAAAAGAGTCTCGCTACAAAAGTGCCGCTCTTTATTTAAAAGAACATGTACCCAAAGATCAAGTGGTCTACACTTGTGATTGGGATGACGCTCCCGATCTCTGGTTTTATAACTCCAATAATCGATATTTGATCTTCTTAGATCCTAACTTTATGTATTTTTGGAATCCCAAATTATGGAGAAAGTGGGACCGTCTCTCCAATGGTCGCTTTGGTGCCAAAACTTATGATCTTCTCAAAAATGACTTTAAAGTCACCTACGGGGTTTGTACCTCTAATTTCTCAAGACTAAAACGAGTGATCGAGAGAGATCCCAAGATGCAGATAGTGCATCAAACCAGTCGAGTCTATGTGTTTAAACTGGAACATTAAATCAAGCCATGAATTATTTAGGCTTTAACAAATTAACCTGGGTGGTTCTTTCCACCCTACTATACGGGTGGGATAGTAATTCCTTACTTCAAGCTGTGGAGCTCAAAATAACTCCTGACTCCCCCTTAGAGTTTTACTCTGCTCGCTTGGTAAAAGGTATATTCCAGGGCGAGAAAAGACGTTTTCTGTTAACTGAGCTACCTGACTACCACCCACTAAAAAGTAGGCTCCCCAACAATCCTCTACTCCCTCTACTTTACACCACTCTAACTCATGCTGCCGAGAGCTGGAAAGTTTCAAAAAAACAAAATAAGATCACTGTCAGCTTAAAAAAGGTCAAACCTGAAATCCTTATAGAACTCCTAGACACCTATCACCAAGCAGGAAAAAACAACTCTTTTTTTACCAATCTAAAGGCTATGACAAAAACCGGTCCCAAAGAAGTGACCTTTTATTTTTACAATGCACACTATCTTAATTTAAGAACTCTGCTCACTCAGTTTTATCTTTTTGACCCTGCAGAAGCGAATAGAAAAAACATCACGCCCACCGGTGAATATATTATTACCCACCGGGATAAAAATCAGATCATCGTGCAATCTAAAGGGGACCGAAAAAAAAATCCTATCACCTTTATTCGTCTGAATACCCGGAAACAACTCTTTTCTATGATCCAAAAAGGAACCCTCCAAAAGGGCTTTTTAACCTCTGATGAAGTTTTAAAACTAGAACCGGAAAGACGACTCCAATATTCCTTTCGTGAATTACCACTCACCCGAACTCCAGCCATTTCCATGATCCTCTGGAATCCAAAGCGCATGCCCATGGCCAGGTTTAAAGAGGTAAGGAAAGCTTTAACTCTGCTTATAGATCGTCAAGAAATCAACCAGCAGATCTTTGCCAATTCACTGGAGCCCACCACCTCCTTTTTTGGCAATAAATCCATCTATCAAGGATCTAATGCTAGCTTACGCTATAATCCCAAATCAGCCCTTTCATTGATCCAAAAGGTGGGGATTCCCATTAACTACAAAACCGCTCAAATTCCCGATTTAAAGTTCACACTTACTTTATTAAAACATCCCACTCTAGAAAAAATTGCTAAAAGTTTAGAGAGAAAGTATGGTCAAAATGGTATCAAAATGCAGATCAAAACCTTGCTACTTGATGAGTACCGAAAAGCACTGAAAGAAAAAAAATACCAGGCCATCATACTCTCGCTGGCTCTCTCCAATGAATTTAATCCAGTGCTCACCTACAGCAAATATCTTCCACTGCTGAAATGGAAAGATTCTAATTACTCCTTTTTAGATAAACACCTGAGACCACTCAAATCCTATTACCAAAACCCTGATAGACTTGAGAGAGGGCAGCATCCTTTTTTTGTTATTCCACGCTTTTTTAAAGCACCTTTTTCCCTCCCAGCAGGAATGATACAAGATTTAAATTCCATTGATAAAGATAAGCGAGTGGCCGCCATGCGGAAGTACGATAAATATCTTTTTAATACCTACTTTGCTAGCTTACTTTTCGAACCTACGGTGGAATACCAAGTACAGAGAATGAAGAAAAATTACTGATAAGGCAGACCGGGAATATAGTAGATTAAAGAAGGTATGATCTTCGCGTGTCCAGGATGTTTGACACTGTTATTAAATCCGGTGGTGATCATAAAAAGCAGTGAGATCCCCCATATCACCCAGAGAGCCGTTTTAATAGTCCCCTTACTTTTATTCAATAGAAAAGCGTAGAAAAGGTAAAAGAAGGGAAGTACATGGGAAAAATAACGCATCTGTTTATACTGTATAGCAAAAGCCACCACTAAGAAGTAGATAAAGAAAACACCGATCAAAAATTCAGGGGAGCGCTTTTTCCAATCAGCCACCAAAGTTTTCCAAAATTGAGGGGTGAGCATAACTAAAATACAAGGAAAGATAGCAATAATATAATAGAGCATCTGCCCCCGTGTTCGGTTATAAATACTGCGGGTAAAAGCATTCCAAGAATAGGCTTCCTTTTGACCTCCAATCAGATGCCAGGGCAGGAGGGTTTTATAGGTGATAAAAAAGCGAATATGATGATGAATACCTATAACCATCACGAAGGCAAAAATAATATAAAAACATTTCCAGTTTTCCCATAGCATCAAATGAGACCACCGATCTTTTTCAGGTATATTTTGATCCGCCTTAAACTCTTCCCATTTTTGATAAAGAAAAAACCCTTGCCCCATTAAAAGGGGAGGTAACAAGATGAGAGAGGTGTATTTAATATTTAAAGCCAATACAAAGAGAATCCCGGTGAGAAAAGAGAGAGGAACCGATTGCCTTTGGAGCGCAATCACCAGGGAAACGAGAGCCATAAAAGAGTATATAGCAAACAGACCATCTAGATGAATTTTAGTGGTAGAAAAAAGCAAGATAGGACAGAGTAATACAGTAGTGAGTAAAGCCCCTAAAGCAGGGGCTCCGAGTCCAAATGACCGCCCCGCCCAAAAGGCAAAAATAAGAATAAAGCCCATGGATAGATTTTGCCAGATCAAACCGATGAGCACCGGGTTTTTCATACTCCAACCCACTTTTAGGATAAGTGGATAAAAGGGAGGATGAATAAAAAGAGGTTCTCGATAGATGGGAGAAGGAAACTTCTTCACCTGAGGATGATCCATAGTCGTATAATGAGTGAGGTTGTAATTCATATCATGGGCAAGCCCCATATAGACCAGCTCATCCCCTTCTCGGTGTTTAATAACAAAAGATTTAAAGTGCAGAATGACACTCAATCCAAATAACAGAAATAAAATCACACTCCAATCTTTGGTGGATAAGGACATGGAACACTCACTTGCTGTAGGGTTGATCAAAATTCATGAGCTGTCTTTCGAAATCCAACTGATGAAAACGGGTGACGGTATGAAGCATCAGACCTACCGAGGTGGCCACAATGGAAAAAATCATCAACCCGGTGGATAAAATGGCAGAGGGAACTTTTGTTATATAACCAGAATGCATAAATTCAATAACCACCGGCAAGCCTAATGAGAGACCGAGGAGAAAAAAGATGATGGCAAAACTGCCAAAAAAAGTCAGCGGTTTATAATCTTTCAAAATGGAAAAAATAATAAATAAAACTTTAAAGCCATCTTTAAAGGTGCTGAGTTTTGACTCACTGCCTGGGGGACGATCCTGGTATTTAATAGGAACTTCGAGAATGCGAAATCGTTTATGCACAGCATGCAGTGTCATATCGGTTTCAATTTCAAATCCATGACATAAAATGGGATAGAGCTTAACAAACTTACGATTAAAAGCCCGAAATCCACTCATCACATCGTTTAATTGAGAACCCAAAGAGACATTGATCACTTGCCTTACCAAATGGTTACCAAACTGATGGAATTGACGTTTATTCTCTTTTTGATAAGCTCCCGAAGAGAGTCGGTCTCCCACCACCATATCGGCATCACCAGCAACAATCGGATTTATTAAGTTATGAACTTCTTCCGCTGGATAGGTCATATCTGCATCCACCATCACATAGACATCAGCATGAATGTCGTGAAAGGCTCTGCGCACCGCATCGGCTTTACCCGGTTTAGGTTCATTAATCACCAAAGAAGGACCTAACAACTCTTTGGCAAGCGCTTCCGTCCGATCAGTGGAAGCATTATTGATGACATAAATTTTAGCTTCAGGCAACGCGGTAAGAAAAGATTTCACCGTTTCGGAAATGGTTGCTTCTTCATTGTACGCGGGAATTATAACTGCGATCTCCACCTTGAGAACCCCTTAATAAATTGATTGAAAATTTATAATGGCATAGGACTCGTGGAAAGCCAAAACTTTTCTTTAATATCTTCTAGTGGCTTTTGAGAGTAAACTTCGGTCAATGAATCTCCAGCAGTGCCCAACTTTAGAACTTTCACTACTCCCCCGGTGGTAGCGATGATTTCATCTTTGCCATCATCATCGAAATCAGCGCAAGTGAGGTAATCCACCACCGTTTCGGTAGCGGTGGCATTCACATATTCAAGCACAATAGCTGGGCTGGCGGGGCTTACCAAACTATAGGCTTTCAAATTAAAACCGCCAGAACCCACCTTACCTGCAACGACGACCTCTTTGAGAGCGGTGGTATTTAAATTGCAAACCGCCACTTTGAGTTCATCCTCAAAAACTTCTCCCGGATCAATGGTGGATAAAATTTCCACATCATTGGCATTGATTTTTAATACTTTTACATCGATGCCTATGCCGGTGACACCTGGTCCAGGGCCTATCACCACTTGATCTTTAGCCTCCCCAGAAATCACTTTACCCACGGCCATATTCACCCCTTTGGCTCCATAATCGTAGGTGGTTAAACCGGCATTTTCGGTGAGTTTTACTAAATTCTCTGTGGGATTATCTTTAAGGGTGGTTAAATCATAGTAAGCAAGAGTTGGCTCTAAACCACTTCCTCCGGCCGCAATCAGTTCCACATCTGTGGTTCCAGCAATATCCCCAACGGCCAAAACAGGTTCACCTGTAAATGGAGTGGTGGCAGAAAATGGGTGTACCACATTGATAGTCGCTTTGGACATATCGAGATCGCCCCCCATGGCCATTTTAATTGCCATGCTTTTAAAATCAGCCCCGTCATAAATTCTAACTTGAGTTTTGGAGCAATCAAAATTGCCTTTATTGTTACAGCCGGTAATGGTCCTAAAAAAGGTAATAAGCTCCGGCACATCATCTTTATTTAAATCACCGCCAATGATGTTGACCCCTTTCACATAGTCATTCTCTCCCTCTAAAGTGAGTACACCCAAAGGGCCTCCTTTTTTAACCTTTGCAGCGTATATATAAATTTCATTATCCACCCCTGAAAGTAAAATCAGATCCCCAAAATCATAACTGGTACCAAACTCAGGCTGCTTCACATTGAGCAACTCTTCATAAGAAGAGGTGGTGGTGGTTTTTTCTTTGGTGTTATTATTATTTTGCTCTTCTTTTTTAGGAGGTGGCTCCTCCTCTTTTTTCTTATCTTTAGTATTGCTGTTAGTGTTTTTCTTCTTAGGGACAAACTTTTGGTTGTTTTGATTATTAAGTGAGGAATCCTCCTTTTTCTTGGCCCGGGGAACGGGAGCAGGATCACTGCAAGCCAGCCAAAAGAAAAGGGGCAGTAGGATCAGAAAGAAGAGCCTTAATAAGTTGTTCCCGTTAAAATTAAAATTCATGGGTAACAGACTCATAGACTCTCCTTTCTTTTTTCCTACTGCCCTCTTTGTTTAAACTTTAAAATAGCAATTAAGAGTTTTACTTCTTGGCTGCCATTCTTTCATAATACTCAAAACGTTCATTCACGTCCATCTGAACTTGTTCAAATACCTTGCCGGGTTCAATTTGGTGAGTTGTCTAAAACGGTTTTCCATCTCAAGATACTCTTGAACTGGACGTTTAGGCTTCTTGGAATCCAAAATGAGAGGATTTTTTCCTTGCTCAGCTAACATTGGATTGTAGCGATAGAGTAACCATTGGCCAGTTTCAACCGCCGCTTTTTGACTCTCCATTCCGTTCTTAAGATCAATACCATGAGCGATACAATGGCTATAGGCAATGATTAAAGAAGGACCATCATAAGCTTCTGCTTCGATAAACGCTTTTAAGGTATGGGCATCTTTTGCACCCATGGCTACAGAAGCCACATAGACATTACCATAACTCATGGCGATCAGACCAAGATCTTTTTTCTTGGCAGGCTTACCAGCTGCAGCAAATTTTGCGATAGCCGCTCTTGGTGTTGCTTTGGACATCTGACCACCCGTATTGGAATAAACTTCAGTGTCCATTACCAAAATGTTCACATTGCGGCCACTGGCAAGAACATGATCAAGACCACCATAACCAATGTCATAGGCCCATCCGTCACCACCCATAATCCAGGTGCTCTTTTTAACCAGATAGTTAGCAATTCCTTTTAAGGTCTCAGCTTTATCGGTTTTAATGCCAGAAAGTTTTTCAATTAACTGATCCACTCGATCTCTTTGAGCATTAATTCCCGCGTCATCTTTTTGATCGGCATTCAAAATATCATCAGCAAGAGAGCCAATTTCACCCTTCATTTCGGTTAAGTACTCACGCGCCAATTCAGTTTGTTTATCAACTGAAATACGCATACCTAAACCAAATTCGGCATTATCTTCAAAAAGAGAATTTGACCAAGAAGGACCACGGCCTTTGGCATCCTGGCTCCATGGAGTGGTAGGTAAGTTACCACCATAAATAGAAGAACAACCCGTTGCGTTAGCAATCATAGTGCGGTCACCAAAAAGCTGACTTACGAGTTTAACATAGGCGGTTTCACCACAACCCGCACAAGCGCCAGAGAATTCAAAGAGAGGTCTTTGGGCTTGCTGCTGACGAATTTGAGTGGGATTAATTTTCTCACGAGGCATATCTGGAATGTCCTCAAAGAAATCCCAATTGGCTCTTTCTTGTTCTAAGATAGGAGCTTGATCTTTCATGTTGATAGCTTTTCTTTCTGGATCATTTTTATCTTTGGCAGGACAAGCTTCCACACAAACAGTACAACCGGTACAATCTTCAGGGGCCACCTGAATGGTGTAGGCCATACCTTTCCAAGCAGTGGAATCAACAGATTTAAAAGAAGAAGGTTTCTTTTCTAAATGCTCTGGCTCATAGGACTTAAGCCTAATAGCTGCATGTGGGCAAACGAAAGCACATTTACCACACTGAATACAGATATCAGATTCCCAAACTGGAATTTCATCTGCCAGGTTACGCTTTTCCCATTTGGTAGTGGCAGTAGGATAAGTTCCATCCACAGGAAAACTACTAACAGGAAGAGAGTCACCATGACCCGACATCATTTTTCCTAATACATCTCTGACAAATTCTGGCGCTTCACTACTCACAGCATCAGGCAGCACAGCTGTACTACTTACTGCATCAGGAACTGTTACCTGATGGAGATGTTCTAAAGTATTGTCTACCGCTTTTAAGTTCATGGCGACAATTTGATCACCTTTTTTACCGTAAGTTTTTCTGATAGCTTCTTTAATTTCTTCAATGGCTCTCTCTTTGGGAAGCACACCAGAAATAGCAAAGAAACAAACTTGCATAATAGTGTTAATTCTTCGACCCATACCACTATCTTTAGCTACCGTGTCGGCATCAATGGTGTAGAGGGCGAGCTTTTTATCAATGACAGCGGTTTGAAATTCTTTGGGTAAAGTATCCCAAACTTTATCTGTAGGCATTGGAGAATTAAGTAGGAAGGTTCCTCCCTCTTTCAAAGAAGACCACATATCGTATCGATCTAAAAAGATCCCTTGATGACAAGCTACAAATTGAGCTTTGTCGATCAGGTAGGTAGAGCGAATAGGATCGGTTCCAAAACGAAGGTGAGAAACAGTGACCGCACCCGCTTTTTTAGAGTCATAAACAAAGTAACCTTGAGCATAATTCTCAGTATTCTCACCAATAATTTTGATGGAGTTTTTATTTGCTCCAACAGTTCCATCAGATCCGAGTCCGTAGAACATAGCGGTTACCACTTTATCACTAGCGGTTGAGTAAGAAGGATCGTAGCTAATACTGGTGTTGCTTACATCATCTTCAATACCCACTGTAAAATGATTTTTCGCTTTATCTTGACCGATATGATCAAAAACACCTTTAACCATGGCTGGAGTGAATTCTTTGGAAGACAATCCATAACGACCACCCAAAATTTTTGGCATGGTAGACATGGCTGCTGTTCCATCATTGATGCCTTCATGAATGGCATTTAAACAATCTAAATAAAGTGGCTCACCACTGCTACCAGGCTCTTTGGTACGATCTAGAACAGCAATTGTTTTTACCGATGCAGGAATAGAAGCAACAAAACGCTTCATATCAAAAGGTCTAAAGAGACGAACTTTAATAAGACCTACGTTCTCACCATTTTCATGAGCAGTCTCACAGCCAGATCCCATCATAATGATTAAACGATCTGGTTTTTCAGCACCATGGTATTCATAGAGTTTGTAGTTTCTTCCCACCATTTTGCCAAATTGCTCCATGGCTTCTTCCACATGATTAGCACACTCTACATAAAATGGGTTCACCGTTTCGCGAGCTTGAAAATAGGCATCTGGGTTTTGAGCAGTACCACGAATCACTGGATGATCAGGGCAGAGAGAACGATCACGATGAGCTTGGATATAGCTATCATCAATCATGGATCTAATATCTTCATCACTCAAAACAGATACTTTTGAAACTTCATGTGAGGTTCTAAAACCATCAAAAAAGTGAATAAAAGGAATGCGAGAGGCCAAGGTTGCTCTTTGTGAAATTAGAGCAAAGTCCATTGCTTCTTGAACTGAAGCAGAACAAAGAGAAGCCCACCCAGTTTGTCTTGCTGACATCACATCACTGTGGTCGCCAAAAATTGAAAGACCTTGTGCAGCGATAGAACGAGCTGCCACGTGGAAAACTGTAGGAGTCAATTCACCTGCAATTTTGTACATGTTTGGAATCATCAACAGGAGACCTTGAGAAGCAGTGAAAGTGGTGGTCATGGAACCTGCTTGTAAGGAGCCATGAACAGCACCTGCTGCCCCCCCTTCACTTTGCATTTCCACCACAGTTGGGACTGTTCCCCAAATGTTTTTGGTTTCCTTAGCTGCCCATGCATCAGCCCATTCACCCATCGGAGAAGAGGGTGTAATCGGATAGATTGCAATAACCTCATTCACTCGATAAGCAACATGAGCAACCGCTTCATTTCCATCTAACGTTAAATAATTTTGTTCTTTTGTCATCTTCAGTTCCTTCCATTGGTTTACTAAATCTTAAATGACTATTTATTGATAAAAGCTCTCCTTAAAAAAATATCCAAAACACAGGTCTAGACATTTTACACTAAACTTAATTCCCTTTGATAGAACAAAATGCGAGCCTCTGCTATGATTTGCCCAAGCGAAATACCTCCATCATTCGGAGGAAATTTTTTTGGCCAATGGGCATGGGCTCCAACATCCTGTAATTGCTGAATAACCATCTGTAATAATAAACTATTTTGAAAGCATCCTCCGGTGAGGAAGAGCTGTTTTTGATTCAATTTTTGGGAAAGTTTTACCACCATTTTTGCAAGGGTGAGATGAAAACGAAATGCCATACCAGCAGGTGAACGGTTTTCGTTTACCTCCTCCATCATTGCCTTCACCATAGGATGCCAGTCAATGAGAATTTGTGGAGACTGACCTAGCTGTTCTTGCAAATGAAAAGGGTAACTGGTGAGGGAAGTGGATTCAGCTAACTCTGCTTGATATTGCAATTTCATAGCGGCTTCTCCCTCAAAACTATTTTCTAAGCCAATCCCCAACAAAGCCGAAACACCATCAAAGAGACGTCCCATACTTGAAGTAAGGGGAGAGTTGAGCTGACGAGTGATCATCTGCTGGAAAGTAGAAAGTTTCTGAGAAGGAAAACTAATTGCAGGAGGTAAAAAACCTGGCTCGAAGACTTGATCTTTATAGACCTCGTACAAAATAGCCAAGGCTGATCTTTTGGGATCAAAACTGGCCTGATCCCCACCGATAAGTCTAAAGGGGGATAAAGAGGCAATGCGAGTATCTTTTCCCCCCTCTTTGGAAAGTGGGTCAAATAGGAAAAATTCACTCCCCCATACAGTTTGATCAGGACCATAACCTACACCATCCCAAACCACCCCAAGCCCCTCCTCTTCTGTGGGATTTTCTGCCCATAAGGCCATAAGATGAGCATAGTGATGTTGAATCTGATCTAGTTCGGAACAGTCTAAATGCTGATGACTATTATAAGTGGGATGTAAATCACCTAGAGTGGATACTTCATCCATAGCAAAATAACGCTTAAACCGCTCTATTAAGCCATCTCTTACCTGAAGTGATTCGGCACTTTGCAGATTGCCAATATATGGACTAAGAATAATGTTTCTTCCCTGAGTTACAGCGATGGTATTTTTTAAATCAGCCCCCAGAGCCAGAGTCGGAGGCATCTTTTTAAACCCTTTAAACGGCCTCAAAGCAAAACCGCGGGCTCTACGCAGAATCATTCGCTCCTTGCCAATGATTTTCACAATCGAATCGTCCACATGGTTAACAATTGAACGGTTATGAATCAAGAAAAAATCAACCACGGACTGTAGTTTTTTTAACGCCTCCCGTTCACTTGTACAGATAGGGTCTCCCGAAGGGTTTCCACTGGTTACCACCAAAGGCCCTGCAAATTCAGAAAGTAAGATATGGTGCAAAGGAGTGGTGGGAAGCATAACCCCTAGACAAGAGTTAGAGGGGGCCACCAAAGAAGAGATTGGTTTACTATGTGTGGAAGAGGATCGCTTTTCCAAAAGGACGATAGGTCCAATAGAAGAGGTTAGGTTTTTTACCTCCTCCTCCCCCACAAGACAATGAGACTTTATTTCCTGCAGGTTTCTCATCATCAGAGCAAAGGGCTTTGATGGACGGTTTTTACGCTCTCGCAATAAATTGACAGACTTATCACAGGTAGCATCCACCAACAGCTGAAAGCCACCTAATCCCTTTAAGGCAATCACCTTCCCCTCTTTTAAAAGTTTCACCGCCTCCATTAGTGCTGAATGCCTTTCTAATAAGATCTTGCCCCTAGGATCGGTTAATTGCATTTGGGGTCCACAGTCAGGGCAGGCATTGGGCTCAGCATGAAATCGTCGATCGGTAGGATCTTTGTATTCCTTTTCACAAGCAGGACACATTTCAAACTGATCCATACTGGTGTTTTGCCGATCATAGGGCATCTTCTTAATAATACTGTACCTTGGACCACAGTTGGTACAGTTAGTAAAGGGATAGAGATAACGTCGATTGTCTTTGGCAAAGACCTCCAGAAGGCAATCTTTGCAAGTGACGGCATCTGGTAAAACCACCGCATGAGTACTGCTATCTCCGGAGCTTGCTAGGATTTCAAAGTTGATGGAATCTGCAGGGGGAATAGATTTACTGTTAATTTCCAACTCTTCTACCAGAGCCGGTCTCTTCTCTAAAATATCAATTTCAAAAGACTGAATGTTTTCGCTGCAACCTTCCACCTCAACTAATACGCCCTCTTGGGTATTTTTTATAAAGCCTGATAAAGAGAAAGAGCGAGCTAGATTATATATAAAAGGCCTGAAGCCCACTCCCTGCACCATACCAGTTATGATGAGAGACTTTCTTAGAGTTTTCAAATCCATTGCTCCACTTAGACAAAAACTATGTCTTCCACAATCTGTGAGTAGCTTCTGGCATAATAGTCATCACTACCTCGTAGCAAGGTATAGCGAGTCGATTTTACCAGCTTTAAATTCACCAGCTTATTTATAAACCCATAGAGACTGGTTCTCGAATCACTCTCCAGTCGCACCTGAGGAGATACATTTATATGCTTAAGAGCATTAAAAAGAACATACCTGAAGCCATTAAGAATGTAGGTTCCGGTTTTAAGAGGGGCCATCCAATATCGATCATGAAACAACTTCCCTCTTCTTTTATAAAAACGATTCACCGCTCGACTCACTTGCGAATTAAACATACGCATCGCATCACCAAATAGCATATCTCTTCCCAGTTTTCCTTCATCCGTTTCCTTATCGAACTGGACAATGAGATGAATGTGATTTGAGAGAATGCAATAAGCAGATAAGGCAATGCCCGACCTTCGTGAAAGCAAGTTCAGTAAATGAACTATCCTCTTTTGTAGGGTAGGATGATTAAAATTCACCCCTTTAACAACCGTTTTTATGGCAATATGATGGGGTTTACTTTTGAGGTATTTTCTGGGTTTATGAGGGATCATAAAAAATTCCTTCCGTAGAATAACCGCTAGACCGTTGTTAGCAAATTATCAAGGTAAAACCAAGTAAAAAGAAATATTTTTAACCATATAAAATTATTATAAATTTTGCTCCGCCCCAATACTTTTGTTGAGATCAACAGACACGGGGAGCACCTCTTGTCAGGATTCTTATAAGGTTAGTGTTAATTCCTTGTAATTCCATTTATAATTGCATTTTAACCACTGACCCTGGTACAATTATCTAGAAGCATTGACTTTTTAACATCCCGGATATTTCATGGACGCATTTGAAGAATTAATGAACCTTTTTAGCTCCAACGCTTTCTACGGATTTGATGGAGAATCAGATGAAGATGAGAGCAGTCCTGGTGGCGGAGCAGATGAGGATGATCCGTTCGAGGTGGTGGCCGCTGCCCGAGTTCAAACAGAAGATAGCTTAGAACCAGTTATTCAAGAAAATGTAGCTGCTGCTAATATGGCTCTTACCGGAGAAGGTGGTGGCGACGTAAATGAATTAATTCGTTCTATTCAACGAATGACGGTGGAGCTGCAAAATCAAAATCAACTCCATCAAGAGCAAAATAATTTAATGTCCAGTTTATTGAGCCAAATAACCACTTTAGTAAAAAAATAATTAAAGTAATTTTCGAACTTTTTTCCCACAAAAATACCCCTCCAAAAAAAATTATAACCCACTGATATTAGGCAGGTAAAAAAAGTATTCTATATAATAGTTAATATCCGTCCTTAATTAACCGAACATATTTATATGAGGTAAAATTTTATTTTTATTGGGATTGCTCCATGATTTTTACGCATAAACACCTGCATTTATGGACTAAATTACTGTTTAGTCTCATATTTATTACAGTTTTCTTAAATTCCTGCGCCAAAGAGGGTGAAGACTTAGAAAGTGACAATGAGTCCAGCTTGAGTTTTCAGGTCGTTTCAGGAGACTCTCAACCCGCAGCCAAACCACAACAACAATTTACCGAACCAATCGTAGTAAGACTAACCGATGTAGAAGGAAACCCAATACCCAATGTAGCCGTAAAATTCACAGCCATTGATAAGAGTGTCAATGAATCAACTGGAGCAGCCAATAATAGAGCAACCCCTAGTTATATCGGACCTCATGATACTGAAACAAATGATGAAGGTGTGGCAAAAGCAGTAGTTATTGCTGGAAATCAATACAACGTGAAAGTTGTAGTTCAAGTTACAGTCCCAGAAGTGGATGGTGTGCTTACTGAAATAGAACTGGCCACCACTGCCTCTTCTGAGGCTTTTGGTTTTCATGTTAACACCACCAACAACATGGAAGAAATAGCTGGTGAAAAGTTTGCCTTGACCATAACCGCCGTTGATAAGGGAGGTTTTCCAGTAACCAGCTTCAAAGAGACGGTTAATCTCATGTTCCAATTCGCTGCCACTCGCTCCTGGGCAGGGTATGAATATATTGTTCCCTCCTCGATCCAATGTGAATTTGTAGATGGAGTTTGTACCACTGAAGCGGACTATGTGCTCACTAACGCCTTAGAAATTCCCACCTTCACTTTGCAGTCGGTGACCATTCCTAGAGCTGATGGGACCAACAGCCTTATGCAGGGAGTCTCCAATGTTCCTATTAAAGTAAAAAAAGGAGATGTGAATAAGCCTTACACCACCGCCATTGTTTTAAATCCTCCTAGTGAGGCGGTTTTTCAAAAGCCTCCAAAAATCATAGAAATATCGGCCGATGAAGAGCTGGAGCTTTATGCAGTGGCTGTAGATTTTGGGGGAAACTTCCTCAAGGTAGCTGATAATGCAGAATGGTCAGGAAAAGAGGTTGCAAAAGGACGCCTTGACCCAAAAAAGAATAGCTCTTTTACCATTTTCAAACCTCGAAAAGCTGGTGATGGAACTATCACCGCTAAATTTGCCGGTAAAGAAGGAGAATCACCAAAAATTAAGGTCACTCATGGTTCCTATTACCAAGTGGAAATCACCACGGAAAATAAGTTCAAAGAGACGGCGAATAACTGCTTCTCTCTCTCAATAACTTTGCAAGATAAATATAAAAACCCTATTTCTTCCTATGATGGCAAACGTGAAGTGACTCTCACACTGATCAATGCTAAGAGTGTCAGCACATTAGGGGAGATAGATCTAGTAAAGAAACCCCATTTTCAATCTGGTCAGGTTGTGTTAGACGCCAGCGTCACCGCTGAGATGACTTTCTTCTCTGGAGTCCTGGTTCCTAATGAATCCGCCTGTCTCTACGATACCACTGAGGTGGAGCCTCGTATCAAAGTAGAAATGCCCGCCACTGAAATTCTTGCCAACGTAATCGGGATCAGTGATCCCATTAAAGTGGCGAGTACACCTCCTGGATACATTATGCTTTCTACCGCCGAAAAGGAAAAAGGAGATTGGGTCTGTGAATTGGACGAACTAGAGAATAACTGCCTTAAACTGGAAGCCAGTGCGCTCACTCAAAAATACTGGGTGGCCCTGTTGGATGAAGGGGGCAACTTTTTAGAGAACCCCGAAGTGACTTTTCAAGCCAAATACCCTCTTTCTAACCGTGTCAAATCTATTTATGAGGGCAAAGGAATCGAGATTGACACCCAACGAGTGGGATCAGGGGTTATCACCTTCACAACGAAAGATGGCTTTTCCAAAGAGGTGGGATTTGAAATTAAACCAGGAGAACTCCACCATTTTGATATCATCACTAAGAATAGAAATGAAGAGTCAGCCACTGAGCACTTTTATATTGATCTGGTGGCGAAAGACGCTAAAAACAATCATAAATTCTTGATGAATGAAACTCTTTACCTCCGATTTGAGGTTTTAGGTACCACCTCTTCCCTGCAAGGGAACGATCCTCGTGTTCCAGTAAACAAAGAATATGTATTCAGAGGAGGAGTCGCTCGAATTGGAGATGCAGAGGATGATCATTTCTATATTCCTAATTCGTCCAACAATCCCCGTATTATTGTTCGTTCCGATGCGACTTCAGAATCCAAAGCCACAGAGTCCATGTCTCACCTTATCTATATTAAGCCGGGTAAACCTTCCTACACAGTGATTGAGAATAAGGATAAAGGAGAAGGAGATGCCATTCCCGCATTTCCAAACACCCTCGTTGTCTCTACTCAAGAGATGAAAGAGTTTTTTGCCAGTGGTTATGATGCGGAAGGAAACTACACCGGTAATGTCAACTGTCTTTGGACTGCCACAGGAATAATTAAAAACTATGTCCGTATGCCAGTAGGACCAAAAACCCTGATTGCTCCCAAAGATCCCGGTAACGGTGTAATTATTGCATCTCCACTTGACCCTAATATTCAAGCGGCCCAGACTCCCTCTATAGACATTCAAGCCATCGGTATGAATAAATACTATGTGGAAACTCTTTCTGACCCCGCCAATGAAGAGACGGCGCTGGTTTCTTTTGGTTTAAGAATTAAATCGCTCGATGGAAAAAACAACATTGTGACTGATTATTTAGATGGGGATGGCTACAATGATGTGGAAATTGACCACAATGGTGTAGCCAGTTGGGCTGGTGTGGCTCCCTCAGGAAAAAGTATCGTAAACTGTCACTTTGTGGCGGGTGTCTGTGAAACTCCTGCTCTAATAACCTTGACCAAAGCAGATATTCCGACTACCATTTTTGTTAGAGATGTTTCCAATAATATCCCTGGTGTTTTTGGTCGTCAGTTGATTGTTTCCAAGGGTGTCCCCTGGGGACTCGTTGTCACTGATGGTGCCGGTGGCCCAGGTGATCCCACCAATGCTGATTTTCCCTTAGTAAACATCATTAGAAATGACACTGTATTCACCACCGATGGATATTTACCAGGTGAAACCTTAGTTTATACCACTCCTCCCGATGTGGCGCAGAAAAAAGTTAACTTTTATGCATCCATTATTGATGAAGCCGGAAACTACTTATCTGATACCAATGTAAACTGGACAGGAAAGGCTTATGATGCAGATGGCAACCAAATAAATGCCTATCTCATTGCTTCAGCAGTTAACTTAACTACCGCCAATCCCACATCCATAATGGAATTTGATCCAAAAAAATCAGGCCGAGCAAAACTGCGTATTACCGATGCTGACACCGGGCGAAATCTCCAATTTTATGAAACTGGGTTCATTACTATTAATCATGGTCAGGCGAATAATATTTTGGTGGAAACCCAAAATGCAGATCCCAAAGTACCGGGAGTCTGTTTCAATGTTAATTTTACCGTCAAGGATATTGAGTCAAATATCGTGACCTCTTATGAAGGCTCTGTCCCTGTGAGTTTAAATATCCTGAATGCCGATACACCCTATGGACAACCTTATCATGCCACCACCAATAACCTACTAGAGGTTAACGGTTTTGGACATTTTCGCTATCCAGGCAACCCTGGTAGAACCGGTGGTGTAAAGAATTCTACCTTCGAAGCAGCTGCAGGTCTTATACTCTACCCAGGAAATGTCTGTTTATATGATGCCACCACTATCTCTGACCCACGCATTACTATAAACGCGAGCAGTTTTACTGATCAAAATGGAATCACCTGGCCCGCTTTAGAGGGTGGATTAGATATTCCATTAGCCCTAGGCCCTGCCCATCACCTTCAATTTTATATTTCCAACCATCCTGATGATGCTGATATCAATGTGGGAGAACTCTCAGGTTCAGATAAAGGCTCTGGAGGTCTCTCAGCTGCAAAAATGTGTGACTGGATTGACGATGAAGAAAATCCAGGCCAACCTTACACCTGTGAGCCTTGGGAAAATAAACCGGTAGACCCTGCCAATCAAGGTCGAGACTTGACCCATGTTCGGACGTTTTACAGTGCAGTGGTGGACCGTGGAGGAAACTTCATTGATCGCGTGGAATGTAACTGGGTTCGCCAAGTGGAAGAGGGAGATAACCCCTATGGATCGACACTCGGTGGCAAACAAAATTATATGACTTGGACACCCAGTGCGGCCAATTTAAGTGCAACAGTTAAACTGGAAGACTGTACTGGTTATGATGACGGGGATGCCCTGGTCCTGGAAGCCCTCATGCCCACCTATATCTACCCTGGTCCTCCTCATCACTTCAGTATCATTGTCAATGAGACCAATGAAGTCTCTGTTATAGAGCCTTTTGGAGTAATAGTTCAAATTCAAGACCAGTTCAATAACCGTACTATTATGTATAACAGCACCGAGAGTATTGACTTCACATGGGAAGTACTCGGTTCTTCCACGGTTTCTAATGCCGCCGATGGCACTCAGTTTAAGCCCCAACCCATGGCTCCTATCAGTGTGTTATTCGAAGCAGGGGAATATAAAACCGCTAATGACTTTTTCCATCTTCCTAACGCCACCGGTGCTTTCTCGCAAAATGACACCGACCCCACGCTGACAGTGACGGGTGGATTTAATGACGGTGTTGTGCATATTGAATCTATCGCTGGCCCTATAGCTGAAGTGATGATCAAAGATGCGGACAATGGAGAAGGGACTCAAATTGGAAGCTTCTCGATTCCCACCGACGATTCTAAAACTCTCTACGTCACCGGTTATGATGATAACCTCAACTATATACCCAATGTGATGGCCATATTCTCCACCACTTTACCACAAAATCCCTCATGGACTGGAACAGATCTACTAGCTGACTCGACGACTGTTGACCCTGGCGCTCTATTTAGTACTCTGACCCCTAAGGTTGCCGGTACAGGAACCATCACCATTACTCCAACTGGAACCCATTCATCCGCACCGGCCTATACCAGTGGAACAATTACGGTCAATTCTTCAGCTGCTGTAAAACTCCTTCTAGTCACAGAAAATAATAATACGGAAACGGCCAATGTGCCCTTTACCCTAACCATCAAAGCCCTTGATAGTTTTAATAACGTGGTAGAAAGCTTTGATCAAAGCTCCTATGAAATAAGTATTACCAGTGATGCCACCAATAGTTGGGCAGGGAATACTCCGACCATGCCTACAGGCAGCATCTTTTGTGAGTTTATTGATGGAGTTTGTACCACAACCGCTTTCACCGCAGTGAATGCAGATGAAACCTTCTCTTTCTTTATCAGTGATCCTTCTAACGCCATCACTGGCGCTTATGTCACAGCAGTGAACGTAGATAAAGGCCCCGCAGCCGCCCTCGTAGTAATGGACAAATCGGGTGGACCTGGTGCGCCCACCGATAATGGGTATCCTCTGGCCAAGGTAGTAAAGACTTTCACCCTCACTGCCGATGGATATCTTCCTGGAGAAACCATTAATTACACCACCCAACCATTTGTAGATAAGAAAACAATTAACTTTTATGCTGCGGCAGTGGATGCCGGTGGTAACTATAAAAATGAAGTGAATGCCAATTGGGCAGGCGCCGCTTTTGATAGCGATAGCAATCCTATTAGCAATACCGACATTATGTCTTCTGGCAATATGTCTTCTGACTCCAATACCATCTTAATGACCTTCACCCCTAAAAAAGTAGGAATTGCTAAAATCACCATCACAGATCCCAATAACACCCCTGCTCTCACCTCCTATACCACAGATAATATCACTATCACCCATGGAGAGGCAGATCACTTTGAGGTGATTGCCAATAATAATGCCGCAGTGACGGCAGGAGTCTGTTTTGATGCTTCTTTCACTGCCAAAGACTTTAATAATAATACTGTAACCAGTTTAAATACCACAGTCCCTGTCACTTTAGATATTCTCGAAGCAGATTCTCCTTATGGCGCTCTCTACGATGGTGCCACCAATAATCTACTAGAAGTTCGCTACCGTGGCCATTACCGTTATTATGGAAATGCCACTCGCACCGGTGGAACAAAAACAGATAACTTTATTGCCGTTCAAGGTGTGATTCAATATCCCGGTAAGGTCTGTCTTTATGACGCCACCCTCATTGCCGGACAAGAGCCTCAACTTAAAATGACCTCTTCCACCTTCACTGATGAAGATGGCAGAGAGTGGCTCGGCTTTGAAGGAACCAGTAATACCATACCTATTAATATAGGAACTACGGCTGACCATATCCAACTTTTTATCTCTGAATTGGCAGAAGACTCTGCCGCAAATCCTCCTACCATCATTTCTGGATCTGCCGATTTAACTGCTTCGGTGATGTGTAAATGGATCGATCCAACCGAAGAAACTTCTAACGATACCTGTTATCCTTTTGAAAACAAACGACCGGCCCTCACCAAAGAGGGACGAGATATTATTAATGAACGAACCATCACCGCGGTGGCCGTAGATAAAGCCGGTAATTTTAAGAATTTAGCCAGCTGTGATTGGCAAGGGCATATGACCGTAGGTCGAAACCCCTTTACCACCTCCACCACCCCGGCTGATTATGAGCAAACCAGCATCACCTTGGGGACAGATGTCAACTTTATTAAGTGGAAACCTCAATGGGCCAATACCACCGGACGTTTAACTCTCACCTGTGGGGCTATGACCGCAGCTGTTCCTATGACCATCTACCCAGGTGTACCTGCTCAAATCGAATTGAGAGTAACAGATAACGAAACCGTCACTGCCACCGAAACATTTGGTCTCGACTTCACTGTTCAAGACCTTCATGGAAACCAAACCATTCTCTACAATGAAGACATCACGGTGACCTGGTCAACTAGTGGAGCAAGTAGCTCCATCAAGCCAAGCGCTCCAGAACTGCCCGATCCTACTACTGAAACTATTACTATCACCAGTGGTAAATATGTAAGTCCTCAAGAGTTTAAACTTCCCAATGCCACCGGAAGCTATGCTAACAACGACACCACTCCCAAGGTGCATGTAACCAGTGCCGGCCTGACTGCTGGAGAGATCACTCTCACCGTGGCCACCGGACCAATTGCCTCAGTAAAAATTAGAGATGCCAACCTTGGTCATGGAAATGATTATAATACCGCTTTTAATACCAACACCAATGCCGACCTTGATATGTTTGTGGCCGCCTATGATGCAGAATTAAACTATATTCCTAATATTGCAGCTGTCTTCTCCACCTCCTTCCCTCAAAACCCATTAGAATCAGGGGCTGATATTCTATCCCCCGGAAGTATGTCCGCATCGGGAGCCCTTTATACCCTATTTAGACCTCGCTCTTCAGGTTCAGGAAGTGTGACTATAAATGCTATACTTGAGTCGGGATCTGTAGATCCCTACAACACCGGATTAATAACTGTAGAGGGTGGAACAGTATCAGGTTATTCCGTCAGAACCACTCACAATAACGTAGAAACACCCAATGCCCTTTTTGGTCTAATCATTGCCGCAGTGGATGATGGAAATGCTATCGTTGCGAATTATAAAGGCGGAAATGGAACCAATACAGTGGTTATAGATCACAATGCCACCGCCAGTTGGGCGGGATACAACCCCACCCTCACTAAGGGTGATTACGAATGTACCTTCATAAATGGTGTGTGTGAAACACCGGTTAGTTATAAATTTGTTAATGCCGATGAGACTCCCGCGATTACTGTTCAAGATAAATCGGAGGCTCTCAGTGGAACTTTTGCAACAAATGTCACCGTAAACCGCGGTGTAGCCAATGAGTTTAGGATCGCATCTGGTAGTGGTGGACCTGGAACCTTTGGTGAGCCTGGATACCCTAAGGTTAATTTAGTTAACTCTTTTAATATCACTGCAGATGGCTATTTAGATGGCCAAGTGCCAGTTTTCGATAATGCCAACAACAACTACTTTCAAAAATCCATCACCCTTTATAGTGTATCCATCGACACCGGTGGTAACTATGTAGCGGATAGACCCGCTCTCTGGTCAGGTAAAGCTTTTAATGAAAGTAATGTAGAAATTTCAGCTACCGATATTATGTCTTACCCCACCAACCTCTCCACCAATACCGCTTCCACCTCCATTACCTTCTCGCCAAAGAAAGCGGGTAAAGCTCACTTTGTAATGGATGATGATCAGGGAGAATTGTCCAGAGGTGAATCAGGGGACATCCTCATCAGCAACGGAGAAGCTTACGATATTGACATCACCACCGAAGCCTTAGCGGTAGGTGGATGTATGGACGTGGACTTTGTAGTGGCGGACTGGGATGATAACCCGGTGAAGAATTATCA
>CAYFLR010000001.1:0-467 GCA_964343805.1 uncultured bacterium | reverse complement strand
GGAAATGTGCAACTCACATTTAACATCATCAATGCCGATAATCCTTACGGTAATGCCTACCATGCCACCACCAACAAAATTCTTGAAGTGGAGAGCCTCTCTTACTTTGATTACTTTAATAACCCCCAAAAATCCAGCGGCCAGCAGGTAGATAACTTTGATGTAGTGGCCGGAAATATTCTCTATCCCGGAGAATTCTGTCTTTTTGATGCCACTGGTACCACCCCTGAAATTACAGCGACCGCAGCAGCCTTTACCGATGCTTTAGGTAAAAGCTGGCCCGCTATTTCCGGTACCACCGGACCAATGGCGCTCGCTAAAGGAGCTGGGCATCATGTTCAACTCTTTATCAGTGGAACGCCTGATGATGCGACAGTAGATCCTGGAACTGTTTCCGACTAGGGTGGCATGAGTGCCTCCATGATGTGTGACTGGATTAACCCTGCATCCGAAACTGGAATCGATGC